>NZ_JAAAMT010000016.1 GCF_009905435.1 Pseudomonas sp. R5(2019)
CGCGATGGGCTGCGCAGCGGCCCCGGCGATTCTGAAATCATCTGCACTTGCTGGCTCAATCGCAGATGCCAATGGCCTCAGGGGCCGCTGCGCGGCCCATCGCGGCCAGGTCCGCTCCTACACTGGCATTGGGGCTTGCCGGGACGCCGCACCGCCGCGATGAAGACCTTAAGGTTGTGGCGAGGCCTTAGTCCTTGGCCACTTCAGTCTTTCCCTGGCGTTTCTCAATGCCGTCGATCATGCGCTTGGCCAGTGCCGGGTAGTCTTCATCGAAGTGATGGCCACCGGGCAATTTCAGTTTTTCGCCTACCGCGGTGGTGTCGGTGCAGCCGCTTTCGTCGGTCTCTTCTTCGCCGTAGACACACAGTACCTTGGCGCCCGGCATTTTCGCCATTTCAGGGCCGGTCGGTGCTTCCTTGCCGGCGTTGCCCAGCCAGCCTTGCACTTCAATCTCGAAGCTGCCACTGCGGGCGAAGGCCAGCAGAACCACGGCATCGACGCGCTCTTGCGCATCGGCGGGCAGGCGGTTGTAGATGGCCGGCAGCACGTCGGCGCCGAAGGAATAGCCGGCCAGCACGAAGCGCCTGGTGCCCCATTTTTGCCGGTAGTGATGCATCAGCTCCACCAGGTCGGCGGCGCTTTCTTCCGGCGTCTTGTGCTGCCAGTAGTAGCGCAGGGTGTCGATGCCGACGACCGGATAGCCCAGTTTCGCCATTTCACCGGCCACGTCACGATCCAGATCACGCCAGCCGCCGTCGCCCGACAGGAACAGGGTCACGGTGTCGGTGGTTTGTCCGGCCGGCACTTCGACCACCGGGATCTTCACTGCATCGCCCTGTTCGCCCACCAGCAGCTTGTTCAGTTGGGATTGCAGGACCTGGGGCAGATGGATGTCGTAGTCGCTGATGCTGGTTTCGGCATTTGGCTGATCGCGGACAAAGGCTGCGCTCGGGTCGTCCGGGTTGTCGTTCCAGGCAACGGTCCAGTGGCCGTGGGCGGCGGATTTGGGCAGTGCGGTGGTGCAACCGGGTTGTTCGAGGCTGAAACCGACCGAGACGGCCTGGGCCTTGTCGTCGTTCTGGTTGGCGAGCCAGTTCCAGGCCTGCGCCGCACCCGGGCCAATGCCGGCCACGATGGTAGCGGGACCGTCCAGTTGCTTGAGGGCGCCTTGCAGGGCTTGCTGCTGCAGGGTGCAGTCATCCTTGGGCAGGATCACCTGAACGATCTGTGCCGAACCGCTTTGGCTCAGGTTCAACAGTTGCTTGGGGTTAAGGGCGTCTTCGGCCGGTACGGCCAGGGCTACCCGTGCCTTGATCCTGGTGCCCGGCACGACGCGCGTCATTGCGCTGCCGTCCGCTTGTGTCAGGGTTTGCAAAGAGGCCGGCGGGGCAGGGCGGGTCCAGACCCAAAAGGCAGCGCCGCAGGACAGCAACAGCACGATCACTGTTGCCAGTAAATGTCGCCAGTAGCGTTGAATCATCAGCGTTTCACCAATCCAGTCAGGCCGCCTGCAATCAGCGCGGCAGTGTCGGCGAGCGCCACCAGCGGATCGAGTCCGGCGGGCACTGCCATATAACGGGGTTCCCAGTCAGGCTGGAATTTGTCTTTGAAGCGGCGCAAGCCCTGGAAGTTATAGAGCTGTTCGCCGCGGCGGAACACCATCGAACCCAATCGCTGGGTAATCGGTGCGCCGCGCCGGGGTTGCAGGCCTGAAAGTGGCACCATGCCCAGACTGAAGCGTGCATATCCATGGTTTTTATAATGCTGGATCAAAGCGACCATCATGAACTCCATGGTCAGCTTCGGCGCCTCGGGGTGAGCGCGCATCAGGTCGAGGCTGGCCAGTTCATGGCTGTGGGTCTCGAGCAGGTTGGCGAACGCCACGGGGCGGCCTTCGAAACGGATAATCGCAATGCGGAAATGCTGCAGGTATTCGGGGCTGAACCTGCCGAGCGAGAAGCCTTTTTCACGCACATTCTTGCCGGTCAGCCAGGCATCGGAAATCACTTTGAGCTCATCGAGCGGCGCCTGGTCGGGTTCGTGGATCTCCAGGCTCAGGCCGTCGCGCTCACCCCGGTTCCAGGTGTAGCGCAGGTCTTTCATCTCCTTGCCCTTGGCTTCAAGGTCAAAGCGCTTGAGATCCACCCGGGCTTCCTCGCCCAGCTTGATCGCGGTCAGGCCAATATCCATGTAGAACGGCAGGTTTTCCGCGCGAACCTGGTAGAACACCGGGCGGGCATGATGGATGTCGCACAGGTCGCGGAACTGCCAGATCATCTCGGCCCGTTGCTGTGCCGGTCCGATCGGGTCGTACAGGGCCACCAGGCTGCGGCCACGGCGGGCATACATCAGGTAGGCATTGTCATCGGGGTGAAACAGCAGCGCCTTGTCACCGGTCAGTGCCAGGCCACCGTCGGGCTGGTCCGAAGCCATCAGCACTTTGACCGCTTTATCCAGCTCGTCCTGGTTCGGCAGGTGGATGACCGGGCGTGCCGTGCGCAGCAGCCACGTCAGCGAAACGATCACCAGCAGCACCGCGCTGCCCAAGGCGGAGCGCAAACCGCGAGGGGCATCCGCATCGAGGGTGAACTGCCACCACAACTGATGGCTGTAAGGCACATCCTGATAGGCAAACAGCAGCAGCCAGATCGAGGCCCCAACCACGCAGGCACTGGCCACCAGATAGATCGGCGAGAAGGGCAGCTCCATCAACCGGCTGGGGCGATAGAACGAGCGGCGGAAGACAGCCAGCAGGCACGCGGTCAATGTCAGCAGGCTGGCTTCTTCCCAGTCGAAGCCCTTGAGCAGTGACAGCAGCGCGCCGGCGAGCAGCAGTACGGTGGTGAGGATCCAGGCGGCCGACAGGCGCCGACGCAGGCCTTGGGCCAGCAGTAGGCACAGCACGCCGATCAGGCTGGCACCAAAGTGCGAGGCATCGATCAGCCGATGCGGAATCAGAAAGCCCAAGTGCTCCAGGCGTGTGTCGATTTCGGGGGTTACCCCGGAAAACAGCAGCACCACGCCAGACAGAAAGACCAGCACCGCTAGTACCGGTGCTGCAAGCCCCGAGGCCACGCGAATGGCTTGGCGGGCGAACAGAAAGCGCTTGGCTTCATTACCCAGCAGGATGATGCAAGCCAGCAGCAGTGGCAGCAGCACATAAAAGAGGCGATAGAGCAGCAGGGCGGCGGCCAGCGGCGCGGCGCCCAGTTGATTGGCGAAGGCGGCCAGCAGGATCGCCTCGAACACACCCACGCCACCGGGGACATGGCTGAGTACGCCTGCGGCCAGGGCCAGCAGATAGACCAGCAAGAAGGTCGCGAAAGGTGGGGTTTCGGGCAGCAGCAAATACAGGACAGTGGCTGCCGCCGCGACGTCAAGCGCGGTGATCACCAGCTGCAGCAGGGTCAGGCGCAGACCCGGCAGGCGCAGCGTGCGGCGGCCGATCTTGACCAGCAGGTTATCGGCCAGCGGTTGTTCCGGCAGGCGTCGGCGGTAGATGCCATAGCCCAGCAGGACGCTCAGGGCCAGTACGGCAACGGACACGCCGGCCAACAATGCTGGCGCGATGCCCAAGGCGGTCGAGGCGGCTTGCAAGTCGCTCAAGGTGGCAAGCGCGGCCAACGGTGGCAAGGCGCAACCCAGCGAGAGGCTGGCGAACAGCGTCATGCGTGCGACTTCGCCGGCACCGACGCCATGGCGCGCATACAGGCGGTAACGAACCGAGCCGCCGGAAAGCAACGACAGGCCAATGGCGTTGCCGATGGCAAATGCGGTAAAGCCGCCCATGGCGAGTGTCCTGGGCGCCAGTTGAACATTGGCATAACGGCTGGCCGACCATTCGTAACCCAGCAGGATCACAAAGCCTGCGACAGCTGCTGCAAACGCGCCTGCGAGCGAAGGCAGCGGGACGTTGAGCAGTGAGTCGTGCAGGGCGTAGATGTCCAGCTCGCTGAGCATGTGTCGACAGGCAATCAGGGCGATGCCAAACAACAGCAGGGTCACGGCCAGCCCGATAGGCTGGCGATACTGGCTCAGCAGTTCCAGCCAGCGCAGGCGCTTGGGGTTCAGGGAGGGTGGGGCAGTCACGGGAGCTTCTGCATCAGGCAATTGCGAGCGCATCAATAACCTCTGGGATTGTGCGCCCAAGGATGGAAACATCCAGCCACGTTACCAATCCCTCTGAAAAAATGATTCCGGATGTTACCTGCATGGTGATAGCTAGGCGATGGCAGGCGGTCTCCATGGAAAAATATTCATAAAGCCGCAAGTCTTGGCTGGAAAGCCTAGGTGAGTTTTTTCGACACAACGAAAAAAGGCCACTTTTTCAAGTGGCCTTTCTCGTATAACTGGTTGCGGGAGCCGGATTTGAACCGACGACCTTCGGGTTATGAGCCCGACGAGCTACCAGACTGCTCCATCCCGCGTCTGTGGGGCGTATTCTATAGACATCGAATGCCATGTCAATGATTAATAACGAAATTGAATAAATTAATCGCTGGCGGTCATATAGCGCGCAACGAAAAAAGGCCACTTTTTCAAGTGGCCTTTCTCGTATAACTGGTTGCGGGAGCCGGATTTGAACCGACGACCTTCGGGTTATGAGCCCGACGAGCTACCAGACTGCTCCATCCCGCGTCTGTGTGGTCGAATTCTACAGCGTTCAGCGCTTGTGTCAAATGCTAATTTCGAGAAATTCTTTTTTGTTCAGATGCTTAGCGACGTCTTGTTGCCCGGCAAGACAGGTGCGCCGGGCCTTTCAGGGCAGATAGGTGGTTTTTGTGCGGTCGAATTTATTCGCTGCTTGCAGAGAAAACCCGCTGCGTTGCTGTAAGCCGGGTAGGGGGCGATGAGATACTGCGTCAGATTTCTCTTCTATATATGCCACGGCCAGCCATGACCCAACGCAAAATCATTCATGTCGACTGCGATTGCTTCTACGCGGCTATCGAAATGCGTGACAACCCAACGCTTGCCGGCCGGCCCATGGCGGTGGGTGGGTCGGCGGATCGGCGCGGGGTGATTGCGACTTGTAATTACGAGGCGAGGGCGTTCGGGGTTCGCTCCGCGATGGCGTCCGGCCATGCGCTCAAACTGTGCCCGGACTTGTTGATCGTCAAGCCGAGGATGGACGTCTATAAAGAGGTCTCTCGGGAAATCCAGGGCATCTTTCGTGATTACACCGACCTGATCGAGCCGCTGTCGTTGGATGAGGCGTATCTGGACGTCTCCCAGAGCCCCCACTTTTCCGGTAGCGCCACCCGCATTGCCGAAGATATCCGGCGAAAGGTCGCCCAGCGACTGCACATCACCGTCTCGGCGGGCGTGGCGCCCAATAAATTCCTGGCCAAGATTGCCAGTGACTGGCGCAAGCCCAATGGGCTTTTCGTCATCACGCCGAACGAGGTCGAGGACTTTGTGGCGACCTTGCCCGTGAGCAAGCTTCATGGCGTCGGTAAGGTAACTGCCGACAAGCTGGGTCGTCTGGGTATTTTGACCTGCAGCGATTTGCGCGACTGGGCCAAACTGGCGTTGGTGCGGGAGTTTGGCAGCTTTGGCGAGCGGCTCTGGAGCCTGGCGCGCGGAATCGATGATCGCCCGGTGCAGAACGATAACCGTCGCCAGTCCGTCAGCGTCGAGAACACCTATGACACCGATTTGCCTGACCTTGCCAGTTGCCTTGCGAGGTTGCCTGAGTTGATGGCGTCGCTGGTTGGGCGAATGGCGCGTATCGATGACAGTTATCGTCCAGGCAAGCCTTTCGTCAAAGTGAAGTTCCATGACTTTACCCAGACAACACTGGAGCAGGCGGGAGCAGGGCGTGATCTTGAGAGCTATCAGCAGTTGTTGACCCAGGCGTTTGCGCGGGGCGACAAGCCGGTTCGCTTGCTGGGGATTGGCGTGCGTTTGCAGGATCTGCGCGGGGCTCATGAACAACTGGAGTTGTTCGAGCGATAGATCAGCCTGCACTGCGATCACGGTACAGGCTGTTCAGTTTCAGGCGCCGGGGTCGGCAACCAGTCGACCGGCGTTCTTGGTCAGCGACTTGAGAAACTCCTGTTGAAGTTCCGGGTCGTTGCGAGTCAGCTCGATCAGGCTCTGTTCCAGTTCGCTGGCTTCTTCTTCCATTCCCAGTTCAGACAGGCGCTTGACCCGGTGAACCCATTGGCCGACATCGTCGTCTTCCAGGTCATCGAAAATCAGCGCATGCGCTTCGACCAGCTTGCTGCGCAGTTGGCCGCTCAAGAGCAGGCTGGCATCGGCGTGGGTCGTCTCGTCTTCATCGTTGATACGCAAGTGCAATGTGCCAACGCGGGTCAGGTCCTGTTCCGAGAACGGGCTGTCCAGCAGGTTCAAGCGCAGTACCCCGTTGCGATCGGTGCTCAACTCGTAAGTCTTCTTGCCAGCCTGGACTTCAACCGGGCGCTCGCTCCACGGCAGGCTGGTGTATTCGCGACGTTTGTCCCGTTGGGTTTCATCGATACCGGCCAGGTTTTGCTGGGCGCGACCATTGGACTGCGCGTTCATGAACGGGTTGAGCCCGGCAAAGCCATAGCCCAGCCAGTCACGGGTGATGCTGTCAGGCAGGGTGCCAAGCGCCAACACGTTGACCACGTTGGCGCCGATACCGGCCACCACCGCGACCGCACCCAGCGGAATCTCGTAGATTTCCCGCCAGGCCTGGTAGGGGGTGTAGCGATCGTAGTGTCGGGTGACTTCGAACTCGGTCACTTCGAAGGTTTTCTGTTCGTGAATTCGAACCCGGCGCTGCGGCAGCTCAAGGACCTTGGGCTCACCAACATCGATCTGCAGGCTATGGTCGAGCAGTTTGCGCTCGACACGGTCCTCGTGCTCGCTGCGCTGGGACATCTGGTTGGCACAACCGCCCAGAAGCATGGCGCCGCACAGTACGACGCCCCCGAGGTGAATGCTACTTCGCTTGAACATGATTGCTCTTGATAGTAATCAGCGACGAATACGGGCTTGCAGGAACGACAGTACCTCGGCGATCGGCACGGCGTGCGCTTCGCCTTCGGTACGGCTCTTGTATTCAAGATTGCCTTCGGCCAGGGTGCGATCGCTGACAACGATGCGATGCGGGATACCGATCAGTTCCATGTCGGCGAACTTGATGCCAGGGCTGGTCTTCTTGTCACGGTCATCCAGCAGGACTTCGAAGCCGGCAGCCGTCAGTTCTGCATAGAGCTTGTCAGTGGCTTCGCGAACCACGTCGGTCTCGTAGCGCAGAGGAACCAGAGCGATCTGGAACGGTGCAAGGGTGTCGCTCCAGATAATGCCACCTTCGTCGTAATTCTGTTCGATGGCCGCGGCAACGACGCGCGAGACACCAATGCCGTAGCAACCCATGGTCAGGGTAACCGGCTTGCCGTTCTCGCCCAGCACCTGGCACTTCATTGCTTCGCTGTACTTGGTGCCCAACTGGAAGATGTGGCCGACTTCAATGCCGCGCTTGATGACCAGCGTGCCCTGGCCGTCCGGGCTCGGGTCACCTTCGACCACGTTACGCAGGTCGGCAACGGCCGGAACCGGCAGGTCGCGCTCCCAGTTGACGCCGAAGTAGTGCTTGTCGTCGATGTTGGCGCCAATGGCGAAGTCGCTCATCAGTTCAACGGAACGGTCGATGATGCATGGCAGTGGCAGGTTCAGCGGGCCAAGGGAGCCTGCGCCAGCACCGATGGCGGTGCGCAGTTCGGCTTCGGAGGCCATGACCAGCGGGTTGGCAACTTGTTCCAGGTTGGCGGCCTTGATTTCGTTTAGTTCGTGGTCGCCACGAATGATCAGGGCGATCAGCTTGCCTTCTTCGGCAGCGTGCACGACCAGGGTCTTGATGGTTTTCTCGATCGGCAGACCGTAGCCTTCCACCAACTGGGCAATGGTCTTGGCGTCAGGCGTATCGATCAGACGCAGCTCTTCAGTGGCGGCGGGGCGCGAAGTTTCACGTGGCAGCGCTTCGGCTTTCTCGATGTTGGCGGCGTAGTCGGAGGTATCGCTGAAAGCGATGTCGTCTTCACCGGAGTCGGCCAGTACGTGGAACTCGTGGGAGCCGGTACCGCCGATGGAACCGGTGTCGGCCTGGACGGGGCGGAAATTCAGGCCCAGGCGGCTGAACACGTTGCAGTACGCCTGGTGCATGCGGTCATAGGTGACTTGCAGGGATGCCTGGTCAACGTGGAAGGAATAGGCATCCTTCATGATGAACTCGCGTCCGCGCATCAGACCGAAGCGTGGGCGAATTTCGTCACGGAATTTGGTCTGGATCTGGTACATGTTGATGGGCAGCTGCTTGTAGCTGTTCAGCTCGTTGCGCGCCAGATCAGTGATGACTTCTTCGTGGGTAGGGCCAGCGCAGAAATCGCGGTCGTGGCGATCCTTCATGCGCAGCAGTTCCGGGCCGTACTGCTCCCAGCGGCCGGACTCCTGCCAGAGTTCGGCAGGCTGGATGCCAGGCATCAATACTTCAAGGGCTCCGGCGGCGTTCATTTCTTCGCGAACGACAGCCTCTACCTTGCGCATCACCCGAAGGCCCATCGGCAGCCAGGTGTAAAGACCGGATGCAAGTTTACGGATCATGCCTGCCCGCAGCATGAGCTGGTGGCTGATGACGACCGCGTCGGAAGGGGTTTCTTTCTGAGTGGCGAGCAAATATTGACTGGTGCGCATGGTTGGCCGTTGTCGGTTGCTGAAGACTGAAATGACCCGGCATTGTACGGTGGTGATCCGGTTGCGTACAGGCGTGCGCGGGCTTGCGGTGCCCCAACGCGTCAGCTCATTTCCCTTATATAAAGGAAAAGCCCGGCAGAGCCGGGCTTTTCAGGGTGTTGCGACGCACTGATTTCCGTATTACAGGATGTTCAGTGGGTACTGAGCGATCAGGCGCAGTTCGTCGATCGAAGGCGAGCCGTAGTAAACGCCATCGGACGAGCGGTAGGTCGCTTGACGAATGCGCAGGCTCAGGTCCTTGGCAGGGCCTTCCTGGAAGACGTATTTGGCTTCGATATCGCGTTCCCATTCCTTACCGTTGTCGGTGCCGGCAACGTGTGCGTCGGTACCTTTGACATAGCGAGTCATGAAGCTCAGGCCAGGAATGCCGAAGCTTGCCATGTTCAGGTCATAACGAACCTGGTACGACTTCTCGTTTTCAGCGTTGAAGTCGGAACGAGCGATGGAGTTGGCCAGGAAGATGGTGCCGCCGCCGTCTACGCCATAACCGTAGTCGCCGTCGCCTTGCACTTTCTGGTAAGCCAGGGTGAAGGTGTGAGCGGTCAGGAAGGTATAGGCTGCCGACAGGCTGTACGCGTTGTTGTCCAGCTCGTCGCCGTCGAACGCCGCGTAGTTGGTAGTGCCATCGCTCTTGGTGTTGTAGAGGTTGAAGTCAAACACCAGGCCAGTACCTTCACCCAGAGGCAGGGCGTAGTTGACGTTGGTATACCACTTTTTCCAGAAGTCTTCGGTTTCTGCGTAGTACAGGCTGGCGCTCAGGCTGTCGGTGATGGCGTAGGTGCCACCGACGAAGTCAGTCTTGGTCAGGCCCAGGCTGTCATGGAAGGTCTGATTTTGAGCGTTGATCGCGGTGAAGTGACCGGCGTTCAGCTCCAGGCCATTGATTTCCTTGCTGTTCAGCGACACGCCTTCAGCAACTTCTGGCAGCAGGCGGCTGTCGTCAGTGGCGAAAACAGGCACGGTGGTGTACTGGTCGCCGGCCTTCAGGACGGTGTCGGAGATACGCATTTTGACCGCGCCGCCAGCTTCGGAGTACTCGTCTTGCGAGCGGCCGTCGGAACCAGTGGGGAACAGGCCAGTGCCGTTGCGGCCGCGACCGCTGTCCAGTTTCACGCCCAGCAGGCCGATGGCGTCAACGCCGAAGCCTACGGTGCCTTGGGTAAAGCCGGATTGGTATAGAGCGTTGAAGCCCAGGCCGGTTTCGCGAGTGTAGCTCCGCGAACCAGGTGCGTTGTTGCGGAAGTCGCGGCTGAAATAAAGCGCACGGGTAGTGACGTTGAAGGTGCTGTCGTCAACAAAGCCCTTCGATTCGGACTGGCTGGAGGCGCTAGCCATTTGAGTGCCGGTTGCTGCAGCTACGGCGAGGGCGATCATGCTCCACTTCATCACGCGCATCGTGATTTGCTCCTTTGGTTTTTTAGGAAGAGTACTGCCGTCCCACCTGTGTTTTTATCTGGGCGGCTCTTTCTTTTTGTGTCGGCGCAAACTTATATCACGCTGACCAATGTTGGCGATACTTGCAAAACAATCCTTTCAGCTTCTTTGCGACCATGTCGCAAAAAGTTGTGTCCATGTCGCAAATTCGACCAGGCGGAGCCGGGCCGTTAAAACGCCAGCGCTGTTTTCAAAGGTTTAAGCATAGAAAAAGTCGATCTAGGCCCTCACTGAAAACTCCATGGTCACCCCATACCGCTGTTGTTATTTGTCGCAGTTCGCCGTGTCCAAACGGGTCTTGCCGACTATGGGTGTATCAATGCAACAACCGTGCACAAAAGGTCGCACGGTTCACAAAATTTTCACTTTTGATCGTGTTTTCTGACAAAACCCCCGAAAACATTGGGGCCTAAGAACTTTTTGTTTGCTCTTGACGACAGTCCGGCGATAAGGCTGGCTGGGCGCTGGCGGCTTGAGCGTTACCTTCTCGAACACTGATTTGGGTAGTTGGCGGATGGCTGGCGGGGTCGTCGAGCGGTTTCAGCCTTGTTTTGGTGCAAAAAAGTAGCGTTCAGGCTGCTTTTTTCGGCGGCCGGTTACACTCCGCCCGCTCTAGTACCTGTCTTTTGCGTCAAGTTGCACTGGTTTGGGGCTTGGGAGGGGAGTGCAGGTGTACGGCTGAAAGTGACCAGGCAGTCACCTGGAGGTTGGTTGGCGTGCTCTTTTTGCCGTGCGCGAGGGCATCGCCGGGACGAGGTTGGCGCGGCCCTTTGATTTTTTCCCTGGATGCGTGCTTGCAAGTGCCAGTCGCTGCGTTCGCGGGTATCCTGAGTTACGCGCAGTAGCCCTCAGGGGTTGAACGCTGCTTATTTATTTGCTGTTCGGGAGATTTTCGGTGTTCGTACTCGATTCGCGCCTTCAACAAGATACCTTGCCACTCGGGGACTTCCCCCTCTGTCAGTTGCTGTTGTCCCGGGATGCGAACTACCCCTGGTTTATTCTTGTGCCTCGCCTGGCCGGTGTCAGCGAAGTGTTCCAGCTTAATGGCGCGGACCAGTTGCAGTTGTGGAAAGAGACTACAGTGTTGGCTGAAATCCTGAAGGATGAGTTCAGTGCTGACAAGATGAACGTCGCAACCCTGGGGAATGTAGTCAGCCAGTTACATATGCATGTAATAGTACGAAAGCGCGACGATATTGCCTGGCCGGACCCTGTTTGGGGGCGTCATCCAGCGGTGCCATATTCGGATGAGCAGGTTGTCGCCATTCGTGAGCGGCTGAGGCCGCTGCTCAGCGGGGTTGAGGACTTCAAGTTCGTGGAGGGTTGAATCATGAGTCTGGAAGCGCGCGTCACAGAGCTGGAAAGTCGCCTGGCGTTTCAGGACGACACCCTGCAAACGCTCAACGATGTACTTGTCGAGCAGCAACGGCTGGTTGATCGTCTGCAGCTGCAAATGGCAGCGTTGATCAAGCGTCACGAGGAAATGCAGGGTCAGTTTCAGATCGAAGGAGAGGATGTGCCACCGCCGCATTATTAACGCGCAGGGGAGCGCCTTTCGTTGCCGCATGAAAAAGCCCGCGAGCTGCGGGCTTTTTCATGCGGTGGGATCAGCGCCGAGGAGCGGCGGCGATCACATCTTCAGCTTGCAGGCCCTTGTCCCGGTTCATGACCGAAAACTCGACGCGCTGGCCTTCGACCAGGACCCGGTGGCCCTCGCCGCGAATGGCGCGGAAGTGGACAAAAATGTCATCGCCCGAATCCCGGGAGATAAAGCCAAAGCCTTTGGAGGTGTTGAACCACTTCACGGTGCCCGTATCGCGCTTGCTCATGTCGTAGTCGGTCGACGACGCCGGGCTGATGCGTGGGCGAGGGTTGTACAGGCTGACAAACACGTGCAGCAGGGTTGCGGCTACGGCGCACAGCAGGCTGAAGAGGATTGCCGGTTGCCCGCCAATTTCCGGGCGTGCAAGCAGCGTCAGGGTCTGCAGTACAACGGCCAGGATCAGCAGGATGCTGGCAAGGCTTTGCAGGTGGCGACGCGCGCCGCGGCTGGCATATTGCGTCATGGGGGCGAGGGTCAGGTTGAGCAGGCCAAACAAGGCCAGGTAAAGCGCATCGGGTTCTTGCAGGTAAGGGATTGCTTCGGTTCGCAAGCTAGGGATAAAGGACAACAGCAAGGCTGCTGCACCCGTCAGGAGGTGGACGATTTTTAACATTTTGAATGACTCACGTTAGGCGGATCACAGGAACAGCTGAATTCACGTCGCGCGCTTATATAAAGGAGGTGCACGCTGCGTGAGAGAAAAAGTCAGCCTATGCCACGCCTGCCGTGAAAAGCCGCAGTCGTGGCACGCTGTCTATTTAACAGCAAACTGGATAGCGACTCAAATCAGCCGCTTGAACGGTCGACTCAGGGTGTTCGGGCTCATGTCGCCAGCGCTGACCGGCATCAGGTCTGGGGTCAGTCGTCAGGTCTTTCCACCTCCCGCCTTGCTGCGTCGGGCGCCAAGTCTTGATAGAGTGAGGCGGTTAACGCGTGGTAAAACCATCCGAGACAGGAGTTGAATATGGCTATTGATATCGGTATCAGCGAAGAAGACCGCAAATCGATCGTGGAAGGTTTGTCCCGTCTGTTGTCAGACACTTATGTGCTTTACCTCAAAACGCACAATTTTCACTGGAATGTCAGTGGGCCAATGTTTCGCACGCTGCATCTGATGTTTGAAGAGCAGTACAACGAACTGGCCCTGGCCGTTGACTCCATTGCCGAGCGTATTCGTGCATTGGGCTTTCCGGCACCGGGCACTTATTCCACCTATGCCCGTCTTTCTTCGATCAAGGAAGAGGAGGGTGTTCCGTCTGCTGAAAATATGATCAAGCAGTTGGTTCAAGGTCAAGAGGCCGTTGTGCGCACCGCTCGCGGGATTTTTCCATTGCTCGATAAAGTAAGCGATGAGCCTACCGCGGATCTGCTGACCCAGCGCATGCAAGTTCACGAAAAAACCGCGTGGATGCTGCGCTCCTTGCTGGAAAATAAATAAAGCGTTCCGGCACGGCGCCGCTCGGGTGCCGGCATGACGAATGCGAGGCCCAGCCCTTGGTTTCAGGGGCTGGGCCTTTGTCGTTTGTGTCGGGTCGATAATGCTTGCGTCGGCTGTTTGTCGTTCAGGTTTATCCGGGCGGCATGGGGTAAACAGTTAGTTGGAGCACTGTCGGGGCTGGCTTATTTATGTGTCTTCTGGTTGTTTTTTCCGGGTTTGAACAAGGGTGAAGAAGTCGCGTGTGTTTTGTGGATGCATCCTACGCGTATCAATAGGCCTATCTGCTGGCTGCACCGAATGGCCTACGGTTTTATAACGGGGTGTCGTGCAGGTTAAGTGAAATGCCTTTTTGAATAGTTTGCCAAAGGAATGGTGTAATTATGTCTCGCGCATTTGAACGTGTTGTGAGTGCAGCAGGACGGCTGCACAAGGCGGGTATCGACCCTTTTGAGGAAGATTTCAATATGGGGCTGGCCTTGCCGCGCTCAAAGTCGGTCAGGTTGAATGGTTTTGCAACCTGCCTGCGATTGGAAGCGGTCTATTGGAAAATCCTGGAGAGTATTGCCGGGGCGAACAATTGTTCGGTCAATGCGATTCTTTCGTATGTCGACCGCGAGGTGCACCTGCGCTATGGCGGGGTCAAGAACTTCAGTGGGCTTATCCGGGTCGTCTGTGTGGTGCACCTGCTCAATCCTGCCAAGGCCTCGTGAAGCCTTGCGGTCATGCCGGTGAGAGTAGCGGGGGGACGAGCAGTTGCGGCATACGGCTGCACAGCCCCCCTGAACCATATATAATCTCGCTTTTTGCCGTCAGGCGCGGTTTGCGCCGTGGCGTTCAGGTTGTCGAGACACGCCCATGCCCATGTATGACTATCAGTGTGCTTCCTGCAATCACCAGCTCGAAGCCATTCAAAAAATCAGCGACGCGCCACTGACCGACTGCCCGGCCTGTCAGGCGCCGGAGCTTAAAAAGCTGCTGTCCATGCCAGGCTTTCGTCTGGGCGGCACCGGCTGGTACGAAACCGACTTCAAAACCGGGGCCAAAAAGAACCTGGCTGGCGGCGACAAGTCCGATTGAGTTGAACTGCACCCTTTGGGTCTTGCACTATAAGCCCCTTTGCGGCCAGCACGGCCTCCACCGAATATTCGAATCACGAGAAGCGAAACCACCATCATGATGCGCAGCCATTATTGCGGCCAACTGAACGAGAGCCTGGACGGTCAGGAAATTACCCTTTGCGGATGGGTTCATCGTCGCCGCGACCACGGCGGGGTCATTTTCCTCGATATCCGTGACCGTGAAGGCATGGCCCAGGTTGTTTTCGACCCGGATCGCGCAGAGTCCTTTGCTGCCGCTGACCGTGTTCGCAGCGAATACGTGGTCAAGATCACCGGTAAGGTCCGTCCTCGCCCGGCTGGCGCGGTCAATGCCAACATGGCCTCGGGTGCCATTGAGGTGCTGGGCTACGAGCTGACGGTATTGAACGAAGCCGAAACCCCACCGTTCCCGCTCAACGAATACTCCGACGTGGGCGAAGAAACCCGCCTGCGCTATCGCTTCATCGACCTGCGTCGCCCGGAAATGGCTGAAAAGCTGCGCTTGCGTTCGCGCATGACCACCAGCATTCGTCGTTACCTCGACGAAAACGGCTTCCTGGACGTCGAAACACCTATCCTGACCCGGGCCACCCCGGAAGGCGCGCGTGACTACCTGGTGCCAAGCCGTACCCACGCTGGCAGCTTCTTCGCACTGCCGCAATCGCCACAGCTGTTCAAGCAGTTGCTGATGGTTGCCGGTTTTGATCGCTACTACCAGATCGCCAAGTGCTTCCGCGACGAAGACCTGCGTGCAGACCGCCAGCCGGAATTCACTCAGATCGACATCGAAACCAGCTTCCTGAACGAATCCGAAATCATGGGCCTGACCGAAGGCATGATTCGCAAGCTGTTCAAGGAAGTGCTGGACCTGGAATTCGGCGATTTCCCGCACATGACCTGGGACGAAGCGATGCGTCGCTACGGCTCGGACAAGCCGGACCTGCGTATCCCGCTGGAGCTGGTTGACGTTGCCGACCAGTTGCAGGCTGTCGAATTCAAGGTGTTCAGCGGCCCGGCCAACGACCCGAAAAGCCGTGTTGCGGCACTGCGTGTACCGGGCGGGGCAAGCATGCCGCGCAGCCGGATCGACGACTACACCAAGTTCGTCGGCATCTACGGCGCCAAGGGCCTGGCATACATCAAGGTCAACGAGCGCGCCAAGGGCGTTGAAGGCCTGCAGTCGCCAATCGTCAAGAACATCCCTGAAGCCAACCTGAACGTGATCCTCGATCGCGTCGGTGCGGTCGACGGTGACATCGTGTTCTTCGGTGCCGACAAGGCCAAGATCGTCAGCGAGGCGCTGGGCGCCCTGCGGATCAAGGTGGGTCACGACTTCAATCTGCTGACGACCGAATGGGCGCCACTGTGGGTTGTCGACTTCCCGATGTTCGAAGTGAACGACGACGGCAGCTTCACCGCCTTGCACCACCCGTTCACCGCGCCGAAGTGCTCGCCGCAAGACCTGGTAGCCAACCCGGCCACCGCTTTGTCCCGTGCTTACGACATGGTTCTGAACGGTACCGAGCTGGGTGGCGGTTCCATCCGTATCCACCGCAAGGAAATGCAACAGGCGGTCTTCCGTCTGCTGGGTATCGAGGCGGAGGAACAGGAAGAGAAGTTCGGCTTCCTGCTCGACGCGCTGAAATACGGGGCTCCACCGCACGGCGGTCTGGCCTTCGGTCTGGATCGTCTGGTCATGCTGATGACCGGCGCCCAGTCGATTCGTGAAGTGATCGCCTTCCCGAAAACCCAGAGCGCTGCCTGCGTCATGACTCAGGCGCCAGGCTTGGTGGACGGCAAGGCATTGCGCGAACTGCACATTCGTTTGCGCGAGCAACCCAAGGCCGAATAAGGCAGAACGAGGCGCACCCCGGTGCGCCTTTCTGTTTGTCGGTCCCTTGGTTGCCCCGTCGCTACGGCGGGGCAGGGCAGTGATTGAAAAAAGAATTCGGAGCGAGTTATGGCAGGTCATTCTAAGTGGGCGAATATCAAGCACCGCAAAGAGCGTCAGGATGCCAAAAGAGGCAAGATCTTCACTAAATGGATTCGTGAGCTGACCGTTGCTGCCAGGCAGGGCGGCGGCGATCCCGGCTCCAACCCGCGTCTGCGGCTGGCTCTGGACAAGGCGCTGGGCGCCAACATGAGCCGTGACATCATCGACCGCGCGGTTGCGCGGGGCGCGGGTGCCACCGAGGCGGATAACGTCGAAGAGCTCAGCTACGAGGGTTACGGCCCGGGTGGTGTGGCGATCATGGTCGAAGCCATGACCGACAACCGCAACCGCACCGCGGCGGCCGTGCGCCATGCCTTCAGCAAATGTGGCGGCAACCTCGGTACCGATGGTTCGGTGGCCTACCTGTTCGAGCGCAAGGGGCAGATTTCGTTTGCCGCTGGCGTGGATGAAGACACGCTGATGGAAGCGGCCATGGAAGCCGATGCTGATGATGTGGTCAGCAATGACGATGGCTCCTTCGACGTATTCACCTCGTTCGCCGGGTTCTATGCGGTGCGCAGTGCCTTGGAGGCAGCGGGTTTCAAGGCGTCCGATGCCGAAATCATCATGCGCCCGACCACCAGCGCCGAGCTTGATCTGGAGGGCGCTGAAAAAGTGCTCAAGTTGATCGACATGCTTGAGGATCTGGATGACGTGCAAAACGTCTACTCCAATGCTGAAATCCCTGACGACGTCATGGAAAAGCTTGGCTGACCGTTTCAATCGCAACACGCAAAAGGCCGTAGCCACTGCAACCTGCTCGTCACGTTGCGTGTCTGCGGCTTCTGTCTTTATGCTGGCACCTGCAGGTGCCTCGTTCCCATTGCAGGCAATATGACCCTTATTCTTGGTATCGACCCCGGTTCGCGAATCACCGGATACGGTGTGGTGCGCGATACCGGTCGCGGCTGTGAGTACGTTGCCTCCGGGTGCATCCGTACCGGCAGCGGCCTGCTGCATGAGCGGTTGCAGATCGTTTACCGTGGCGTACGCGAAGTGATCCAGACCTACGGGCCGGTCACTATGGGCATCGAGCGTGTGTTCATGGCTCGCAATCCGGACTCGGCGCTCAAGCTGGGCCAGGCGCGCGGGGCGGCGATTGTTGCTGCCGCCGAAGAAAGCCTGGAGATCGCAGAATATTCGGCAACACAGGTCAAGCAATCGGTGGTCGGCACCGGCGGGGCCAACAAGGAACAGGTGCAAATGATGGTCATGCACCTGTTGAAGCTGGTCCAGAAGCCGCAGATCGACGCCTCTGACGCCTTGGCGATTGCCCTGTGCCACGCGCACACCCGATCCAGTCTGATCCCTCATGGCTTGAGCACTGCGCGGCGGCGCAGTGGGCGCTTGCGGCTCTGACTGCATCATTGTTTAAAACATTAACGCTTGCAGGGTGCTCTGTTGCTGCAATTATTGTGAGCACGCTTGTTGGTTTCAGTGGGGCGCGCTTGAGTGCAGCTCCAAAGGAAGGACCTGAACGTGATTGGACGCCTGCGCGGCACCTTGGCTGAAAAACAGCCGCCGCACCTGATTCTGGATGTCAATGGCCTGGGTTACGAGCTGGAAGTGCCCATGACCACGCTGTATCGTTTGCCGTCGGTCGGTGAACCTGTCACCTTGCACACGCATTTGGTCGTGCGCGAGGACGCTCAGTTACTCTACGGCTTCTATGAAAAGCGCGAGCGTGAGTTCTTTCGTGAGCTGATTCGCTTGAATGGTGTTGGTCCAAAGCTGGCGCTGGCCCTGATGTCGGGGTTTGAGGTCGATGAGCTGGTCCGGGCCGTGAGTGCGCAGGATGCTAGCGCGCTGGTCAAGGTGCCGGGCGTCGGCAAGAAAACCGCTGAACGTCTGTTGGTCGAGCTCAAGGACCGCTTCAAGGCCTGGGAGTCGGTGCCCAGCATGTTTGCATTGGTGCCGAGCGACTCACCTGGCGGAACCCGACCGGCAACGCCGGTGGCCACTGCCGAAAACGATGCGGTCAGCGCCTTGATCTCGCTGGGCTACAAGCCCCAGGAGGCCAGCCGTGCGGTCGCCGCCATCGATGCCAAGGGCTTGAGCAGTGAAGAGCTGATCCGCCGTGCGCTGAAAGGAATGATTTAAGTGATCGAAGCCGACCGACTGATAGCCGCCTCCGGGCGTGACCGTGAAGAGGTGCAGGATCGCGCCATTCGCCCCTACCGCCTGGCCGACTATATAGGTCAGCCGGTGGTGCGCGAGCAGATGGAGCTGTTTATCCAGGCAGCCCGGGGGCGCAACGAAGCGCTGGATCACACCCTGATCTTCGGCCCGCCGGGGTTGGGCAAGACCACCCTGGCCAATATCATTGCCCAGGAAATGGGCGTTTCGATCAAAAGCACCTCGGGCCCGGTGCTTGAGCGGCCTGGAGACCTGGCGGCGCTGCTGACCAATCTTGAGCCCCATGACGTGCTCTTTATCGACGAAATCCACCGGCTTTCGCCGATCGTCGAAGAAGTGCTGTACCCGGCCATGGAGGATTTCCAGCTCGACATCATGATTGGCGAGGGGCCGGCGGCGCGCTCGATCAAGCTCGACCTGCCGCCCTTCACGCTGGTCGGCGCAACCACCCGCGCCGGCATGCTGACCAATCCCCTGCGTGATCGCTTCGGTATTGTCCAGCGCCTGGAGTTCTACAACACCGAAGACCTGACCACCATCGTCAGCCGTTCCGGTGGCATCCTTGGCTTGCCGATCGAAGACGCCGGGGCATTCGAGATTGCCCGGCGCGCGCGCGGCACGCCACGGATCGCCAACCGCCTGCTGCGCCGTGTGCGTGACTATGCCGAAGTGCGTGGCAAGGGCCAGATTACCCGGCCTGTCGCGGACATGGCGCTGAACCTTCTGGATGTCGACGAGCGTGGTTTTGATCATCAGGATCGGCGCCTGCTGTTGACCATGATCGAGAAGTTCGATGGCGGCCCCGTCGGGGTCGACAACCTGGCAGCGGCGATCAGCGAGGAGCGGCATACCATCGAGGATGTGCTGGAGCCGTACCTGATCCAGCAGGGCTACATCATGCGTACACCGCGCGGGCGAGTGGTGACGCGCCATGCCTATCTGCATTTTGGCCTGAATATTCCGAGCCGAATGGGCGAAATGCCGGTCACCGAAACGGGCACCGGTCGGATCGACGAGTAATTCACCGCATCGGCCTGATTTTTTTGCTTTTTTCATGGTCCTACCCGCGGGTGTGGGCAAGGCCATGGGGGGAAAGCGGCATAAACCATGAAAAACAGTTGCCTGGGCGGATTGGCAACCTGAGGAGTAAGCACTAGAGTATGCGCGCGCAAAATGGGGTTCAGTCGTTCGCACATCGCTGTCGCGTATATTACGAGGACACCGATGCGGGCGGCATCGTGTATTACGTCAATTACCTTAAATTCATGGAGCGTGCCCGTACTGAACGGCTGCGCGAACTGGGCTTTGCCCAATCGCAGCTGGTGGGCGAGAACATGTTGTTTGTCGTGCACTCCAGCGAGGCGCGTTACCACGTGCCGGCGCGGCTGGACGACGAGCTGCTGGTGACTGCCGATGTAATGGAATTGAACCGCGCCAGTCTGCGATTTCGTCAGCAGGTCAGGCGGGCTGCGGATGCAACGCTGCTCTGTGAGGGGCAGTTCCTGGTGGCCTGTGTGCGCGCCGATAGTTTGAAACCCCGGGCCCTTCCCCCCGACTTGCGTGCGGCCTTCGCCGACGCGAGCAGCCCGGGTACACACCAAAGAGCAGGAGATTAAGCGTGGAAGCTAACGTCGTCGACCATACCTCCATGTGGAGCCTGGTCAGTAATGCCAGCATCTTAGTGCAGCTGGTAATGCTGATCCTGGTAGCAGCATCGGTTACCTCATGGATCATGATTTTTCAGCGCAGCACCATGCTGCGCGCCGGTCGTCGTGCCTTGGACAGCTTCGAGGAGCGCTTCTGGTCGGGTATCGACCTGTCCAAGCTGTACCGTCAGGCGGGCAGCAACCCCGATCCTGATTCGGGCGTGGAGCAGGTATTCCGTGCCGGCTTCAAGGAATTTTCCCGTCTTCGCCAACAGCCGGGCGTAGACCCGGACGCGGTCATGGAAGGGGTAGGGCGGGCCATGCGCGTCGCCATCTCCCGCGAAGAAGAAAAGCTTGAACAAAGCCTGCCGTTCCTGGCTACCGTCGGTTCCACCAGCCCTTATATCGGCCTGTTCGGTACCGTCTGGGGGATCATGAACTCCTTCCGTGGCCTGGCATCGGCTCAACAAGCAACCCTGGCCACCGTGGCCCCTGGCATCGCCGAGGCACTGATTGCGACTGCAATCGGCCTGTTCGCCGCTATTCCTGCGGTTATTGCCTACAACCGCTTCGCTGCCCGCAGCGAAACCCTGATCGGCCGTTACTACACGTTCGCCGATGAGTTCCAAGCCATCCTGCACCGTAAAGTGCACACCAGCGAAGAGTGAGCAGGTAGACCCAATGGCTCGAGTTCGCCACAAACGCAAGCCGGTCGCCGAGATGAACGTGGTGCCATACATCGACGTGATGTTGGTACTGCTGGTCATCTTCATGGTGACCGCACCGATGCTCAATCAGGGCGTGAAGGTTGATCTGCCCAAGGTTTCCAGCGAAGCCTTGCCGCAGGACAACAACGTCCAGATCCTGACCATCTCGATCAAGGCCGACAAGACCTACTTCTGGAACCTTGGCAGCGAAGTCGATACCGACAAGCAGATGGACAAGGCCATGACCCTGCCGCAGATGACGGGCGCAGTGACCAAGATCATTGCTGCCGGTCGCGACCAGGGCAAGCAGACCCAGGTGTTCATTCGCGGTGACAAGTCCGTCGACTATGGCGCTGTGATGGGTGCAATGGGCGGGTTGCAGAAGGCGGGTGTCGGCAATGTTGGCTTGATTACCGAGGCGCCGTGATGCAACAGCGAGAGCCATCCGCCTCGGAAAGCTATTTCTGGCCCAGTGTCTGGGCCATCGCGCTGCACGTACTGGTGTTCGGCCTGCTGTTTGTCAGCTTCGCCATGACCCCGGAATTGCCGCCGTCCAAGCCTATCGTCCAGGCGACACTGTACCAGTTGAAATCGAAAAGCCAGGCCACTACCCAGACCAATCAGAAGATTGCCGGGGAAGCGAAGAAAACCGCTTCGCGCCAGACTGAAGTCGAGCAGATGGAGCAGAAAAAGGTCGAGCAGCAAAAGCAGGAAGCGGTGAAGGCTGCGGAACAAAAGAAAGAAGAAGCGGCTCAAAAGGCCGAAGAAGCGAAAAAGGCTGACGAAGCGAAAAAGGCTGACGAAGCGAAAAAGACCGAGGCAGCGAAGGCCGAAGCAGCGAAGGCTGATGAAGCCAAGAAAGCTGACGAGGCCAAGAAAGCCGATGCAGCCAAAAAGGCCGAAGAGAAACAATTGGCTGATATAGCCAAGAAGAAGGCCGAAGAAGAGGCGAAGAAAAAAGCCGAAGAGGAAGCCAAGAAGCAGGCTGCCGAGGAGGCCAAGAAAAAGGCCGCCGAGGACGCCAAGAAGAAGGTTGCCGAAGACGCCAAGAAAGCCGCCGTAGCCGAAGAAGCGAAGAAAAAAGCCGCTGAGGATGCGAAGAAGAAGGCGGCTGCCGATGCTGCCAAGAAAAAGGCAACGGAAGCTGCACGCAAGGCTGCCGAGGACAAGAAAGCCCAGGCGCTGGCTGAACTGCTGTCGGATACCACTGAGCGTCAACAGGCCTTGGCCGATGAGCGTGGTGATCAGGTAGCGGGTGACTTCGACGATCTGATTCGTGCCCGTGCTGCTGAAGGTTGGGCTCGCCCACCGTCGGCGCGCAAGAACATGACGGTCGTGTTGCAGATCGGCATGCTGCCTGACGGCACCATTACCAGCGTGAGCGTTGCACGCTCCAGCGGTGATGCGCCTTTCGATAATTCGGCAGTCGCGGCGGTCAAGAACATTGGTCGTTTAACAGAAATGCAGGGCCTGAAACCGAGCGAGTTCAATCCCTATCGTTCATTCAAGATGACATTCACACCTGAGGATCTAGCCTTGTGATTAACATTCTTCGAGGACTGCTGGTCGTTCTCTGCTGCACAGCGGGAATGGTTGTTGCGGAAGAAAAGAACATCCTGGTCACCAGTGGCAGCGACCGCGCCACGCCTATCGCCGTCGTTCCATTCGGCTTGCAGGGCGGCAGTGTACTGCCTGAAGACATGGCGGAAATCATCGGTAATGACCTGCGTAACTCAGGCTATTACTCGCCGATTCCAAAGCAGAACATGATTAGCCAGCCGACCCAGGCCAGCGAAGTCATCTTCCGTGACTGGCAGGCGCTGGGCGCGCAATACGTCATGGTCGGCAGCATCACGCCAGCCGGCGGGCGCCTGCAGGTTCAGTACGCACTGTTCAACGTTGCCACCCAGCAGCAAGTGCTGACCGGCAGCGTTTCGGGCAGCACTGACCAGTTGCGCGACATGTCGCACTTCATTGCCGACCAGTCGTTCGAAAAACTCACCGGCATCAAGGGCGCTTTCTCTACCCGCATGCTCTATGTGACGGCCGAGCGCTTCTCCACCAACAGCACCCGTTACACGCTGCAACGGTCGGACTACGACGGTGCTCGTGCGGTGACCCTGCTGCAGTCGCGTGAGCCGATCCTGTCGCCGCGTTTTGCACCGGATGGCAAGCGCATTGCCTATGTGTCGTTCGAGCAGAAACGCCCGCGTATCTTCGTGCAACACATTGACACCGGTCGTCGCGAGCAAATCACCAACTTCGAAGGCCTGAACGGTGCACCGGCATTCTCGCCGGACGGCAGCCGCCTGGCGTTCGTGCTGTCCAAGGATGGCAACCCGGAAATCTACGTGATGAGCCTGGGTTCGCGTCAGCTGACCCGCGTCACCAACAGCCCGGCAATCGATACCGAACCGTTCTGGGGCAAGGATGGTTCGACCATCTACTTCACCTCTGATCGTGGCGGCAAGCCTCAAATCTACAAAACCAGTGTGGGTGGCGGTGGTGCCGAGCGCGTAACTTTCATTGGTAACTACAACGCCAACCCTAAGTTGTCGGCTGATGAAAAGACACTTGTCATGATTCACCGTCAGGATGGCTTCACCAACTTCAAGGTGGCAGCTCAGGATTTGCAACGCGGAAGCGTAAAGATCCTCACAGAGACCAGTCTTGATGAGTCGCCTACTGTCGCGCCCAACGGCACCATGCTAATCTACGCCACCCGCCAGCAGGGCCGGGGAGTCTTGATGCTCGTATCCCTAAATGGGCGAGTTAGGCTCCCGCTTCCTACCGCTCAAGGCGAAGTCAGAGAACCGTCCTGGTCCCCTTACCTGAACTGATGCGGCGAGTTGTACGTTTTACTTAACACACTGGGGTTCATTAGGAGTTTCACGATGGAAATGCTGAAGTTTGGTAAGTTTGCTGCGCTGGCTCTGGCCATGGCTGTAGCTGTAGGTTGCTCCTCCAAGGGCGGCGACAACGCTGGTGAAGGCGCTGCAGTCGATCCTAACGCTGGCTACGGTGCAAACACCGGCGCCGTCGATGGCAGCCTGAGCGAAGAAGCTGCTCTGCGCGCAATCACCACCTTCTACTTCGAATACGACAGCTCGGACCTGAAGCCAGAAGCCATGCGCGCTCTGGACGTTCACGGCAAGGATCTGAAAGGCAACGGCGCTCGCGTCGTGCTGGAAGGCAACACCGACGAGCGCGGTACTCGCGAGTACAACATGGCACTGGGCGAGCGTCGTGCGAAAGCCGTTCAACGCTACCTGGTACTGCAAGGCGTTTCGCCTGCTCAGCTGGAACTGGTTTCCTACGGCGAAGAGCGTCCAGTTGCTACCGGCAACGACGATCAGTCCTGGGGTCAAAACCGTCGCGTCGAACTGCGTAAGTAATTCGATATGCGAACGTGCCGTCGTGCTGTAACTGTTTTGGCTCTCACCCTGCCTTTGCTGGCATGGGCTGAGGTTCCTGTGGTCGATGACAGCAACGCCGGTGGCTATGACACCGGTGGTAGTAGTTATCCGCCTTCGGGTTACGGTACGAACGGCGCCTACGCCGGGGGAGGGGTTTCGACCCCGACCTCGTCGCAGGGTCAGCTGTTCTTGCAACTGCAGCAGATGCAGGAGCAGATCGAGCGGCAGCAGGACAAGATTGAAGTCCTGCAAAACGAAGTGTCGCGCATCAAGCAAGAGAGCCTGGAGCGTTATCAGGACCTTGATCGGCGCATTGGAAGCGGCGGTGCACCTGCACCGGCAGCAACCGAGAATTCTCCAGCCGGTGGCGATATCAACGCCGCCGGTACCCCTGTAGCTCCGGCCGGCCAAGCGGCAGCCAGCAGCGAACCGGGCGATCCGGCGAAGGAAAAGCTCTACTATGATGCTGCCTTCGACCTGATCAAGGCCAAAGACTTCGACAAGGCCAGCCAGGCGTTCAACGCCTTCCTGCGCAAGTACCCGAACAGCCAGTATGCGGGCAATGCCCAGTATTGGTTGGGTGAAGTGAACCTGGCCAAGGGTGACCTGCAGGGCGCTGGCCAGGCGTTTGCCAAAGTCAGCCAGCTGTACCCCAAGCACAACAAAGTGCCTGATTCGCTGTACAAGCTGGCCGATGTCGAGCGTCGCCTCGGTCGCATGGACAAGGTCAAAGGTATTTTGCAGCAGATTGTGAGCCAATATCCGGGCACTTCCGCTGCCCAGTTGGCGCAGCGGGATCTGCAGCGCCTCTGATCTCAGGGCCTGGATGTGAAGAAACCCGCGCTTGTCGCGGGTTTTTTCGTTAGAATCTTGGCCCTTTTATTGAAATACGCTTTTCTGAACTGCGCGATGCCGAGTCCAGAAAGGTGCCTGACGGAGGCGGACGGCCTGTTTAGCTGTCTCGCCCGTGGCGACTATGCAAGACACATTACGTATTACCGAAGTTTTTTACTCGTTGCAGGGTGAAACGCGCACTGCTGGCCTGCCCACGGTGTTTGTTCGCCTGACCGGCTGCCCACTGCGCTGCCAGTACTGCGATAGCGCCTATGCCTTCAGCGGCGGCACCACCCGCACCCTCGACTCCATTCTTGAGCAGGTGGCTGGCTTTCGTCCGCGCTATGTGTGCGTGACCGGTGGCGAGCCGCTGGCGCAACCCAATGCCATCCCCCTGCTCAAGCAACTGTGCGACGCCGGCTATGAGGTCTCCGTCGAGACCAGTGGTGCGCTGGATATTTCTGCGGTCGACACCCGGGTCAGCCGCGTTCTCGATCTCAAGACTCCGGGCTCCAAAGAAGTGGCGCGCAACCGCTATGAAAATATCGGTTTGCTGACACGCAATGATCAGGTCAAGTTTGTTCTCTGTTCTCGGGAAGACTACGACTGGGCCGTTTCCAAGCTCATCGAGTATCGCCTGGATGAGCGGGCGGGTGAGGTGTTGTTCTCGCCGAGCCACCACGAGTTGCGGGCTACCGATCTGGCGGACTGGATCGTTGCCGACAACCTGCCGGTGCGTCTGCAGATGCAACTGCATAAATTGCTTTGGAACGATGAGCCAGGGCGTTGAAATGAGTGATCAAGCAATGAGCGAAAAACGCGCGGTAATTCTGTTGTCCGGTGGCCTGGACTCGGCCACCGTGGTTGCCATGGCCAAGGCCGACGGTTATAGCTGCTACACCATGAGTTTCGACTACGGCCAGCGCCATCGTGCCGAGCTGGATGCGGCCGCTCGCGTCGCTCGAGACCTGGGTGTGGTCGAGCACAAGGTCATAGGCTTGAACCTCAACGGCATTGGCGGCTCCGCCTTGACGGACACCTCTATCGACGTCCCCGAGGCGCCGAGCGAAGGCATACCGGTCACATACGTACCTGCGCGCAATACTGTCTTCCTGTCTCTTGCGCTGGGGTGGGCAGAAGTGCTTGAAGCTCGGGATATCTTTATCGGCGTCAACGCCGTGGATTATTCCGGATACCCGGATTGCCGCCCGGAATTCGTCGAGGCCTTCGAGCGCATGGCCAACCTGGCCACCAAGGCGGGCGTAGAGGGCAACGGCTTCCGCATCCAGGCGCCGCTGCAAAACCTGAGCAAGGCCGACATCGTCAAGGCTGGCATCGCTCGCGGCGTGGATTACAGCCTGACGGTCTCGTGCTACCAGGCAGACGATCAAGGCCGTGCCTGTGGCAAGTGCGACAGCTGCCGTCTGCGCGCAGAGGGTTTTGCTGCGGCCGGTGTCAGCGACCCAACGAGATATTTCTGAAATATTTTTCTGATAGGTGTTGAATTCCCGTTAGAAATCAGTATTATACGCACCACTTCCGGGGTCGTTAGCTCAGTTGGTAGAGCAGTTGGCTTTTAACCAATTGGTCGTAGGTTCGAATCCTACACGACCCACCATATGATTCATCAAGAAAGCCGCCTTCTAGTTAAATGCTAGACAGCGGCTTTTTTGTTGTCCGTCGCTTTCGGGGTAACTTTGCACGTAGGGCTTGTTGGCTCTCTGTCTATTCAGTCGCCTGAGGCGCAGGTGCGAGCATCGACATAGGCCTGCATGACGGATATGACCATTGAATTGAGTGCCAGGATTTTGGTTGCTCGAGTAACCGCAACATAGAGCAGATTCAGTTCATCGTTTCTCCTGGCTTTATCCATGCCAGGGGAAAGTGGATCGGTAGTGAAGTCGTCGTAAAGGCTGACGAAGTCCCATTCCAGGCCTTTGGCTTTGTGTCCGGTGGTGAGTGTGACCGTTGCATCCAGTTCGTTATCCACCGTGCGAGATCGGAGTGTCAGAATCCGCTTTGGCAGATCTCTATAGGAGGAAATGATCTTGATTGACCGCAGCATTTCACTGTCCTGGCTGGCCTCGGCGATTTCGACGTATTGGTTGAAATCGCGGTAGTCGCGCAACAGCTTGCGATTCTGCACCTCCTGGTTTCTGCCGCGGCTGAGCAAATACAGATCTTCAAGCTCCCTTAGTGAATAGCTGTCGATACCTCCCACCCAAAAAATCCTGGGTTCGTTGATGACCTGCGCAAGTGCGTTCTCGATCACCCCGATGACGGTCCGATGGATGAAGGTGCGATGCCCAAGCTCTTCGGGTAACGCACGTTTGACCCTGGTATTTGGCCCCAGCCCCTGGAGTTTTCGTGGTTCCCCTTTGTAGGAAAGAATGATGTTGGCCACGTGGGCGACTGCAGGGCCAAAGCGAAAGCTCTGGGTCAGGTAATGTCGCTCGGCATCAGCCATCCAATCGCTGTTCAATGCGTCTTCAGCTCCACGAAACCGATAAATCTGCTGGTGTGGATCCCCGACTGTCACTTTCGTAATACGCTGGATTCTCACGAGGTCTGCAATCACAGGGTTCACGTCCTGGCCTTCGTCCAAAAGTACTCCCTCAAATCTATGGCTCAGATCTGGCTTGCTCAATTGATACAGTTTCAGATAGCCATCGTGAGTGATGGGCATGCCTGAATCCTGTGGGTCAATCATCCTGCTCCAGATGGACTGAGCGGCACCCAGTGCCTGCTGCATGAAGCGACTTTGTGCAGTGGTGAACACTCGTTGATTCTGGAAGCGAGGGAAATGGGTGCAGTCGATTCCCGGGTCAGCACTGGCCATGAAGTTGTTCAGCGTGCTGAGCACATCGCGGGCCAGTTCCCAGTTTTGAGTGTTGATCACTCGTGCAATATCGGTGAGCCGCAGATTGTTGACCTGTTTGGCGGTGTACAGGCTGCCGTACTTCCCATAGGCAAGGCCGTGGGCGGTTTTGCAGACCACATTGCGAGGGAATTTGCCTTTGGCGGCCATTTCAACGGATTTGTTGTAGCAGAGGTACAGCAGCTTCATTGAAGCATGATGGCGTGCGTAGCCCACCAGCGTGGTCGTCTTCCCGGTGCCGGCAAACGCCTGGATCAGAAGTTTTTCGGCTGTGGATTCAATGACGGGCTGCTGTTCTTCGGTCCACTGCATGTCCAGCTCCTTCGCCTGTTCTTTGAAGCTTCGGGTCCTGTAAAAATGGCACAGGGAAATGCGAGCAACAAAGTGATGATGCGGTTGGAGGGCGAAAAAAGCCTGAGTTGGGCAAACGGCACCAGGAAGACTGCTTGATAAAAACTAATGATTCTTGTTTCTCCATTCCGTTTCACCTACGGTCAAAAAAATCTTTTGAATTCATCCGATTATCTGTAGCCTTCGGCAATTTCGCGGGCCATGTGTCCGCTTGCCTCCACTTAACCGGCTCTGCGCGAGCTGGGTGGTATACTCGACTTTCGCGCACAAGCGCCTGCAGGTCTTGCGAACATGACGCAAATTTCCGAACGTCTTCTGGTACAAGCCCACCTCGATGCCAAGCAGCCAAAGCCGCTGACGCCAGAGGAAGAGGCCCATCTACGTTCCGCCATCGCGGCTGAGCTCAAGGCTCAGGACGCGGTGCTGGTGGCGCACTACTATTGTGACCCTGTCATCCAGGCCCTGGCCGAGGAGACCGGTGGTTGCGTGTCCGACTCGCTGGAAATGGCCCGCTTCGGCAACCAGCACCCGGCCAAGACCGTGGTGGTAGCCGGTGTGCGCTTCATGGGTGAGACCGCCAAAATTCTCAACCCTGAAAAGCGCGTGCTGATGCCGACCCTGGAAGCGACCTGTTCGCTGGACCTGGGTTGCCCGGTGGATGAGTTCTCGGCGTTTTGCGATCAGCATCCTGAGCGGACCGTGGTGGTCTATGCCAACACTTCGGCGGCTGTGAAGGCGCGAGCGGACTGGGTGGTCACGTCCAGCTGTGCGCTGGAAATCGTCGAGAGCCTGATGGACAACGGTGAGAAGATCATCTGGGCGCCGGACAAGCACCTGGGCCGCTATGTCCAGAAACAGACCGGTGCCGACATGCTGCTGTGGGACGGTGCCTGCATCGTGCACGAAGAGTTCAAGTCACGACAGCTTGAAGATATGAAGGCCCTGTATCCGGATGCCGCGATTCTGGTTCACCCCGAATCACCCGAGTCGGTGATCGACCTGGCGGATGCGGTTGGCTCTACCAGTCAGCTGATTGCCGCTGCGCAAACCCTGCCGAACAAGACCTTTATCGTCGCCACTGACCGCGGCATCTTCTACAAGATGCAGCAGCTGTGCCCGGACAAGGTCTTTATCGAGGCGCCTACGGCCGGTAGCGGCGCATCCTGCCGCAGTTGCGCGCATTGCCCGTGGATGGCCATGAACACGCTGGAACGCACCCTGCAGTGCCTGCGAGAGGGTACCAACGAGATTTTCGTCGATGCAGCGCTCATCCCCAACGCCATTCGACCGCTCAAGCGCATGCTCGATTTCACGCAGGCTGCGCGCATGAAGTTGTCCGGCAACGCGTAAAGCCAAATGGATAAAAAAAGCCGCTCTCTGGGAATGATGCCGGTCAGTTAAGGAATTGAACGCTGTAACACCTGTAGGAGCGGACCCGGCCGCGATGGGCTGCGAAGCGGCCCCGGCGATTCCGAAACCGCCCGCACTCCCAGGGCTTATCGTAGATATCACCGGCCTTGGGGGCTGCTGCGCAGCCCATCGCGGCCAGGTCCGCTCCTACAAGGGTTGCGTCGTTCTATTCCTTAACTGACCGGCATATTCCCTGGGAGCGGCTTTTTTCAGCGCATCATCTCCTTGACCATTCGCTGCTGCTCCAGCATTTCACGCTGACGCGCATCGATGCGTGATTGCAGCGGGAAGTTCTTGTCCGCCTTGCGCTTGGCCAGGTCCAGCTGTTGCACAGCCTGGTCGAAGTCGCCCACCAGCGCGAAGTATTCCGCGCGCGCCTGGTGCAGGCCGATGATGTTGCCGGAGAGCCCCCGGGTTTCTGCGACCATGTACCAGATATCCGGATCGTCCGGGCGGTTCTTGAGCAGTTTATCCAGCGATTTCTCCGCCTCGGCGGCCTTGTTCTGCTTTAGCAGCAGGTCGACGCGGGTCTGGTTCAGCGGGTAGTTGTTGGGATAGAGGGTCAGCATCCTGTCCATGCGCTGCTGGGCATCGGCCAGGCGGTTGTTGGTCAGGTCCAGGTCGATTTGCGCCAGGTTATAGGTGACGTCGTTCGGCGCCTTGGCCAGCAGCTGGCCCAACCCTTCTCGGGCTTCGTTCAACTGCCCGCTCTTGATCTGGGCGAGGGCCAGGCCATAGCGTGCAGCTTCCAGTTTGGGATTTTCGTCGAGCAAAGCGCGAAAGCGCTTGGCCGCGAGGCCAGGCGTATCTTCGAACGCCAGTTGCACACGGGCTCGCATCAATTGATAGCGCAAGCTGTCTTCGGTGCCACCCTTGGGTGCCTGTTCGGCGCGGTTGCGAGTGTCGGCGATCCGTGATTCGGTGACCGGGTGGGTCAGCAGAAACTCGGGTGGCTTGGCATCAAAGCGGTATTGACGCATCAGGCGCTCGAACATGGTCGGCATCTTGCGTGGATCGTAACCGGCCTTTTCCAGATTCTGGATACCGATCCGGTCGGCTTCCTGCTCGTTTTGCCTGGAGAAGGTTCGCTGGGCCTGAATGGCGGCTGCCTGGGAGCCGGCAATGGCCGCGATCCCGGCGTCACCGGCGCCTGCGGCGGCGGCCACGATGCCGGCCAGTAGCGCCGCCATCATCGGCAGTTGCATGCGTTGTTGAGCTTCGACGCCGCGGGCAAAATGGCGTTGCGACAAGTGCGCCAGTTCGTGAGCCAGCACCGAAGCGTATTCGCCCTCGGTTTCGGCATTGAGGAACAGCCCGCCGTTCACGCCGACGATGCCACCTGGAGCGGCGAAGGCGTTGAGTTCGGGGCTTTTGATGAGGATAAATTCCAGGCGCCGGTCTTGCAGCTGGCTGGTTTCTGCCAGTTTGTAGACGCTGGTTTCGACAAAGTCCTTGAGTTGGGGGTCGGACAGCTGGGCCACCTGACCGCGCAACAGGCTGAGCCAGGCGCGGCCCAACTGATGTTCCTGTTGTGGGGAGACGATGGCAGAGCTGGCATCGCCGAGTGACGGCAGGTCGTCGGCATGGCTTGGAACAGCCAGCAGGCAGGCCAGTGTCAGCAGGGTGGGGCGCAATAAAGTCATGCACGAAGCTCTGGTCGACAAAGATCCTACTGTAGCTGTCTACCCGGCCTGCGACCAGAGGCACCCAGGCTTGGGGTATGCTAGCCGGCTTGTCGATCCTGCTCGAAAGTCAGGTATCGTTGGCAGGAAAAATCGCGAAGTTGTGTGGAGTGAAACAATGACCGACGTTGTAGAGTGTGACGCCGAACTCGACGCCACCGGGCTGAATTGCCCGTTGCCGCTGCTCAAGGCGAAGATGGAGCTTAACCGCCTGGCCAGTGGCGCGGTGTTGAAAGTGACGGCAACCGACGCTGGGTCGCAGCGTGATTTCCGTAGCTTTGCCCGTCTGGCTGGCCATACGTTGTTACAGGAAAGCGTGGATGCCGGTGTCTACACCTACTGGTTGAAAAAGGCCTGACTCACGGCGATTTCAGTTTTTTAAGGATGTTTGATGTTCAAAGTGCTTCGCGACTGGATCCAGCGTTACTTCTCCGATGAGGAGGCGGTGGTGCTGGCGGTCCTGTTGTTTCTTGCCTTCGCCGCGGTGCTCACGCTGGGCGGGATGCTCGCGCCAGTGCTGGCCGGTATGGTCCTGGCGTTTCTGATGCAGGGGCTGGTGAACGGTCTGGAGCGCTTTCGGGTGCCCACCGGGGTAGCTGTCGGGGTGGTGTTCGCCTTGTTCATGGGCGCTCTGGCGGTGTTCCTGCTGGTGCTGGTTCCGCTGCTCTGGCATCAGCTGATCACCCTGTTCAACGAGCTGCCGGGGATGCTGGGCAAATGGCAGTCGTTGCTGTTGCTGTTGCCTGAGCGCTATCCACATCTGGTGTCGGACGAGCAGGTGTTGCGGGCCATCGAGGTGATGCGCGGCGAGATCGGCAAGTTCGGGCAATGGGCGCTGACCTTCTCGCTGTCGAGCCTGCCCCTGCTGGTCAACATCATGATCTACCTGGTGCTGGTGCCGATCCTGGTGTTCTTCTTCCTCAAGGACCGGACCATGATCGGTCACTGGGTGCGTGGCTACCTGCCGCGCGAGCGCGCACTGATCACCCGCGTGGCCCAGGAAATGAACCGGCAGATCGCCAACTACATTCGCGGCAAGGTCATCGAGATCTTTATCTGCGGTGTTGCCACCTACATTGCCTTTGTAGCACTGGGGCTCAACTACGCCGCCTTGCTGGCGCTATTGGTCGGCTTGTCGGTGGTGGTGCCCTACGTGGGCGCGGTGGTCGTGACGGTTCCGGTCACCCTGATTGCGCTGTTCCAGTGGGGCTGGGGCGATCAATTCATCTACCTGATGGCGGTCTACGGGATCATCCAGATCCTGGATGGCAACGTGCTGGTGCCGCTGCTGTTCTCCGAAGCCGTCAACCTGCACCCGGTCGCGATCATCTGTGCAGTCTTGCTGTTTGGCGGCCTGTGGGGCTTCTGGGGCGTGTTCTTCGCGATCCCGCTCGCTACCCTGTTCAAGGCAGTGCTCGATGCCTGGCCACGGCGTGAGCCGGCGGTAGCGCCGCTTATCTAAAGCATCAGCCATTCACGTGCAGGAGCGGGGGGGCGGTCCGGCTTGGCAGCGCAGCAGACCCGGGGGCCGCTACGCAGCCCATCGCGGCCAGGTCCGCTCCTACACAGTCAGGTGGTGAGTCAGCAGTCAGGCGTTCAGCGCCTGAGCTTCAGCCAGCACGGCATCCACGTGGCCTGGCACTTTCACGCCACGCCATTCCTTTCGCAGAACACCGTTCTTGTCGATCAGAAAGGTGCTGCGGTCGACGCCCATGTATTCCTTGCCATACAGCTTTTTCAGCTTGATGACGTCGAACAGTTGGCAGAGCGCCTCGTCCTTGTCGCTGATCAGCTCGAACGGGAAGCCCTGCTTGGTCTTGAAGTTCTCGTGGGATTTGAGCCCGTCGCGCGACACCCCGAAAATCTCGGTGCCGGCTGCCCGGAAGGCCTCGTATTGATCACGGAAACCCTGGCCCTCTGTGGTACAGCCAGGGGTGCTGTCCTTGGGGTAGAAGTAAATCACTACCTGCTGGCCCTTGAGGTCAGCCAGATTGACGGTCTTGCCGCTGGTGGCCTGGGCCTGGAAGTCGGCAACCGTCTGGTCGAGTTCAACAGCCATGCTCGTGTTTCCTTACATCGGATTTTGTGGGCGCCATGGTTCGATCAGGGCGTCGAGGTTCAGGGCATCGGCGAAATCCAGGAACTGATCGCGCAGCCAGCTGATCTGAGTGCCCGCCGGCAAGGTCACGGTAAACGTGGCATTGAGCATGGTGCCGCCCGTCTGCGGGGCCTGGTAAGTGTCGCAGGTGAGGTTTTCAAGCTCGACGCTGTGGTTGATGAAGAATTGGCACAGCTCATTGATGATGTCTGGACGATAAGCCGCGCTGACATAGGCCACGTACGGCAGCGATTGTGGACGGCTGTCCAGCGCCGCGCTACGGACAACATTGACAGTGAAGTCATGCTTCTTTGCCAGGCCCGGCAGGCCGGTCTCCAGGCGCGCCAGGGCATCCCAGCTACCCGAGACCTGCAGCACCAGTGCGCTGCAGTCGCCGTGTCGGGTCAGGCGCGAGGTGACGACCGCGCAGCGATTATCGTTGCTGGCACGGCACAGGACATTGGTCAGCTCCATGGGGTTGGGGCCCAGGGCGCTGATGACGAGAAATTGTTCACGAACGGTGGGGGTGGACATGCAGCATTCCTAAAGCGATGAGCGGTCGATACGGTCGAGGGCGGGTTCTGCCTGCTGGCGCGTATCTCGTCGGGCCTGCGATACCTGTGGCCTTGCTGTTGCCGGCCTCCAATAAAGGCATGCAACCAGCAATCGCGGCTCAGGAATCAGGGTTATAGCACCGAAAAGGGACGCGGCAAGGCGACAATTATGTCAGTCCGTACCGATCAAAGTCAGAAGGGTAGCGAAAAGCATCGCCGAGGGGAATGCTCGTGCGCCGGACTTCGCTTGTACAAGCCTGATGGCGCCAGTACCATTACGGCTCTCTTTTTCCGGCAGGAGCGGTTGCATGATTACGGGCAGTATGGTGGCACTGGTCACACCCATGGATGCACAGGGTAACATTGACTGGGACAGCCTCACCAAGCTCGTGGACTTCCATCTGCAAAACGGCACCCATGCCATTGTTGCGGTAGGCACCACAGGCGAATCGGCCACACTCGATGTCGAGGAACACATCGCAGTCATCAAGCATGTGGTCAAGCAAGTTGCAGGGAAGATCCCTGTCATTGCCGGTACCGGTGCCAACTCGACTCGCGAGGCGGTTCATCTGACCAAGAACGCCAAGGAAGCCGGCGCCGACGCCTGCCTGCTGGTGACCCCGTACTACAACAAGCCGACCCAGGAAGGCCTGTACCAGCACTTCAAGCACATCGCCGAAGCCGTCGACATCCCACAGATCCTCTACAACGTGCCTGGCCGCACTGCCTGCGACATGCTGGCCGAGACCGTGATCCGCCTGTCGACCGTGAAAAACATCATCGGCATCAAGGAAGCCACTGGCGACCTCGAGCGCGCCAAGCAAATCCTCGACGGCGTTTCGAAAGAGTTCGTGGTGCTTTCCGGTGATGATCCGACCGCTGTCGAGCTGATTCTGATGGGCGGCAAGGGCAACATCTCCGTGACCGCCAACGTCGCCCCGCGCGAAATGGCCGACCTGTGCGAAGCCGCCCTGAAGGGCGATGCCGAGACCGCACGCGCCATCAATGAAAAACTCATGCCGCTGCACAAGGACCTGTTCGTCGAAGCCAACCCGATTCCGGTCAAGTGGGCTCTGTACGACATGGGCCTGATGCAGGAAGGCATCCGCCTGCCGCTGACCTGGTTGAGCGCTAAATATCATGAAACAGTGCGGAACGCCTTGCGCGCGTCCGGCATTCGGAAAATTTGAGGAAGTACACCGCATGAAGCGATTGGCTGGTCTTTCTGCCCTTGCCCTGGTGATCTCGAGTACCAGCGGTTGCGGCTGGTTATGGGGCGAGGATGGCTATTTCCGCGATCGTGGCAGCGATTACCTGGAGGCGCACCCAACGGCTGCCATGCAGCTGCCGCCGGATGTCAGCACCAGCAAGCGACTGGACCCTCTGCTGCCGATTCCCCGCAATGTTGCCGACAGCAGCGTCAAGGGCGAGTACGAAGTGCCGCGCCCGCTGCCGTTGCAAGCCTCCGCCGAAGCCAGCGACTACAGCCTGCAGAAGAGCGGCGAGTCGCGTTGGGTCCTGGCCCAGCACGCACCGGCTGAAGTCTGGCCGGTGGCGCGTCAGTTCTTCGAAGACAATGGTTTCCGGATCGCTGAAGAGCGCCCGCAAACGGGTGAATTCAACACCACCTGGCAGCGTTTCGACGAGCTGTCCGCCAGCATGGCCAAGCGCCTGGCCAGCAGTGCAGCCAGCAGCGACAACGAAGCCCGTGTGCGGGTGCGTATCGAACCTGGCGTGCAGCGCAACACCAGTGAAGTCTACGTGACCAGCGTCGAGCGTCCTGCCGGCAGCACCGCTCAAGTCGACTTCCCGGCGCGGTCGGGCAGCGGTATCGATGCGGCATTGACCGATGAGCTGTTGGCCAGCATGACCCGCAGCGCCGAGAAGGGCGGTTCGGTGTCGTTGTTGGCAGCGCGTGATTTCGACGCACCGACGCGCGTCACCCTGGAAGAAGACGGCAGCGGCAACCCGGTCCTGAACGTGGGTGCTGACCTTGATCGCGCCTGGTCCAGTGTCGGCCGCGCTCTGGAGCAGGGCGACTGGCGTATCGAAGACATCAACCGCAGCCTGGGCCTGTACTACATCAACCTGGCCGAAAAAGCCGAGCAGCGTGACCAGGAGCCTGGCTTCTTGAGCAAGCTGTTTGGCAATGCACCGACCAAGGAAGAGCGTGAAGCCCGCGCCGAGCGTTATCAGGTCCGCCTGAGCAAAGTGGGCGACAGCGTCCAGGTGACCGTCGAGAAGAACATCAACACCGTGGCACCGGCCGATGTAGCCCGTCGCGTATTGACACTGATCCAGGACAACCTGGGTTAAGTGCGGTTCGCGGTATTAGGCAGCGGGAGCAAGGGTAACGGTACGCTGGTCGCCAGCTCGGATACTTGTGTGCTGGTCGATTGCGGCTTCTCCCTGCGAGAAACCGAGCGTCGGCTGGCTCGTCTGGGCATCACCCCGTCACAATTGAGCGCCGTGGTGGTGACCCACGAACATGCCGACCACGTGCATGGGGTCGAGTTGCTGTCGCGGCGCTACAATCTACCGGTCTATCTCAGTCGTGGAACCCTGCGCGGGATGCGCAAGCCGGTCGAGGCGGCGGGTTTTATCGCCGGTGGCGAAAGCCTGCAGATCGGCTCGCTGAGTATTGGCGCGGTGGCCGTCGCGCATGATGCGCAAGAGCCGACCCAGTACGTGTTCAGCGACGGCCGCAGGCGTTTCGGCCTCCTGACGGACCTGGGTTCGTACGATGGCAACCTGCTGGACTGTTATGACGGCGTGGACGCCTTGATGATCGAGGCTAATCACTGCCGCGATTTGTTGGCCAGGGGGCCCTACCCAAGCTTTCTCAAGCACCGGGTTGGCGGCTCAATGGGGCATTTGAACAACCACCAGGCGGCCGGCCTGGTGGCCGAGTTGGGCTGGCAGCACCTGCAACATCTGGTACTGGCCCACCTCAGCAGCAAGAACAACCTGCCGCAGCTGGCCCGGCAACGATTCGTCGACACCCTTGGGTGTGACCCGAGCTGGCTGCAATTGGCCGATCAAGATTCTGGGCTCGACTGGCGCGAAATCGCCTAGCCCATCTATTTAGCAAGCGGAGCCCATCATGGAAAAACGTGAAGAACTCTACCGCGGCAAAGCCAAGTCGGTTTACAAGACCGACGACGCTGACCGCTTGATCCTGCTGTTTCGTAACGACACTTCGGCGTTCGACGGCAAGCGTATCGAACAACTCGACCGCAAGGGCATGGTGAACAACAAGTTCAACGCCTTCATCATGCAGAAGCTCGAAGAAGCGGGTATCCCGACCCAATTCGACAAACTGCTGGGCGACAACGAGTGCCTGGTCAAGAAGCTGGACATGATTCCGGTCGAGTGCGTGGTGCGCAACTACGCTGCCGGCAGCCTGGTCAAGCGCCTGGGTGTCGAAGAAGGCATGAAGCTGAACCCGCACACCTTCGAACTGTTCCTGAAGGACGACGCCAAGGGCGACCCGTTCATCAACGAATCCCACGTCGTGGCGTTCGGTTGGGGCACCGCCGAGCAACTGGCGAAGATGAAAGAGCTGTCGCTCAAGGTCAACGACGTGCTGAACAAGCTGTTCGATGACGCTGGCCTGCTGCTGGTCGACTTCAAACTGGAATTCGGCGTATTCCACGGCCAGATCGTGCTGGGTGACGAATTCAGCCCGGACGGTTGCCGCCTGTGGGACAAGGAAACCCGCAAGAAGATGGATAAGGACCGCTTCCGTCAGGGCCTCGGTGACGTCATCGAAGCCTACGAAGAAGTCGCAAAACGCCTGGGCGTGCCGCTTTAAGCGGCAAGTTCACGCAAGCGCCTGATAGCACGCAATTTTTTTCGCTTGGGGGCTTCGCCTTCTGCGAAAGTGCTGGTATGATGCGCGCCACTGGAGAGATGCCGGAGTGGCCGAACGGGACGGATTCGAAATCCGTTGTACTGGCGACAGTACCTAGGGTTCAAATCCCTATCTCTCCGCCATTATACGTGAAGCCCCGTAGATCAAGGTCTACGGGGCTTTTTAGTTTCTGGGTTGTACGTAGGAATTGTACGTAACGCTTGCATCCTTTTCCCTCTAACTATCTTGCCCTGATCAATGCTGCTGCTTCCTGATAACCGTTGCGGTCTGCACGCGACAACGTTCGATCACCGTGGCTGGCAGTGGAATGCTGTAGCCTGTCGAGGATATCAACCGCGATTACGAGGGCGTTATCGATGAGCAGTGGTTGGGCGGCGCGTTCAGGAGTGTAGAGATAGTCGAATGATGCGGATAGGTCAAAGCAAACGGTCTGCCTAAGCCAATATCTGTTTCATCTGCGAAATGTTATGGGTCATTTCGCGTGTCTTGCTTCACTAGTGGACGGGTGGCAATCTGCTTGCACGCCTCGACAAGTCTGTTTACCCACGGAAGCCAAGAAAAATGGAATTCCTCTATACATTCCTTATTCTATTCGTTGCCTATTATTCCTATCTGATTTTTGCTGCTGGGCGCAGGAAGTGGAGGAGCTTCGCTCCGATAGGCGATGATGGCGGAGCAGGGGGCGCCGTAGCACTACACCGACTGACGAAGGTGGAGAATGCAGAGGATCGCCAGCTCACTCCCCGGGAGGAGAAAGATCAATACCTACGGCGCCGCGAGGCGGAAGCAGCGGCTAAGAACAAAAAAAATGACCAGATCCACTATGCGTACCGTGAAATTCTTCACGATACTCTTAATGCGCAGCATCACTTAGACTTTGACTCCCTATATGACTACCAAAGTTTACCCGTTCTCACCGTGCCGGCTCATTTGACACGCGCCTTGCCGCGACCCGCTCTCAACAATTATCGGCAACGAAAGGTAAATGATTTTATAAGTAGGTGCTGGCCAGGCTACGCGGCTAGGAGGGCTATGGCCGAAGAAAAGCAGTCAAACTTATATCACCATGATCTTATCGCTTGGGAAGAGCAGGAGAAAGGTCGGGCGGACGCCATTGTACAACTCAGAATAGAGTTTGAAGAAAGGCTGTCAGCGGCTATATCTCACAACGATCTGATCCGTCAAAAGCGTGAAAGACTGGCAGTAAACTATGCGGCTGGCGATGAGTTTATTGTCGCGGCGTACGCAAAGAAGATTCTAGAGTTATCACCCTATCCCAGTTGGTTATCACGTCAGGTCAATACGCTATACGTTGCTGCGTCAAAGCAGCTGATTGTGGAATATGCATTGCCCAAGGTCGCCGTGATCCCTAAAACAGTTGACTACCGCTATATTAAATCAAAAGATGAAATTATTGGTCGGGGCAGGAAACAGAGAGATATTGATGCAGACTATACTAGTCTGATATCGGCGCTCGCTTTGAAATCGCTTTACGAGGTATTTGAATCAGACACGGAAAATCATATTGAGGTATGTTGTTTTAACGGCTACCTTGACACTGTAGACAGGGCTACAGGAATGAAGGTCAGGCCGTGCCTAGTGTCCACTCGGGTGACCAAGCAGGTATTTGAACGTATCGATTTGGCTCACGTCGATCCGGCGCTCTGTGTGAGAAATCTAGGAGCACACGTTTCCAGAAGCGCGTCAGAGCTACAGGCGGTCAAACCAATCATCGAGTTCAACATGAATGACCGACGATTTGTAGATCAAGGAGATGTATCTTTTCTTAGCTCTGCCCAGAATCTTATGGGCCTAAACCCATACGAATTCGAAAGGCTCATCGTGAAGCTTTTTCAAGACTTGGGGTTAGATTCTAAGTTAACTCAGGCGTCGAGAGATGGCGGTGTTGACTGCGTAGCTTACGACGTCCGCCCTATCATCGGTGGCAAAGTAGTTATCCAGGCGAAGCGATATCGACATACTGTGGGAGTTTCCGCCGTACGCGATCTATACGGAACAATGATGAATGAAGGAGCAAATAAGGGTATTTTGGTGACCACAAGCGGCTACGGTCCAGATGCTTTTAATTTCGCTAAAGGAAAACCTATTGAACTGGTGGATGGTGGCGGGCTGCTTCACTATTTGCAAAGCGTCGGGATAGAGGCTCGTATTGTAATGCCGCAAGAGTGAAGTGGTATTGTGCGGTCAGTGCAGTAAATGAAGGTAAGACTCGCATCATGTCTAGTGCGGGAAATTGACCAACTTCAAAATCGGGGAGTATCCAACTTTTTCTAAACGACCACTTGCCCTGCGCTAATATACGGTCATGAATCGCTGGGCATAATATCAAGGGGCGTTCTGGTAAACGGCTGGAACTGGACACTATGTGGCGAGGGCCTTGACCCGACATAGCTTTCTATAAGGCGCTACACGAGTTTGATTTTAAAATCTCGTGGTGACAAAGGCCACCTGCATATCGTTGCTAAGGTGGCGCTACAGGAGCTTACAGTGGCATCCGTACTGGATAGCAGTAGACTGCCTACTGTGCCAAGGCCCTATTCCAGTGCCGTTTAACAGTAGCGATACCGATCTTGAGGTCAGCCGCTGCCTCGCTTTGCGTCATGTTCATTGCCCTACGGCGCTGCACCTCTTTTGTGGTGGCTGTTGCTTCAGGGCGTCCAAGCTTCGTGCCCTTACTCTTCGCACGCGCCAACCCCGACTGTGTCCGCTCGATCAGCAGGTCACGCTCAAACTCAGCCACGGCACCCAGAACCTGCATAGTCATCTTGCCTGCTGCACTGGTCAGGTCCACACCGCCAAGGGCGAGGCAGTGAACGCGGATACCACGACCTGCCAGCATCTCAACCGTAGAGCGTACGTCCATCGCGTTACGACCGAGGCGGTCAAGCTTGGTCACGATCAGCACGTCACCTGACTCCATGCGGTCCAGCAGCTTCTGGAAGCCGGGGCGCTCACTGGCAGGGATGCTGCCTGAGACAGTCTCTTCCACTACCCGGCTGGCCTGCACCTCGAAGCCAGAGTTTTTCACCTCCTGCACCTGATTCTCTGTGAACTGGGTTGAGGTGCTAACGCGGCAGTAAAGGAAGGCGCGGGACATGGCGGGTGGCTCCGATGGTATCGCTTAAGGTGGTATCAGTGTATCAAGGTATCACCAACAAATAAAGCCTATTTTTATGGTGCCGAAAAACAGGTGTTTTGAGCGTATCGTTTGTCGGTCGTTTGTTGGTACTAGTGCTCTAGGCTGCTGGCTGCTGGCCTGCTCTACACTGGTTTGCCGGGGTGACCTTGCGAATTCAACTTCCTGCGTTGCAGGAGATTAGATTGCTGGGGAAGACGATCAGTCCGCCACTGCTGCGAGTGTTCCAGCGAGAAATCTGCGTGTGTGGCGCGGATTGCTTGACCCCACCAGTGGTGAAGTGCCCGGTTTTGCTGGGGTTGGCAGGATCTGGTGGCGCGGGGGGCTGTAAGGGTGGCCCCCAAGGGCATTAGATATCGATTGCTTTCCCATTGCTTCTGCATCAGGCAGCCAGTGGCAGGGCTGCAACCTCATCACCCGGTAGGAACAACTCAGCGAGAACAGGCGGGTACTCCAGATGCTCGGGGTAGTCCTTCCAGCCCCAACGGGTGTAGTACTTGCCCTTATACGTCCGCTTGAAGCAGGGTTGATTGCGGTATCGGTGGCGCTCTCTCTCAAGCCCTTCCTGCAAACTCCAGAGCAGCCCCGTACGTGCTTCCTCGATCTGCGCAGCGGTGCATAGGCCAATGTCCAGCAACGCCTGCCACACTGGCTCTGCATCGGCGTATAGGCCCTCGATGAACTTGTCCCAGGAGCCGAACGCCTTGAACCGCCAATCAGCAGGAGCCTGCACTGTCGGAACCAGTGTGGCCACGTCTAGCCGCTTCAGTAGGCGAGCCCTTAAGAGTCCTTGCGGGATGTCCGCGCCAGCTAGAGCATGGAAGCAATGCTCGGTAAGGTTCTTTATCAGGAACTCCCGGTCTGCATCAATCAGGCGCTGCGATGGCTTGCCCCACGGCTGCTGCTTGTTCAGATAAAAGTGAGACAGCGGTTTCCACTCAGTATCGCCCAGCGGCAAGAAACTCTTGTGGGCTAAGCCTTGCTGGTCTTCCATCTGGGCGATGAACACTCCCAGCACCCGTACTAGACCTAACATGAAGCGGCAGTTGTCCCGCTGGCGCTCTGAGGGGGAAGTGTTCGCCATCCGCTCTAGTTCATCAGCGTATACACAGAGGGTGGCACGGGCAGCACGCTCTGACTTGTGCTTGGATACTGAATCCTTCCCGCGCTGATAAGCGTCCATATACTCCAGCTCTTCAAGGGGGGAGGCTTCAAGCTCCGCCTTGGTGTAGCGTTGGTCTAGATCCTGTACGGCTGTGCCCTTCTGCTGGCGGTTGTAGATACGTTGAGCCAAGGTGTTCACTTGATTCATTACGATGGCATCAGACTGCGAGAGGTATTCAGTGAACTCCTTGCCCAAAAGTTTGCGGATCTTCTGTGCTACTTCTTCGTTCGTGTCCGTCTTGGACACCTGCCACGTCGATTTCAACTTACTGGCAGGGATCTTCAGGCCTGCATCAGTGGAAACTAGCTTGTTCCCGTACGTCTGGTTCGTGTGGCCGTCACCAATGAACAAGTTGATAGGGTGCAATGCACCTACTGAGCCGTCTGTACCTTTATGGGCCTGTATGTGGCAGCGGTGGAATGTAGACTTCTTTTCATCCTGACCCCAGCCGTTGCACATGTAACTGGTGTTATGTAATGACTTCAGCTCGAACAGGGAGGCTGCAGTGTGGCCTAGTAAGATGCCGACTGTACCCGCATCTCTACAATAGTCGAAGACGTATTTACCGTGAGTGCTCTTGTAGTAGCGGATGAACTGGGCTTCTACGCGGGTTAGCTTCTTCTCTGCTCTCTTGGCGGCTCTAGCTTTGGCTTTCCTACAGGCATCTTTGCAGAAGCGTTTACTCTTGTCTTCCTGCTCCCGCTTACCTTTGTAGGAATCTTTGCACGAGTAGCAGGTGTAATCATATTCAGTAGACTTGGCCTTCTTGGCCTTGGTGTTCGTTAACATTCGTTCCACTCTTTAGGGAATCAAGCCGCATGGCAGCTTCTTCAATCAATTGTTCAACCATACGGGTTGGGTTCTTTACGCCTGTGTGTTCCATCAAGCTGAGCAGCTTGAATTGATGGTCAGGCCGGTACACTGAAACTCTCATTTCGTTCCTCTCTATGTGGGGTTTTTCTCTGGAAGTACGCATATCGGATTGGGCTGAAGCCCTTATGCCATGCGGGTTTGATCAATTAAGGCGGACACATCTCTATACTACCTCCGACCTTCAAACCCTTCCCCCGAGCAGCACGATACCGACGAAATCAGTGGGCCAAATCGGCTTGATTGTCGGGAGCGGTTGTTCGGGGATGTGGGCAATCAGCTCTGTGGGAGCTGGAGGGATAACTATCCTACGATACTTCTTCCAGTCGTCAAGGGGGGCAGGTCACTTTGATGCTGCTTCTTCCGCCCGCATAGCGGTCACGTAACAGGTGGCCATGTACCCGATGAAAGACCGGGCATCCATCTGGTGCTTCCGGGCGTGATAACAGAGGGTGTGAAAGTTCTCATCCGAGAGACGCACTGACAGTGATCGCTGGTGAGCGTTGGATTGCTGTTTGTCCTTACTCACGCTGCTACCTCGGGCTTGTGATATGCAGCTAATAGGTCGGCTAGGGCCTTTTTCTCTTCAGTCGCCTGAGCCTTTGCAGCAGCTTCTGCGGCCTTTGCAGCAGCTTCCCGCGCGCGGCGGGCAATCGTAACCTCCATAAGACGTTGAGTTTCAACCACGTTGCGTTGGTAACGTTCTGCTGCGTATTCCGCCTCAGCTTGTTGGGTGAGTTCTGGCAGTTCGGCCTCAATGATTGAACTTGGCTTCCGCAAGATCACATGCAGGTAGAGTGGTCGATTAATGATCGTCCCCATCGTGTAGCCATCTTGGATAAACTGCTGCAACTCTGGCAGCGACTGTTCAAGCGGCGAATAGCGAACAAAGTCTACATGTGCGGCAAGGCCCTTAAAATGGAGACCTTCTGAGCGTTCATAGTACTCCCTCTCTTTCTTGGAAATCAGCGCCTGAAGTTCATCTTCCGAGTGTTTGAAGACTTCTGCTACATCTTTTCCGTACTGGTATTGCGTGGTGTTAGTCATAGTTTATTCCTTGTGAGTTACTTGTACTTGTTACGTGTTTTAATCTGCTGGATAAGGCTCTGGCGGGCCTTGTCGTCGCTAGGGGGTGGGTTAGTATTGCTGGCGTTGCTGGCGTTGCTGGCGTTGCTGGCGTTGCTGGCGTTGCTGGCGTTGCTGGCAGCCTTGGCGGGTCTTGTAGCGGGGTTGGCTAGCTTATTCTGGCGGGCTTCGAGTAGTGTCTCTAACTCTGCACGGGAGACGCCTCGCTTTGCAGCTTCTGCCTCCATGAACAAGTTTAGTTCGGCCTTAACTTTGTCCACCTTAACTTTAGCCGCCGATTGAGCTTGAGCAGACTTGGCAACGGCTGTCTGTGCTGCCTTGATCTTGGACTCTTGTTTCAACTTTCTAAAGTCGAGCAAGTCACTGAGAGTTGTAATCATCCCGGCTGGGAAAACATGGTCCTCAAGACCGTTGAGATAATCGAGTTCCATCTGCGTCACTTCAACGAAGTCGAAGCTGGCTGATTCTCGTGGATGATGTGTCAGCCCCATGATGGCATCGTTAGACTTCAGGACCTCTAGGTATAGTTTCTGTGTCATTGTGGTTGCAACTCCTTTCTATCGCCAACCGTCCGGAAGCGGCGATCAGCATTAATGTACCGTCTAAAGATTTTCAGCTCTGAGAGCAGGGGGCGGATGGTTGGCCAGGATTTCTGCCAAGCGTGGAAAAAACTCCAATCGGAGTCCTGCTCGCGGATATAATGAAAATTTACTGGGTCATGTTTGCCATCACAGAGCCGGACAATCTCGCCAGTTGAGGGATTGATCTCGTGGAACAGGTTCATGCTGCTGTCTCTTGTGGTTGGTTGTTAGTTTGTTCTTGGAGCAGATACTCTTTCTCAAGTTGCTCAGGTGTTGCTTTACTGTTGCTTGCTCGCCAGTTGCGTGTCTGGCAAACATGGCTGCACCAGCGGGATCTATGAGAGCGGCTGTAATATGTACTTCCGCAATGATCACAGGCTTTTCTCTTCAATGGGTAACGCTTCGACATAGTTGACTCCGAGTGTGTAGGTGCTTATCGAACGCCAAAGAAAACCCGCAAATCCATGTAGGACTTCGGGGAGGTTGGCGTTCAGGTTGTTCGCACTAGGGTAGTGCGGGGGATGCTGCAATGCAGCAAATCTAGAAATTAGTCGCCGTTACACTGCACCCACGGCGGGGGTTACTTTGAGATGCAAGGTCCAATATGCCAAAGCCTTGATCATCCAGTGCAGCTGTCTTCTCGCTGAAGTTTGCCGATCTTCTGCACTTGGATCGACAACAAGTTTCGAGCAACAAGTTTGGAAAGGAAGGGTCCGGACTATATTGCAGCAGTTGGGGAAACTTGGAGGGGGAGTTGCTGGGGGAGTTGTATCTAAGCAGGCTACCTATTCTACACACTTTATTGATTTTGTCAAGCACTTTCATGCTGGAAAGTCAAGACTTTTGTGATGATCGGTAGTTTCTTGCGTGCGTTCTTGCGTGGAATCTGTAGCACTTGGCCCTTGTTAGACACTCAGATTTCACGTAGGAACGCGCTGATTAGGGGGTGCTGGCTGGCAGGGTGGGGAGTTTTGAGATTGCTGCCAGCTTCTGTGCTGCACTGGCGCCCTTGCTGTAGACATCGAAGGTCACGGTGCCAGTTTCATGGCCGACCAACTCGGCGATCAACGAGAATGGTACGTCGGCCCTCGATAGCAGGGTGACTACCGTCGCACGGATGCTATGGAAAACATGGCGCGAGCCGAATCCCAGCGATGATTTGAGTCTACCGAACGCTTTGCTATGCGGGTCAGACCGATTGCCATATTTGTTGCGGGAGGCGGATGGCACAAGGAAGCCGTCCTGTGCGTCATCCTTCAGGCGTTGCACCAGAGCCGTAAGGGCGGGGTGGATAGGCACTACTCGGATACCCGCTGCCGTCTTGCTTTCTTTGATATCAAAACTCTGCACGCCATCCACCATCACGATGTGTTCGGTGCGTAGCTGGCAGAGTTCTTCAATTCGGGCGCCTGTGTACGCTCCCAGGAGGATCAGGTCAGCGAGTGTATGCAATCCCTTCGTGTGGGCTTTCGCGCGCAGTGTGGACAGCTCAGCCAGTTCAAAGGCGGAGCGCTGGGCTTCGACCCTTTCCTTGCCCCGTAGCTGGGGCAGGTCGTGTTTCTCAAACGGGCTAACGGCGCCCTTGAAGTCTTGGCGCCACTGGGCGTCGTACTTCATTGCCCAGTTCCAGAACATGTTGCCAGCGAGAAGGTACTGGGCTTTCGTCTTGGGGACGACCTTGAGAGAGTCGAGCCACGCAGACACGCAATCGAAGTCCAAGGCCTTGCCGGTTTCAGCAAGGAATGCCGATAGCTTCTTAAGCTTCGACTCCTGCTGATCAACCGTCTTGTTATCGACTGCCCTGTCCTCTCGGAAGGAACGGAACGCCGCTAACTTTACCGTGGTAATCGGTGACTTCGGTTTGTACGAAGAAGGGCGATGTACAATCCTCTTTGCCTCTTCAACCTCAGCAGCAGTAAGGCTGTACGTTCCTTCAGCCATCTGCACTGCGGCCTCACGGATAAGCTGAGTTGTACGCTGTACATGCGCGACAGTGGGGCGGGGCGCTGCTTCAAGTTGCGTCCTGAGCCCCGGACTCCGTTGGTCAAGGAAGGCAAGCAAATCCTCTTTAACTCTATCTGCGTCCTCGTCAGGTTTCACTGACGCCAGCAACATGCCATCGAGGTCCTTTTCCAATATCAGACTGCCCGCTGCCAGTTCAGGCCTCCAGCTCTCTTTGAGTGCCTTTAGTTGTTCTCTAGCTGTTGCAATCTCCGCCTTCCATTGGGTGAGGTAGGGTAGGCGCCGATTCATGGCTTCGGATCGCAGGCCAGTCCCCAGCGACTTAGACAGAATCTTCCTGCCGCCGAACGCTTTCTGTACATCTGCGGGGATTGCCAGACGGACATGCCAAGTGCCGTCCTGATTTTCGAGATTGTTTGCCATGCCGAGCCCTAGATGGTCAATTGTACGTAGGAATTGTACGTAAAATTGACGTGAAGGCCAGTGAATACTGTGTTTTCTGGGGTTTTTACCGTTTCATGGAGAGTCCCTATCTCTCCGCCATACCTATACGTTAGAGCCCTGTTTATTCAGGGCTTTTTCGTTTCTGCGTGTCTGATAAAAAATCCAGCCCATGCTTTGGCCCACACCTTGGATGGTTCAGCGCCTTGCGCCAATCAAAACAGAAACGATCGACTGTCAATCGCCCAGCGGCAGATTGACAGAATTCAGACAGAATTAAAGCTGTCCTGTCCGAAGAGTTTGAAGGACACATCGGACAAGCAGCCACAGATACGGGAATGGCAGCACAGAGGCTGACAATAGCGTGGAATCAGCCCTCGATAAAAACCTTCAACGGCGGTTCGTGCATCAGGAAGTTCTGGTGCGAGATGTTCCAGGCATAGGCGCCCGCGAGGGTGAACACCAGCAGGTCACCAATCGCTAGCTGCGCCACCGGTTGTTGTCTGGCAAGGACGTCCTTTGGCGTACACAACTGACCCACCAGCGTGACGGACTGATCGCTGATCTGTGCCGGCTGAGTGCCTCGCAGTACCGTGAACGGATGGTCGTGGCCTTGAGCCGCAGGCGTGCGGAAGTGATGAGTACCGCCGCGTCCGATGGCAAAAAACTCGCCGTGGCTGCTTTTGATGTCCAGCACCTGCATGACGTAGTAGCCACATGCAGCGCTGATGAAGCGGCCGATCTCGAAACGTATGCGGGTCGCGCCCATGTCGTACTCATCGATCAACCCCTCCAGGCCCTGACAAAACCGTGGCCAGTCGAACGACTGCGCCGCGTCCTGATAGTTGATGCCCATCCCTCCGCCGACATTCAGTAGCGGCAGTTGCAGGTCGTGGTCGGCGCACAGCTGGCGGAAGGTCAGGAAGTAGCTGCGAATCAATTCAAGGTGCGCGTCGACATCCAGTTGGTGCGACAGCAAATGAAAGTGCAGTCCCTTGAGCTCCAGAGATGGCTCTTCGCGCAGCAATTGCAGGGCGCTTGCGAGACCTTCTTCATCCAGACCGAATGGCGTGGGTTTGCCGCCCATGACCAATCGGCTCTGCGGTGCCTGGGCCAGCTTCAGATTCAGCCGCAGCATCACCGCAGCCCGCACGCCGCGTTCGCGGGCGATGCGTGCCAGGCTGCGCAGTTCGGTCACGCTCTCCACGTGAAACGCCGAAATCCGGTACTGCATGGCGATGTCCAGTTCGCGATCGAGCTTGCCGGGGCCACCAAAGATCAGCGGCTGGTCGGGGCACTGCTCATGCAGCCACGTCAGTTCGCCGCCCGAGGCAGCCTCGAAACCGTCCACCCACGGCGCCAGGGTTTTCAGCACCAGGGCTTCGGGGTTGGCCTTGGCGGCGTAGAACAATTCGCAGTTTTCGGGCAGTACCTGACGCATTGCCTTTACGTGCCGTTCAAGGGCAGGCAGGTCGTAGACGTAGGCGCACAATGGTGCGTCGTGTTCAGTCTTGAGCTGCTCGATGCGTCGGGTGACGGAGACAGGAAGACTCATGCGCGTTTCCTCTTTTCAATGATCGCCAGCGGGCTGGGCAGTGAGGTGTAACCGGCCTCGCGGTCGGCGCGCATCATCAGGCGCGTCATGAAGTTTTCCTTGCTCGGGAAGGGCGCGCCGGCGCACAACTCGCGCAGTTCTGTCGGATGGTCGAGACGCGTGGATTGCGCGTGCAGCAGGTCGCCGATTCGCGCCCACAACTGTTGTTCCAACGAGTCGCTGCCGTTGGCCAGATGGAAGATCGCTTCGCCGAGATTGTTCACCAGTGCGCAGTAACCCACTCGTTGCCAGGCCTTTTGCGCGCTGTAGTACACCGAGCTGCGGGTACGTTCATCCAGCGCACTCAGGCGTTCGGCGGGCCAGATTTCAGGGACCAGCTTGGTGCCTTCCAGATCGCGAATCCAGACCTGGCTGGGCAGTCCGTCTTCAGCGAAGCCGATGACCGTGTTCTGCAAATGCGGCTCCAGCACCACGCCCTGACGGAACAGGCAATACAGCACGCCGCCGAGCATCTGACCGGCATAGGCATCCAGCCAGTTCAGCGTGGCTTCCTCAATGCTCAAACCGGTGTTGTCGGCGTAGCGCTGTACCTGCTGGCGGCAGACACTGCGACCTTGTTGATCCCAGGTGAACAGCGCCATTGCCACTTGCGGCTGATACCGCTCGCGGTCGGCGACGGGAAGGTTTTCCCGGTAAACTATACCGAAGCATTCGGTGACTTCGCGGGCCTCCTCCAGCGTACCAAGGGCGCTGAGGTCCAGGCTGGTGGCGCTGGGTTCGGGCATCAATAGGAAGCCCGGTTGTTGCGTCGCCAACTCGCTCATGATCGGGCCGAGCAGGCGAGTGAGGGCGACGGCGCTGTCCAGTTCATACCAGGCGTTCTTGCGCACGCAGTTGGTCAGGCGCACGTGCATCGAGAACTTCATGAAATAGGCCATCTGCGGATGGTAGAGCGTGCGCACCGACGACGTCGGGTACATGGCCTGACCCAGGGGGCCGAGGTATTCGATCAAGCCCTGTTGTTGCGCACGCTGCACCAGCGGGTCGGCAAGCACGCGGGCGACTTCCCAGGGGTGACACGGATAGGCGTCGTCGCGCCCCGACAGTTGTCGCAGAGTACTGCGCGGATCCTCGCCCTGATGACGAATCAGCGTCGGATCGACCTTGAACCAGTGCAACTGAAAGCGCGCCCCGACTTCCGGCGAGCAGGCCAGCAAATCGTCATGGGAGATGCCCTCGCGACTTTTCGGCGTCGGATGCAGGGCGTGGCCCCACAGCTGATGTTGCTCGGACGCCAGCAGGCTGTCGGCTGCTTCGTTGGCCGGGCGTGAATGACGCAGAAAGGTGCGGGTGATCTGCAGGCTGTTGGCGACCTGTTGCAGCATCTCGCCGACGCGGTCGGCTCCACTGAGCGGGGTACATAGCAGGCGCGCCAGTTCGTGGGCGTTCAACGGTCGCCAGCTCTGGTTGTTACCTTTGAAATAGGGTGCGCTGATGTAGTGGCAACGGCCCAGAAGGCTGGTGCGGTCGATGCGTACGACCAGCCGGCCACTGGGCAGGCGAATGCTGATGCAACGGCCGTTGGCCTGGCGCAGGCTCATCGGCAGATCCTGTGCTTGATAGTTCAGGTTCGCTTCGTTGCGTGGCAATGCGTATTCGCGCAAATAGCAATTGAGCAGGCACTCGACGGCATGTCGCTGGGCTTCGCCATCGAGGGCATGGTCATGCAGGGATACGGTGTTCAGCGATGCGGTATTCATAGCGAGCGTCATGCCGGAATCTCCCGGGAAGTCATCAATAGAGGGCGCGCGAGCACCATGGCTGCCATGGCCGCCAGGCACGCAACGAGAAAGGGGGACGCAATGCCGCAGGTCTGACTGACCAGACCGGCAGTGACACCGGCAGCGGTGCCGGCCCATTTGCCACTGGAGTCGAACCAGCCGAACAGGCGACCGGCGCTGCCTTTGCGGCTGCGCTGGCTCAGGCAGCGGTGCAGCCCGACAAAACTGAGCAGCATGCCGGCTCCGCTGAGCAGACGCAGAACGAACAGCGGCTCGGCCTGCACGCTCCAGAATTGCAGCGCGTTACTGATTGCCAGCAGCGCCAGCCCCGGCAACAGCAGGTTGCCCTGATGCTTCTGAACCCAGGGCAGGGCCAGCAGGTAAACCAGATGCGGCAGGCTGTAGAGCACGCCGATCAAGGCATCGTTGCCAATGCCCAGTTGCTCGCCGAAGGGCACGAAGTAGGGAAAGGTGACGACCATCGCGAAGCTGAACAGAAACTGCACCGCCAGCAGCCGCGGCATGTCTTCCGGCAGTTCGCCCAATGCCTGGGCTTTCTTGCTGCCCAAGGCATGTTTGGGTGCGTCCTTGGGCAGCGGCAGGATGAGCACAAAGGCCAGCAGCGGTAACCAGGCCAGATAGCGATACAGGCTTAATCCCAAGCCTTGCGAGGTCAGCAGCCCCAACAGGATCGGGCCACTGATCATCGCTAGACGTGCCGAATACTGCGTCCAGTTCAGGGCGCGGGACAGATCGCCCTCCTTGAACTGGGTCGACAGGTAGGCGTTGGACGCCGCCATCGCGCCGCCGAAGGTGCCCTGGATGATCAACGCCAGGACGAACACCGGCAGATTGGGACTGAAGCCTGCCAGCAGAAAGCCCGCGAACAGCCCGGCATGAGCGCGCAGCAACGACAGGCGACAACCGTTGCGATCGGCCCAGCGTCCCCAGATCGGCGCCGCCAGTGCGGTGCAGAGTGTCGGCAGTACGAACAGCACACCGATGGCCCAGCCTGGTGTATCAGGTGCGAGGTCGGCGAGGATGCGCGGCAGGTACAACGGAATACCCAGCGCCGTGAAGGCCGACAGGTAGTGCCCCAGCAAGACGCTGGTGATCAGACGTCGTTGCATGGAGCGTCCTCCAGCAGGAAGTTCGCCGCGCTGTAGCCATAGAACTTGTTGATGTCGCTGGCACCGGAATGCGCCTTGCTGAACAGGCTGCCGGCGCTGAGCAGGTATTTCACCGGCAGTTTCGGGCTGTCGAGCAGCCATCGGCGCGCGTCTTGACAGTCGATGCCTTCTGCTTCGAGTTTTTGCAGACAGGTCATGAGACGCTGACGCAGCGTGCCATACAGGCTGGATCGAGAGGCCAGGCCTGCGGTCGCTATCGCTTCCAGGATCGCAACGATGTTCAGCTGCAAGGTGATGGTGCAGAACATCTCGGCCAACGGTTGGCTGCTGTCGACGCGAATGCGCTCATCCTGCAAGGCGGCCGGCAGATCAGCGAGATCCGGGCAGGCATTGGCGAAGCGCTGAGGCCACAGGCGAGCGGCGTCGTTGTCCTTCATCAGCAGCCGCAATGGCTGACCTTGTTCGAACATCAATACGGCGTTCTGCTGGTTGGCCTCCAGCGCGATGCCGTAATGCAGCCACAGTCGCAGATGGACCTGCAGCAGCAGATCAAGATAATCGTCCAGCCAGTGTTGCAACGAACCTGCATAGAAGCGCTCGGCCAGTTGCTCGAGGAACAGCTGCCCATCGGCAAGCGGGCTGGCCAACGCGGCGACAGGTACCAGCGTGCTGTTCTCCAGACCCGCCGGGTAACGGCGCACGATATAGGCCAGATGACGACTCTCGGCGGCATGACCACCGTGTTTTTCGTCGACGTGCAGATAACGTGACGCCAGTGCCGGATCGCGCTCGGTCAAGGCCAGCAGGGTGGTCTGGAACCAGTGACCGTCGTATAGGGTGCTGGGTTTGATCAGGCGCAAATTGCGCGCACCGAGCGTGCTGACCAATAACGGCAGTTTGATGTGCCACTGAGGTTGATCGATGCAGACCACCGTGCGCACGGATAGCGTAGGCTCGACCTGCATGGCAGTACGTGGAGCCTTGAGCGTGCCTTCAGGCAGGCCGTATTGCGCAAGCTCGCCCCAGGTCAGCGGGTGTACTGGCAGTAATGAATGGCTGTTTTGCAAGGTCGGTGACAAGCCGACATCCTCGAAGTCCGGCCAGTGCGGCGGCTGCGGGCTGGTCAGGGTCAGGGCGTTGTTGGGAATCGCCAGCCAGTTGAGTTCGAAGCGCGGCGCAAACTCCGGCGCGTAGCCTTTGAGCGCGGCGGCATCGAAGCCGCTTTTGGCCCGCGCCGTTGGATAGAACGGGTGATCCAGGTAGCTCGCCAGTTGATCGATCTTCAGCAGCCTCTGTGACCAGTCCTTCAGGTCAGTCACGTCGCTCAGCGCGGGCGCATGTTGGCCATACGCCTGATTGCACAGGGTCCGGTGTTCGGTCGCGCAATCCGCTTCTTTCAGATACGCCGCGAACAGCGTCAGACTTTCTTCGTCCAGACCGTGGCTCAGGTGGTCCAGCCAGAGCCGGTAGCCGCGTTGAACCTCGCCGTGGCTTTGCGGCGACACCTTGATCCAGGCGTCGCCCGTACCGATCCAGTCCTGCAACGGATACGCCTTGACCACCGGCAGCCATAGTTCGTCGGCGCCCAGATGGGCGATTCGCAGCCAGCTGGCGTCGGGCTGATGCTGCAAGTGTTGGCTCAGTTCTTCCGGCAGCCGACAAATCTGTCCTTTGCTGACGATCCCGCGGATGTCCTCGCGCAGGCAGCAATCGATGATGCGTCGAGTCATGAACGCCTGATCCGCGTCCTCCGGATGCAGGCTCATGCCACCACCCACTTCAGGTCGTTCAGGGTCGAGTTCAGTTGCGCTTCGAGGCTCACGTCATCCGGCGCGATCAGTCTCAGTACGCCGACGTAGTCCTTGTTGGAATGGCTGATGGTCACGGTGTCGCCGGTATTGTGCAGTGCACGGTAATCGCACCAATGGCCCTCACGTTCGACGTTGAAGCTGGCGCTGGCCTGATCCAGACGTCCCGAGCGGTCGGCCACAAGGTAATGAACGGTTGCTTCGGCTTGCGCCGGTTGCGCGTCGATCAGGTTGTCTCCCAAATGCAAAGCGACGATGCGGTCGAACCAACCCTGTGGCAGCAGCCGATCAAGCAGGAACTCGCGACCATCGCCGATGCTGCGATAGTTGATTTCAACCAGTACCGGGCCTTGAGCGGTCAGAATGAATTCGCTGTGGCAGACACCGAAATTGACCCCGAACGCTGCTACTTGAGCCAGCGCGGCGGCACGCTGGGCGCGGCTGAGTTGTCCATTCCAGCGCGCGGCGAGTTCTACGAAATGCGGCGGTGGTGAAAGGGTGACGTCGAAGCCACCGATGGCTTGCAGATTGCGCCCGTCGCCCAGGGTTTCGAGGGTGAACAACGGACCTTCCATGTATGCCTCCAGCAACAGCGCCCGGTCCGGTTGCTGCTGCCAGAACTGCTCGCAGTAAGCGGTCAGCTCGGCGGCGTTGTGACACAGTCTGACGTCCAGGCTGGCGACGCCTTCACGAGGCTTGGCGACCACCGGCCATGGCGCATCGGTCGGCAGTTTGGAATTCGATGTGAGCACCTGGAACCATGGCCCGGGCAGACCCAGACGTTGCATGCGTTCGCGCATGGCCGCCTTGTTCTTCGCCGCATAGCACAGCCGCCAGTCCTTGCCAGGGCATTCGAATGCCTCGGCCACCATCGCTGTCGCGGTCTGCAGGTGATCGCTGTTGGAGAACACTGCGACGGGGCGCAAGCCCTGACTGTTGAGTGTCTCGATGACAGCGAGCGGATTGAACACATCACATTCGATGACGTGCAGCAGTTCCGGCGAAATGTGCGAGGTGGCGAGCAGGCGCCGGTGTTCCTGAGCGTGGTCGGTGATGATCACGATCGGCAACCCGCGTTTGTGCGCGGCAGGCAGGAAACCCTCGAGAATGGCAGGGTGGGCGACGTGAGCAAGGATGACGAATGGACGTTGCATGGCAGTTTCCTGGGGGCAGCAGTCGCCCGTCCCGGAGGATCGGGCAACTGGTTTGCAGGGGCGCAAGTGCGCGGTTTAGAAGCGGTAGTTGACGCCTAGGGTGAGCGAGCGCTCTGGTGCGGGTTGACGACCCCATGGACTGGTGTCGATACCACGGAAGTAGTACGCGCGGTTGAACAGGTTGCTGATGCCCGCGGACGCGGTCAGGACGCTCTTGTCTGCCAGCACGAACTCACGCTCGAGGGCGGTGTTCCAGACCCAGTAAGCAGGCAGTTTGCCCACGCTGGCAGTGGCATCTTCATCGCTGGAGTTAGCAGCATCGGTGTAAGCACTGCTGACGTACAGGCCGTCGAGGTTGTAGGTCCAGTGCTCGGCAAAACGGTAACGACCGTCAACCGTGAACTGATTGCGCGAGGAGTACGGCACCTCGTTGTCCTTGAATGTGCCGTTGCGTTGCTTGGCATCGAGGTAGGCATAACTGGCGTGCAGGTCTAGATCACGCATTGCTTGCGGCGTCCAGAAAATCTCGGTCTCGAAACCCTGATGACGCGTGCTGCCGAGGTTGTCGAAGCGGTCGGTCCTGGCGTTGTAGATGATCTGGTCATCGAAATCGATGCGGTACAGACCGAAGTCGACGCGCAGGCCGTCCCACGGGGTATAGCGCACGCCGGTCTCGTAGTTCCACGCCAGTTCGGCGCCGACATCGCCTTCCTTGACGATCTGCGTGACTTGTGGAGGACGCAGGGACTTCTGGGCGTTGGCGTAGACGTACCAGGCGTCGGTCGCCTGATAACCCACAGTCAGGCCCGGCAGCCATTCTTCGGATTTGTTCTCGCGCGAGAACCCGGTGATGCCGTCACTGTAATCCATGCGGGCGTTTTCGTACCGCACGCCGGGGGTGATGGTCAGGCGATGATCGAGCAGACTGATGGCGTTGCTGAGATAGAACGCGCGGGCGTCGTCATCGAACTTCCAGTCCCGGAACGGCGCCGTCACGCCGGTAGCGGTGCTCTGGCGGTTGACCTTGTAGTCGATGTCTTCACTGACATAACGGGCGCCCAGCAACCAGGTCTGGCCGACGGTGTCGCCATCGATGGTGGCACTGATACGCGGCTCCGTGCCCCAGACTTTAAAGTCGCGTGGGCCGTCCTGTTTGGTCACTGCCGTACTGTTCGGGGTGAACGGCAGGCCGACCACGAAGTTGCGGTAGCTGTCGTGGGCGAAGTTGGTCCAGCTGAATTCTACTGAGTCGAACGGCCCCATGGCGCCCAGGCGCTGGGTGTAGGTGCCCCAGACGCGATTGGTGTCGCCCTCGAAGCGGTCCAGCGGACGCGTCGATTGCCGTGGATCATTCTTGTAATCCTGCACGCTGAGCGCTCCGGCCAGGTCCATGTCGGCCTTGTAGCGCTGGATACCAAAGCTCAGATCGCGATCGTCGTCGATGTTCCACTGGCCGCGCAGACGGTAGTTCTGCACATCGGTGTCGGAGTGCTCGCGACCGTATTCGCCACTCAGGGTGTTGATGTCCAGTTGCAGGCCGAAGTGGTCGGTCAGGTAGCCACCGGTGCCCAGATAGCTGTCCCACAACTGGCGCCCGCCAGCGTTGAATGTGATCTTCTCCTGCACAGTGGTTGCCCACTTGTGCGCAATCGGCTTGCTGATGAAGTTGATCACCCCGCCAACGTTGTTCGGACCGTATTGCACCGCTGCGCCCCCACGCACGATATCAATACGGTCGACAGTGGCCATGGTCATTGGAAACAGCGACAGACCGGTCTGGCCGTACGGCGCCAGTGCCAGTGGAATGCCATCCGACAACGCTTGAATCCGGCCGCTGCGACTCTCGTACAGCCCGCGTACCGAAATCTGTGGCAAGGCGCCGGTGCCGGTTTCGTCCAAGACCTTGATGCCAGGTACCCGTTGCAGCGCGTCGTCCAGACCGCGGGCGCTGGCTTTTTTCAGTTCGCTGGAGTCGACAACGCTGCGGCTGCCGGCATAGGTACGCACCTCCTGATCGCTGGCCGTCCCGAGTACGTCACCCTGAATCACCATGGGCGCCAGTAACTTGCCGCTGGCAGGTCCGGTGGACAACTCGACGGATTGATCGGCGGCCATGGCACCGTGGCAGATGCCCAGTGTGATAAGACTGAGTGAAAAGTGTAGGGATGTTGTTGTTTTCATTTGAACTGCGTTGGCTCATTTTTGCTGTTGAAGAGAGTGCAGGCGGGCTTTCAATGCGTTATGCAGCAAGCCCCGGTCTTCACCGGCCAGAAAGCTTCGGATCCCGCGAGCGCGCCACAGTGCGTTCTGTTCAACAGTGCGGGGGTTTGCGCAGAAAGGTATTCCGGCGCTGAGGCAGGCATCGGCCATGTATTGCAGCGTTTGCCAGACTTGAGGATTGAGCGGGTCGGGTCCCAGATCGAGATCGAGCGACAGATCCAGTGCGCCTTCCATGATCATGCCGACCCCCGGCAGTTGCAGGATCTCGCCGAGAGCGTCGACCCCGGCGCTGCTTTCGATCATGGGAACAATGGGGGTCTGACGATTGGCCAGATCGATGTATTCGGGTAATGGCAGGCGACCGAATCCGGTAATACGTCCGCCGGTTATTCCGCGTTTTCCCAAGGGTGGAAAGAGGGCCGCTTCGATGGCGCGCTGAACTTGCGCAGCACTTTCGGTGCGTGAAAGGACAATGGCTTCGATGCCGGCATCCAGCGCCCGACCGATCAGTTTTTCGTCCACTTGCGGTATGCGCAACCACGGCGAAATGCCAGCGGCCTCACAAGCGCGGACACAATGCATGATGTCTTCTTCGGAGCGCAGTAAGTGCTCAAGATCGAGAATCACGAAGTCGTAGCCCGCAAACGCGAGCATTTCGCAGAGCATCGGAGAAGGTAGAGAATTGAGCAAGCCGTAGACGTTTTTCCCTTCTTGTAACCGGGAAAATACCGGAGAGGTTCGTATCACTGACGCAGGTCCTTCAGGTCGGAATGCCAGTAATAATAATCATTCACAAATAGAAGTAAACATTTTTTAGTCGCCGAGTAGTGATATTCGTGATGGCCCTCATAAAAATCCCGTTCTGGCAGATCTTTGTCGTCTGTACGGACGCTTCGCGAGCAAGCTCTGCTCCTACAAAAAGCACCCCGTTCAACATCGATGTGTAGGAGCCGAGCTTGTCGGGGCGCCGAACCGTCGCGATGAGGCCAGTGAAGCGACCAAAGCCTCGCTGAGCGCTCAGGTTTCAATCAAATGCTTGAGCGGGTTATACGAAGGCTTCAACGTCGCCGCCACATCCAGTATGGCCTTCTCGATCCCGTTCAAGTGAATGCAGGTCAGTTCAATGGCCGCGCTTTGATTGCCCGACTCGATAAATTCGATCAGGCGCAAATGCTCGTTGTCGCGGCAGGCGTCGTGGCTGTCGTCGTCCAGCGCGGCGGCGTACAGCGAGGCGCGGGAGATCAGTTTGCGGAACCAGTCCAGCAGCACCGGGTTGTTCAGCGTGGCCGCCAACTTGATATGGAATTCGCCCAGCAGGTGAATCAGCCGCTCATGATCGCCTTCCCGCGCCGCTTCATCTTCCAGTAGCAGATGGTCGCGCAAATCCTGCGTGGCGGCGTTGTCGCGGCGGCGGCACAGTTCGCTGACGATGCCAATCTCGATCAGCCGCCGGGTTTCGAACAGGGAGCGAATCTCCTCATCGCTGGGCAATGACACCCAGGCACCTTTGTTGGGCTCGATCGAGACCAACCCCTCGGCTTCCAATTGCTTGAGCGCTGCTCGAACCGACGTGCGGCTGACGTCGAAAAGCTCGGCCAGGGAGGCTTCCCCCAACTTCATGCCGGGTCGCAATGACCGCTTGCTGATCGCCGCGTAAACCCCTTGGTAGACACGGTCTACCGTGGTTTCCAGCTTTTTGTCAGCCATTCAAAAACTCCTTGCTCAATAAACAACCGACCTGCGGGCAGAGCGCTGCCGGTGAAAAGCAGGTTGCGCGGTCAGAATAATCCGGGTATTTCTAAGTTGCATCCAATTTATGCATACAAAAACAAAGAGGAATGCACCATTATGGAACACAATGCTTCTGTGGAAGTGCAGTGCGTTTCAAAGCGGTACACCGATGACCCTGATGTCGCGCCGGCGCTCGACGAGGTCTCGGTCAACATCGCACATAATGAGTTTTTCACCTTGTTGGGCCCCTCCGGTTGCGGCAAGACCACGTTGCTGCGGACCATCGCCGGTTTCGAGCACGTCAGCTCCGGCGACATTTTGATCGGCGGACAACGGGTCAATGACCTGCCGCCGTTCAAGCGCCGGGTCAATACTGTATTCCAAAGCTATGCGCTGTTTCCGCACATGAGCGTGGCGGAGAATATCGCCTTCGGCCTCGAGATGCAGGGCCTTGAGAAAAAAGCCATTCCGGCCCGGGTCAAGGAGATGCTGGCGCTGGTGCAGATGGAGCATCTGGCGCGGCGCAAACCGGCTGAGTTGTCCGGCGGCCAGCAGCAGCGCGTGGCCCTGGCCCGGGCGTTGGCGCCAAGGCCGGACGTATTGTTGCTCGATGAGCCCCTGTCGGCGCTGGACCTCAAGTTGCGCAAGGAAATGCAGGTCGAACTCAAGCGGGTCCAGCAGCAAGCCGGCATCACCTTTATCTTCGTCACCCACGATCAGGAAGAGGCGCTGACCCTCTCGGATCGAATCGCGGTGATGTCGGCCGGCAAGATTTTGCAGATCGGCGGCCCCAGCGCCATTTACGAGCGTCCGGCTCATCAGTTTGTCGCGCAGTTCATTGGCGACATCAACTTCCTGCCCGGCAAGCTGGCACGCGGGCCGCAGAATGAAAGCGTGTTCCAGCCCACCGGCCTGCCGGTACAGATCCCTTGCAACCCACCACAGCCGCTGGCCAGCGCCAACGTGCAGCTGGCGTTTCGCCCGGAGCGTTCGCAACTGGTCGAGCCGACCCAACCCCATCACCTGCGCGGCGTGATCGAGGCGGTGCTGTATGTCGGCACGGCCACCCTTTACCAATGCCGCTTGAGCAACGACGTCAAGGTCATGCTGCGCGAAAGCAACGAAGGCCTGAATGCCGTGCGTGCCGTCGGCGAGCCGGTTGCCGTGCACCTGCCGCCGCAGGCCTGCCTGCTGATGGAGGCTTGAGATGAGCGTAAGCACTGCCTCGCCCGCGCTCAGTCGCCTGCTGTTGCTCAGCCCTGTAGTGGTGACGCTGCTGGCGCTGATCGCCATTCCGCTGGGCATCATGGGCTATATCAGCCTGTTGCCGCGCAACCTTTACGGCGGCGTCGACTGGCAGGCCAACTGGCAATTGCAAAGTTACGTGCAGCTGTTTTTCCAGGAAGGCTTCGACGGCACGCTGGAGCTGAACTGGGTCTATGCCCAGGCGCTGTTGCGCTCGGTGGGGCAGGCCGCTGGCACCACCTTGCTGTGCTTTATGTTCGGCTTCCCGGTGGCGTTGTGGATGACCAGCCTCAAGCCGCGCCAGCGCAACCTGATGGTGCTGCTGATCACCATTCCGTTCTGGACCAACCTGCTGATCCGCAACTATGCCTGGCTGATCATCCTGCGCGAGCAGGGCTGGGTCGCCCAGACCCTTAACGCGCTGTTCCCCCAGGCCGGTGGCATCACCCTGCTGTACAACGACTTCGCCGTCAGCGTCGGGCTGGTCTACAGCTTTCTGCCGTTCATGATCCTGCCGATCTACTCGACCCTGGAGAAGCTCGACTGGCGGCTGGTCGAGGCCGCCTATGACCTGGGTGCCAACCGCTGGCTGGCACTGCGCCGGGTGATCTTGCCCTTGAGCATGCCGGGGGTGATTGCCGGCGCGCTGCTGGTGTTCGTCCCAAGCCTGGGAGCGTTTATCACCCCGGCGATTCTCGGCGGCGGCAAGACGCTGATGATTGGCAACCTGATCCAGCAGCAATTCGGCACCGCGCGCAACTGGCCGCTGGGCAGTTCGTTGTCGTTCCTGCTGCTGGGCATCCTGATGCTTTCGCTGGTGCTCTACGCCCTCTACAGCCGCAAGGCTGCCAACACCGTCCGCCGGGGAGCTGCCGCATGATCGCCCTGCACCTGAAAAAACTGCCACTGACCCGCGAAACCAGCCTGCTGATCCTGGCCTACCTGTATTTGCCGATCTTTGTGCTGATCGCCTACAGCTTCAACGCCAACCGCTCCGCCACGGTGTGGACCGAGTTTTCCTTCGCCTGGTACGGACGCATTCTTGCCAACCCGTCGATCCAGACGGCAGCTCTGAACTCGATCATCGTTGCCGGCATTGCCACGGTGTGCGCCACCACCATCGCACTGCTGGCGGCGTTGGCCACCTATCGCCCGTTCTATGGGCAGAAGATGGTCGAAGGCGGTATCAACCTGCCGTTGATCCTGCCGGAGATCGTCACGGCGGTGGCCACGCTGCTGCTGTTCATGGCACTGGGGATCAAGTTGGGATTGCTGACGGTGATCGTGGCCCATATCGGTTTCTGCATTCCCTTCGCCTACTTGCCGATCCGGGCGCGCTTGAACGATCTGGACAAGAGCCTGCTGGAGGCCGCCAACGACTTGTATGCCAACCCGTGGCAGTGCTTTCGGCGGGTGACCCTGCCGTTGCTGTGGCCGGCGGTGCTGTCGGGGGCGGTGCTGGCGTTTGTGGTCAGCCTGGATGATTTCATCATGACCTTCTTCGTCGCCGGCCCCGGTTCCACCACGCTGCCGGTGTACATCTTCTCCGCCATCAAGTCCGGCGTCACCCCGGAAATCAATGCCATCTCGACCCTGATGCTGTTGATTTCCATTGTGTTGGTGGTGCTCGCCTTCTGGCTCGGCCAGCGCGGCAAGGCGGACAGCGAATGAGGTTTTCAATCGGTAGTTCTTCCGTTGCACGATCCCAGGAGCATAAGACGATGATGTTCAAAGCACTGCGTTGTGCGGGGGCCGCCCTGGCCCTCGGCTGTCTGGCCAGCCTTCAGGTCCAGGCCGATGAGCCCAAGCAATTGTTCTTCTACAACTGGACCGATTATTACCCGGTCGAACTGTTGGGCAAGTTCGAAAAGGAGACCGGCATCAAGGTCACCATGGACGGCTACGACAGTAATGAAACCCTGCTGGCCAAGTTGCAGGCCGGTGGCGCCGCCTATGACGTGATCGTGCCATCGCAGTCGATCATGCGCACCTTGATCGAACAGAACCTGCTGCTGCAGATCGATGCGCCGACACTGGCCAATTTCGTCAACGTCAAACCGGCCTTTCGTGACCCGAGTTTTGACCCGGGGCGCAAGTTTTCCGCGCCGTACCTGTGGGGCTCGACCGGCTTCTCCTACGACAGCGCTAGGGTGCCGGGCGGTAAGCTGGACGACTCCTGGAAGGAGTTTTTCGAGCCGCGCCCGGAGGTTAGCGGTCAGCTTGCGGCACTGGACACCTCAAGCTCGGTCATCAATGCCGCCAGCCATTACCTGGGCGTGGACGAGTGCAGCGAAAACCCCCAGGACGCCAAGCGCATCCTTGAGTTGCTCCAGCAGCAGAAGCCGCACCTGAAGATGTACAGCTCCGACAACACCGTCGACCGCATGGCCTCTGGTGAAGTGATCATGATGCAGAACTGGAACGGCTCCACCGCCCGCGCCACGCTGCAAAAAAGCACCATCAAGTACGTGTACCCGCGTGAAGGGCTGGCCATGTTCCAGGACAACTTCGCCGTTCCCAGAAGCGCGCCTCACCCGGAAAACGCCAAGGTCTTCATCAACTGGATGATGAAGCCCGAAAACGCCGCCGCCGTTTCCAACGCCATCGCCTACGCTAATGGCGTTCAGAGCGACAACTTGCTGGATCCGAAATGGAAGGTCATGGACGCCATCAACATGCCCGAGCAATACGCCTCGCGCCTGCGCCCGGAAAAAGAGTGCAGCAACAAGGCGCGCGAGCTGCAGGACCGCATCTGGTCCCGCCTCAAGGGTTAAGCGCCAGGGCGGCCGCTGGCAGCGGCCGCTCAACTGATCGAGAGAACCGTCATGAGAGAGCTGCCATGAATCAAACTTACTGGCTGCGCAATGTTCGCCCCTATGGCGGCGTTGCCGAAGATTTTCGCATTGACGCCGGCCGAATCGCCGAGCGCCGCCCTGCCAGCGCGGCACCCGTGGCGAAGAGGGATATCAATGGTTGCCAGCAACTGCTGACCCCCGTGCTGGTGGAAAGCCATGTGCACCTGGACAAGACCCTGTTTGGCCAACCCTGGCGCCCCAACAGCGCCGGACCGACGCTCAAGGACTACATCCTCAACGAGCGCCGCGTGCTGCGCGAAATCGATGCCCCCATCGCCGCCCGTGCCGGTGCCTTGCTGGAAAACTGCATCGCCCGCGGTTCCTTGCGCATGCGCTGCCACGTGGACATTGACCCGGAGTTCGGCTTGCATCATGTGGAGGCCATGCAAGAGGTGCGCGAGCGCTACCGGGACTTGATCGACTTGCAGTTGGTGGTGTTCCCGCAAACCGGCCTGATCAGCCGCCCCGGCACCGCCGGGTTGATGCGCGAGGCGCTGCAGATGGGCGTCGAGAACGTTGGCGGGCTGGACCCGTGCGGCATCGACAACGACCCCATCGCCCAGCTGGATTTCATCTTTAAATTGGCCGTGGAATTTGACCGCGGCATCGACATTCACCTGCATGACAAGGGCGAACTGGGCCTGTGGCAGATCGCCCGGATTGCCGATTACACCGAGCGTTATCAGCGCCAGGGGCGGGTGATGATCAGCCACGCCTACTGCCTGGGCATGGCGCCCTGGGCGCAGGTCCGGCCGCTGGCCGAACGCCTGGCGGCGCAGGGCATTTCGTTGATGAGTTCAGCCCCGGCCGATTGCGCGGTGCCGCCGTTTCTCGAATTGCGTGCTGCCGGAGTCAACCTGTGTCTGGGCTCTGATGGTATTCGCGATGCCTGGTCGCCCATGGGCAATGGCGACATGCTTGAGCGGGCTTTCCTGTTGGCGTTCCGGTTTGATCTGAACAAGGACGAGGAGCTGGCCGCCGCCTTTGAAGCGGCCACGGTGAATGGTGCTCGAGCCTTGGGCATCGATGAAGTGAGTGTGGAGGTCGGCCAGCCCGCTGACTTCCTGCTGATGCCGGTGCAGACCCTTGGCGAAGCCGTGGTGGCCCGGCCCGCACGGCAGGTCTACCGCGCGGGCAATTTGATTGCCGAGCAGGGCCGTCTGCTAGAAAGCCGCCTGTGAGCGGTGCCCGGCGCGTGGGCCTGAAGGCCAGTTGCGTGGTCGGCTTCGACGGTCGCCAGCATGTGCTCTGGCGCGACGGCGAGGTGGTCTTCGAAGCCTCGAAGATTGTCTTTGTCGGTCGTGGCTTTGCCGGGCCGGTCGATCAATGGATCGACTATGGCAATGCCCTGATCGGCCCGGGCTTTATCGACCTGGACGCGCTTGGCGACCTCGACTCCACGGTGTTGACCCTGGACAACGGCGATGAGCGCCAGATGGGGCGCATGTGGTCCGAGGACTACCTGGCGGCCGGCTCGCGCGAGAGCTACAGCCCCGAGCAGGAAGTGTTCAAGTACCGCTACGCCTTCACCCAGCTGATTCGCAACGGCATCACCACGGCGATGCCGATCACCTCCATGTACTACCGCGAATGGGCGCAAGGCTACGAGGAATTTGCCCAGGTCGCTGGCGTGGCCGCCGAGTTGGGCCTGCGTACGTACCTGGGGCCCTGCTACATGAGCGGCATGAGTTATTGGCGCGCGGACGGCAGCCTCGCGCACCATTGGGACGAGGCCCGTGGCCTGGCTGGACTGGATGCGGCCGAGCGCTTCTATCGGGATTTCGATGGCGCCTATGCCGGGTTGATCCGTGGCGCGCTGTTGCCTGATCGCATCCAGACCTGCACCCCGGCACTGTTGCAGCGCACGGCCGCCTTGAGCCAAGAACTCAAGGCACCGATGCGCCTGCACTGCTGTCAGTCGCCCAGTGAATTTGCCATGGTCCGGCAGTTGCGCGGCTGCTCGCCGTTGGCCTGGTTGCAACAGCTGGACCTGCTCGGCCCGCGTAGCGTGCTGCCCCACGGCATCTACACCAGCGGCGATGACGACCTTCAGCGGCTGGTCGATAGCGCTGCCAGCCTGGTGCATTGCCCGGTGGTGTTTGCCCGCGACGGCGAAGCCCTGAATTCCTTTGGTCGCTACCGGGCCAGGGGCATTAACCTGGCGCTGGGCACCGACACCTGGCCTGCGGACCTGCTGGACAACATGCGCCAGGGCCTGAACATCGCCCGGGTGATGGAGCAGGGCAGCGAACACACCCGCGCCCTGGACCTCTACAACGCCGCGACCCTCGGCGGCGCCCAGGCCCTGGGGCGGGAAGACCTCGGACGCCTGGCGCCGGGAGCCAAAGCCGACATCACCGTGTTCAGCCTGCGCGGCCTGCACCTGGGGCCGCTGTTCGATCCGTTGAAAAACCTGATGCTTGCCGGTCGTGGTGATGACTGCATCGCCAGCTTTATCGACGGGCGCTGCGTCATGCAGGACGGGCAGGTGCAGGGTGTCGATTACCACGCCTTGCAGCAGCAGGCCCAGGCACAGTTCCACACCCTGATGCGCAGCCATGCCGACCGCGCGTTCGGCCGGCCGGACTGGCGCAGCCTGTTCAAACCGGCGATTCCCTATGCCGATGCGTACAGTGCCGACACTCCGCTGTGCGCTTCCCACGTCTGACCTTTTGTTGAGAACACTGCCATGCACAGCTTCGATTTCAGCCAGCTGAACGCCCGAGAGAAATACAAGATCCTGATCGGCAGCGTGGTCCCGCGTCCGATCGCGCTGGTGACTACCCTCGATGCTGAAGGCCGGGTCAATGCCGCGCCGTTCAGCTTCTTCAATGCACTTTCGGCCGATCCGCCGATCCTCGCGCTCGGGGTCGAGAACTACAGCGATCAAAGCCCGAAAGACACCACGCGCAATATCCAGCTCAACCAGGAATTCACCGTCAATATCGTCTCCGATGCACTGGTGGAAGCCATGAACGTCTGCGCCGTGCCCTTTGCGCCCGGCTTCGATGAACTGACGGCGGCCGGGCTGACGGCGATTCCCGGCACCCGGGTCAAATGCCCGCGCATCGGTGAGGCCCCGGTGGCGCTGGAGTGTCGGCGGATGATGGCGCTGTCGATCGGTCAGTCGCGGGAAATCATCCTCGGTGAAGTGGTCATGGCCCATGTGCGCGATGAGCTGATTGACCCGAAAACCCTCTACATCGACCAGCTGGGGCTGGATGCGATCGGCCGTATGGGCGGGCATGGCTATGCCCGGACCCGTGACTACTTTGACCTGCCGACCCGCACCCTGCAGGCCTTTACCGAGGCGCCGGGCGGTGGCGAGCGAAGCTGGCCGCCAGGGCGCTGACAGGGGTTCAGGCGCCTACCGCCTGCGGTGTCTGCAGCAGGCCCTGGGCGGTGTCCAGGAACGCCTCGATCAAGGTGTTGGCCTGCCGGTCCTTGCGCCAGATCAGGGTGGCGTTGGTCATCACTGCGCCCGGGTCGGCGAAGGGCACGTAAACAATCGTGTCATGGGTGACCGCCTCATCCCGTGACACATAGCTCACACCCAAACCGTTGGCGACGGCAATCCGGATGGCTTCGCGGCTGCCGATTTCCAGCACGCTGTGAATCGGCACCCCGGCGGCGCGGCAGGCGGCTTCGAAGATCTGTCGGCTGGACGAGCCCGACTCGCGGTGGATCACCCATTCGCTTTCCAATTGGTCAAAATGGATGACCGCGCAACTGGCCAGCCGATGCCCCCTGGGCACGCTCAACAGCAACGGGCATTGGCGATAGCACAGGCTGGCCAGCCCATCGACTCGGTGCTGGCGGGCCAGTACGCCCAGGTCAGCGTCGAAGCTGTTGACGGCCTCTTCCACATGGCGCGAGTGGCCAAATTCAATACTGACGCGCACCCGCGGATAGCGGCGATTGAAGGCCGAGAGAATTTCCATCAGGTGATAAGGCCCCACGGCGGCAATGCGCAGATGCCCGCTGGCGACGGCCTTGACGTCGGTCAGCACCTGCAAGGCATCGAGTTCGGCATCGATCATGCGCCGAGCGATGGTCATCACCTGCAGGCCCAGCGGCGTCAGCCGTACCTGCCGGCCGATCCGGTCGAACAGCGGTTCGCCACAGCGCTCCTCCAGGTCGCGGATTTGCTTGGAGATCGAGGGCTGGGTGATTTTCAACACCCGTGCGCCTTCGGAAAAGCTGCCGCAGCGAGCCGCCGCCAGAAAGGCCCGCAATTGTGCATAAATCATGAGTCATTCCTTGAGGCTATGGACTGTGCCATCCATAGCTATCAAATTCATGCATCAGTTGTCATATCGCCGCTTCAGTATTTCCCTCATCACCTGCTGAGAGACGACGCGATGAAGCCCTTGCTGAAAAAACTCTGCCTGGCGGCCTGCCTCACCTGCATCACTGGCGCGGCCAGTGCCCGCGACCTGGTCATGGGCTTGATCCCGGCCGAGAACAATGAAGAACTGATCAAGCACTTCGAGCCGATGCGTGCTCACCTTGAGCACAAGTTGGGGGTCAAAGTGAAAATGTTCACCGCCACCGACTACGCCGGTGTGATCGAAGCCATGCGCAAGAAGCGTCTCGACATCGCCTGGCTCGGGCCGCTGTCGTACATCCTTGCCGAGAAAGAGGCGGGCGCCGAAGCCTTTGCGGTGGGGGTGAACACCGATGGCAGCTCGACCTACCGGAGCATTTATGTGGTGCCCCAGGATTCACCGGCACGCACCCTGGAAGACCTCAAGGGCAAGTCCGTTGCCTTTGTTGAGCCAGCGTCCACGAGCGGCAACCTGGTCCCAAGCTTCATGCTCAAGCAGCGCACTGGCCAGACGCCTGCGCAGTTCTTCGGCAAGTTCACCTATGCCGGCTCCCACGATGCCGCGCAGATGGCGGTGAAGAACCACGCCGTCGACGCCATCGCCGCCAATGACATCTCGTACAAGAACTTGCTGGCCAAAGGCATGATCAGCGAGCAGAGCAACCGCATCCTCGAAACCTCGGCGCCGATTCCCGACTCGCCGCTGACCTATCGCCAGGACCTGGATCCAGCGCTCAAACAGAAGATTCGTGAAGCCTTCTATGAGGCGCACAAGGAAATCCAGGTCAGCGGCTACGGCAAGTTCGTCCGTTACACCGCGGCAAAGCCCGCGGATTACCAACCGATCCGCGACATGATCAGCACCCTGGGCCTTGGCCGCGATGCGCTGCTCAAGTAAGGGGACGACGATGGCGATGTTTGAGCTCAACCACGTCTGCAAGCGCTATGACAACGGCCATGAAGCCCTCAAGGACATCTCTCTGCACATCGAGGCCGGAAGTTTTGTCGCGATCCTCGGGCCGTCCGGGGCGGGCAAGTCGACCTTGCTGCGTACCCTTAATGGGCTGGAAAGCATTCAGGGCGGGCAGATTCTGTTCGACGGTATCGACGTCAGGCCTGCCACCTTGCGGCAGGTGCGCAGCGGCGTGGCCATGGTGTTCCAGCATTTCAACCTGGTCGGGCGCCTGTCGGTGCTGACCAACGTGCTGACCGGTCGGCTGGCCGAGCGCTCGAGGTTGGGCAGCCTGCTGCACCTGTGGCGGCGCGACGACCTCGTGCTGGCGCAGCGGCTGCTGGCGCGGGTTGGCTTGAGCGATCAGGCCTGGCGCCGGGCCGACAAGCTTTCCGGTCGCCAGTCTCGACCCGATGGCCACCGAAGACGTGATGAACATGCTCGCCGACATCAATCGGCGCGATGGCATCACCTTGATTTTGAACCTGCATCAGGTGGAACTGGCCCAGCGCTTTGCCCACCGGATCATCGGCGTGAATGCCGGGCAGGTGGTCTTCGATGGCACCCCGGCCGAGCTGGACCGGGCTGCTCTGGGCCGTATCTATCACCGTGAAGGAGTCGATCATGCGCAGCACCTCGACGCTATGCTGGCCTACGCCTGACGGGCGGGCGCCACGCGGGCCGCTGGTGTGCGCGGCGATCATCATCCTGTTGCTGCTCGCCAGCGCGCCCTTGGCCGAAATGAACCCGGCGAAGATCGTTCGCTCGCTGGACGACATGTGGGACTTCGCCTGCAAGCTGTTCGCCATACCTGACTGGAGCTACCTGCCGCAGTTGGGCGTGAAGTTGCTGGAAACCTTCGAGATGGCGTTCCTGGCGACCTTGCTGGCGACCTGCATCAGTTTGCCGCTGGCCTTTTTTAAAAAGGCTCCGCTGCCTGCACGGCAGCGGAGCCTTTTGGCTGTTCAGCCTGTGGAAATTCTTGGCTGCTAGCGTGCCCCGGGATTTCCCAGATGCCGGACAATCTCATCCTTGACCTGCAGCCGCGCTTCTTTGTGTTTCTTGACAACGTCGTCATGCGTGTAATTCGACTCTGCCTCCACCACCGTCGCATCGATCTTTTTATATTTATCAAACAGCGAACTGAGTCTGGGGTCGTCTTTCTTGCGTTGGTCGACTTCCTCCTGTGTCAGCTTAAGGTCTGCAAGCAGATTGTGTGGCACTGGCATCTCGTCACCTCTCCGTATTGAGTGCTGGAGTCATGAACTTATGAGAATAGCTCTGATTGGGCGGTTCCGCGCTTCAGACGGTCGGCTCATTGCGCTACCCTCCGGGTTCGCCCTCTGACCCCAGCAGGAACACCATGCCTCATCTGCATCTGGAGTACACCGATAACCTGCCGCAATTAAACGCCGATTCGATATTGCAGCGACTCAACCACGCGCTCGTCGCCAGTGGCCAGTTCGGCAATGAGGCCGATATCAAGAGCCGGGCCGTCAAACTGGAGTGTTTCAGGGTGGGTACCCGTCCCGAGGAACGTGCGTTTATCCACGTGAAGCTGGCGATCCTCAGCGGGCGTTCGCCCGAGGTAAAAAAACAGGTGTCCGAAAGCCTGCTGGCGGTGCTCACGGAGTCGCTGCAGTGGCCAGAGGCGCTGGAGATCCAGCTGTGTGTCGAGGTGCTGGATATTGATCGGGATTCGTATACCAAGACCTCGTTCATCGGCTCCGGGGCGTGAGACTGGCTCGCAGGTGCTCCTGTCGAGTCGATGCCCAGCAATGCCCGGCGCCGATATATACTGCGCGCCATTGTTCAAGGAGAGCCTCGTGGCCATCGACATTCACTGGATTCGCGACGACGCCAGCCTCGCCAGCCATTGCGCGCAATGGCAGCATTTGCCTTACATCGCACTCGACACCGAGTTCATGCGGGTCGACACCTTCTACCCGATCGCCGGCTTGATCCAGGTTGGGGATGGCCAGCGCGCCTTCCTGATCGATCCGTTGACGATCAATGACTGGCAGCCGCTTGCCGCCTTGCTGGAAAACCCGGCCCTGATCAAAGTGCTGCATGCGTGCAGTGAAGACCTCGAGGTGTTGCTGCGCCTGATCGGCAGCCTGCCCGAGCCCTTGTTCGATACCCAGTTGGCCGCCGCCTACCTGAACCTGGGTTTCTCGATGGGTTACTCGCGCCTGGTGCAGGAGGTGCTGAGCATTGAGCTGCCCAAGGGCGAGACCCGCTCTGACTGGTTGCAGCGCCCACTGTCCGAGACCCAGATCAGCTACGCCGCCGAAGATGCAGTGCACCTGGCCGAGGTCTACGAGCAGCTGCGCCCCAAGTTGTCCGAGGAGAAATTTGCCTGGGTGCTGGAAGATGGCGCCGAGCTGGTGGCGCAACTGCGCCGCGAAATCGACCCGAACGAGCTGTACCGCGACGCCAAGCTTGCCTGGAAGCTTTCCCGCGCGCAGTTGGCGGTGTTGCGCGAACTCTGCGCCTGGCGCGAGCGCGAGGCTCGTGCCCGCGACCTGCCACGTAACCGCATCATCCGCGAAAACGCCCTGTGGCCATTGGCCCGCACCCAGCCGGACAATCTGGCGGCACTGGCGAAAATCGAAGACATGCACCCGCGCACGGTGCGCCAGGACGGTGAGTTCCTGTTGGGCCTGATCAAGCAGGCCGCCGCCATCCCGCCCGCCGACTGGCCACCGGCCTTGCCCGAGCCCTTGCCGATCGAAGCCTCGGCGGTGCTCAAGCAATTGCGCAGCATCGGCCAGGCCGAAGCCGAGCGCCTGCACATCGCGCCTGAGCTGATGCTGCGCAAGAAAACCCTGGAAGCCTTGCTCAAGACCGGCTTCCCCAATGGTCCCTATCAATTGCCCGATTCGCTGCGCGGCTGGCGCCGTGAGCTGATGGGTCAGGCGCTGCTCGACAGTCTCGCCAGCGCTGGAGAACAAGCATGAAACAGATTTGCTCCATCTACAAAAGCCCGCGCAAGAACGAAATGTACCTCTACGTGCGCAAGGCCGATGCCCTCAAGCATGTGCCCGAAGGCCTGCTGGTGGCCTTTGGCACCCCTCGTCACACCTTCGACCTGGTGCTCTCGCCCGAGCGTAAACTGGCTCGTGAAGACATCGAGGTGGTGTTGGCCAACCTGGAAAAGCAGGGCTACCACCTGCAAATGCCGCCTGCCGAAGACGAGTACATCGAGCATTTGCCTGAAGAACTGTTGCGTCGCAACGACCCGGTCTGAGACCTGGCAGCCAGGCACACCCGTCAGGTATTTCAGGCCGTGGCCAGCACAGCGGAACACACCGCGGCTGGCCGCGGCCTTGGTTTTTGGGAAGGTTTTTACACACCATGCGTGTTTTGATCGCTGAACAGGATTACGCCCTCTACGCCACCTTGCTGGGCGAGGCTGCACCGGACCTGGACATCATGACCAGCGGCGATTCGGCGGTGCTCTCGCAGCTGGCGAGCGATTGCCCGGTCTGGCTGGGGCAGCCGGATCTCTTGGCCACCCTGCTGCGACAGGGCCATCAGCCGCAATGGCTGCAGTCGACCTGGGCGGGCATCACGCCGTTGCTGGCTGAAGGGCTGCAGCGTGACTATCGCCTGACCCGGGCGGTCGGGATCTTTGGCCAGGTCATGGCCGAATACGTGCTGACCTACATGCTTGGCCACGAGCGCGAAGTGCTGGCGCGGTTGGTCAGCCAGGTCGAGCGCAAGTGGGATAACCGCACGGGGCCGGGCCTTGCCGGGCGGCGGGCGCTGATTGTCGGCACGGGTGATATCGGCCAGTGCGTGGCCGAGTTTCTGCAGCCCTTTGGCGTCAAGGTTTACGGCATCGCCAGCGAAGCTCGCGAGCAGGCGCCGTTTATCGAAGTGGCCGGGCTTGACGAGCTGGGCCGTCTGGCAGGGGAGGTGGATTACGTGATCAACCTGTTGCCGGATACGCCTGCGACTCACGACCTGTACGACGCCGCGCTGTTTGCCCGTTTCAACCCCGATGCGTTGTTCATCAATGCCGGGCGCGGTGTTGCCGTGGTCGATGGCGCCCTGGTCGAGGCGCTGAAACTGGGCCATCTGGCGGGCGCGGTGATCGACGTCTGCCGCCAGGAGCCACTGCCGCAACAGCATCCGTTCTGGACGGCCTGGGGCCTGTTGTTGACCGGCCACAGTTCGGCACCCACCTCGCCGACGGCGATGGTGCAGTTGTTCGTGGAAAACCTGCAGGCCTGGCGCCAGGGCAGCGCGTTGCGTGGCGAAGTGGATTTTTCCCGGGGCTACTGAAAAAGCGCTGGCGGTGCGCCACAGCGCTGTTGCAGCGTCAACTTTGAATCAGGATTTACCTACCATGACCGTTAATGTCGAACCCTTCTGGCTGCGCAAGACCCTCGAGCAACTCAACCCCACCGAGTGGGAGTCGCTCTGCGATGGGTGCGGCCTGTGCTGCCTGCAAAAGCTTGAGGACGAAGACGACAACAGCGTCTACTACACCCGCATCGCCTGCAAGTTGCTGGACCTGAAGACCTGCCAGTGCAGCGACTACAGCCATCGCATGGAAAAAGTGCCCGATTGCATCCAGCTCACGCCCGGCAAAGCCGATCAGTTCAAGTGGCTGCCGCCCACCTGCGGCTACCGCCTGGTCAGCGAGGGCAAGGACCTGCCAGGCTGGCACCATCTGGTCAGCGGCGACCGCAAGCAAGTCCACAAAAAGCGTATTTCCCAGTCTGGCCGCATGCTCAGTGAAGAAGCAGTGCCTGAGGACGATTGGGAGGATTACCTGATTTTCCGCGCTGGCTGAGCAGTTTGTGCAAGATTCGATGTTCGCAGGCACCGCGCAGCTGAACCATCACCCTATGGGAGATTCTATGGTTGACTGCCATTTTTTTGGTGTAGGAGCCGAGCTTGTCGGGGCGCCGAACCGTCGCGATGCAGGCACCACGGTATTTCTGGCACACCGGACCGCCGCGAATGAGGACACCGCAGTTTTTCAGTGGTTGCGCGTCATCGTTCATCGCGGGCAAGCCCCAATGCCGGTCAGTTAAGGAATAGAACGACGAAACCCTTGTAGGAGCGGACCTGGCCGCGATGGGCTGCGCAGCAGCCCCCGAGGCCGGTGATATCAACGACAAGCCCTGGGAGTGCGGGTGGTTTCAGAGTCGCCGGGGCCGCTTCGCAGCCCATCGCGGCCGGGTCCGCTCCTACATGGACGTCTGTGTTCCGATCCTTAACTGACTGGCATTGGGGCAAGCCCGGCTCCTACTAGATCAAAAGCATGGCAGGCAAGCACTGCACCCACAAAAGCACGCTCTCACAACTAATGCGAAGATTGTAGGCCCCTCAGGTTCAAGAAACCTTCGGATTCTCCAGCGAATCATTCCCCGTCACAGTCGCCGTGCCCGTTGCCGCCTGGGCACTGGATTTCAACATCCCCAGCTCTTCCCCCGCCCGCTCAATCCGCGTACGCGCTGCATCGAAATCCCGGCGATTTTTCTCCAGCAGGCTCTTGGTCGCGCTGTGGCCGGTCAGGCCGCGGGCCAGGGCCACGCCGCCGATGGCGATCTGCACCAGGCCGAACAGGCCACCTCGGCGCAGGCCCTTGCCGACCATGATCACGCCGCCGGCGACGGAGCTGGCACGTTCCCAGCCGTGCACGTTGTGTTCAGGCTTGCTCTGGAAGGGGGTGGCCTCGATAAGGTCCACAGGATTGCGGTCGCGCATGGTCAATCTCCTGGGCAGTGCTGCTAAGGGTGATATTCAACTGACTGCCCAGCCCCAGCGCTGTTCCATCGGACCTGGCGTTTTCTCACTTGAACTTGGGCCCCGAGCGGGTGTTGAGGCCTTTGGCCATACGATCGTAGAGCACCACGTTGACGGTGGCCGCCAGGTTCATGCAACCGGTGGTGGGGATGTAGATGGTCTCTTCACACCAGTCGCGAACGCTCTGGTCCAGCGTGCCATCTTCGGGGCCGAAGATGTAGATGGCACGGTCGGGGTGGGTGTACTCGGGCAGCGGGCGGGCGCCCTCGACCAGTTCCACCGCGACCGGCGTGCAGCCCAGCGGGATGATTTTTTGCAGATCATCGATGCCGATCAGCGGGATGTCGTAATGCACCCGCTTGGTATCGGTCACGAAGTCACGGGCGCGTTCATAGCGCTTGCCGGTGTAGAACACCGAGTTCACACCGTAGCAACCGGCGGCGCGCATGACCGAGCCGACGTTCTCCGCTGATTTGGGGTTGAACAGACCGATGCAGCTATACCGTTTATTCGCCACAAGCCTGGCCCTTTCGAAAAAGGGCGATTATACGGACTGAGTGGCGAACGATCAGTCTTTCTTCATCAGTTCGGCCAGCGCGGCAAACGGGTTGTGCGTGACCTTGGCGGCCTTGGGCGTGCTCAGCGAGCCTTCGGCGTAGTACTGCTGATCGGTATAACGGGCGTGTTCGTTATCGTGGCAATACAGGCACAGCAGCTCCCAGTTGGAACCGTCCTGGGGGTTGTTGTCGTGGTTGTGGTCGCGATGGTGCACGGTCAGCTCGCTCAGGCGCTTGCCGGAAAACTCACGAGCGCAGCGGCCGCAGACGTGCGGGTACATTTTCAGGGCTTTGTCGCGGTAACCCATCTCGCGGTCGCGCTGGGCATCGGCCAGGATGCGATCGAGCTTGGCGGTGTTGGAGGGCGGTGTTGCGGTGCTCATGGTCTCACCTTTGAGTCTTGGATCACGGTTATGGCTCAAGTCTAGCGCGTTCATTAGGGTTTCGGGCAGGCAACTTCCAGGCTTTGGAGTAGCCTAAGGAGTGCCAGGTGTCTCTGGCGAGAGAGGCTAATCGATGCGTGCAATGTTGTGGCTGATAGCGGCCAGTGCATTGGCCAGTATGTGGGTCAGTTGCGGGGTCGGCGCCGAGGATCTGCAACCTCGGCCGGTGACCATCCCGTCGCCCGGGGCGCCCGGTACCGCGACGCCTACACCTTATCCCCAGGTGGTGGTCCCCAGTGTGCCCAGGGCAGGTGGCATCAGCGGCCCCCATGCGCCGCTGCTGCCGCCGATCAAGGTGCCAGGGCCGCCGCCCAAGGATCAGCCGTTGCCCGGGCTGAGCCCGGACGATGAACGGCTGTCGGACGACGAGTCACGAGTCAAGCCAGCCCCAAAGCCTTGAACACGAAGCCGTACTCCAGCGCCACATCGCGCAGCCCCTGATAGCGTCCGCTCATGCCGCCATGGCCGGCGCCCAGCTCGGTCCTGAGCAGCAGCAGATTGTCGTCTGTCTTGAGGGTGCGCAACTTCGCCACCCACTTTGCCGCCTCCCAATACTGAACCCGGCTGTCGTTATAGCCGGCGATCACCAACATGGCCGGGTAAGCCTGGGCACGCACGTTTTCGTAAGGCGCGTAGCTCTTGATCCGCTCGTACACGTCGGGCGCTTCAGGGTTGCCCCACTCGTCGTACTCGGTGACAGTCAGCGGCAGGTCCGGGTCGAGCATGGTGTTCAGCACGTCGACGAACGGCACTTCGGTGATGGCGGCGGCGAACAGCTCCGGGCGCTGATTCAGCACCGCGCCGATCAACAGGCCACCGGCGCTGCCACCGCTGATCGCCAGCTGATCGGCACGCGTATGGCCTTCGGCGATCAGGTGTTCGGCGCAGGCGATAAAGTCGTTGAAGGTGTTGGTCTTGTGTTCCTGCTTGCCGGCCCGGTACCAGGCTTCGCCCAGCTCGCCGCCGCCGCGCACGTGGGCAATGGCGAAGGCCACGCCGCGTTCGAGCAGGCTCAGGCGGGCATGGGAGAACCACGGGTCGAGGCTCTCGCCGTAGGCGCCATAACCATACAGGTAAAGCGGGACCGGCTGGCCCTGGTCCTTGCGGCGCTGGACCAGGCTGATCGGCACCCGGGTGCCGTCCGGGGCGGTGGCCCACAGGCGCTGGCTGACATAATCGTCGGCGGCGAAGGTGCCGAGTACTGGGGTCTCTTTCAGCACTTTCTGGGCGCCGTCTGCCAGTGTCAGCTGACGAACCTGGGCCGGTCGATTGAGCGATTCGTAGCGCAGGCGAATCTGCGCGCTGGCGAACTCCAGGGTGTCTTGCACATGCAAGCTGTAGACCACGTCAGGCAGTTCCACCTGGTAAGGCTTGCCGACGCGTGGGTGCACCTCGATGATCGACAAGCCGCGTTCGCGCAGGCTCAAGGTCACACCTTCGGCGTTCAGGCTGACCCCTTCGAGCATGATGGCGTTGCGGTGGGCGATCAGCGGTAGCCACCGCTCGCGAGTCGGCACGCCTTGGTCGGGGGCGGTGTACAGGGCGAAATTGATGCCGTCCTGATTGGTGCGGATAAACCAGCGCCAGGCGCCATCGAGCTGGCCGTGATCGGGGTAGTACTCGTGGCCCTCAACCCGTGGCGCCAGGCAGGCGAAGGGCTGTTGTGGCTGGTCGGCATCGAGCACCCAGGCTTCGCTGGTGGTCTTGCTGTTGAGCAGCAGCACCAGTTGGCGCTCGGAGCTTGAGCGGTAGCAGTGCAGGAAGAAACGCCCGTCGGTCTCTTCGAAAACCTTGTCGGCGGTCCCGCTGCCCAGGGTATGGCGGTAGAGCATGTGCGGCCGGTGGGTGTCATCCAGCTCGGTGAAAAACACGGTCTGGCTGTCGTTGGCCCAGGTCATGCTGCCGTCGCAATCATCGAACGGCAGCTCCTGGATCACGCCAGTCGCCAGCTCCTTGACGTACAGGCGATAGACCTCGTCGCCCGTGGTGTCCAGGCTGTACGCCAGGCGCTGATGGTCGGGGCTGACGTTGAAGGTCCCCAGCGACAGGAAACCACCGGCGGCCAGCTCGTTGGGGTCGAGCAGCAGCTGTTCCTGGCTTTCATCGACGCCCAGGCTGTCGTCGGCCGGGCGCGGGCAGCGGTAGTGACGGGCATATTCGTCGCCCGCGGTGGTGCGGGTGTAATACAGGTGCGGCCCCCACGGCGAGGGCAGCGACAGGTCGGTCTCGAGAATGCGGCCCTTGATCTCCTCGAACAGCTGCTCGCGCAAAGCGGCCTGGTCGGCCAGTTGCGCTTCCTGGTAGGCGTTCTCGGCCTTGAGGTAGTCAAGCACGTCTTTGTCGTCGCGCTCCTGCAGCCAGGCATAGGGATCGGGGCCTTGGGCTTTGCGGGCGATTGGGGCGGTGAGGGATGCGGACATGCGCGGCTCTCTTTGACGGGGCAGGGTGTGCGTTCGGCAGGGCATGCGGGTTGGGCGCGCCGAGACGCTCAAAAGTCGTTATCATAAGCGCCTGTTTGCCTACCTTGCCACGGAAGCCATGACCGAGAACGATTATCTGCTCGCCTGGGGCCTTTATGCCTTTGCCGCCCTGGGCTGCCTGTTGGTATGGCTGCGCCTGACCCGCTGGATGTGGCGCTGGTTGCGTGAGCCAATGCGCCTGTTGATGGCCGTGTTGCTGCTGACGCCAACCATTATCGACCCGGTCAAGGAAAAATTCGCCCCCGCCATCGCCATTACCGCCCTGGACTTGATGTTCAAGGTCGGCAACAACGCCTGGCGGGCGATTTCCGACCTCGCCATGTACGGCATGATCGCCTTTGGCCTTTATCTGTTGTTCGTGCTGGCGCGCTGGCCGCTGGAGCGCCGCGCTGCTGCCCGCCGCGAGCAGGTCGCCGCCCAGCAGGGCGCTGAGCCGCCGATGCCGGACGGGCCTTTTTCCGCCGACCGTGACGACCGCTACGGGCGTACCCCGCCCGCACCGCCGGCGCCGGCCGGGCATGCCCGGATCGAACCGCGCCTGTAAGCCTGTCGCCTGAAGCGAGAACCAAGCCATGTGTGAACTGCTGGGCATGAGCGCCAACGTGCCGACCGATATCGTCTTCAGCTTTACCGGGCTGATGCAACGCGGCGGCCGTACCGGCCCGCACCGCGACGGTTGGGGCATCGGCTTCTACGAGGGGCGCGGCTTGCGCCTGTTCCAGGACCCGGCCGCCAGCAGCGAGTCGGAAGTCGCGCAGCTGGTGCAGCGCTACCCGATCAAGAGTGAAGTGGTGATCGGCCATATTCGCCAGGCCAACGTCGGCAAGGTCTGCCTCTCCAATACCCACCCTTTTGTCCGTGAGCTGTGGGGCCGTAACTGGTGCTTTGCCCACAACGGCCAGCTGGCGGGTTTCGATCCCCAGGCCACGTTCTACCGCCCGGTGGGAGATACCGATAGCGAGGCGGCGTTCTGCGATTTGCTCAATCGCATTCGCACGGCATTTCCCGAGCCGGTCGAGGTCGAAGTGTTGTTGCCGGAATTGGTTGCGGCCTGTGCCCAATACCGTCACCAGGGCGTTTTCAATTGCCTGCTCAGTGATGGCGACTGGCTGTTCTGCTTTTGCTCGACCAAACTGGCACATATCACCCGGCGCGCTCCGTTCGGTCCGGCCCGATTGAAGGATGTCGATGTGATCGTCGATTTCCAGGCCGAAACCACGCCGGATGACGTGGTCACCGTGATCGCCACCGAGCCGTTGACCGAAAACGAGACCTGGAACCGCTACGAACCCGGTCAATGGAGCCTCTGGCGCCGGGGGGAACGGGTCAGCGAGGGCCGCACAGACTAGGGAAGAGCGTTATGCTGCGAAGCTACCTGCGATTGGTATTGTTCACCTTTGGGCTGCTGGTGGGTGTGCAAGTGCCCGGCCTGATCAACGACTACAGCCAGCGCGTCGAAGCGCACCGCAACGAGGCGCTGGAAGGCCTCAAGGGTTTCAACGAAACGGCGCGGCGCTTCTTCGACGGTGATTTGCAGGCGCTGGTGGCCCATTACCGTAACAGCGACGACCCGGTGTTCCGCAGCGATGCCATCAGCATTGCCAGCCTGTTGGGCCGCTTTCAGACCCTGGAGCGCGAATGGCTGGCCTTGCAAGGCCCCTGGTATGTCCGCGCCTGGCATGTGCTGGCCGTACCGGACCCGCAACTGCGCGACGAAACCCTCAATGGCTACAGCTACCAGATTCTACTGGCACCGTCGGCGATCGCCTGGGGGCTGGGGTTTGCGCTGGTGTTTGCCTGGGTGGTGGAGAGCGTGGTGGTGATGGTCGGCTGGCTGCTGCCCGGCCGACGGCAAGAGCGTGCTGTGTAGGCAGCGTCTACCCCGGCAAGTTTTTTGTCGCTTGAGTTGGCCTCATCGCTAGCAAGCTCTGCTCCCACAACAGCCCTTACACAAAATGCTGAGCGGGGAATGTGGGAGCAAGGCTTGCCCCAATGCCGGTCAGTTAAGGAATGGAGCGCCGAAAACCTGTGGGAGCGGATTTATCCGCGAATCCAGACACCGCGGTTTTTCTGGCATTGCGCGGTGCCTTCATTCGCGGCGGTCCGGCGATCCGGTAAATCCGCTCCCACATGGATCTCGCCTTAACTGACCGGCATTGAGGCTTGCCCGCGATGAATTCAGCGCGGTGGGTCAGAGACAGTCAGTGCCTTATCATTCAATCGCCAACACAATCTGCCCCGCGCTGACCTTCTGCGCATACCTCACCAACACCGACTTGCACAGCGCCACCACCTCATCACACCATTCCACCCCCAGTTGCCACGACACCACCACCTCAACGCTGGGCGGTTGCGGTGCCAGCGCAAGCAAGGTCAGCTCGCCCCGGGCCAGTTCCTCGCTGACCAGCACCGGCGGCAGGGCGCCGATGCCGAAACCGTCGCGCAGCAGGCGGGTGATGGCCGAGACCGAGTTCACGCAGTTCAACCGCGGCGTATCCACGCCGTGGGCTTGCAACAGGCTCAAGACTTCCTGGTGAGGCCGTGAGTTTTTCGAGAAGGTCACGATGCGCTCTCTGGCCAGCTCTGCCAGTGAGCTGTACTCGCGGTTGTAGATCGAGTCGCTGGCGACGATCCAGCCCATGGGGTAGCTGGCAAGGGCCAGGCTGCGGATGGAGGCCTGGCGGATCAGGTCAGTTTGCAGGATCAGGTCCAGAAAGCCCTTTTGCAGCTGATCGCAGAGGTTCAGCGAAGTATCGGCGACCAACTCGATTTCCACCTGCGGATACTGCTCCATCAATTCCGACACCAGCGGGCTGAGCCAGGTGTGGATAACGCTGTCCATGACCCCCAGGCGGATGCGCCCGACCTTGCGCCGGTCACCGTCCAGCGATTGTTTGAGCGCCTTGGCGGTGTCGAGCATGCGTTCGGCGTAGTCCAGCACCTTGACGCCTTCGGGCGTCAGGCTGACCCCGCGCGAATCGCGCAAAAACAGTTTGACCCCCAATTCGCCTTCCAGCACCGCAATGCGGCTGGAGATCGAGGCCTGGGTGGTGAAGAGTTTTTCGGCGGTCAGGCGAAAGCTTTTCAGGCGGGCGACCCAGACAAAGGTTTCGAGGAATTTGAGGTTCATGGTGGCGATGCTCGGTGCGGGGTAATCAAATTTTTCTTATGCCAGACACCCGGTTTTATTCGTTGGACGCTTTCGGCGTGCGGTCCAAAAATGCGTTCCAGGCCACGACAATCATCGTCGTCGCTAAAACAATACCAATAAAGTTGATGCGGAGAGTCCCATGAATAAGTCGGGCACCCTGGAGCAAGTCGCAGCCGGTGAGCGCGCAGGCCCCTTTACCTGGTATCGCAACATCGGCAAACAGGAGCGCCGCACATTCTGGAGCTGCAAGATCGGCTACGGCCTGGACGGCATGGACACACAAATGCTCAGCTTCGTGATCCCGACATTGATCGCGATGTGGGGCATCACCACCGGCGAAGCCGGGCTGATTCACACCACTACCCTGATCGCCTCGGCGCTGGGCGGCTGGATCGCCGGGATTCTTTCCGACCGCATCGGCCGCGTACGGACCTTGCAGCTGACCGTGCTCTGGTTCGCGTTTTTTACCTTCCTCTGCGGCTTTGCCCAGACCTATGAACAACTGTTGATTGCCCGCACCCTGATGGGCTTCGGCTTTGGCGGCGAATGGACGGCAGGTGCAGTCTTGATCGGTGAAGTGATCCGCGCCAAGGACCGTGGCAAGGCGGTTGGCATGGTGCAGTCCGGTTGGGCGCTGGGCTGGGGCATTACCGCGATTCTGTATGCGCTGTTGTTTTCCTGGCTGCCACCGGAAACCGCCTGGCGGGCGCTGTTTCTGCTGGGTATCGTGCCAGCGGTGTTTGTGATTTTCGTCCGTCGATTGGTCAAGGACCCGGAGATCTACAAGGCTGCCAAGGCGATCGAGCAGACCGAAGCACCGTCCAAATTCTACGAAATCTTCGCCCCGGGCATGTGGTTCACCACCTTTCGCGCCTCGGTGCTGACCACCGGCGCCCTGGGCGGTTATTACGCGATCACTTCATGGCTGCCGACTTTTCTCAAGAATGAGCGTGGCCTGAGCGTGCTGGGCACCGGCGGCTACCTGGCGATGGTGATCTTCGGCTCGTACGTGGGCTATGTGATCAGCGCGTACCTGACTGACCTGTTGGGGCGCAAAAAGAACTTCATCCTGTTCGCGGTGGGCTCTTTCATCATCGTGCTGCTCTACACCCAGATGCAGGTCAGCGATGGGGTGATGCTCTGGCTCGGCTTCCCCCTGGGGTTTTTCGCCTCGGGTATTTTCAGTGGCATGGGAGCGTTCCTGACCGAGTTGTTTCCTACCCGGATTCGTGGTTCCGGGCAGGGTTTCTGCTACAACATCGGCCGGGCGATCGCGGCGCTGTTTCCGCTGCTGATCGGCTTGCTCAGCCAGAAAGTGCCGCTGGGCCTGGGGATTGGTGCGTTTGCCGCGGTGTCCTACGGGGTGGTGATTGTGGCGGCGCTGAGCCTGCCGGAAACCCGTGGCAAGCAACTGGACGCGAACTGAGACCATGGCCTTGGCACCCACTGCTGACGCTATGATGCGCCACCATTTTTCCAGATCACACAAGGAGCCGCGGTCATGAGCCGGCTGCTACTGAACTGCGACATCGGCGAGAGTTTTGGCAACTGGACTATGGGCCTGGATGCCGAAGTCATGCCCTTTATCGACTGCGCCAACATCGCCTGCGGTTTTCATGCCGGCGACCCGAGCATCATGGCCAAGACCGTAGCCCTGGCGCTCAGCCATGGTGTGACCATTGGCGCGCACCCGGCCTACCCGGACCTGGTCGGTTTCGGACGTCGCTCGATGGCCTGTTCCGCCCAGGAAATCCAGGACCTGCTGCACTACCAGATCGGTGCGCTGGACGGCATCTGCCGTGCCAAGGGCGGGCGCGTCAGCTACGTCAAACCCCATGGCGCGCTGTACAACGACATGATGGCCAACCCACAGATTCTGCGAGCGGTGATGCAGGCGGTGGCGGCCTATGACAAGCGATTGCCGCTGATGCTGATGGCGACCCGCGACAACAGCGCTGCCCAGGCCATGGGCGAAGCGTTCGGTTTGACCCTGTGGTTCGAAGCCTTTGCCGACCGGGCCTACGATGAGGCTGGGCGTCTGGTCTCGCGGCAATTGCCGGGCGCCGTCCACCATGACCCCGAACAGGTGATCGCCCAGGCCCTGGCACTGGCCAGCGGCAAGGCCTTGATCGCCAGCGATGGCAGCGAGCTTATCCTGACCGCGAACACCCTCTGCGTGCATGGCGACAATGCAAGTTCCGTCGCAGCCGTGCAGCGGATCCGTGAAGCGCTCGACAGGCTGTCGACGCCATGACGCCGCGCATAGAAGTGGTGGGCATCGACTGCCTGATGGTGCGCCTGTTCGACCGCATTGATGAGGCCAACATGCCGTGGCTGCTGGCGGCCAGCCAACGCCTGCGCGCAGGCTTCGGCCCGCGCCTGATCGATCTTGTGCCGTCGTACACCACCTTGATGGTGCAGTACGACCTGAGGCATATGGCACCCAGCCAGGCGCGCGCCTGCATCACCGAAGCGCTGGAGCGGCTTGAACCGGATGCCGGTGGCGCGGGGCGCACTCATGAAATCCCGGTGTGGTACGACCTGAGCGTCGGCCCGGAGCTGGCCTTGTTGGCCGAGCGCAGCGACAGCACGATCGAACAGGTGATCAGCCGCCACAGCGGCCGCGACTATCAGGTCTTTGCCTTGGGCTTTGCACCCGGTTTCGCCTTTATGGGATTGGTGGACGAATCCTTGGCTGCACCACGGCTGGATACCCCGCGCAAGCGCGTGGCGGCCGGCAGCGTCGGCATCGCCGAGCGCCAGACGGCGGCTTACCCGGCGGTTTCGCCGGGTGGCTGGAACCTGATCGGGCGCACCCCAAGCCGATTGTTTGACCGTGAGCGGAAAGGCTACAGCCTGTTGCAGCCGGGCGATCGAGTGCGCTTCGTGGCGATCGACCATGCTGCGTTCATTCGTCTTGGCGGCGACGACACCCCCTTGGAGGCCTTGGCATGAGTCAGTTGTTGATCGAGGCGAGCAACCCGCTGTGCCTGCTGCAGGATGCCGGGCGATTTGGTGTCCGGCACCTGGGTGTGACCCAGGGGGGGGCGCTGGACTGGGTATCGATGTCCTGGGCCAACTGGCTGCTGGGCAATGCACTGGAGGCGGCCGTGGTGGAAATCACCCTGGGCGGTTTCGGCGTGCTGGCAGAGCGTGATTGCCACCTGGCGCTGGCGGGCGCAGACCTGGGCGCTCAGGTCGACGGGCAGCCGTTGTCGCCCTGGCAGGTGTTCAAGCTCAAGGCCGGTCAGCGTTTGCGCTTTACCCAGGCGCAGGACGGGGCGCGAGCCTATCTGGCTGCGCCAGGCGGCTTTGCGGCGCCTCAGGTACTGGGCAGTTGCGCCAGCGTGATGCGCGAGGCGCTGGGCGGGCTGGATGGGCTGGGGTCGGCGCTGGCCAAGGGCGATCGCTTGAGTGCTGCGGGAGAGGTGAGCGCTGTCAGGTCGATGCCGGTGGACTGTATTCCGGATTTCACCTGCACGGCGCCGCTCGACCTGGTGCTGGGCGCGCAAATTGGCGATTTCAGCGGCCAAAGTCTGTTTGATGCATTCAACAGCGACTGGACTATGGACACCCGTGCTGACCGTATGGGGATTCGCCTGCTGGGCCCGGCATTGAGGTATCTGGGCCACCCGATGATTTCCGAAGGCATCCCCTTGGGCGCGGTGCAGGTACCGCCGGATGGGCAGCCGATCGTGTTGCTCAATGACCGGCAAACCATTGGCGGCTATCCGCGTTTGGGGGCGTTGACGCCGTTGGCGCTGGCGCGGCTGGCGCAATGCCTGCCGGGCGCGGTGGTGCGGTTGGCGCCGGTGGTGCAGGACACGGCCCATGAGCAGCATCGGCGGTATTTGCAGCGGTTTGTAATTTAGGGCCGCTGCGGTCCGACAAGCCCGGCTGCGCGTATCTCCTGTGTAGGAGCCGGGCTTGCCCGCGATGAACGATGACGCGCACCCACTGAAAAACCGCGGTGCCCTCATTCGCGGGCAAGCCCAGCTCCTACAGGACGGTGTGCTTGCCGGAGCACCCCAGATTATTTGGAAAGAAACCGCATCCCTTCCTCCAACCCATTCAAGGTCAGCGCAAACATCCTGTCCTCGATCAGCTCGCGCACGATGTTGGTCGAGGCGGTGTAGTGCCAGGTGTCCTTGGGGTAGGGGTTGATCCAGATAAGCTTTTTGTACTTCTCCATGAACCGTTGCATCCAGACGTAGCCGGCTTCTTCGTTCCAGTGCTCGACGCTGCCACCCGGTTGGGTGATTTCGTAGGGGGCCATGGCCGCATCGCCGACAAACACCACTTTGTAGTCGGCGCCATATTTGTGCAGCAGGTCCATGGTCGAGGTGCGTTCGGAAGTGCGGCGCAGGTTGTTCTTCCACACCGACTCATAGACAAAGTTGTGGAAGTAGAAGTACTCCAGGTGCTTGAACTCGGTCTTGCAGGCCGAGAACAGTTCCTCGCAGATCTTCACGTGGGCGTCCATCGAGCCGCCGATATCAAACAGCAACAGCAGCTTCACGCTGTTGCGCCGTTCCGGGCGCATCTGGATGTTCAACAGGCCCGCATCGCGGGCGGTGTGGTCGATGGTCCCGTCGATGTCCAGCTCGTCCGGCGCACCCTGGCGCGCGAACTTGCGCAGGCGGCGCAGGGCGACCTTGATGTTGCGGGTGCCCAGTTCGACCTGATCGTCGAGATTCCTGTATTCGCGCTGGTCCCAGACCTTGACCGCCTTGCCCTGGCGCTTGCCGGCGTCACCGACGCGAATGCCTTCCGGGTTGAAGCCGCCCGAGCCGAACGGGCTGGTGCCGCCGGTGCCGATCCACTTGTTGCCGCCGGCATGGCGTTCCTTCTGCTCCTCAAGGCGCTTCTTGAATTCTTCAATCAGCTTGTCCAGCCCACCGAGGGACTGGATCTGGGCGCGTTCTTCGTCACTGAGCGAACGCTCGAACTCCTTGCGCAGCCAGTCTTCGGGGATCAGCGCCTGGAGCAGGTCATCGAGTTTTTCCAGGCCGTTGAAATAGGCCGAGAACGCCCGGTCGAACTTGTCGAAATGGCGTTCGTCCTTCACCAGAATGGCCCGAGACAGGTAATAGAACTCGTCCATGTCGGCGAAGGTCACGCCCTGCTTGAGGGCGTTGATCAAGTCGAGCAGCTCGCGCACCGACACCGGCACCTTGGCTGCACGCATTTCATTGAACAGGTTGAGCAGCATGGCCGTCGTCCCTCCGGGCAAGCGGGTTGATCAGCGGTTACCGCGGCGGCTCATGAACGCCAGGCGTTCAAGCAACTGCACGTCCTGCTCGTTTTTCACCAGGGCACCGGCCAGCGGTGGAATGGCTTTGGTCGGATCGCGCTCGCGCAATACCGCTTCGCCAATGTCATCAGCCATCAGCAACTTGAGCCAGTCGACCAGTTCGGAGGTGGAGGGTTTTTTCTTCAGGCCTGGCACCTTGCGCACGTCGAAAAACACTTCGAGCGCCTCGTTGACCAGGTCTTTCTTGATGTCGGGGTAGTGCACGTCGACGATGCGCTGCATGGTGACGCGGTCGGGGAAGGCGATGTAGTGGAAGAAGCAGCGGCGCAGGAAGGCGTCCGGCAGTTCTTTTTCGTTGTTGGAGGTAATGATGATGATCGGGCGATGCCTGGCCTTGATGGTTTGATCCGTCTCGTAGACGTAGAACTCCATTTTGTCGAGTTCCTGCAACAAGTCGTTGGGGAACTCGATGTCGGCCTTGTCGATTTCGTCGATCAGCAGAATGACGCGTTCATCGGCCTCGAAGGCTTCCCACAGCTTGCCTTTTTTCAGGTAGTTGCGCACATCGTGGACCTTGTCCACGCCCAGCTGCGAGTCGCGCAAGCGGCTGACCGCATCGTACTCGTAGAGGCCCTGGTGGGCCTTGGTGGTGGATTTGATGTGCCAGGTAATCAGCCGTGCACCTGCGGATGCGGCCAGTTGCTCGGCCAGCATGGTCTTGCCGGTGCCGGGCTCACCCTTGACCAGCAGCGGCCGTTGCAGGGTGATGGCGGCGTTGACCGCAAGCTTGAGGTCGTCTGTGGCGACGTATGCGCTGGTACCTTCGAACTTCATCTGCCAATCCTCGATCGTTCGCCGCACAAAGGCTGCGGGCGGAAAAATGTCATGCGCGACTATAACGCGGGCCCCAGTCGACTGGGAACGCAGACGGCCCATTCAGTCTCTGAATGGGGCGTCATGGTTTGACTCAGTCAGACTTGGGCGGCGGCTGTTCATAGTGGGCGTTGAAGGCCTGGATAAAGCCGTTGCGCAAGATCTGCAAAAACGCCTCGAATGCGCTGATATCACTTTGGTGCACGTTGCCGCTGAGCGCCACCCGGGTGGCGAACTGATTTTTGCGCTGGTTTTTCAGGACGTTTTCGGTGGTACCGACCAGCGCTTCCCAGATCGAACGCAAGACCCCCTCGTTCTTGTTTTCAGCGTCCTGCTGCAAGTTGAACACGTCCACATCGTGCAGCAGTGGCTTGATATAGCCGCTGAGCTTGCCTTTGTTGGCCTCGGCCTCGATCACCACGTCACCGCTGCCGGAATTGAAGTCGAACTTGCCATAGGCACTGGCAAAATCGTTGAGTTTGCGCAGTTCGATGCCGGTGGTGCGCATGCGAAACTCGAAATCCTCGAAATTGCCCAGAGGGTCGAAGGTTGCTGTGCTTTCCAGCGGCGCGTGCCCCAGCAGCAGCGCCTTACCCTCGAAGCGGGCATCGCGACGGCCCTTGAGGTCGACCACGTTGGTCAGGTTGAAAATGCTCGCGTTGACCCGGGTGGCCTTCAAGTTCACCGGTGGTTTTGAGCTGAAATTACGGAAAGTGATGATGCCGTTGTCGATTTGCACTTCGTTGAGGGTAATCGGCAACAGCTTGCCGAGCTGGGCGCGCCAGTCAGTGCCCTGACCGGTTTGGGTGGTCTGTTTGCTTTTGCCATCGACAAAGTTCAGTTCGGGCTCGAAGAACGCCACCTCGGCCACCACGGCATGGTCATACCAGAGTGAATGCCAGCTGACCGACAGGTCGATCAGCGGCGCATCGAGAAATGGCACCGGGACCTTGCCGTTCACCTTGACGATCTTCAGGCCATTGATTTTGTAGGCGCCACGCCACCAGGCCAGGTCCACATCGACGATCTGGCCCCGGTAGTCGCCCATGTCAGCCAGGCGCTCATTGAGGTAGTTGCGCACCATCCACGGCAGGGTCAGGTGGATGGCGAGCAGCACGACGATCAGGGCTGCCAGGCTGATCAATGGCCAACGGTAACGACACTTCATGGGTTTGGTCCCAAACGGTCTATACAGTGTTGACTGCCAGGGCGCGCAGGGGTTCGACGGGGGTGGACTGGCCGAGGGGGCAGGCTTACCCTTGAAGTTTTCAGATGGTGTGCAAAGGACCCTTCATGAGCCGTATTTTTGCTGACAACGCCCACTCCATCGGCAACACGCCGCTGGTGCAGATCAACCGCATTGCCCCCCGTGGCGTGACCGTGCTGGCCAAGATCGAAGGGCGCAACCCGGGCTACTCGGTGAAATGCCGGATCGGCGCGAACATGATCTGGGACGCCGAAAGCAGCGGTCGGCTCAAGCCCGGCATGACCATTGTCGAGCCAACCTCCGGCAATACCGGCATCGGCCTGGCCTTTGTGGCCGCTGCACGAGGCTACAAACTGATGCTGACCATGCCGGCGTCGATGAGCATCGAACGGCGCAAGGTGCTCAAGGCGCTGGGTGCCGAACTGGTGTTGACCGACCCGGCCCAGGGCATGAAAGGCGCAATTGAGAAAGCCGCTGAAATCGTTGCCAGCGATAAGGCCAACTACTTCATGCCGCAGCAGTTCGATAACCCGGCCAACCCGGCGATCCACGAAAAAACCACTGGCCCGGAAATCTGGAACGACACCGATGGCGCGGTCGACGTGCTGGTGGCCGGGGTCGGTACCGGTGGCACCATCACCGGCGTGTCGCGCTACATCAAGAAGACCCGGGGCAAACCGATCCTGTCGGTGGCGGTTGAGCCGCTCACCTCGCCGGTGATCACCCAGGCACTGGCCGGTGAAGAAATCAAGCCAAGCCCGCACAAGATCCAGGGCATCGGCGCCGGTTTTGTGCCAAAGAACCTCGACTTGTCGATGGTCGACCAGGTGGAGCTGGTCAGTGACGAGGAGTCCAAGACCATGGCGTTGCGGCTGATGCAGGAGGAGGGGATTCTCAGTGGTATTTCCTGCGGCGCGGCCATGGCCGTGGCGGTGCGCCTGGCCGAGAAACCGGAGATGCAGGGCAAGACCATCGTGGTGATTCTGCCGGACTCGGGTGAGCGGTACCTGTCGAGCATGTTGTTCAGTGACCTGTTCACTGAACAGGAAAACCAGCAGTAAGGGCTCAAGCGCGGGTCATGTGGCTTGCTCGCCAGATGATCCGCGGCAATAACACTCCCGACTGTTTGTTACATAATCCTCAACTCACAATGTTGGATCCCATCGGTTTTTACTGATACGGGAAGGGTTTATCATGGCCAATTGCTCATCAAGGAGTGTTGTTGCATGACCCTTTCTTTTGTAGCCAAGGCCTCGGTTCTACTCCTGTTTCTCGGCAGTACGCTCTATGTGCATTTGCGCGGCAAGGCGCGTTTGCCGCTGCTGCGGCAGTTCGTCAACCATTCTGCCTTGTTCGCCCCCTACAACGCCCTGATGTACCTGTTCTCCGGCGTGCCATCCAAGCCCTATCTGGACCGCAGCAAATTCCCTGAGCTGGACCTGCTCAAGGACAACTGGGAAGTCATCCGCGAAGAGGCCATGCACCTGTTCGACGAGGGCTATATTCGCGCAGCGCAGAAGAACAACGACGCCGGTTTCGGTTCGTTCTTCAAGAAAGGCTGGAAGCGTTTCTACCTCAAGTGGTACGACAAGCCCCTGCCTTCGGCCAACCTGCTGTGCCCGAAAACCGTCGAATTGGTCAGCAGCATTCCCAACGTCAAGGGTGCCATGTTCGCGCTGCTGCCCGGTGGCAGCCACCTGAACCCACACCGCGACCCCTTTGCCGGTTCCCTGCGTTATCACCTGGGGCTGTCCACGCCCAACTCCGATGACTGCCGCATCTACGTCGACGGCCAGGTCTACGCCTGGCGAGATGGCGAAGACGTGATGTTCGATGAAACCTACGTGCACTGGGTCAAGAACGAAACCGAACACACCCGCGTGATCCTGTTCTGCGACATCGAGCGGCCGCTGAGCAACGGCTTCATGACCCGCATCAACCGCCGTGTCAGCGCCTTCCTGGGTCGTGCCACGGCGCCGCAGAACCTGGATGACGAACGCGTTGGCGGCATCAACCAGGCCTACGCCTGGAGCAAGAACTTCAGCAACGGTGTCAGCGACCAGGTCAAGCAATTCAAGCGCGCCAATCCCAGGTTGTATCGGATTCTGCGGCCGGTCCTGGCGGTCATCGTCCTCTATGTGATCGGTCGCTGGCTGTTCGGCTAAGCGCTTGGCGTCGCATCCATCAGGTTTCGGGAGTAGCCAGTGCATGCTGGAAACTCTCGAGAAATATCGTTTCGGCGTGGGTCATTCTCTGGTCGCGGTTCCAGAGCAGATGAATGTCCACGTCGACGATCCCTTCCTCGGGCGGCAGGCGCCAGAGTTGTCCGCTTTGTACCTCCGCCTCGACCGCATGGTCGGGCAGGCAACCGATACCGAAACCGGCATACACCAGCCTTCGAATCTCTTCAAAGCTTGAGGAGGAGGCGACGATCTTGCCGGTAAAGCCTTGCTGATCGCGAAACATGGCCAGTGGTGAAAGGTTTCCACCGATCTGATCGCTGGTAAAGCTGACGAAGTTCTCACCCTGCAGCGACTCCAGGGTCAAATCCTTGCGCCCGAAAAAGCGGTGCCGTTGCCCGCAGAAAAAGGCATAGCGCTCGTGCAACAGGCAGCGTTGTTCCAGCTTCGGTTGCGGAATTCGACACAGGCCCACCCCCAGCGTTGCGGTTTTTTGCAGCAGCGAACTGATGATGTCGGAGCTGCGCATGACCTCTATCTCGAACTCCACGCGTGGGTGGCGGTGGTGGAACTCGGCGAGAAAATCGTCGTAGCGCGTCGACTGCACGCAGCTGATGGTCAGCAGCCGAATCTTGCCGATCACATCGTCCTGCCGGGTCTCGATGGCGGCACTGAGGCGCGAGACGTTGCCATAGATATCCGAGGCGATCCGATACACCTCATCACCGGCTTCGGTCAGGTCAAAGCGCGGCCCGCGACGCTGGATCAGTGTGCACTCCAGTTGTTCTTCCAGCCGCTTGAGGGCCTGGCTCACCGCGGACTGGGTGATGTGCAGGCGTGCCGCTGCCCGGCTGATGCTGCCTTCCTGGCCGATCACCAGATAGGTGCGCAGCAGGTTCCAGTCCAGTCGGTCATTGAGAAAGCGCCGGCTGTCCCATTTTGCGGCTTGAGGCTCCGAGGGTGCGGGTGTCTGGCTCATTGAATCGGTCCTGTTCGGGGAAGGCGAATAACGACTGAAAAACGTTGATGGAGGCTGCACCGCCGGCCTGCCTGGCGGTTTTTGCCGGTTGATCAGTCCGTCAGCTTTTAGCCAACGCCTGAGTTGAGGTTTATGAATATTAGCGTGGCTAATATAGTGCATAAGAATTAGAAAATTGACTAATTATTGGCCGGGCGCGATAAAGACGCAAGAGCGCCATCAGAGCGCAACCGGACTAGCCAAGTTCTGACTGCCTTTACAAGTAATCGAAAAAGGGCCCTGCGATGCACACGTCTTCCAACCAGCCACGCCGAGCGGCGGCGGCTGCCTTTATTGGCACCACCATCGAGTTCTACGATTTCTATATCTACGCCATGGCGGCGGCACTGGTATTGGGCCAGGTGTTTTTCCCAAGCACAGTTCCAGGGGTCAGCACCCTCGCGGCATTCGGCACCTTCGCCGTGGGCTTTATCGCCCGGCCCATGGCCGGCATGGTTTTCGGCCATCTGGGCGATCGTCTGGGGCGCAAGAAAATGCTCCTGTTCACCATGGTGCTGATGGGCCTGGCCACCACCTGCATCGGCCTGTTGCCCAGCTATGCCAGCGCCGGCATCTGGGCCCCGATCGGGCTGGTAGCGCTGCGTATCGTTCAGGGCATTTCCGTGGGCGGCGAATGGGGCGGTGCGGTGTTGATGGCCAGCGAACATGCGCCGGCCAAGCGCAAGACTTTCTACGCCTCCTTTGCCCAATTGGGCAGCCCGGCGGGTTTGCTGTTGGCCTTGATCGCCTTTCGGCTGGTGTCTTCACTCGATCAGGCTGATTTTCTCGACTGGGGCTGGCGCCTGCCGTTCCTGGTCAGCGGCCTGTTGATGCTGGTGGGTCTGGCGATTCGCTTCGGGGTCGAGGAGTCGCCCGAGTTCAAGGCGGTCCGCGAACAGGATCAGACGGCGAAATACCCGGTGCTGGAAGTGGTGCGTACCTGCTGGCGGCAGATCGTTTTCGCCGCCCTGGCGGTGACCATCGGCTCGGCGGGGTTCTTTTTCACCAACACCTTCATGATCACCTATGTCACCCAATATCAGGGCATCGCTCGCTCGACGATTCTCGACTGTCTGTTTCTGGTGACTGTCTTGCAGTTTCTCTCCCAGCCACTGGCGGCGTTGCTCGCCGAGCGAGTCGGCACCGAGCGCTTTCTCAAGTGTGTGGCGCTGTTGTGCATGCTCGTGCCTTACCCGATGTTCATGCTGGTCGGCACCCAGAACCTGGTGTTGATGACCCTCGGTATCGCCATGGCGGTCGTGACCTTGTCGGCGCTGTATGCAGTGATTGCCGGTTACATGTGCGAAGCCTTTCCGACCCGGCTGCGTTACTCGGGGATCTCGATGTCCTATCAGTTGATCAGCACCCTTGCCGGCGGCTCAACCCCCTTGATCGGCACCTTGCTGGCCACCCGCTTTGAAGGTCAATGGTTACCGCTGGCGGTGTTCTTCACCTTCCTTTCGGTACTTTCCCTGATCGGGATTTGTGGCCTGGCCCGCCTGCGTGGCAACGCGGCGCCTGCAGCCCGTCCCGCCATCGCACACTAAAACAGGAGTTTCCATGAGCAAGCCGTACACCTTCAGCGATACCGAATGGCAGGCCCGCTGCGAACTGGCAGCCCTGTACCGGATGATTGCGCACTTTCGCATGACCGACCTGATCGATACGCACATCACCCTGCGTATTCCGGGGCCGGAGCATCATTTCCTGATCAACCGCTACGGGGTCATTTTCGACCGCATGAAAGCCTCGGATCTGGTCCGCATCGACCAGCAGGGCCGGGTGATCGACAGTCACGGTGGTGAGCAACGGGTGAACGCCGCAGGTTTCGTCATCCACTCTGCCATCCATATGGCGCGCCCGGACCTGAACTGCGTGATCCATACCCACACCGCCGCCGGTATGGCAGTGGCCGCCCAGAAGCAGGGGCTGTTGCCGATCAGCCAGCATGCGCTGAAGTTCTATGGCAAGTTGGCGTATCACACCTATGAAGGCATCGCCCTATCGCTGGAGGAACGTGAGCGGTTGATCGCCGATCTCGGCCCGCACAAGGCCATGATTTTGCGCAACCACGGGCTGCTCGTGGGCGGCAGGAGCGTCGCCGAGGCCTTCCATGAGATCCACTTTCTGGAGCGTGCCTGCCAGGCCCAGGTCCAGGCGTTGGCGGGGGGAAGCGAGTTGCACTACCCGAGCGAAAGCGTCTGCCGTCATACCGCCGAGCAATTCGAGCGTGACGATGCCGAAGAAATCGTCGCGTTGAGCTGGGAAGCCGCACTGACCCTGATCCAATCCCAACGCGAGTCGTACTGCTCATGAACACTGTGGTCCTGTTGGCGACCGATGAGGGTTTGCTGGCCTCGCTCAAGCGCTCTTTCCAACGCGAAGCGCCGGAACTTGAAGTGGTACTGGCCGATGAGCCGGGTGCACAGCGTGCCGAGGTCGCCGCCTGCTGGTTTCCGCCTGCCGGCAGCCTGGCGCGGTTGCCGAACCTGAAACTGATTCATTCGGTCGCGGCCGGTATCGATCACCTGCAGCACGACCCGCAACGCCCGGCGTTGCCGGTGTGTCGCGTGGTCGATCCGGGCCATCGCCAGGGCATGACCGAGTACGTGCGTTGGGCGGTGATTCACTATCACCGGGGTTTTGACCAGGTCCTGCGCCAGCACCGGGAACAGCAATGGCAGCGGCCGGTTCAGCGCGCAGCGGCCAGCTTCAAGGTCGGCGTCATGGGGTTGGGCTCGCTGGGCAGTGCGATAGCCAGCGATTTGGCCGGCGCCGGCTACACCGTTCGTGGTTGGGCGCGCACCGGCAAGCATCTGGAAAAGGTCACCACCTACAAGGGCCAGGAGGATTTTGCAGCGTTTCTCGATGGGCTCGATCTGCTGGTCAACCTGCTGCCGCTGACCGACGCCACTCGGGGCATTTTGTGTCGTGAAACCTTCGCGGCACTGGCGCCTGGCGCGGCCATCGTCAACTGCGGTCGCGGCCAGCATGTGCTGGCCGACGATCTTGCCCAAGCCCTGGCCTGCGGTCAGTTACGGGGCGCGATGCTCGATGTGTTCGAAAAAGAGCCGCTGGCGGCCGAGCATCCGCTCTGGACCTTGCCCGGCGTCATCGTGACCCCGCACATGGCTTCAGCCGCCAGCCATGACTGCATTGCCCGCCAGGTCGCGGAAAACGTCCGACGCTTGAGCCAGGGCGAACCGCTGCTCAACACCGTCAGTGTTGCCCTGGGCTACTGATAACCACACCGGGCTTGGTTCGCAAGCCCGTTCGTTCAAGCAAGGTGACACCTATGTTGAAAATCAATGCGCACAGGCTGTGGGACAGCCTGATGGAAATGGCCAAGGTGGCGCCAACCGAAAAGGGCGGCAATTGCCGGCTGGCCCTGTCGATGGAAGACCGTGCCGGACGTGAGTTGTTCGCCGGCTGGTGCCGCGAGGCGGGAATGAGTGTCAAGGTCGACCGTATCGGCAACCTGTTCGCCTGCCGCCCGGGCCTGGACCCGGAGGCATTGCCGGTGGTGATGGGCAGCCATCTGGACACACAACCCAAGGGCGGGCGTTTTGACGGGATCTATGGCGTGCTGGCGGGGCTTGAAGTGGTGCGCCGTTTGAACGACGACGACATTCAGACGCAAAAACCACTGGAAATCGCGGTCTGGACCAACGAAGAAGGCGCCCGTTTCACCCCGGCCATGCTCGGTTCGGCGGTGTTTACCGGCAACCTTGAACTGGCCGCCGGTCTGGCTTGCAGTGATGCCAGCGGTGTCAGCGTGGCCCAGGCGCTGGAACGGAGCGGATACGCCGGCAGCGAGCCATTGGGGCGCCCGTTCGATGCCTACTTCGAGGCGCATATCGAACAAGGGCCGATTCTGGAAGACAACGGCGTGCCGGTCGGTGTGGTCACCGGTGGCCAGGCCATCTGCTGGTTGGACGTGCAGGTTGATGGCATTCCCGCCCATGCCGGCACCACGCCGATGCCGCTGCGCAAGGACGCCTTGTTCGGGGTGGCACAGATGATCGCGGCACTGGAGCAACTGGCCGACGATTTCGCCCCCAAAGGCCTGGTGACCGTCGGCCAGCTGGACATCGCCCGCTCCTCGCGCAACACCATCCCGGGGAAAGTGAATTTCACCGTCGATCTGCGCCATCACCTGGACACGCAGATCGACGCCATGGAGCGCACGGCGCGCGAGGTGCTGGTCAGCATCGCCGAACAGCGCGGCCTGAACTTGACCGTCAGCCGGCATTGGTTCAGCCCGGCAACACCGTTCGACCCAGCCTGTATCCAGGCGGTGCGCACGGCGGTCGAAGGGTTGGGCTATGACCATCAGGATATCGTCAGTGGAGCCGGCCACGACGCCATTCACCTGGCCCGGCATTGCCCGACCACCATGGTATTTATTCCCTGCGTTGGCGGCTTGAGCCACAACGAAGCGGAAATGGCCTTGCCCGATGACGTGGCCAAAGGCGCCGATGTCTTGCTCAATGCCGTATGGGCTCGAGCGGAACACATCGCCGGTTAGTAGCAACGCTTAACAATAACAAGTGAACACCCTGACGCCGTTTGAACGGCGCCAGCGAGCGCTTGCGCCTGAAAACAGGCGTCAGGGCCAACTTGCCTGCGATTTCAGTACTGCCAAGTAAACACAATAACTAAAACCGTGCCGCGTATTTAAACGCGCCCACAGGAGAACTCCATGAGTCATTCCACAACTACTTGCAGTGATACGCTTGAACCCAAGCAAACCGTCAATATGAAGAAAGTGGCGGTTGCCAGTGTGATTGGCACCACCGTTGAATGGTATGACTTGTTTGTGTTTGCCACTGCTTCGGCGCTGGTCTTCAACAAAATCTTCTTTCCCGACTTCGATGCCTTGATTGGCACTTTGTTGGCGTTCGGCACTTTTGCCTCGGCGTATGTGGCCCGCATTATCGGCGCTGCACTGTTTGGTCATTTCGGTGACCGACTGGGGCGCAAGTCGATGTTGTTAGTGTCATTGCTGACGATGGGGGCGGCCACGTTCGCCATCGGCTTGTTGCCGGACTACGCAACCATCGGTATCTGGGCACCGATCCTGCTGCTGACCTTAAGGGTGATTCAGGGCCTGGCCCTGGGTGGCGAGTGGGGCGGGGCGGTGTTGATGGCCGTCGAACATGCGCCTGCCAACCAGCGCGGGCTCTACGGCTCGTGGGTACAGATTGGTGTGCCGGCCGGGACCATGATCGCCAACCTGGCGTTCCTGGTGATCGCTGCCGTGCTGCCACAGGAAGACCTGCTGAGCTGGGGCTGGCGAGTGCCATTTCTGGCCAGTGTGCTGCTGATCGCCGTGGGCCTGTACATCCGCCTGAACATCACCGAAACGCCGGCTTTCGACAAGGTCAAAAAATCTGATACGCAAGTGAAACTGCCGCTGGCCGAAGTCATGCGCAAGTACTGGAAGCAGGTGTTGCTGGGCGGCATTGCAACCATGTCCACCGGTGCTTCGTACAACATCATTGTTGCCTTCGGCCTGACTTACGGCACTCAGACCCTGGGTTTCAGCCGCAGCGTCATGCTCACTGTGGTGTTGTTGTCGTGCGCTTTGTGCGTGGTGCTGCTGCCGGTGTTCGGTGCGCTGTCTGACCGCTATGGACGCAAGCCGATCATCATCGCCGGCATCGTCGGCGAGGCGTTGGTGGCCTTCCCGCTGTTCTGGCTGATGGACACACGCGAGCTGCCGCTGGTGATCCTCGGCTACGGCTTGCTGATGACCGCCTTTGCCGCCAACTACGGCCCCATCGCCACCTTCCTCGCCGAGCTGTTCGGCACGGGTGTGCGCTACTCGGGCCTGTCGATCAGCTACATGCTTTCCGGCCTGTTGGGCAGCGCCGCGACCCCGATTGTCACCACCGCCTTGTTGTCGGCGACCGGCAAGGGCTCGTCCGTGGCCTGGTACCTGATCGGCAGCGCGGTCGTGTCATTGCTGGCGCTGTTGCTGCTCAGTGAAACCTTCAAGAAAGACATCGCCAAGGTCAATTCCGGGGCTTCGAACGCGGCCCGCGCCTGACTCTTTTTCCTTTCAATCGCAGAGACAACGCCATGCTCAGAATTCAGGCAGCTCCAGGCACCATTGGCCCCGTGGGGCCTTACTCACAGGCCGTGATCAGCGGCAACCTGGTCTTTACCGCCGGGCAAATCCCGGCCGTTGGCGCGCTCGACGAGCAGCCGGCCAGTTTTACCGAGCAGGTGCGGCAAACCTTGATGAACCTCGAAGCCATTCTGCTCGAGGCCGGCTCCAGCCTGAGCCAGATCGTCAAGCTCAATGCCTACCTGACCGATGTGGCTCAACTGGAGCCGTTCAATCGGGTTTATCGCGAGGTGCTCGGGCATGCGCCGCCGGCTCGCACCACCGTCTGCGTTGCGCTCTGGGGCGTTGCGCTGGAGATCGACTGCATCGCCGAACTGATCCCCCGTCAACAGGAGAGCAACGATGCATTCTGCTCTTGAGCCAGGCCTGATCGAGCGCTTGATGGAAGTCAGCTTCCCGACCCTTGGGCACTTTCTTGAAGACGGCTTTATCGACCCGGGCATTCGCGCGATGGTGCCGGACATCAAGCTGGTGGGCAGGGCGGTGACCCTGCGCATTGCCGAGGGCGAGGCGATCCCGGTCAACCGCGCGCTGGCGCTGCTGCAACCGGGCGATGTGCTGGTCATCGACACCGGCAATGACCCTCGGCACGCCTGTGTCGGCGCGGTCACCGCCTGCGCCGCTCAGAGTCGTGGGGCCCGCGGCGTTGTGGTCGATGGCGTGGTCACCGACATCAAGGAGCTGAGAGAAACCGGGCTGCCGGTGTTCGCCCGTGGCACCAGCGTGCTCACCACCAAGCTGGTCGATCGAGGCAGCAGTGCGATCAACCAGCCCATCCGTTGTGGTGGGGTCACGGTGTTCCCCGGCGATCTGGTGCTGGCCGACGACAACGGCGTACTGGTGCTCGACCCGTCGGTGGCGCGCGGGATCATCGATCGTGCGCTGGCCTCTGACCTTGCCGAACCCGAGCTGTTGGCACGCCTGCGTACAGGCGAACCGGTGGAGCAGGTGCTGCAGGTCAAGGCCTGACCGAAGTCTGTATCGCAGCCGGTCGCCAAGCGGCCGGCTGCACTTAAAACAATAACGATGCCGTTGCTATTTGGTCTGCCGCCCATTTGAAAGGCTAGAGGCGCTTGAATGAAGATTAACCACCCCGCTGTAACCTTCGGACTTTGTACTCTGATGACCAGTCCCTGGGCCTGCGCCGATTTCATCGGTGACAGTAAAGCCAGCCTGAACCTGCGTAACTTCTACTTCAACAACGACAACCGCGACGGCTCCGCCGCGCCCTCGAAAACCGAGGAGTGGGGGCAGGCGTTCATACTCAATGCTCAATCGGGTTTTACCGATGGCACCGTGGGTTTGGGTGTGGATGTGCTCGCGCAACTGGGCATTCGCCTGGACAGCGGCCAGGGCCGTCATGTAGGCAGTACGATGTTTCCCGATGACGGTGATGAGGCGGCGCAGTCATTCGGTCGTCTGGGCCTGACGGCAAAAATGCGGGTATCCAGGACTGAACTGCGCTACGGCACCCTGATCCCCAAGCTGCCGATTCTGATGCCCACTGACGGGCGCCTGCTGCCGCAGACCTTCGAAGGCGGGCAAGTGGTGTCCAATGAGATCGATGGGCTGACCTTGACCGCCGGGTTGATCGAGCACGCAATCGGTCGCGGCTCCAGTGATCGAACGGGGCTGGCGGTCAGCGGTGGCACCCGGGAAAGCAATCACTTCTACTTTGCCGGCGGCGATTACAAAGTCACCGAGCGGCTGCTCGCACAGTATTACTACGCCAATCTGGAGGACTACTACACCCAGCATTTCACCGGCCTGACCCATGACCTTTCCCTGGGAGGATACGGCTCGCTGAAAACCGATCTGCGTTACTTCAAGACCGATTCGGACGGCGCCAATGCCAGTGCTTCAGGGCGCGCCGAAGGTTACAAGGTGGGGGGCTACAGCCGCGGTGGCCGTGGCGAAATAGACAACGATACCTGGAGCGCCGCCTTTATCTACAGCCTCGGCGGGCACGCCTTCACGCTGGGCTATCAGCAGGTTTCAGACAACAGCAATTTCGTCCAGTTGAACCAGGGCAGCCTCGCCGATAAAGGCGCCGGGGGGGCCGGTACTTATCTTTATACCGACCGGCTGATCCAGAACTTCACCCGTGCCGGCGAGCGCACCCGGTTTGGGCAGTACGCCTACGACTTCGCCGCCCTCGGCGTCCCTGGCCTGAAGGCCTCGGTCATGTACTTGTACGGCGACCGGATCGAGACCTTCAGCGGTCCTCGGCAAAAGGAATGGGAGCGTGACCTGATGCTGGATTACGTGATTCAGGGCGGCACCTTCAAAGGCGTCGGTTTTGCCTGGCGCAACGGAGTATCCCGCAGCGAGGCCTCGCGTCATCAGGATCAGAACCGCCTGACTCTGAGTTACACCTTGCCGCTGTTCTGAGTGACCTTGTCCGTCGTCCTCAGGCCTTGTCTGCACTTTGGCTCGGTGCAGGGTTGGCCACCACTGCCGGCTTGAGCACCAGCCACACGGCCAGGGCGATCAGCACGCCGCCGTACACATGCCCCATCGACAGCGGCTCATCCAGCAGCCAGGCGCCCCAGAGCACACCGAAGATCGGGATCATGAAAGTCACGGTGGAGGAATTGATCGGTCCGATTTCGCTGAGCAAACGGAAATACAGGATGTAGGCGAAGGCGGTGCACAGCAGTCCCAGGCCGAGCAAGGATGCCCAGACCTGCCAGCCACCCCAGCTGGCAGGCGGGTGTGTCAGGGCGCTGTAACCGAACAGCGGCACCAGCAACAGCGTCGCACCGAGCATGCTTCCCAAAGCGGACAGTCGGCTGTCGAGGCCGCCTTGCTGGTCCAGCCAGCGCCGGGCCAGAAAGCCAGCCAGGCCATAGCAGGCGGTGGCGGCCAGGCAGGCGAGCGCGCCGCCCATCAACTGGGCATCGAACGCCACCGGCCCGGCGCCGCTGAGCACCGCGACGCCGAGCAGGCCGAGGAATATGCCGCACAGCTTGGCTTTGGTCATCGGTTCACGAAAAAACAGGGCACCGATCAATACGCCCATCAGCGGTGTGGTGGCATTGAAAATCGCCGAATAGCCAGCCGGCAATACCTGAGCGGCTACCGAATACATCGTGGCCGGTATGCCCGAGTTGATCATGCCCAGCACCAGGCATACGCCGAATTTGCCGCGAAAATTCCAGTCGATGCGCATCAGCGCGAGGATCACCAGCAAGCCGATGGCGGCGATGGACACGCGAAAAAACGCGGTCGGGATCGTGCCGAGTTCCGGGGCAATAATGCGCATGAACAAAAAGCTCGCCCCCCAGATGGCGGCGAGCAACAACAAACGAAACAGCGCGATGGGGCTCACGGTGGACTCCAGATCCTTTGGGCAGGGCGTGAGTTTACGCCATGGTCCGGCGGGTGCTCTCTCGGTTTCTTGCAGTGAAAGTCGTGTCGACGGAAGCGGCGTTGCCAGCGTCATCAAAAATCACTGTTCGCTCGTTAGGCTGATCAAGGATCTCAGGACACGGGCAGACAAAATGAAGCGGGCGCTTTCCCTCAAGGGGCTTTGGTTATGCGTAGGGATGGCGGTGCTGGTGCTGGCCGTCAATGGGCAGCAGCAGCGTCTATATGAACGCATCTGGTTTGACTGGGTCCAGCGTGACCGAGTGGAGCGCAGTAACGCCGACGGGGTGAAGCTGTCGCGCTACCGGGCGGACGTGCAGGCCTTGCCACTGACCGGCTTCGACAACCTCTCGGCGCTGTCTTTCGACAGCGATCGGCGCACGCTGGTCAGCCTGACCAACCAGAACCCGCAGTTCATTGAACTGTCACTGGATGGCAAGTTGCTGCGCAGCATCCCGATGATTGGTTTTGAGGACCCGGAAGCCATCGAATACATCCGCCCGGGCACCTACGTGGTGGTCGAAGAGCGACGCAAGCGCCTGACTGAGATTCACATTGGTGCCGACACCGAATCCATCGACATCGCCGACCCGCTCAATGCCCGGCAGTTGAGCCTGAGCGACCAGGACACCGAGAACAAGGGCTTCGAAGGCCTGGCCTATGACCCGGCCCACCAGCGCCTGTATGTGGCCAAGGAAAAAAATCCGCTGCAGATTCTCGAGATCAGCGGCTTCTTCGGTGAGCGCATCGAACCCCTGAACCCGAACGTCACCAGCAACCCTGCGCGGGACGCCCGGCTGTTTCTGACCGATCTCTCCAGCCTCTGGTTCGACCCGGCGTCCCAGCACCTGCTGGCGCTCTCGGACGAGTCCAAAGTGCTGATCGAACTGGACACATCCGGCCGCCCGGTCAGCACCCTGACCCTGCGCGCCGGCCACCAGGGCCTCAAGGCCGACGTGATGCAGGCCGAAGGCGTGGCGATGGATGATGTGGGTAATGTGTATGTGGTGAGCGAGCCGAATTTGTTTTACCGGTTCAAGCGGTGAGATGTCTGCCATAAAAATGGCGATGTACAAGGATGTAGGAGCTGAGCTTGCTCGCGATGACGTCAGCAGATACACCCTAGATCTTGCCTAGGTAGACGCAGCTGTTCGTGCACATGCAGGAACCGTGCTGGTGCCATCGCGGGCAAGCCCCAATGCCAGTCAGTTAAGGAATGGAGCGCCGAAAACCTGTGGGAGCGGATTTATCCGCGAATCCAGACACCGCGGTTTTTCTGGCATTGCGCGGTGCCTTCATTCGCGGCGGTCCGGCGATCCGGTAAATCCGCTCCCACATGGATCTCGCCTTAACTGACTGGCATTGGGGCAAGCCCAGCTCCTACATGGATCTGTGCTCGGCCATTGATGGCGGTGTGGTTCAGGCGGACGTCAACAGCCCATATCTTGCTTGCACTGACTTGAACCTCATCCTATAGTCCGCCCGTCGTCCCACAGGACGACCGGGTTTGGCGACCCGCAGCAATAGGCGCGACAGCGCACATAAGCACCATGAGACCTCTTTGGCGGTCACAGGGTTGTGCTATGGCAGCTGTGCGCGGGAGATCTTCGGATCTGCCGGGTACCTATTGCCTGGTTCGCCAACCTGCGTACAGCTGCCACCATTGTTTGGCGACAAGGGTGTCGGCTCACTATCAATAGGAGCTTGAACCTTGAATCAAAATTCCGATGTGCGTACCGAAACATCAGTCCTGCAGATCAATCCCGCTGTCTCGGACATGGCCTTGCACACCTTCATCACCCGGCGCATGAACGCCACTCGAAATCTGCTCGAAACCTTTTCCCGCATCAAACTCGAAGACACAGACGACTGCGACGTTTCCCATGTTGCCGACTGCCTCTGCCTGTTGCTGGAGGACAGCCGGCAGGCCATGGGTGTGTTGGGTGAGCGCTTGCTGCAGCAGGATGTGGATTATTTTGTGGGGCAAAGACCTTAGCGGTTGCGATGCATGGCCTGTGGGGACGGAGATTCTGTTCCAACTTTAGTCACCCTTGCCGTCCCATACGCCGTCGCAGGCGTCGATCAGTTGCTGTGGCCATTTGCGGCGCGGCAGGATGCGGTTGAGCCACATGTAGAAAATGTCGCCCAGCATCACAAGCGGCGCGATGGGCAGTGCGATGAACAAGAAGAATGGAACGGCCACGACGAGCCAGCCCGGGTGCTGAACTCGAAGTACCTTTAGCGGGTTGAATTGCTGAACGGCTTCACGTGCACTAGCTATGGCGTAGCGATCAAGTGCGGACGAAGGAGGAACAGCGCAAGCTCCCTCGCGCATGTACAGGCGAATGTACTCCCAGACTTGGGCAGCACCGTATATACCTCGATTTACTACAGCCTGCCGATGATCCAACGTGGCGTAGATACCAACCCGCAGGCATTTCTCTCCATTGGGTTTGTCCGGGTCAACGTAAGGAAATGCGAGGGTGAGTACACCTTCGTTGATGGGGCCACTTCCGACTGCGAAACTGGTGACGTCCTTGATGTAGGCTTCCAGCTGGTCCCAGTGCTGGCTGACTAGCTTGCCTTGGATCACACAAGTGACTTGGCGGGTTTTTCGATTGAAGATAATCGGTAGTTGCATACGCCACGGAATAAACATCCAGAAACAGGATAGAAGTGAAAAAGCGGCTATGCAGATGGGGTAGTACCAGCTCTCAAGATAATGGGAAACCGCGCCTGCGCTATAGCCGTTTTGGTTGCGATCATGGAGATAGATCCAATATCCGCCTAAAGAAAAGAAAGCGAATATAACCGGAGTCGTTGCCGCCGCCCACCAACTCATGCTGTGTCGTCCTCCATACATACTGCCATTTGCGGTGCGCATAAACAGAGAGTGTTCGGTGACTTTCATTACATTGTTGTCGGCAGCCGGCTCTACGTTCAATGGTGGGGCGTTCGTGCGGAGGGCTTCGACGCGGGTGTAGAAGATGCTGCGTTCTTTTTTGGGTACGTGATGTTGAGACATGTTCACTTACTTTCCATAGTAAAACGGGGCGTCTGTGGCGGAGATTTGAAAGTTGGTTTCCAAAGACTCTTCCAGAAGAGTGGGTTTGTATGCGGTCTGTAGCGTGAAGGTCGTTACAGCTTTCTCGCTCAAACCGGTCACTACATAAGTATGGACGCTTCCCCCGCTACTCAAAGGCTCTGCTGGACCCTCTTCGACCCATTTGGGTGGCGGCGCGTCGGAGGATTTGCTCTCGTATGTCGCAGCAGGCCGCTTTACCTCGCCCGCCAAGGGATATGCAATGCGCATGACGAAGCGAGGATCGTAGTTGACTGCCACCCCCCCTCTACCCGGTAGATGTATGGGGGCCTGCTCGGTACCGAAAACTTTCCACTCGTTTCCCACCAATCGCGGCGCATAGAGGGCACTAACATACGCTTTGTTTTCATCATCAAGGTTGACGTATTTGGTTATGGCCTTCCGGCCAAGTAACTCATGCTTTCCAAAGCTGCCGTCATTGAGCCAGTAGTTGAGTGCGGTAAATAGCCCCCGTTCAGCCTCAAGCAGCCACCAGAGACCAACCCCCAATAGAATTGCACCTGCAGCAATCCATCCCCAAACAGGTACCGTGGCTACAGTACCAGCGATGCCTAATCCTGATGCAAGCGCTGCCCCACCAGTAGTCATTGCGGCCCCGCCCAGACTCAAGCCAACTGCAGCCAGAGCGTAGGCGGTGGCCGCGTCATGATTTCCTAGTCGTCGCTGTCCAGTGGCTCTCAACCAGTTGGTCAAGGCATCAAATAGCGCCCCGCCATAACCAAACCAACGATCTAATGCGGACACTCTGCTGAGCCGTTCCAACATCATGCTAGAAATCGATACACGCAAATATACCTGGGGCATTAATGCTCTTGTGGTAACAAGTACTCCGTTCAGTGCGCTGCCCACTCCCATTAAGGCTGCAGCGAAGTTCGACACCGTTTCCCAATTTGGCGATGCAGTCAGTGCACCCACCGCCGCCTTCAAATTCAGAAAACTAAAAAACGCCACCCCACCCGCCACCCCCCGTTCAAACACCTGCAAAAACGGACTCGCAGACCGCATCAACGGCTTCAACCGCGACCATTCGAAGACTTCCATTACATCCCCCGCATTCGACGCAAGGGATCCCACCGCCACCGTCCCACGTGGAAACCCTGCAGCATCTTCCAGTGCCTGGACGGCTTCGATGGGGGTAAGCGATCTTGTCGTGAGGCGGTCCTGATAGCGGGTCTCAAGCATCTGCACCAGCCGATTCGCGTCCTCCACGGTCCCCATCCCCGCCAGTTGATGAATGCGGTTGGCTACCGCGTCGCGCGCAGCCCCGTGCCAGGCTCGGCCGTTTCCGGTGTTCGGGAAGCGGCTCAGGGTATAGACGCTGACCTGCTCCATCAGGAAATGCACGGCCACATAGCGAAGGAGTTGCCCCGCGCCCTTGCTCAGCGCGGCATCCAGGGTAACGTCCATCTTGTTATCCCAGATCGTGTCGCCAAGGCCCTTGTCGTGGTCGATGTTGGTCAGAATGGGGTTGGTCTGCCAGGGCATTTCCCACCACAACTGGAATAGCTCGCGTTCCTTGTCGGTTTTCCCGGAAGGCGTTGTTTCCGTGCCCCAGATCATGCCCTCGGTGCAGGCGATAAATGCGATGGCATGGCTGGTCGAGGACATCGGGTCGCTGGTGTCGTAGCGCATGAAGGCGGCGCCAAGGTCGCAGGGTGATGCGGCCAGGTAACTCTCCAGCCAGCGGCAGCGGTCGTTCTTGCGGTCCAGCACGCTGGCATGTCGTTTGGTCACCTCGTTGTCGAAGTCACGCAGAAATTTCACCCGTTCGGCTTCTTTGATATGCCGCGAGTAGATAGGCGCTGATGCCGCCAGGGCTTCGGCGCGGGCGGCGATGGGGTCGGCGGGTGCCAAGCTGGGTGGGGTGGTCAGAGGGTAGGATGAGGGACGATATTTTCCCGTCTGCTGAGTGGCGATGGAAGCCTGAAACTGGCGGTTCTGCTCTCGCACGTCCATGTCGCGTTTGAGCTTTTTTTCCAGCGCTTGCTCGCCCTGGCCGGCTACGCCCGCATTTTCGGCATATTCCGACTCATAGATTCGTCCGATCAAATCGGCGATGAGCTTCTTGCGGTAGCGCTGGGTGGCGCCGGTGTTGTTGTGGGTTTTGTCTGGGGCGGTGGTGTAGTGCTCCAGGGCTTTGCGCGACTCCTGGAACACGCCCCCAAGATCCTGAACCAAAGCAATGTGGTCTTGCATGACCACCGCTAGCTGCGCCGCCGGGGCGACAGCCCTCATGCTTTGTAGCAAGGCATTGGCCGAGAGGGTGGGCTTGATTTTCCAGGGGGAAAAGTCAAGGTCGGTGCCTTTGTATTCTTCCACCCATTCATGGATGTGTTCAGCTGCAAAGGTATGTTCGGCGGGCGCTTCGGGATTCCAGGTGTTCATGTCCAATGTTGTCGCCAGCCTGTCGCGCACGCCATCCTTGTTTGTCTGAATCTCGCGGATCTTTCTTTCGGTCAGCAGCGTGTCGGTCAGCAGCAGGTGCACCCGCGAGCACTTCCTGGCCCAGAGGTGGCGGACGGTATGGCCGGGTATGTAACCCTTGATGGCGCTGTCGAGTGAGCGGTACCTGGACTTCATTTCGATGAATTGACCATCGTTCTCCTTGACGCGCCAGACGAAGATATCGCCCTCGGTTTCATCAAATAGATAGATGAAACCAGCGCCGATACAACGCAGGCCGTATTGGGCATGGTCGAGCTTCCTGAAGCCTTGTTGCAGCTTCAGACCGGATTGCTCATACGCGTAAGCGCCACCGCCCTTTGGGCGCGGGTGGGCCGAATAACGCAGGGGAAATAATGGTATCCGCGGTTGGCAACCCTCATTGGCGCTGAAATATTGAGTGCTTCCTGTCATGGTTCAAATGTCCTCTGTCATCAGATGATTCAGCGCCTGGGTCACGCGGGCACCCGGGGACAGGTGAGCCGCTTCCAGGATGGCGATCACCGCCATTGCCCTTGTGCGGAAAGATGGGTGGCGAAAGACTTCCAGGCCGATGTCCAGGTGGGGACGCGCCTGAATACCCCATTGCCTGAGCTGGCGCAGCCACACCTTGGTCTGTATTCGAGCGTCGTCGTGAAAGCTGTGAGGAGCTTGCTGTGTCAGGGCGACTTGCTTGCGAAGGTGATGGTCCATCTGACCTGCATCGATCAGGGCCATTTCGCTGTCGGTGAACTGGAACTCGCCTTGTACCGGGTGCGGGCCATGGGGCTGAACATAGCGCCACCATTGGTGGGCCGGCCCCAGGTTCTCGCGCCATTGCAATTGTTCAAGGGGACCCAACAGCGTAGCGGCGCGGTATGGGCTCAATGCATGCAGCACGCTGGCCAGGGCGGCCGTGTCCTGCAGTCGAAATCGAGCCCGGTTGCCGTTGGGCATGAAGACGAAGAGGATGGCTCGCAGGTGCGCCAGTACTTGCTCGGGAGGTGATTGAGAGGCGATAGATACGGCACCATCCGTTTCGGACCAGTCATGCTGGAAGCGCGCTGCGAGAGCGGAGCCTGGGTAATACCGAACCAGCAGGGGACCGCGCCTTTCGTGGCCGTCGTACTCGGTTTCACTCCACACCCAACTCAAAGAGCAGGCGTAGTCTGTCTTGCGTACTTCGGAAGCGATCGAAGGCTTCTCGACGGCGTCGGGCTGTTGGCACAACCATTCTTCAAGCACTTCACTTTCAAGCAGCAGCCAGGTCGCGCGTGATTCATCTTCCACCTCCGGCAATTCGGGGTGTTCGAGGGCTTCAATCATGGTCAGGCTCCCTGGAAGTTGCCGCATGGGCAATCGGCTCGAGGGCAACTGCCATCGCTGCGTTTCGTGCACAGCACATCAAAAGGCAGGTCTTCTGCCAGAGCTGCCACGGGTGGCGCAATGGCGCTGGAGCTGCCGCCCTGAACAGTCACGGGCCCTTTCACCTGAAGCAAGAGACCATCGAAGGTGATGCCAGCGTCATCGATGCGCAGGCTGCCTCCTGGCCCCTTGATGAACAAAGTGTCTGAAGCCTGAATTTCGTAGACTTTCGTCCGCTGCCGAATGGCCTGTCCGGCTTGTGTTTCGGCATGGCCTGCGACGGTCTGCTCAAGGTTGCCGCCGATGGTTACCCAGTGATTGGCCTGGATGCTGTCGCGACGGTTGTTGTCGACCTCCTCGGTGCGGTCCTTGCCGGTGCGGATGCTGTGGTTGCGGCCGATAGTGAGGAATTCGTCCTGACCGATGTCGTGGCGGCGGTCCTGGCCGATATGGACTTGCTCATCGTTACCCACGGTCTCCTGGCGGTCGTGGCCGATGGTGAGGGTTTCATCGTGTTCGACCTGTTCGCTGCGGTCATGACCGACGAAGGTGGTTTCGTCATGATTGACGTGGAGGTTCTGGTCCTTCTGGGCATGGATATAAATTTCTTCCTGCCCGGCTTCATCCTCGAAGCGCAGTTCGTTGAAGCCCTTGCCCTTGTGGGTTGCGCTCTTGATGGTCATCCGTGTCTTGTGTTTCGGCAGCTCGTAGGGCGGTAGCT
>NZ_JAAAMT010000017.1 GCF_009905435.1 Pseudomonas sp. R5(2019)
CGATGGGCTGCGAAGCGGCCCCAGCGATTCTGAAACCGCCGGCACTCGCAAGCTGAGTCGCAGATGTCACTGGCCTAAGGGGCCGCTTCGCAGCCCATCGCGGCCAGGTCCGCTCCTACAAGATCGCGAGCAAGCTTTGCCCACAAAAGCCCGCGCAGCGATTAGGTTCTGGGGGTTAGTTCATCTCGATGATGACTTGCTCTTGCCACATTTGTGGCAGCTTCCTGGAGGTGGCTTCCCAGGCATCGGCATCCTTGATCGGCTTGGCATTCTTGTACTGCTCGTTGGGCAGCAACTTGGCCTGCACCTCTTCGGGCAGCTTCAGGCTTTCGGCACGAATCGGCCGGGCGTTGCCCTTGGCCAGGTTGATCTGGCCGGCGTCGCTGAAGATGTATTCGCGGGTCAGCTTGGCGGCATTCGGGTGCTTGGCGTATTTGTTGATGATGGTGGTGTAGCCGGAGATCACGGTGCCGTCGGACGGGATCAGCACGGTAAAGCGGGAAGGGTCGATCTTTTCGCGGTAGCTCAGGCCGTTGAAGTCCCAGACCACGCCGACTTCCACTTCACCCTTTTCCAGGGTCTGGATGGTCGGGTTGGCCAGCGACAGACGTTTCTGCTGGGCGATCCTGGTGAACAGCTGCAGGCCTGGCTCGATGTTCTTTTCATCACCGCCACGGGCGATGGCGGCGGCGAGTACGCCGTTGGCGGCCTGGGCCGCGGTGCCTACGTCACCGATGGCGACCTTGTATTTGCCTTTCTCGAGGTCGGCCCAGCTCTTGGGGGCATCGGCGTCCTTGACCAGCTGCTTGTTGATGATGAACGCGATGGTGCCGGTATAGGCCAGCGCCCAGTGGCCGTCCTTGTCCTTGGCCCAGTCCGGGATCTGCTCCCAGGTGCTTGGCTTGTAGGGCTGGGTGACGCCCTTGGCCACCGCAATCGGGCCGAAGGCTGCACCGACGTCACCAATGTCGGCGCTGGCGTTGTCTTTTTCCGCGTCGAACTTGGCCACTTCCTGGGCCGAGCTCATGTCGGTGTCGATGTGTTTGAGACCGTATTGGCTGGCCAGGTCTGCCCAGGTGCCTTTCCAGTTCGCCCAGTCATCGGGCATGCCGACACTGTTGACGGCACCTTCGCTTCTGGCGGCGGCTTCCAGGGTTTTCAGGTCAGTGGCGGCGGCCATGGCAGAGGTGCACAGGGCGATGGCCGAGCCTAACAGTGATGCCAGGAAAAGCTGTTTCATCCGAAGCTCCTTTTGGGTGCAGTGCAATACGTACGTTTTCTTTTGATTGAGCGTTGTTTGCGATTCGGGCTGGTCTAGGTCAGCAAACCTTGCGCCAAATTTAGGCCTGTTGGATGACATTTGTATGTCCGAACTGCCCCCAAAAGCCCGCTTGCACGGTGACGTGCGAGTAAGCGTAGCCCACTTTCAAAACCCTGAAGCGCCACGCCCGGCAAGGGCTTGCGGGCCTTGCGCGGGTGACCGTTGGGCGGCTGCGTCATCTGTTGGTCATTTGTGTTGCCTAATCTTGCAAGACTCCCCTGAGCCCGGCGCCGCGTCGCAATAGGGCTCTTTTGAACAGGCTGGACTAGTCCAGGCAGGAAACCTTGATGCAGGCACAGGCCCCACGGGCGGTAACGGCGATCTGCACGGCGCTGCAAGAGCAGATCGAACACGGTTTATTGGCGGCCGGCTGCAAGCTGCCGGCCGAGCGCAAACTCAGCGAAGTGTTCGCCACCACCCGCATCACCTTGCGTGAAGCCTTGGTGCAGCTGGAAGCCCGGGGCTTGATCTACCGCGAGGAGCGGCGCGGCTGGTTCGTCTCGCCGCCACGGCTGACGTACGACCTGATGAAACGCAGCCACTTCCATGCCATGGTTCGCGAGCAGGGCCGCGAGCCGTCCACGCATTTGCTCTCGGCGCGCCTGCAACCGGCGTCGGCGGCGGTGTGCGCGGCGTTGCAGCTACCGGCGTTGTCCAGCGTGATCCGCATCTGCCGCAGCCGCTGCATCGATGGCCGGCCGGTGCTGTACGCCGAGCACTACCTGAACCCGCAATACTTTCCCGGGATTCTGGCGTTAGACCTGGGGCAGTCCTTGACCGAACTGTATGCCCGGCATTACCAGATCGAGTACGGCCGGGTGCGCTTTGAAATGCTGCCCACCGCCTTGCCGGCTGCCGCGGCGGCGGCGCTGAAGGTGGCGCTGGGCACGCCGGGGCTGCATATCACGCGGGTTAACCATGACCAACAGGGGCGGTTGATTGATTGTGACCTGGAGTTTTGGCGGCACGATGCGATTTGCATGAGTGCGGTCGTGGGGTGATCCGGGGGCTGCTGCGCAGCCCATCGCGGCCGGGTCCGCTCCTACAGGAGTTACGCAATCCCATGTAGGAGCGGACCTGGCCGCGATGGGCCGCAAAGCGGCCCCAGTGATCACGAAGCCGACTCGGTCTTCCCACCGCCGGCGGTAACGACGTGCACACTCAGGCGCGGCATCGCCAGGTCCAGCCCGGATTCGTCCAGTTGGCGCTTGAGCGCCAGGTTGAAGGCGCGGGAGACTTCCCATTGTTTGATCGGCGCGGTCTTGAAGCGGGCGCGCAAAATGGCGGAGCCGGACTCGAAACTTTCCACCCCCTGAATCTCCAGCGGCGACCAGATGTTGCGGCGCTGCAATGGGTCGGTGCGCATTTTCTGGCCGACATCACGCATCAGCCCGATGGCTTCGTCGATTTCCATGTTGTGCGGGATCGCTACCCGGAAGATCGCGTAACCAAACTCGCGCGAGTAGTTCTTGATGCTCTTGATCTCGCTGAACGGAATGGTGTGCACGATGCCGTCGATATCGCGCAGGCGCACGGTGCGGATGGTCAAGCCCTCCACCGTCCCGAGGTGCCCGCCCACGTCCACGTAATCGTCAATGGCCAGAGAGTCTTCGATGATGATGAACAGGCCGGTGATCAAGTCCGCTACCAGCGATTGTGCACCAAAGCCGATCGCCAGGCCGATCACACCGGCACCGGCCAGCAGCGGCGTCACGTTCATGCCCATGTTCGCCAGGGCGACGATCAACGCCACGATAAAGATCACCACAAACAGCACGTTGCGAATCAACGGCATCATGGTTTGCGCCCGGGCATTGGCCAGGCCCTTGCGCGAGCGGGTGAGGGCGTGGTGCACCGCGGTGTCGGCGAGAATCCAGATCAGCCAGGCGAAGACCAAGGTGCCGGTCAGGCCCAGCACCCGAACGCTGATTTCATGGCCGTCGCCTTCGGCGTAGCGGATCAGCGACAAGCCCCAGACCCGCATGCCCAACTCGATAAACACCAGCCAGATAAACAGGTGCACCAGCGTGTAGCCGAAGTTCTTCAAGCGCTCGGAATACAAGGCATGGCGCTTGTGTCCGCGCTGGGGCTTGAGCGCGTGGCGACGGACCAGGCCATTGCTGACCATGCACATCACCAGCAACACCGTGCACAGCAGCGACTGGCGCAGGGCGGTGCTGGTGTCGCCGGCGGAAATGAAGGTGGCAAACAGCGACACCGCCACCAGCACCAGTGCCGGCAAATACCAGAAGGTGCCGAGGATATCGATGGTGTCGCTCAGGGCGCGGCGGGTCAGGCGCCGGGACAGCGGCTGGTTGCGGATCAGGTGGGCGATGGGGCGACGAAAGCGCAGGATAAACACGCCGCTGGACAGCGCCGCCAGCACATTGGCCAGGGTCGCGGCGCTGTGCGCCAGGTGCAGGCCCAGGGTTTCGACCAGCCGCGGGTCACTGATCGCCTCGCCAAACGCGGCAAAGCTGCCGATCAGCCACAGCGGATGGAACGCCTGATGGCGCAGGATATACAAGGCGCGATGACGATGCGGGCCATCGAGCAAAGAGAAGGCGATGACGCAGACCGCCGAGAAACAGGTACCGATCACCAGCGCGTAAGCCAGCACCATCGCCAGCGATTTGCCCAGCGATGAAGGCAGGGCGTAGCTCAGGTAAACGGTGAAGATCAGCGCGATCAGCCAGGGGCCGAGTTTGCGCAGGGCAAACAGCACCAGATCCCAGGTGCGCGGGTGTTGTGGCAACTCCAGGGCCAGGCCGAAGCGCTGGCGCACCCGGTGGCCAATCCAGATCAGGCCATAGGCGAGCAGGCTCCAGGCCAGCAGGATCAGCACAAAGCCGAAGATGATCGTCGGCCACTGTTCGGTCGGCGCGATCAGCGCCATGAACTCATCCTCGGCCTGGTCCCATTCAGCCGACCAGCGCATGAGCGGGCTGTCTTCGCCGACAAACTGCTGCTCGAAACGGCTCAAGGTGCTGCCAATCAAGCCCAGCACGCCCTGCTCGGCGGGGGGTTGGGCCTGCCTGGTGCTGTCGCGCAGCTTCTTGAGGTCCGACAGTAGCTTGCTCCGTTGCTGATCGTTTTCCAGGGTCTGGATCACTTCATCGAGCGACTGGCCCAGCGGCTGAGTGGCTTCCGGCTGCGGCTTGCTGCCACCGAGCAGGCTGGGCAGCCCTGCCGCCTGGGCGGAAGAAAAGGCCAGCAGGGCGATCAAAAACAGACAGGGCAAGGCAAGCAAGCGGGTGAAGGCAGGCACCGGGCGGTCAACCTCAACGATGGAAATCGAGCGAGTGTACGAGGCCCCCGAAGGCATTGCGAGGGTAATTGTCAGGCGAGCTTTTCGAGGATCTTGTAGACCATCAAGCCGAGGATGCCGATCATCCCGATCCAGATCATCAGCACGCCGAAATTGCTTTCACGGTAATTGAACCCGATGGTCAACAGCAAAAGCCCGGCGAGGACGGGGATGAACATCGACTGGAACGGTGACATGGGATGATTCCCTATGCGCTAGGTGGGTGCCTTAAGCATAGGTTGGTTTAGGAAGGCCGGGGCTGCTTTGCAGCCCATCGCGGCCAGGTCCGCTCCTACAGGAATCTGCGCGGACCCTGTAGGAGCGGCGGTCCGGCGACCCGGCCTGGCCGCGATGGGCCGCGCAGCGGCCCCGGATGGATCATGGCAAATCGTGACTGGCGTAGAACGCCCCCAGCACCTTGACCAGGTGCGCCAGGTCCTGGCTGCCACACACCTCGCGAATCGAGTGCATGCCGAAGGTCGGCAGGCCGATGTCGACGGTACGCACGCCCAGGTGGCTGGCGGTGATCGGGCCGATGGTCGAGCCGCAACCCATGTCGCTGCGTACCACAAAGCTTTGCACCGGCACTTCCACCGCCATGCACAGGTGGCGGAAGAAACCGGCGGTTTCGCTGTTGGTGGCGTAGCGCTGGTTGTTGTTGACCTTGATCACCGGCCCCGCGTTGAGCTTGGGCCCGTGGTTGCCGTCGTGTTTGTCGGCATAGTTGGGGTGCACGCCGTGGGCGTTGTCGGCCGAGACCAGCAGCGAGCGCTGGATAGTGCGCACGTAATCGTCACCGTCCGGCAGCAGGCGCTGCAGGGTTTGCTCCAGCATCGGGCCATCGGCGCCGCAGGCCGAGCAGGAACCGACTTCTTCATGGTCGTTGCAGACCAGCACGCAGGTTTCGTCGCCTTCGGCATCGAGCAGCGCCTGCAGGCCGGCATAGCAGGACAGCAGGTTGTCGAGCCGCGCGCCAGCGATGAAATCGCCGTTCAGGCCAATGACCGCCGCGCTTTGGGTGTCGTAGAAGCTCAGCTCGTAATCAAGCACCACATCGGCGTTCAGACCGTGCTCGCGGGCCAGCTGCTCGGTCAGCAGGGCGCGGAAATCCACGCGCTCGTCCCCGGCCACCTGGGCCAGTACCGGTGGCAGCTCGGTTTGCGGGTTGATCATCCAGCCTTCGTTGGCGGTGCGATTGAGGTGGATGGCCAGGTTGGGGATGATCGCAATCGGTGCCTTGAAGTCGACCAGCTGGCTCTCGACCTTGCCGTCACGGCGGAAGGTCACGCGGCCGGCCAGCGACAGGTCGCGGTCGAACCACGGCGCCAGCAGGGCTCCGCCGTAGACCTCGACGCCCAGTTGCAGGAAGCCCTGGCGCTGCAGCTCTGGCTGCGGCTTGACGCGCAGGCACGGGCTGTCGGTGTGGGCGCCGACCAGGCGGATACCGTTAAGCAGCGGCGAGTGACGGCCGAGCTTGATGGCGATAATCGAAGAGTCGTTGCGCGTCAGGTAATAGCGCCCACCCGGGGCGGTGGACCAACTGTCGCGTTCATCCAGACGCTGGTAGCCGGCGGCTTCGAGGCGCTGCGCCAGGCTTGCGGTGGCGTGGAAGGGGGTAGGGGAGGCCTTGAGGAAATCGATCAGGCCTTGATTCAAAACGTCGCGCATAGGTGGCTCCAGACAGCAGTGGCGCGAGTTTACCGTATTGAGTCGATCCAGACACTGCAGCGCCTGCATTCGCGGCGGTCCGGCGATCCGGTAAATCCGCTCCCACAAATACCCCACTTACTCTGTGTGGAGCGGGCTTGTGGGAGCGGATTTATCCGCGAATAGCCTCACCACCGTAACACTCTGCAAACCACCCATCCAGCTTCACTTCTCACACCCATGTACTTTCCCCCAACACCCAAAAAACAAGGACGTTTTCATGGCTGACTCTCGCCGCCTGCGCACAGGCCGGTACTCCGAGCCCGGGCGCATCTATCTGGTCACTTCGGTCGTGATCGACCGTCAGCCGGTATTTGCTGATTGGCGCCTGGGCCGACGGGTCGTCAGCCAATTCAGGCAGGCGCAGGAGGAAGGTCTCGCATCGTCCATCGCCTGGGTAGTGATGCCCGACCATTTTCACTGGTTGATCGAGCTGCGCGCGGGCGAGCTTTCGGACGTTGTACGCCGCACCAAGGCAAGGACCACGCACAGCGTCAATGCGGCGATGGGGCGGTCGGGCCGGTTGTGGCAAGCGGGGTTTCATGATCGGGCGGTGCGGCGGGAAGAAGATGTGAAACGGTTGGCGCGGTATGTGATTGCCAATCCGGTGCGGGCCGGGCTGGTGGAGCGGGTGGGGGATTATCCGCTGTGGGATGCGATGTGGATTTGAGGGCCTCATTCGCGGATAAATCCGCTCCCACAAAAGCCCTTACACAGAACCTGAGCGGGGAGCTTTTCATGTGGGAGCGGATTTACCGGACCGCCGCGAATGCAGACGCCGCCGATCAAAACGGCGCCGGGCACTCGAACTTCAACCGCTCACCCGTCACCGGATGAGTAAAGCCCAGCATGCTCGCATGCAAACACAGCCGCTCATGGGCCGCCAATGCCTGTTCATGGGCATACAACCGATCACCCAACAGCGGATGCCCGATCGACAGCATGTGCACCCGCAGCTGGTGCGAGCGGCCGGTGATCGGGGTCAGTTCGACGCGGCTGTAGTCACCGCAACGCTCCAGCACGCGCCAGAAGGTCAGGGCATGCTTGCCGAACTCGTGATCGACCACATGCCGCGGCTTGGTGGGCGGGTCGTAGCGCAGGGGCAGGTCGATGCTGCCGCTGTCCAATTCCGGGCTGCCCCAGCACAGTGCGGTGTAGGCCTTTTCAGTTTCGCGGTCGTGGAACTGGCGCGACAGTTCTCGGTGGGCGTCCGGGTTGCGGGCAAGCAGGATAATGCCGGAGGTTTCCCAATCCAGGCGGTGAACGATCAGCGCCCCGGGGTAGCCGTTCTCCTGCAGGCGGGTGATCAGGCAGTCCTTGTTGTCCTCGGCACGGCCGGGGACGGACAGCAGCAGGGTGGGCTTGTCGATCACCAGGAAGGCTGGGTCCTGGTGAATGACGCGGATGTTCGACAACGGCATTTGAATCGTCTCGGTAAACGGCATTTACAGACAGCACATAAAACACTGTGGGAGCGGATTTATCCGCGAATAGCTTCAACACACATTCTGGATCTGTGTTGAAGCTATTCGCGGATAAATCCGCTCCCACAAAAGCCGGCCCCTCACAAGAGCAAGCCTGCCTTAAATGATCAGCGATCCGGCAGGGTGATGTTGAGCTCCAGAATCGAGCAGCTGCCCTGGCTCTCAAGGGCGACCTGAACCTGATCGTTCTCGATCTGCACGTACTTGCGAATGACCTCGACCAGTTCCTTCTGCAAGGCTGGCAGGTAGTCCGGGGTGCTGCGCTGGCCGCGTTCGTGCGCCACGATGATCTGTAGACGCTCTTTCGCTACCGAAGCGGTGCTTACTTTCTTGCTGGCACGAAAGAAGTCAAAAAGGTTCATTTTTTCCCACCTCCAAACAGGCGCTCGAAGAACCCTTTCTTCTCTACGTCCAGGAACCGATGATCTACCGTTTTGCCCAGCAGGCGGTCGACGGTATCGCTATAGGCCTGGCCAGCGTCGCTCTGGTCATCGAGGATGACCGGCACGCCCTGGTTGGAGGCCTTCAATACCGCCTGGGATTCAGGGATCACGCCCAGCAGGGTCACCGAAAGGATTTCCTTGACGTCTTCAACGCCAAGCATTTCGCCGTTGCTGACGCGCTCCGGGTTGTAACGGGTGATCAGCAGGTGCTCCTTGATCGGGTCTTCGTTGCGTTCGGCGCGGCGCGATTTGCTCGCCAGGAGGCCGAGCATGCGGTCCGAGTCACGTACCGAGGAGACTTCCGGGTTGGTCACCACAATCGCTTCGTCAGCGAAGTACATGGCCAGGTGGGCACCTTTCTCGATCCCGGCCGGCGAGTCGCAGACCACGAATTCGAAGGTTTGCTTAAGGTCCATCAACACCTTTTCAACGCCTTCCTGGGTCAGCGCGTCCTTGTCACGGGTTTGGCTTGCGGCCAGCACGAACAGGTTTTCAAGGCGCTTGTCCTTGATCAGGGCTTGTTGCAGGTTGGCTTCACCGTTGACGACGTTGACAAAGTCGTAAACCACTCGGCGTTCACAGCCCATGATCAAGTCGAGGTTACGCAGGCCGACGTCGAAGTCGACGATGACTGTTTTGTGGCCGCGCAGCGCGAGGCCGGTACCGATAGCGGCGCTGGTGGTGGTCTTACCCACACCACCCTTGCCGGATGTAACCACGAGAATCTTGGCCAAGGTGTTTCACCCCTAAAGAAAAAGGACGATCAGTCCCAAAAAATACAAAAAAGACAACTTAACTAAAAATGGCGCAGAAAATGGCGGCAGTATCCGTTAAAGACGGGTGATGTTCAACATGTCACCCGATAGGCTGAACTGCACTGAGGCCCCCCACAGCGGATCGCGGCGTAGATCTTCAGAGACCTTGTACTGCCCGGCGATAGAGACCAGCTCTGCGGTCATCTGCTGGCAGAAAATCCGCGCCTGGGTATTGCCCTTGATACCCGCCAGGGCACGACCGCGCATGGCGCCGTACACATGGATGTTGCCATCGGCCAGAAGTTCCGCCCCGGGGCTTACCGACGACACCACGACCAGATCCCCGCCCTGAGCATAGATCTGTTGGCCGCCACGTACAGGCGAAGTGATGACACGCGTCGGTTTGATCGCAGGCACAGGCGCAGGCACCGGCTCGGGCTTCTTCTCCACCACCTCGACGACCTCCAGCGGCCGCTCTCGGGCGCCGGAGGGCGGCAACACCGGCAAATCGATGGCAATCGCCGCGGCGATGTCCTCGATGCGGCTGGCGCGAATGGCCAGCGTGCGCAGGCCGTGCTGGCGGCACACGCGCATCAGCCCGGGCAGGTCGATGGCGCCTTCGCCGGCCGGCAGCTTGTCCAGCGCCAACACCAGTGGTGTGTTGCTGAAGAAGTTCGGGGCCTGGGCAACCTTGGCCGCCAACTGGCGATCCAGGCCCTCCAGGTTGTTACGGGCCAGCTCAAGCACTGTAATGGCGAGCATGCTGCCCTTGAGCTGGAACACGGGATCTTGGTCTAGCAATTCGGTTTGGCTCATGGTCGGCATCAAGCAGCTTGTAACGAAAAAGTCGCCGTGACTTATAACGAGAACGCCCACAAGCCGCAACCCGCGTCGAACCGTTGTAGAATGCGCGACCTTGTTGTCTGTCCGGAATCTGCAATGGATCGCCCGCATTTTAGTCGCTCATTCTTGCACCCGCGTTACTGGCCGCTCTGGCTGGGGCTGGGGCTGCTGTGGCTGATCGTTCAGCTGCCATACCCTGTTTTACGGTTGAAAGGCCGTGCACTGGGCGCGTTGATGTATCGCGTGGCCGGCGAACGTCGGCGCATTGCGGCGCGCAATCTGGAGCTGTGCTTCCCGCAGATGTCGGTCGACGAACGGCAGCGGTTATTGAAAGAAAATTTTGCCTCCACCGGCATCGCCTTCTTCGAAATGGCCATGAGCTGGTGGTGGCCAAAGGCCCGTCTGGCCAAGCTGGCGCACATTGAAGGGCTGGAACATCTGCAGGCTGCGCAGCGGGAAGGGCAGGGCGCGATCCTGATGGCCCTGCATTTCACCACGCTGGAAATCGGCGCCGCCCTGCTGGGCCAGCAACACACCATCGACGGCATGTACCGCGAGCACAAGAACGCGCTGTTCGACTACGTGCAACGGCGCGGCCGCGAGCGGCACAACCTTGACTCGCTGGCGGTGGAACGTGAAGACGTGCGCGCCATGCTCAAGCTGCTGCGCAGCGGCCGGGCGATCTGGTACGCGCCAGACCAGGACTACGGCGCCAAACAGAGCATTTTCGTGCCCTTGTTCGGCGTCGAAGCGGCCACCGTGACCGCCACCACCAAATTCGCCCGCCTGGGCAAGGCCCGGGTGATCCCCTTTACCCAGCAGCGATTGGCCGACGGCAGCGGCTACCGGCTGGTGATCCACCCGCCGCTGGCGGATTTCCCGGGGGAGAGCGAAGAGGCCGACTGCCTGCGGATCAACCGCTGGATCGAAGCCTCGGTCAGCGAATGCCCGGCGCAGTACCTGTGGGCCCATCGGCGCTTCAAGTCGCGGCCGCCGGGGGCGCCTAAGCTGTATGAGAAGAAGCGGCGGTAGCGGGCGCAGCGGGCTTGCCCAATGCCAGTCAGTCAAGGCATAGGCCGTGTAGGAGACATAGACCCTGTGGGAGCGGATTTATCCGCGAATAGATTCACCACGGTGCGTCAGGTGAACCGTGGTAAGGCCATTCGCGGATAAATCCGCTCCCACATTAAAGTGATTCGCCTTAACTGACTGGGCAAGCCTTGCTCCTACATCATCAGTTTCAGTGAAATGCCCTCAAGCCAGGGAGCCCCTGCATGCCCGCAACACCCCCCACCACCGGCCTGATCCTCTCCGGCGGCGGCGCCCGCGCCGCCTATCAGGTGGGGGTATTGGCCGGTATCGCCGACCTGCTCCCGCCCAACGCCAGCAACCCGTTCCCGGTCATCGTCGGCACCTCCGCCGGCGCCATCAACGCCGTCACCCTCGCCAGCGGCGCCCTGCACTTTGGCGAAACCATCCGCCGCCTCACCGCTTTTTGGGAAAACTTTCGCAGCCACCGGGTGCTACGCAGCGACTGGCCCGGGGTCATCCGCCAGGCCAGCCGCTTTGTCAACCACAGCCTGCTCGGCATCGGCTCGCCTACTCCGGTGGCCCTGCTCGACAACTCGCCCCTGCGCGGCCTGCTCGACACCCACCTCAACCTCGGCGGCATCAACGAGGCGATCAACCAGCAGCAACTGCGCGCCGTCGCCGTCACCGCCTTCGGCTACGAATCCGGCCAGGCGGTCACGTTCTACCAAGGCAAAGGCGCCATCCAACCCTGGCTGCGCCATCGCCGCATCGGCGTGCCCACTCTGCTGTCGGTCGAGCACCTGCTGGCCAGCGCCTCGATCCCGCTGCTGTTTCCACCGGTGAAGATTGATCAGGAATTTTTCGGTGACGGCGCCGTGCGCCAGTCCGCGCCCATCAGCCCGGCCTTGCACCTGGGCGCCAGCCGCGTGCTGGTGGTGGGTGTCAGCGGCAACCCCCGCGGCCCGGACAAGGTCGCGACCCGCGAACGGGCGTTCAGTGGCCAGCATCCGACCCTGGCGCAGATCGGCGGGCACATGCTCAACAGCACCTTCATCGACAGCCTGGAAGACGACATCGAGCTGCTGCAGCGGCTCAACCTGTTCAGCCTGCTGATCCCCGCCAACGGCGAGCCCAAGCCACTGGGCATCGCCCCGGTCGAGGTCCTGGTGATCGCCCCCAGCCAACCGCTGGACGAAATCGCCGCCCGCCACCGCAGCGAACTGCCTGCGGCGCTGCGACTGTTTCTGCGCGGCCCGGGCGCGACCAAAACCAGCGGGGCAGGGGTGCTCAGCTACCTGCTGTTCGAAGCCGGCTACTGCAGCGAACTGATCGAACTGGGCCGCCGCGACGCCCTGGCCAAGCGCGAAGCGCTGTGCCGATTCCTGGGCTTGCCCTGATACCCGCCGCCGGGGATCGGGTAGGAGCCGGGCTTGCCCCAATGCCAGTCAGTTAAGGAATAGAACGACGCAACCCTTGTAGGAGCGGCGGTCCGGCGTCCCGGCCTGGCCGCGATGGGCTGCGCAGCAGCCCCCGAGGCCGGTGATATCTACGACAAGCCCTGGGAGTGCGGGCGGTTTCGGAATCGCCGGGGCCGCTTCGCAGCCCATCGCGGCCAGGTCCGCTCCTACATGGATTTCGGCGGTTCATCCCTTAACTGACTGGCATTGGGGCTTGCCCGCGATGCTTTTGAGGCTGCATAAAAAACCCCGTCATGTAGACGGGGTTTTTTCAGCGCGGTGTAACGTGATTAAGCTTGAACAACCGGGATGTTGGCGTTCGCAGCGGCTTCACGGAACTCGGCGATCTGGTCGAAGCTCAGGTAGCGGTAGACGTCGGCCGCCATGCTGTCGATCTTGCCAGCGTACTCCATGTACTCCTCGACGGTCGGCAGTTTGCCCAGGATGGACGCAACAGCGGCAAGCTCCGCCGACGCCAGGTACACATTGGCACCATCGCCCAGGCGGTTCGGGAAGTTACGGGTCGAAGTGGAAACCACGGTGGAGTTCGGCTCAACACGTGCCTGGTTACCCATGCACAGCGAGCAGCCCGGCATTTCCATGCGCGCGCCGGCCTTGCCGTAGATGCCGTAGTAGCCTTCTTCGGTCAGTTGGTGAGCGTCCATCTTGGTCGGCGGCGACAGCCACAGACGGGTTGGCAGCTGACCCTTGACCTGCTCCAGCAGTTTACCGGCAGCGCGGAAGTGACCGATGTTGGTCATGCACGAACCGATGAACACTTCGTCGATCTGCTCGCCCTGGACGGTCGACAGCAGACGCGCGTCGTCCGGATCGTTCGGCGCACAGAGCACAGGCTCATTGATGTCGGCCAGGTCGATCTCGATGATTTCGGCATACTCGGCATCGGCGTCGGCGGACAGCAGTTCCGGGTTGGCCAGCCAGGCTTCCATCGCCTGTGCACGACGTTCCATGGTGCGCGCATCGCCGTAACCTTCGCTGATCATCCAGCGCAGCAGGGTGATGTTCGACTTCAGGTACTCGGCAATGGCTTTTTCCGGCAGCTTGATGGTGCAACCTGCAGCGGAACGTTCAGCCGAAGCGTCGGACAGTTCGAACGCTTGCTCGACGGTCAGGTCGTCCAGGCCTTCGATTTCCAGGATGCGGCCGGAGAAGGCGTTGATCTTGCCCTTTTTCTCGACGGTCAGCAGGCCGTTCTTGATGCCGTAGTAAGGGATGGCATGGACCAGGTCGCGCAGGGTAATGCCCGGTTGCAGCTTGCCCTTGAAGCGAACCAGTACCGACTCCGGCATGTCCAGCGGCATGACGCCGGTGGCTGCGGCGAAGGCGACCAGGCCGGAACCGGCCGGGAACGAGATGCCGATCGGGAAACGGGTGTGCGAGTCGCCGCCGGTGCCGACGGTGTCAGGCAGCAGCATGCGGTTCAGCCAGCTGTGGATGATGCCGTCGCCAGGACGCAGGGACACGCCGCCACGGGTGCGGATGAAATCCGGCAGGGTGTGGTGGGTGGTGACGTCGATCGGTTTTGGATAGGCAGCGGTGTGGCAGAACGACTGCATGACCAGGTCAGCGGAGAAGCCCAGGCACGCCAGGTCTTTGAGCTCGTCACGGGTCATCGGGCCGGTGGTGTCCTGGGAACCGACGGTGGTCATCTTCGGTTCGCAGTAGGTGCCAGGACGTACGCCTTTGCCTTGCGGCAGGCCGCACGCCTTGCCGACCATTTTCTGTGCCAGGGTGTAGCCCTTGCCGGTGTCGACAGGTGCTTCAGGCAGCTTGAACAGATCGGTTGGGCCCAGGCCCAGCTCGGCACGCGCCTTCTCGGTCAGGCCACGGCCGACGATCAGCGGGATACGGCCGCCAGCGCGGACTTCATCCAACAGCACCGGGGTCTTCATTTCGAAGGTGGTGATGACTTCGTCGGTACCGTGCTTGCATACTTTGCCAGCGTGCGGGTACAGGTCGATCACGTCGCCCATGTGCATGTTCGACACATCGAATTCGATCGGCAGGGCGCCGGCGTCTTCCATGGTGTTGTAGAAGATCGGGGCGATCTTGGAGCCGAAGCAGAAACCACCGCCGCGCTTGTTCGGCACGTAAGGGATGTCGTCGCCGAAGAACCACAGTACCGAGTTGGTGGCCGATTTACGCGAGGAACCGGTACCGACCACGTCACCGACGTAGGCGATCGGGAAGCCCTGGCCGCGCATTTCTTCGATTTGCTTCATGGGGCCGGTGACGCCTTGCTCGTCCGGCACGATGCCGTCACGGGCCATTTTCAGCATGGCCAGGGCGTGCAGCGGGATGTCCGGGCGCGACCAGGCGTCTGGAGCCGGGGACAGGTCGTCGGTGTTGGTTTCGCCGGTGACCTTGAAGACGCGCAGGCTGATCTTGTCGGCCAGGGTCGGACGCTTCTTGAACCACTCGCCGTCGGCCCAGGATTGCAGCACGGCCTTGGCGTTGACGTTGCCCGCCTTGGCTTTTTCGGCCACGTCGTGGAAGGCGTCGAACATCAGCAGGGTGTGCTTGAGTTGTTCAGCGGCAACGCCAGCCAGCTCGGCGTTGTCCAGCAGCTCGACCATGGTGGCGATGTTGTAGCCGCCTTGCATGGTGCCCAGCAGCTCAATGGCGCGGGTTTTGTCGATCAGGGGGGAGGTCGCTTCGCCCTTGGCGATAGCGGACAGGAAACCGGCCTTGACGTAGGCGGCTTCGTCCACTCCAGGTGGAACGCGATTGGTGATCAGGTCGACGAGGACAGCTTCTTCGCCGGCCGGGGGATTCTTCAGCAGCTCGACCAGGCCTGCGGTTTGTTCGGCGTTAAGCGGCTGGGGCACGATACCCTGGGCGGCACGCTCTTCGATGTGTTTGCGGTAGGCTTCAAGCACAGTTATTACCCTCATCAGTGGTCCCAAATGGGTGTCCGGGACGCTCATCCGGAAATACCAGTACCCATGCGCTGCGAGGCTTTATGAGCCACTTAGCCAGGGTTAAAGGCATTTCCTCCAGAAGCTGCTTTCAAAGTTTTACGCCTGCAGAACGGGAGCTGATGAGGGCTGGTACGGAAGACTTGCGTGTCAAATACTCCGTACCAACGCCGTTCTGAAGGATCGACTGTGCTCGTGACGCTTTGAAAACAGCTTCTAACGGACATTGGTGCCTTACGAAAGGCCGGCTGATTCTACGGGAAAAACTCGATAAAGGTAAGTTGGCTGAGCAGACTTGTGAGGTGACCGCGGTTAGACAAAGGGCTAACATGGCGGCTTGTCAGATTTCCCCAGCTGCTTTTTTGCCCATGTCCAATCAATCCATCAAGACGCCGTGTGTCGGTCTGTGTTCAACCGTCTATGGTGATCTCGTATGCCGCGGCTGCAAGCGCTTCCACCACGAGGTCATTCACTGGAACGGTTACAACGACGATGAAAAGCGTGCGGTGTGGTTGCGCCTTGAGCAATTGCTGGTGCAGGTGATGACCGCCAAGCTCGAAGTGTTCGACGCCGGCAAGCTGCGCCTGCAACTGGAGCAGCGCAAGATCCGCTTCGTCGAGCACCAGTCGGTGTATTGCTGGGCCTACCAGCTGATCGCCCGCGGGGCGCGGGTGATCAACCAGCTGGAGGCCTATGGCATGGTGCTGCTGCCGGAGTTTCGCGGCTGGGAGCTTCCTCAGCTGCGCGATGCCATTGATCGGGAATTTTTCCTGCTGTCAGAAGCGCACTACCAACGCTACATCGCCCCCGGGTTTCTCAAGGATGCCCTCGGGTAAGCGGATGATTTCCATCTGATCGCCGATGATGCGGGGCCGTAACGTTTCTCTTGAGTTCGCAAACACAGGAGAACCGTATGAGTTATGTATTCAAACCCGAGAAAAGCTTTATCGCCAGGCTGTACTGGCAGGAGCCCGGATTTATCGCGCTTGAAGACTGGGAAGCGTCGAAAAGCCGTGTACACCGCATAGGTGTCGGTTTTGACGGTGAAGCACCATGGGGCAATGAAGGCTGGCTGTTTGCAGGGCGGGACACTTACTCCCAGCCATCTGAGTCGCACATCCTTCGTAAAATCGTTTTCAAGGCACAGTTCTGGTTTGGCTGCTACGAAACGGCAGGCGAGTACGACTACGAGATCAGGTCGGCACACGTCGACAACCGGGATCGCAGATGGAGATACTTCAATCGGCGGCTGGATGTCAGTCGCAACGGTTACCTCGGTCTGTATGAGGCACCTGGTGAGGTCGGGTTGCCCCCGCAGGACACGGGCATGCAGGTCTGGCGGCTTGAGAATTTCAACCCGGCGCAATGCGTTGACGGCGCTGTTTTCCCCAATGTCGATCTGATCAGCCTGCACGGTTTGACGGTTAAAAGGCTTTACGAAAGTGACTACCCCTATCTCAATCAGCAGGATGGCGAGCCAGGAAAATTGGCCCTGAAGATTCTCGAAGCGGGGGTTGCGCGTCCTGAGTAAAGCGGTTGGCAGTGCGCTTCAAGTCCGTTCAGAACGGCCTTGAAGCGCACGGGGTATGACAAAGCGTCAACCTCTGGCCAATTCGGTCAGGTGAGCGGTGATTTCCTCGGTCTTGAGCACCAATACATCACTCTCGAGCTTGTCCAGCACCGCCTCTGCCGTGTTGCCGATCAGTGCGCCTGAAATGCCGGTGCGTGCCACCGTGCCGATCACCGTGACTGCTGCCTTGAGCGAGCTCGCATAGTGCGGAATCAGCACGTCGGCGGGGCCTTCGTCGATGTGCAGGTGCGCATCATCAACGTCGAACTCGGCCTGGAACGCCTTGCATTGCTCGCGAAAGCGCGCCTGGATGGTTTCGGTCAGCTGCAGCGCCGGGTCGGCGGCTGACAGCATGGGCGAGGGGTGGGCGCTGATCACATGCAGATCGGCCTTGGCCAGCGAGGCGATACTGTAGCCATGCTCGATGATGTTGTTGTGCAGGTGTCGGTGATTTTCGTCGGGGTTGCCGACATCCACGGCGGCGAGGACCACCCGGTCTTTCCACGGCTGTTCGTGCTTGACCATCAGCACCGCGCAGGGGCAATAGCGCAGCAGTTTCCAGTCGGAAGGCGTGAGGAGGGCCTTTTTCAGCGGGTTGTCGGGGCGGTGCTCCTTGATGACCAACTGACAACCTTCAGCCTGCTGAACACTGATGATCGATTCATGCAGCGAGTCGTCCCGGGTTTGCTCGGCGGTGACGTTATTGAAGCCGTCATCGTGCAATTGGCTCTTGAGCAGGCTGAGCAGGGCTTCGTGGTCCTGCTTTTTGTCGCACATCAGCAAGTGCAGGTCGGCGCCTGTGGCGCCAGCGATCAGCTTGGCCCGTGCCAGGGCCTTGCTATGGGCGTGCTCGGGGTCGAGCACCACCAGAATGCGGCGAACGGCTTTCATGATCGGAACTCCCTTCAGAAATGGCGGCCAGTGACTGACGATAGTCGGCCCCAGTTGCAACGGGTGTTGATACACATCAAGCATAGTCGCTGGTGATCGCCACCGGCGCCGGTATAATCGGCGGCCTTGCTGTCGTCCCTGCCTGTGAGCTTATGCACCTTATTCCTGAAATCGACGCCTTCCTGGCCTGCCGCACCCCCGACACCTGGGTGGCGGCCGCGCTGCAAAATCTTGATATTTTGCTGATCGACCACGCCAACAACGAAAAGAAGGCGGCTGGCGCTGCGTTCCAGTTCATGTTCCAGTACAGCGACAAGCCTGACCTGCTGAACAAGATGTCGCGCCTGGCCCGTGAAGAGCTGCGCCACTTCGAGCAGGTGCTGGGCATTATCAAGCGGCGCGGCATCCCCATGGCCAACGTCGGCTCGGCGCGCTATGCCGGGGGCTTGCGCAAGCATGTGCGCAATCACAACCCTTATCGGCTGACGGATGCCTTGATCGTTGGCGCCTATGTCGAGGCGCGCTCTTGCGAACGGTTTGCCGCGCTGGTGCCGCATCTGGATGAAGATTTGGCCAAGTTCTATGCCGGGTTGCTCAAGTCCGAGGCGCGGCATTTTCAGGATTACCTGAAGCTGGCCTATCTGTATGGCGAGGCGGCGGATATCGATGCCAAGGTGTTGGAGATTCGCGAGGTCGAACGCGAGCTGATCGAGTCGCCGGACCATGAGTTCCGCTTTCACAGTGGTGTGCCTGCCGCGACTTGATTGATCTCGCTGGCCTCTTCGCGGGCGAGCCCTGCTCCTACCGGTAGGAGCAGGGCTCGCCCGCGATGCTTTTGGGGTCACCACTAATCGTCAAAATACCAAGCAAGCTAATTAATGCTTTTACACTGGCTGCCCAGGCAGTAATATCTGGACATATTCTCTGCCTAAGCAGGTTTCTGTTCCGTCATGAAGCATTTCACCCCCGAAACCTTCCAAAACTGCACCCTCGGGCTTTTGCTCGGGCGGGCTCATCTGGTCAAGGACCGCATCCTTGATACGCACCTGATGCCGTTCGGCATCACCGCTGCCCAGTTCAAGGTGCTGATCATCATGTCTCAGTTCTCGGTCGATACTCCGGCCGAGTTGTGCCGCTACCTGTCGCTGGACAGCGGGGCAATGACGCGGATGCTCGATCGCCTGGAGCAAAAAGACCTGATCGCCCGGCGCCGTTGTGAAAACGACCGTCGCCAGGTGCGCCTGGCGTTGACGGTGGAAGGCGGCAAAGTGGTCGATCATCTGCCGGTCATTGGCGCCGAGGCGATGAACGAGTTGGTGGGGGCGCTGGAGCCCGAAGAGCTGGCCATGTTGGAGCGGCTGTTGACCAAGATGTTGCTGGCCGCCGGTGACGCCCTGACCGAACTGCGGATGGGCAGCAAATGAAATCAAAAACCTGGCGTCACCGCGTGAGCCTGGTGTTGTTGGCCCTGAGCCTGGCCGGCTGTGCCAGCTTCAGCGGGCTGAGCCCTGAAGGCGTCAGCCTGGAAGCGAAAAACCTCAAGGCCGAGCAATCACTCAAAGGCATCACGCTGTCTCCCGCGGCTTGGCCGAAAAGCGATTGGTGGACCAGCCTCGGTGACCCGCAACTCGATGGCCTGATTCGTGAAGCCCTGCGCGACAGCCCGGACATGCAAATTGCCAGCGCCCGTGCCCACCAGGCCAGCGCAGCGGCCATGGCCGCCGACGCCGCACGCATGCCAACTCTGGATGCCGAGGCCAGTGTCAGCCGTTCGCGGCTGGCGCGTGACCAGGATCCGCTGGGGCAGGGCGGTGTCTATTCGACCCTTCGCAGCCTCGGCGTCAGCTTCAACTACACCTTCGACCTCTGGGGTGGCCAGCGCGCCGCTTGGGAAGCAGCGCTGGGCCAGGCGCGCGCCACCGAAATCGATCGCCAGGCCGCACAGCTGACCCTGGCCGCCGACGTGGCCCGGGCCTACAGCAATCTGGGGCAAGCCCATATCGTTTATGACCTGACCCGGGATGACCTCAAGCGCACCCGGCAAATGCTCGACCTGAGCGAGCGCCGGCTCAAGGCGGGCATCGACAGCGACTACCAACACCAGCAGACCGAAAGCCTGGTTGCCAGCTCCGAAGAGCAGGCGATCAATGCCGAGAAACTGTTGCAGAGCGCGCGGGTGGCAATGGCCGTATTGCTGGGCAAGGGCCCGGACCGCGGCAATGAAATCGCCCGGCCCAAGGTACTCAAGCCCAGCGTCGTAGCCCTGCCTTCGTCACTGCCGGCCGACCTGCTCGGGCGGCGCCCGGACCTGGTCGCCGCGCGGTGGCGTGTGGAGGCCGCCAGTCGCAACATCGAGGCCGGCAAGACCAACTTCTACCCGAACCTGAACCTCAGTGCCGCTGCCGGCACCCAGTCGTTGCTCGGTGATGCGCTGTTCGGCAGTGCGAGCCGCTTCTTCAATATTGCCCCGGCGGTGTCGTTGCCGTTGTTCGACGGCGGTCGCCTGCGCGCCGACCTGGATGCTCGCGACGCCGACTACGACCTGGCCGTGGCGCAGTACAACAAGAGCCTGGTCAAGGCGCTGGGCGATGTCAGTGACACCATCGACCAGTTGCGTGCCGTCGGTCGCCAGATCACCGCCAAGCAGCATGCCACCGACATTGCCCAGAGCTCCTACGGCACGGTCGTGCAGCGCTATGGCTCGGGCATCGGTAACTACCTGGATGTGCTGAGCATCGAACAGCAACTACTGCAGGCCCAGCGCCAGCTGGCCGACTTGAACGCCGAACAGATCGATTTGTCGATTCAACTGATGCAGGCCCTGGGCGGCGGCTTCCAGGCCGAGAACCTCGCCGCGGCGCCCGCAGCGCCAGCGACCCAGAACAAATAAAAGCCGACTCAACAGCAAGGGATTCGTCATGGCTACTGCCACTACTGCTCAAACACCTGACAACGGGCAAGACGCGAGCAACCAGCGCAAACGCAAAAACTGGCTGCTGGGCTTGCTGGTGCTGGTCGTGCTGCTGGGCGCCGGCGTCTGGGCCTGGCATGAATTCTATGGGCGCTGGAGCGAAAGCACCGACGACGCCTACGTCAATGGCAACGTGGTGGAAATCACCCCGCTGACCACCGGTACGGTCATCAGCATTGGTGCCGATGATGGCGACCTGGTGCGCGAGGGTCAGGTGCTGGTCGAATTCGACCCCAGCGATGCCCAGGTCAACCTGCAAAGTGCCAAGGCCAATCTGGCCCGTGCCGTACGTGAAGTGCGCGGCCTGTATAGCAATGTCGATGGCATGAAGGCCCAGGTCGAGGCTCGCAAGGCCGAACTTACCAAAGCCCAGGAAAACTTCAGTCGACGCAAGACGCTTGCTGCCGGCGGGGCGATTTCCCAGGAAGAACTGTCCCACGCGCGCGATGACCTGAGCTCGGCGCAAAGCGCCCTGAGCAATGCCCAGCAGCAACTGAACACCACCACCGCGCTGGTGGACGATACCGTGGTGTCGTCGCACCCGCAGGTGATGGCTGCCGCCGCCAACGTGCGTGAAGCCTATCTGGCCAGTGCCCGTAACACCTTGATCGCACCGGTGACGGGCTACGTTGCCAAGCGCACCGTGCAGCTGGGCCAACGCCTGCAGCCGGGTGTGGCAACCATGGCCGTGATCCCGCTGGACCAACTGTGGATCGATGCCAACTTCAAGGAAACCCAGTTGCGCCATATGCGTATCGGCCAGCCGGTGGATATCGTCGCCGACCTGTACGGCAACGACGTGAAATACAGCGGCACCATCGACAGCCTCGGCGCCGGCACCGGCAGTGCGTTTGCGCTGCTGCCAGCCCAGAACGCCACCGGTAACTGGATCAAGATTGTCCAGCGGGTGCCGGTGCGCATTCATATCAACCCGCAGGAGCTGGCCGCGCATCCGCTGCGGATCGGCCTGTCGACCCAAGTGGATGTCGATTTGCACGACCAGAGCGGCCCGGTCCTGGCGCAACAGCCGCCGCAGAAGGCCTCGTTTGCCACCCGCGTCTACGACCGCCAGCTGGTCGAGGCTGACGAGATGATCGCGCACCTGATCCACGACAACAGCGCCGGCGCCGGCAAAACCGTGCAGCGCTGATTCGCCCTGGTTAATCCAAAGGATCCGCGATGAGTTCCAACGCGTCTTTCACGCCGCCCAGCCTGCTGCTCACCACGATCGGGCTGTCATTGGCGACGTTCATGCAGGTCCTCGACACCACCATCGCCAACGTGGCGTTGCCGACCATTGCCGGCAACCTGGGCGTCAGCTCCGAACAGGGCACCTGGGTTATCACCTCGTTTGCGGTGAGCAACGCCATTGCCTTGCCGCTGACCGGCTGGTTGAGCCGACGTTTCGGCGAGGTAAAGCTGTTTATCTGGGCGACTTTGCTGTTTGTGGTGGCCTCGTTTCTCTGTGGTATCGCCCAGTCGATGTCGGAGCTGGTGGGCTTTCGGGTGCTGCAAGGGATTGTCGCCGGTCCCCTGTACCCGATGACTCAAACCTTGCTGATTGCGGTCTATCCCCCGGCCAAGCGAGGGATGGCGCTGGCGCTGTTGGCCATGGTCACCGTGGTGGCGCCGATTGCCGGGCCGATATTGGGGGGCTGGATTACCGACAGTTACAGCTGGCCATGGATCTTCTTTATCAACGTGCCGATCGGTTTGTTCGCCGCCTTCGTGGTGCGCCAGCAGATGCGTGCGCGGCCGGTCAGCACCAGTCGCCAACCGATGGATTACGTGGGGCTGTTGACCTTGATTATCGGCGTCGGCGCCTTGCAAATCGTGCTTGATAAAGGCAACGACCTGGACTGGTTCGAGTCGAACTTCATCCTGATCGGTACGCTGATCTCGGTGGTGTTCCTGGCCATTTTTGTGATTTGGGAATTGACCGACAAACACCCGGTGGTCAATTTGCGGTTGTTTGTGCACCGCAACTTTCGGATTGGCACCCTTGTGCTGGTGGGCGGTTATGCCGGCTTCTTCGGCATCAACCTGATCCTGCCGCAGTGGTTGCAGACGCAGATGGGCTATACCGCTACTTGGGCGGGGCTGGCGGTGGCGCCGATCGGGCTTCTGCCGGTGATTCTTTCACCGTTTGTCGGGCGTTATGCGCATAAGTTCGACCTGCGCTTGCTGGCCGGGCTGGCGTTTCTGGCGATCGGTACCAGTTGCTTCATGCGTGCAGGTTTCACCCATGAGGTGGACTTCCAGCACATCGCGCTGGTCCAGCTGTTCATGGGCATTGGTGTGGCGCTGTTCTTCATGCCGACCCTGAGCATCCTGCTGTCGGATCTGCCGCCGGACCAGATCGCCGATGGTTCGGGCCTGGCGACCTTCCTGCGGACCCTGGGTGGCAGCTTTGCCGCGTCCCTGACCACCTGGATCTGGATTCGCCGCGCCGATCAGCATCATGCCTACCTGGGCGAAAGCATCAGCACCTATGACCCGGTGACCCGCGAGGCGTTGAATCACCTGGGTGGTGCCAACAGCCAGGCGTATGCACAGCTCGACCAGATGATCGGCAGCCAGGCGTACATGATGTCGACGGTGGACTACTTCACCTTGATGGGGTGGGTGTTTGCCGGCTTGATCCTGCTGGTATGGCTGGCCAGGCCGCCGTTTACGGCGAAGGCGGGGCCAGAGGCTTCGGGGCATTGATAGAGATCGCGGTGTGGTTATTCGCGGGCAAGCCCGGCTCCTGCGGCAGGAGCCGGGCTTGCCCGCGAATGAGGCCCGCTCAGGCGACATCAAAGGCCGCCAAAGAAAACCCGTGCTCATTGACTTCCAATGCCCAACCCTGCCGATCCCAGTCCCCCAGCACAATCCGCCTGGCAGGCTCATCGCCCAGCATCAGCTTGTGAATCGCTGGCCGATGGGTATGTCCATGAACCAGCGTACGCACGCCGAACGCGTTCATGATTCGCGGTACTTCTTCAGGCGTCACATCAACGATGTCGTTGGCCTTCATCCGCGTCTGCGCCTTGCTTTCGCTGCGCAGCTTGCGTGCCAGTTTCTGCCGGGTACGCAGCGGCAGGTGCCGCAGGATCCAGAGGCTGACCGGGTTGCGCAGGTAGCGACGCAGGCGCATATAGGCTTCATCACGGGTGCAAAGGCTGTCGCCATGCATCAGCAGCACCGGCTCGCCGCCCATCTCAACGACGCTCGGGTCACTCAACAGGCTGCAGCCGGCCGCCTTGCAAAAGGCTTTACCGAGCATAAAGTCGCGGTTGCCGTGCATCAGAAAGATTTGCGTGCCGCTGTCGCTGAGGGTGCGCAGGGCGGTGCAGATCGACGCCTGGTACGGGGTCATGGCATCGTCGCCGATCCAGGCCTCGAAGAAGTCGCCGAGGATATACAGCGCCTGCGCCTGTCTGGCGCGAGTCGCGAGCAAATCAAGAAACGCCCGGGTAATGTCCGGGCGTTCTTCTTGCAAATGCAGATCAGAGATCAGCAGTATCACTCAATGATCTCGGCTTTCTCGATGATCACGTCTTCAGCGGGCACGTCCTGGTGGCCAGACTTCATGGTGGTGGCCACGCCCTTGATCTTGTCGACCACGTCAGTGCCGGCGGTCACTTTACCGAATACCGCGTAACCCCAGCCCTGGACGTTCTTGCCGCTGTGGTTGAGGAAGCTGTTGTCGGCAACGTTGATGAAGAACTGCGCCGAGGCTGAATGCGGCTCCATGGTACGGGCCATGGCGATGGTGTACTTGTCGTTGCTCAGGCCGTTGTCGGCTTCGTTCTGGATGCTTGGACGCTTGTCTTTCTTCTCTTTCATGCCCGGCTCGAAGCCGCCGCCCTGGATCATGAAGTTACCGATCACACGGTGGAAGACAGTGTTCGAGTAGTGGCCAGCTTTGACGTACTCGATGAAGTTGGCCACGGTGATCGGGGCCTTGGCAGCGTTCAGTTCCACGACGATGTCGCCATGGTTGGTGGTCAGTTTGACTTGAGTCATTGTAGAAATCGCTCTTTTTGGAAAGAAATCATCGGGTTGCGCGAGAATCGCACAAAACCTGGACGCACAGTTTACAGGCGGCGATACGCCACCTGTGGCTGTTTTTTTCGTCATCCGCAGGATTTACCCGGCAGTTTGTCGGCCATGGCCTGTCAGCGGCTTGACAGCTTCGGCTATGATAAGCGCTTTGATTTAGTCGGCCTACCCTGGCCGAACACCAGTACGTTCAAGGATCCTATGAGCAAGCCCACCGCCGACACCGCTCCCAATGCCGCTGCCAAAGGCGCCCCCGTCGTTCCCGCCAACTTCCTGCGCCCGATCGTGCAGGCAGACCTGGACGCGGGCAAGCACAGCAGCATCGTCACCCGTTTTCCACCAGAGCCCAACGGCTACCTGCACATCGGTCACGCCAAGTCGATCTGTGTGAACTTCGGGCTGGCCAAGGAGTTCGGCGGTGTCTGTCACCTGCGCTTCGATGACACCAACCCGGCCAAGGAAGACCAGGAGTACATCGACGCCATCGAAAGCGACGTCAAGTGGCTGGGCTTCGAATGGGCGGGTGAAGTCCGCTACGCCTCGCAATACTTCGATCAACTGCACGACTGGGCTGTCGAGCTGATCAAGGCCGGCAAGGCGTACGTCTGCGACCTGACCCCGGAACAAGCCCGCGAATACCGCGGCAGCCTGACCGAGCCTGGCAAGAACAGCCCGTTCCGCGAGCGTTCGGTCGAAGAGAACCTGGACCTGTTCGCGCGCATGAAAGCCGGCGAGTTCAAGGACGGTGAGCGCGTGCTGCGGGCCAGGATCGACATGGCCTCGCCGAACATGAACCTGCGTGACCCGATCCTTTATCGCATTCGTCACGCGCACCACCACCAGACCGGTGACAAGTGGTGCATCTACCCCAACTATGACTTCACCCACGGTCAGTCCGACGCGATCGAAGGCATCACGCACTCCATCTGCACCCTGGAGTTCGAAGGCCATCGCCCGCTGTACGAGTGGTTCCTGGACAACCTGTCGGTGCCGTGCAAGCCGCGCCAATACGAGTTCAGTCGCCTGAACCTGAGCTACACCATCACCAGCAAGCGCAAGCTCAAGCAACTGGTCGATGAGCGGCACGTCAATGGCTGGGATGACCCGCGCATGTCGACCCTGTCGGGCTTCCGCCGTCGTGGCTACACCCCGGCTTCGATCCGCAACTTCTGTGAAATGATCGGCACCAACCGCTCCGACGGCCTGGTCGACATGGCCATGCTCGAGTTCAGCATCCGTGACGACCTGGACCGCACTGCGCCGCGCGCCATGTGCGTGCTGCGTCCGCTGAAAGTGGTCATCACCAACTACCCAGAAGGCCAGGTCGAGAACCTCGAACTGCCTTGCCACCCGAAAGAAGACATGGGCGTGCGCGCCTTGCCGTTCGCCCGGGAAATCTACATCGACCACGACGACTTCATGGAAGAGCCGCCCAAGGGCTACAAGCGCCTGGAGCCAGCCGGTGAAGTTCGCCTGCGTGGCAGCTACGTGATCCGCGCCGACGAAGCCATCAAGGATGCCGACGGCAACATCGTCGAGCTGCGTTGCTCGTACGACCCGGACACCCTGGGCAAGAACCCGGAAGGCCGCAAGGTCAAGGGCGTGATCCACTGGGTCCCGGCCGCGGCCAGCGTTGAATGCGAAGTGCGCCTGTACGACCGCCTGTTCCGTTCGGCCAACCCTGAAAAGGCCGAAGAGGGCGGCAGCTTCCTCGACAACATCAATCCCGATTCGCTGCAAGTGCTGACCGGTTGCCGCGCCGAGCCTTCGCTGGGCCAGGCCAAGCCGGAAGATCGCTTCCAGTTCGAGCGCGAAGGTTACTTCTGTGCCGACCTGAAAGACTCCTTGCCGGGTCGTCCGGTCTTCAACCGGACCGTGACGCTGCGCGACTCGTGGGGCAGCTGAGGAATGACCGTGCTTAGCATTTACAACACGCTCACCAAGAGCAAAGAAGTCTTTACCCCGCTGGAAGGCAACAAAGTACGGATGTACGTGTGCGGCATGACCGTGTACGACTTCTGCCACCTGGGCCACGGTCGCAGCATGGTCGCGTTCGACCTGGTCACCCGCTGGTTGCGTTACAGCGGTTACGACCTGACTTATGTGCGCAACATCACCGACATTGACGACAAGATCATCAATCGCGCCAATGAAAACGGCGAATCGTTCGATGCCCTGACCGCGCGCATGATCGACGCGATGCATGAAGACGAGCGTCGCCTGAACATCCTGCCGCCGGATCAGGAGCCGCGTGCCACCGACCATATCGCCGGCATGCACGCGATGATCCAGACCCTGATCGACAAGGGCTACGCTTACGCACCGGGCAATGGTGATGTGTATTACCGGGTCGGCAAGTTCCAGGGTTATGGCAAGCTGTCGCGCAAGAAGATCGAAGACCTGCGCATCGGCGCGCGTATCGAAGTCGACGAAGCCAAGCAGGACCCGTTGGATTTCGTGCTCTGGAAAGGCGTCAAGCCGGGCGAGCCGAGCTGGGAGTCGCCTTGGGGGCCGGGCCGTCCGGGCTGGCACATCGAGTGCTCGGTGATGTCCACCTGCTGCCTGGGCGAAAGCTTCGACATCCATGGTGGCGGCAACGACCTGGAGTTTCCGCACCACGAGAACGAAATCGCCCAGAGCGAGGCAGCGACTGGCAAGCCGTACGCCAACGCCTGGATGCACTGCGGGATGATCCGCATCAACGGCGAGAAGATGTCCAAGTCGTTGAACAACTTCTTCACCATTCGCGACGTGCTGGAAAAGTACCACCCGGAAGTCGTGCGTTACCTGTTGGTATCGAGCCACTACCGCAGTTCGATCAACTACTCCGAAGACAGCCTGCGCGAGTCCAAGGGCGCGCTGGAGCGTTTCTACCATGCGCTCAAGGGCCTGCCGGTAGTGGCCGCGGCAGGTGGCGAGAGCCATGTGGAGCGTTTCGCTGTCGCGATGAACGACGACTTCGGCACGCCGGAAGCTTGTGCGGTGCTGTTTGACCTGGTGCGCGAGATCAACCGTCTGCGTGAATCCGATGTGGATGCAGCGGCGGGCCTGGCCGGGCGCTTGCGCGAGCTGGCGGGCCTGCTGGGCGTGCTGCAACTGGATGCCGATGACTTCCTGCGCGCCGGTGCCGAAGGCAAAGTGGATGCGGCTGAAGTTGAAGCGCTGATCCAGGCGCGCCTGACGGCCCGGACCGGCAAGGATTGGGCGGAGTCCGACCGTATTCGCGATCAGCTCACCGCCATGGGCGTGGTGCTCGAAGACGGCAAGGGTGGCACCACCTGGCGCCTGGCCGACTAAGCCGCATCGCCCCATTCGCGGTGCTCCGGCTCCCACCTGTAGGAGCAAGGCTTGCCCGCGATGAAGACACCGCGTTGTATCAGGAGCTCGGCGGCGCCTGCATCGCGGGCAAGCCCCAATGCCAGTCAGTTAAGGATGGAGCGCCGACAACCTAAATGTGGGAGCGGATTTATCCGCGAATTCAGGCACCGCGGTTTATCAGGCATTGCGTGGCGCCTTCATTCGCGGATAAATCCGCTCCCACATGTAATTCGCCTTAACTGACCGGCATTGGGGCTAGCTCGGCTCCTACAGCCGAATCCGGCAGGTAGATTTGGGTTTGTCAGCAGTCTGACGGCACCGCAAGGGTGCCGTTTTCATCAATGCAGCGCTTCAGTCGTGAAGTGTTTCGGCTGCATAGAGGGTGTTTTCCAGCAGGCAGGCGCGGGTCATCGGGCCTACACCGCCCGGTACTGGCGTGATCCAGCCAGCGCGGGGCAGGGCGGTCTCGTAGACCACGTCGCCCACCAGCTTGCCATCTTCCTGGCGGTTGATGCCGACGTCGATGACGATGGCACCTTCCTTGATCCATTCACCCTTGACCAGGCCAGGCTTGCCGGCGGCAACCACGACCAGATCGGCGCGGCCGACGTGGCCAGCCAAGTCCTTGGTAAAGCGGTGGGTGACGGTGACGGTGCAGCCGGCCAGCAGCAGTTCCATGGCCATCGGGCGGCCAACGATGTTGGACGCGCCAACCACCACGGCGTTCATGCCGTAGAGATCCTGGCCGGTGCTTTCCAGCAGCTCCATGATGCCCTTCGGCGTGCAGGGGCGCAGCAGCGGAATGCGCTGGGCCAGGCGGCCGACGTTATAAGGGTGGAAGCCGTCGACGTCCTTGTCCGGGCGGATGCGCTCGAGCAGGGGCGAGGCGTCCAGGTGCTCGGGCAGCGGCAATTGCAGCAGGATGCCGTCGATGTTCGGATCGTCATTCAGGCGATCGATCAGGCTGGTCAACGCTTCTTGGGTGGTGTCGCTGGGCAGGTCGAACGCCTGGGAGAGAAAGCCGACCTCTTCGCAGTCTTTACGCTTGTGCGAAACATAAACCTGGGAGGCGGGGTCGGAGCCGACCAGAATCACCGCGAGGCCGGGAGTGCGCAGGCCTTGCTGGCGACGCTCGGCGACACGTTGGGCGATCTGCTGGCGCAGGCTAGCGGCGATCGCCTTGCCGTCGATTAGTTGTGCAGTCATGACGCGTGATTAACCATCGAGAGGGAAAGAAAAAGAGCAGGCATTCTCGCATGACATGGCCCACGGGCAAAGGCGCTTGGTCCGGGAAATCCGCTAAGCCCTTTAATTAAATGAATTTTTTAGAAAAAAGTGTTGACGACCTTTTCGCTCGTCTATAACATTCGTCGCACTTGTCGGGCAGAGCCTAGCACTGGTTAGCAAGGTCAGGCAGAATAAGCAGATTTTTCGGCTTGTTCGCAATGGCTGAAAGCTCTTTGGTTTGTAATCTTCACGGAATACAGATTAAATAAGCGCCCGTAGCTCAGCTGGATAGAGCATCCGCCTTCTAAGCGGATGGTCGCAGGTTCGAGTCCTGCCGGGTGCGCCAATAGGCAGCTTTGGCACAAGTAACGAAGTAAACGCAATATGGTGGGCGTAGCTCAGTTGGTAGAGCACAGGATTGTGACTCCTGTTGTCGTGGGTTCGATCCCCATCGTCCACCCCATATTCCGAAAGGCGCCCGATTTAATCGATCTGGCGCCTTTGCTTTAAAAGCTTCACATGCGGACGTGGTGAAATTGGTAGACACACTGGATTTAGGTTCCAGCGGCGCAAGCTGTAAGAGTTCGAGTCTCTTCGTCCGCACCATATAGATATCGTCGTGCTCTTGAGCAGCGGCGAAAGCCAGAAAAAGCCGCCTTCAGCGGCTTTTTCTGTTTTTGCGCTTTCATTATTCCATTCTGAGAGGTCGCGCCATGATCCCGAAAGAATCCCGTCAGGAAGTCGCGCTGCAGCGGTTTGTGGCTGCTCGTCCAGCGATGCAGGAAGAGATCAGCCAGCTCAGTGCCAAAGAGCAGCAACAGCAGATCCAGTGGGCGTTCGAGGATGAGGCCGAGGAGCAGGGTGTCGAACCCTGGGATCTGGCTTTGCAATTGATCGCCGAGTCGCCCGAAGAGCTGGCGGCCATGCGCCTTGAGGTGCATCGTGAGGTGGCCGAAGCGCTCGGTCTGGGTTGGGAAGAATACTGCTCCTTCAACGACATCGAGCCTTGAGTCTCGATGAAATATTGTCAGGATTTTACCGGGCAGCCCTGCTCCGGTTGCACGCGCAAGGCCTTGGTCTGCGGCTATCGGGGCAATGATCATGGTCTGTCGGGTTGTCCTGCTGAAACCAAAACTTCCGGTCGTTTTCCGAGGTGTTTCCAGTAGGGTGACTTCTTGTGTTTGACCCACTAGAATGCATGCCCTTGATCTGGAGTCGGGAATCGCCGGCTAACGTCTGTGCAACGAGGAATATCCATGCAAGTTTCTGTTGAAAACACTTCCGCTCTCGAGCGTCGCATGACCATCGCCGTTCCGGCCGAGCGCGTCGAGACCGAAGTCAACAAGCGTCTGCAACAGACTGCCCGTCGTGCCAAGGTTCCAGGCTTCCGTCCTGGCAAAGTGCCGATGAGCGTGATCCGTCAGCGTTACGAAGATGCAGCCCGTCAGGAAGCCTTCGGTGACCTGGTCCAGGCTTCCTTCTACGAAGCTGTGGTCGAGCAGAAGCTGAACCCGGCTGGCGCGCCTGCCGTTGAGCCAAAATCGTTCGAAAAAGGCAAGGGCCTGGAATACGTCGCCATTTTCGAAGTGTTCCCTGAGTTCGCCGTTGCCGGTTTCGACTCGATCGCTGTCGAGCGCCTGAGCGCCGAAGTGGCTGACGCCGACCTGGACAACATGCTGGAAATCCTGCGCAAGCAGAACATCCGTTTCGAGCAGGCTGACCGTGCTGCCCAGAACGAAGACCAGCTGAACATCGACTTCGTCGGCAAGATCGACGGCGAAGCCTTCGCTGGCGGTTCGGCGACCGGCACTCAGCTGGTACTGGGCTCCGGCCGCATGATTCCTGGCTTCGAAGAAGGCCTGGTGGGTGCAAAAGCCGGCGAAGAACGCGTTCTGACCCTGACTTTCCCAGAGGACTATCAGAACCTGGACCTGGCCGGCAAGGCTGCCGAGTTCACCGTGACCGTCAACAGCGTTTCCGAGCCGAAGCTGCCTGAGCTGACCGAAGAGTTCTTCGCTCAGTTCGGTATCAAGGAAGCTGGCCTGGAAGGTTTCCGCACCGAAGTTCGCAAGAACATGGAGCGTGAAATGAAGCAAGCGATCAAGACCAAGGTGAAGAACCAGGTCATGGACGGTCTGCTGGCCGCCAACCCGATCGAAGTGCCAAAGGCACTGCTGTCCAACGAAGTTGACCGCCTGCGCGTTCAAGCCGTTCAGCAGTTCGGTGGCAACATCAAGCCTGACCAACTGCCGGTCGAGCTGTTCGAAGAACAAGCCAAGCGTCGCGTTGTGCTGGGTCTGATCGTCGCTGAAGTGGTCAAGCAAAACGAACTGAAGCCAGACGAAGCCCGCGTTCGCGAGCTGATCCAGGAAATGGCGTCGGCATACCAGGAGCCTGAACAGGTCGTGGCCTGGTACTACAAAAACGACCAGCAACTGAACGAAGTGCGTTCGGTTGTGCTGGAAGAGCAAGTTGTGGATACTGTTCTGCAGAAAGCGACTGTGACCGACAAATCGGTCTCTTACGAAGAAGCTGTCAAGCCGGCAGAAGCTCCACAAGCCGACTGATTGTTTCGCTCGTTCGAAAACACCATAAGCCAGCCTTCGTGCTGGCTTATGCGTATTCAAGACATGACTATTTGGGAGTGAGTGCAGGACATGTCCCGCAATTCTTATATTCAGCAGAGCTCTGACATCCAGGCCGCAGGCGGTCTGGTCCCGATGGTTATCGAGCAATCCGCTCGTGGCGAACGCGCCTACGACATTTACTCGCGCCTCTTGAAGGAGCGGGTGATCTTCCTGATTGGTCCGGTAGAAGACTACATGGCCAACCTGGTGGCGGCGCAATTGCTCTTCCTTGAAGCGGAAAACCCGGACAAGGACATCCATCTCTACATCAACTCGCCGGGCGGCTCGGTGACGGCAGGCATGTCGATCTACGACACCATGCAGTTCGTCAAGCCGGACGTCTCCACCACCTGCATCGGTCAGGCCTGCAGCATGGGTGCATTCCTGCTGGCTGGCGGCGCGAAGGGCAAGCGTTTCTGCCTGCCGAACTCGCGCGTGATGATCCACCAGCCACTGGGCGGTTTCCAGGGGCAGGCGTCGGACATCAGCATCCACGCTCAGGAAATCCTGTCGATTCGCAAGCGTTTGAACGAATTGCTGGCGTTCCACACCGGGCAGCCGTTTGAAGTCATCGAACGCGACACCGACCGCGACAACTTCATGAGCGCCGAGCGTGCCGCCGAATACGGCCTGATCGACTCGGTGATCAACAAGCGTCAAATGTCCGCCTAAGCGGCTAAAAACAGGTGGTTGGGCCAACCAGCCACCTGTGGACTTGAAAAAGCCCGCAATTGCCTTCATCTTGTGTTGCAAGCCTACCGGATTGGATCGATCGAATGACTGATACCCGCAACGGCGAGGACAACGGCAAATTGCTCTATTGCTCTTTCTGCGGCAAAAGCCAGCATGAAGTACGCAAATTGATTGCCGGCCCCTCGGTCTTTATCTGCGACGAATGCGTCGACCTGTGCAATGACATCATCCGTGAGGAGGTGCAGGAAGCCCAGGCTGAAAGCAGCGCGCATAAATTGCCTTCGCCTAAAGAAATCAGCGGCATCCTGGATCAGTATGTAATTGGTCAGGAGCGCGCTAAAAAGGTTCTTGCGGTAGCGGTGTATAACCACTACAAGCGCCTGAACCAACGCGACAAGAAAAACGACGATGTCGAGCTTGGCAAAAGCAACATCCTGCTGATCGGCCCTACCGGGTCGGGCAAGACCCTGCTCGCCGAAACCCTCGCGCGTCTGTTGAATGTACCGTTCACCATTGCCGACGCCACCACCCTGACTGAAGCAGGCTATGTGGGTGAGGACGTTGAGAACATCATTCAAAAGCTGCTGCAAAAGTGCGATTACGACGTAGAAAAAGCCCAGATGGGCATTGTCTACATCGATGAAATCGACAAGATTTCGCGCAAGTCCGACAACCCTTCGATCACCCGCGACGTGTCCGGTGAGGGCGTGCAGCAAGCGCTGCTGAAACTGATCGAGGGTACGGTGGCTTCCGTTCCGCCACAGGGCGGTCGCAAGCATCCGCAGCAGGAATTCCTGCAGGTCGACACGCGAAACATCCTGTTCATCTGCGGTGGTGCGTTCTCGGGCCTGGAAAAGGTCATCCAGAACCGTTCCACCCGCGGCGGCATCGGTTTCAACGCCGAAGTGCGCAGCAAGCAGGAAGGCAAGAAGGTGGGCGAGTCCCTGCGTGAAGTCGAGCCTGACGATCTGGTCAAGTTCGGTCTGATCCCGGAATTCGTGGGCCGTCTGCCGGTATTGGCAACGCTGGACGAGCTCGACGAAGCTGCGCTGATGCAGATTCTGACCGAGCCGAAAAACGCGTTGACCAAGCAGTACGCCAAGCTGTTCGAAATGGAAGGCGTAGACCTCGAGTTTCGCAGCGATGCGCTCAAGTCGGTGGCCCGTCGTGCGCTGGAGCGCAAGACCGGTGCGCGTGGTTTGCGTTCGATCCTCGAAGGCATTCTGCTCGACACCATGTACGAGATCCCTTCGCAGGCCGACGTCAGCAAAGTGGTGATCGACGAAAGCGTCATCGAAGGCTCGTCCAAGCCGCTGTTGATCTACGAAAACAGCGACCCGCCAGCCAAGGTCGCTCCCGACGCCTGAGTCGAATAGCGGCATGTTTGAAGCAAGGGGCCTACGGGCCCCTTTTGCTTTTCCTGTCTTAGCGCTTGTTTTTTTGCGGGGCTGCCCCCACATTAACTTCCAAGCTCAAATTCCTTTCTGATCACGGCCATTAGTGCCGCTGTAGAGGCGAAATCATGAAGACAACCATCGAATTGCCTCTCCTGCCATTGCGTGATGTCGTGGTATATCCGCACATGGTTATCCCGCTGTTCGTGGGGCGCGAGAAGTCCATCGAGGCCCTTGAGGCGGCGATGACCGGCGAAAAGCAAATCCTGCTGCTGGCGCAGAAGAATCCTGCTGACGATGATCCGGGTGAGGACGCGCTGTACCGGGTTGGTACCATTGCCACTGTCCTGCAACTGCTCAAGCTGCCTGACGGCACCGTCAAGGTGCTGGTCGAAGGCGAACAGCGCGGTGCAGTCGAGCGTTTCATCGAAGTCGACGGCCATTGCCGTGCCGAAGTCGCCCTGATTGAAGAGACCGCCGCGCCTGACCGCGAATCCGAAGTATTCGTGCGCAGCCTGCTGTCTCAATTCGAACAATACGTCCAGCTGGGCAAGAAAGTCCCGGCTGAAGTCCTGTCATCGCTCAACAGCATCGATGAGCCGGGTCGCCTGGTCGACACCATGGCGGCGCACATGGCGCTGAAGATCGAGCAGAAGCAGGAAATCCTCGAAATCATCGACCTGTCTGCCCGTGTCGAACACGTGCTGGCGCTGCTGGATGCCGAAATTGACCTGCTGCAGGTCGAGAAGCGCATCCGTGGCCGGGTCAAGAAACAGATGGAGCGCAGCCAGCGCGAGTACTACCTGAATGAGCAGATGAAGGCCATTCAGAAGGAGCTCGGCGACAGCGACGAAGGCCACAACGAAGTCGAAGAGCTGAAAAAGCGCATCGATGCGGCAGGCCTCCCCAAGGACGCCTACGGCAAGGCACAGGCTGAGCTGAACAAGCTTAAGCAGATGTCGCCAATGTCAGCTGAAGCGACCGTGGTGCGTTCCTACATCGACTGGCTGGTCCAGGTGCCGTGGAAAGCGCAAAGCAAAGTGCGTCTGGATCTGGCGCGCGCCGAAGATATCCTCGACGCCGACCATTACGGCCTGGAAGAGGTCAAGGAGCGTATCCTTGAATACCTGGCCGTGCAGAAGCGTGTGAAGAAAATCCGTGGCCCGGTGCTGTGCCTGGTAGGCCCGCCTGGCGTCGGTAAAACCTCGCTGGCCGAGTCGATTGCACATGCCACCAACCGCAAGTTCGTCCGCATGGCCTTGGGTGGCGTTCGTGATGAAGCTGAAATTCGCGGTCATCGCCGTACCTACATCGGTTCGATGCCCGGAAGATTGATTCAAAAAATGACAAAGGTGGGCGTCCGTAACCCGCTGTTCCTGCTCGACGAAATCGACAAGATGGGCAGCGACATGCGGGGTGATCCGGCCTCGGCCTTGCTCGAGGTGCTCGACCCCGAGCAGAACCACAACTTCAACGATCACTATCTGGAAGTCGATTATGACCTCTCGGACGTGATGTTCCTTTGCACCTCCAACTCGATGAACATTCCGCCGGCATTGCTGGACCGGATGGAAGTGATCCGCTTGCCCGGTTACACCGAGGACGAGAAGATCAACATCGCCAACAAGTACCTGTCGCCCAAGCAAATCCAGGCGAACGGCCTGAAAAAGGGCGAACTTGAGCTGGATACTGCCGCGATCCGCGACATTATTCGCTACTACACCCGCGAAGCCGGTGTGCGTGGCCTGGAGCGTCAGATCGCCAAGGTCTGCCGCAAGGTGGTCAAGGAGCATTCCCGCGAGAAGCATTTTGCCGTCCAGGTGACCGCTGACTCGCTCGAGCATTTCCTGGGTGTGCGCAAGTTCCGCTACGGCCTGGCCGAACAGCAGGATCAGATCGGGCAGGTAACTGGCCTCGCCTGGACCCAGGTGGGCGGTGAGTTGCTGACCATCGAAGCGGCCGTGGTGCCGGGCAAAGGGCAGTTGATCAAGACCGGTTCGCTGGGCGATGTCATGGTCGAGTCCATCACTGCCGCGCTGACCGTAGTGCGCAGCCGGGCCAAGAGCCTGGGCATCCCGCTGGACTTCCACGAGAAGCGCGATACCCACATCCATATGCCGGAAGGGGCGACCCCGAAGGATGGCCCAAGCGCAGGCGTAGGCATGTGCACGGCACTGGTGTCGGCCTTGACGCAAATTCCGGTGCGTGCCGATGTCGCGATGACCGGCGAGATCACTTTGCGTGGTCAAGTGTTGGCGATTGGTGGTTTGAAGGAAAAACTTCTGGCCGCACATCGTGGCGGGATCAAGACCGTGATCATCCCAGAAGAGAATGTGCGTGATCTGAAAGAAATTCCTGACAATATTAAACAGGATCTTCAGATTAAACCGGTTAAATGGATTGACGAAGTCCTGCAAATTGCGCTGCAATACGCCCCTGAGCCCTTGCCGGATGTGGCTCCGGAGATAGTCGCCAAGGAAGAAAAGCGCGACACGGATTCCAAGGAAAGAATCAGCACTCATTAGTACAGATTCGTCTGGGGGGCTTCCTTGACAGCTTTTTAGAGCCCTTGTTATAAAGCGGCTCTTAAAGTGTCAGCAGGCCATTCAGTGCCCGTTTTTGCTTCCACATAAATTTAGAAACAAACTCAATATAGATATAAGGGGACTTAGAGTGAACAAGTCGGAACTGATTGATGCTATCGCTGCATCTGCTGACATCCCGAAAGCCGTTGCAGGCCGTGCGCTGGACGCAGTAATCGAATCCGTCACTGGCGCCCTGAAGGCTGGCGACTCCGTCGTTCTGGTCGGCTTCGGCACTTTCTCCGTGACCGACCGTCCTGCTCGTGTAGGTCGCAACCCACAAACCGGCAAAACGCTGGAAATCGCCGCCGCCAAGAAGCCTGGCTTCAAAGCCGGTAAAGCACTGAAAGAAGCCGTAAACTAAGCGTCTTCTTGGGCGAAAGCCTTCCCGGGTCGGTTTCTGGCCTGGTTGCGGAACTAGAGTCCAGACGGGCCGGTGGCCTGTCTGTCACGTTGGGAGTCACGGGTACGAGCTCCCGTCCGCTCCGCCAGTTGCGAGAAGGCGCATCCTCGGATGCGCCTTTCTTCTATCCGGCTTCTACCCACTTCCCGCGGTTGCTTAATTCAATACAACCGTTCCTGGGGGACTCATGCTGCAGAATATCAGGGACAATTCACAAGGTTGGATTGCCAAGACCATCATCGGTGTGATCATTGCACTGATGGCACTGACTGGCTTCGATGCCATTTTCCAGGCCACCACCAACAGCCAGGATGCGGCGAAGGTGAATGGCGACACCATTAGCCAGAACGAGCTGAGCCAGGCCGTCGACATGCAACGTCGGCAGTTGATGCAGCAGTTGGGCCGGGATTTCGATCCCGCCATGCTCGACGAAAAGATGCTGCGTGAAGCGGCGCTCAAAGGCCTGATCGATCGCACGCTGCTGCTGCAGGGCGCTCAGGATGCAGGCTTCGCCTTCTCCGAAAGCGCGCTGGACCAAGTGATCCTGCAGACGCCTGAATTCCAGGTGGACGGCAAGTTCAGCGCCGAGCGTTTCGACCAGGTCATTCGCCAGATGGGCTATGGCCGCTTGCAGTTCCGCGAAATGCTGGCTCAGGAAATGCTCATCGGTCAGCTGCGCACCGGCCTCGCCGGCAGCGGTTTCGTGACCGATTCGCAGGTGGATGCCTTCGCCCGCCTGGAAAAACAGACTCGCGATTTCGCCTCGCTGACCTTCAAGGCTGATCCGGCTGCGGCCAAGGTCACCGACGAAGCGGTCAAGGCGCACTACGACGAGCACGCCAAGGAGTTCATGAGCCCTGACCAGGTCGTCATCGACTATCTGGAACTCAAGAAGTCTGCCTTCTTCGACCAGGTTTCGGTCAAGGATGAGGAGCTTCAGGCGCTGTACCAGAAGGAAATCGCCAACCTCGCCGAACAACGCCGCGCTGCGCACATCCTTATCGAAGTCAACGACAAGGTGAATGAAGCGCAAGCCAAGGCCAGGATCGAAGAGATCCAGCAGCGTCTGGAAAAAGGTGAAGACTTCGCCGCGTTGGCCAAGGAGTTCTCGCAGGATCCGGGCTCTGCCACCAAGGGTGGTGACCTGGGTTACGCAGGTCCTGGCGTTTACGACCCGGTGTTCGAAACGGCCCTGTATGCCTTGCAGAATGACAAGGTCTCGGCGCCGGTTCGTAGTGACTACGGCTGGCACCTGATCAAGTTGCTGGGCGTACAAGCGCCGGACGTACCCTCGTTCGCCAGCCTGAAAGACAAGCTGACCCGCGATCTGAAAACCCAGCAGGTCGAGCAGCGTTTCGTTGAAGCGACCAAGCAGCTGGAAGACTCGGCGTTCGAAGCGGCTGACCTGGCGCAGCCCGCTCAGGAGCTGGGCTTGAAGGTGCAGACGTCCGAGCCGTTCGGTCGTGATGGCGGCCCCGAAGGTGTGACCGCCAACCGTGCCGTGATTCAGGCTGCTTTCAGTGACGAAGTGTTGAGCGAAGGTTCCAACAGTGCCGGCATCGAGCTGGACCCTGAGACCATCGTTGTGGTGCGCGTCAAAGAGCATCGCAAGCCTGCCCAACTGCCGCTGGACGCTGTTGCCACGAGCATTCGTGCGCAGCTGGCCAAGGAGCAGGCGAGCAAGGCGCTCAATGAAAAGGCCGAGACGCTGATCAAGGACCTGCGTGAAGGTAAGGGCGGCAACCAGGACTGGAACGTCCAGGAGGCGGTCATGCGCGGTCAGGAAGGCATCGATCCTGCTGTCCTGCAGGCGCTGTTCCGCATGGCCAGACCAGAAGCCAAGGACAAGCCGACCTACGCCAGCGTTACGCTGCGTGACGGCAGTGTCGTGGCACTGCGCTTGAACGGCGTGAATGATGGCAGCACGGCCTCTGAGGAAGAGAAGGGGCAGTACCGCCGCTTCCTGGCCTCGCGTGCCGGCCAGCAGGACTTCACGGCGTATCGCAAGTCGCTGGAAACCAAGGCTGACATCACCCGCTACTAAGGTGTGTCGCTAACAGAAAAGGCCGCTGATGCGGCCTTTTCTGTGTGTTGAATTCAAGCCCTTGCGGCGTAAAAACGGCTTCAGCCGCCGGAGACTGTGGGAGCAAGGCTTGCCCGCGATGGCCTTGCTCCCACATCTGGGCTACGGGTTCGTGACAGTCGACCATAAAAAAAGGCCGCATCGGCGGCCTTTTTTACATCGGCAGGATTACTCCGCGATGTCGCCCATGGCGGTGGTGTTGAAGCCACCGTCCACGTACATGATTTCACCGCTGACACCCGACGCCAGGTCGGAGCAGAGGAAGGCGCCGGCGTTGCCGACTTCGTCGATGGTGACGTTGCGACGCAGCGGGGTTTGCGCTTCGTTGGCCGCCAGCATCTTGCGGAAGCTCTTGATGCCGGAAGCCGCCAGGGTGCGGATCGGGCCTGCGGAGACGGCGTTGACGCGAGTGCCTTCCGGGCCCAGGCTGCCTGCCAGGTAGCGAACGCCCGCTTCCAGGCTGGCCTTGGCCATGCCCATCACGTTGTAGTTCGGCATGGTGCGCTCGGCGCCCAGGTAGGACAGGGTCAGCAGGCTGCCATTGCGGCCTTTCATCATTTCGCGACCGGCCTTGGCCAGGGCGATGAAGCTGTAGGCGCTGATGTCGTGAGCAATGCGGAAACCGTCACGGGTGGTGACTTCGGTGAAGTCGCCGTCCAGCTGGTCGCCCGGGGCGAAACCGACGGAGTGGACGATGCAGTCCAGACCGTCCCACTTTTTGCTCAGCTCTTCGAAGACCTTGGCGATTTCGGCATCGCTGGCAACGTCACAGGGGAAGCACAGCTCTGGACTCGAACCCCAGCCTGCGGCGAACTCTTCGACGCGGCCCTTGAGCTTTTCGTTCTGGTAGGTGAAGGCAAGTTCTGCACCCTCGCGATGCATGGCGGCAGCGATGCCGGATGCGATGGACAGTTTGCTGGCGACACCGACGATCAGGACGCGCTTACCGGCGAGAAAACCCATGTGTTGTTCCTCTTCAGGTTAATCGACAGCTGTTGGGGCCAAAAAAGCGGCTTCCAGCAGCTGCTGTGTATAAGGATGTTGCGGTGCGGCAAAGATACTGCGTGCCGAGCCCTGTTCAACCACTTGACCCTGCTTGACCACCATCAGTTGGTGGCTCAGCGCCTTGACCACCGCCAGATCATGGCTGATGAACAAGTACGTCAGGTTGTACTTGGCCTGTAGCGAGCGCAGCAGCTCCACCACTTGACGCTGGACTGTGCGGTCGAGCGCCGAAGTGGGCTCGTCTAGCAGTATCAGCGCCGGTTTCAAAACCAGTGCCCGGGCAATGGCGATACGTTGCCGTTGGCCCCCGGAAAACTCGTGAGGGTAGCGGTACCGGGTGTCCGGATCCAGGCCTACCTCCTTGAGCGCATCAATGATGGCCTGTTCCTGCTCTGCTGCCGTACCGATCCGATGAATGCGCAGGCCTTCTCCGACAATCTCGCTCACGCACATGCGCGGGCTGAGGCTGCCGAACGGGTCCTGGAACACCACCTGCATCTGCCGACGCAAGGGGCGCACCTCTTGCTGCGACAGGCAGTCTAGCGTCTTTCCCTGAAAGCGGATCGTGCCCTGGCTGCTCAGCAGCCTCAGGATCGCCAACCCCAGGGTGGACTTGCCCGAACCACTCTCGCCCACAATCCCCAGGGTCTGGCCCTGGGGCAGGCTGAAGTTGATACCGTCTACCGCTTTCACATGATCGACGGTCCGGCGCAGCAGCCCCTTCTTGATCGGGAACCACACGCGCAGGTCCTCGACTTCGAGCAATGGCGCGCCGGCAATGTTGCTAGCCGGCCCACCACTGGGCTCTGCGCCCAGCAGAACCTGAGTGTACGGATGCTGCGGTGCACGGAACAGCTCATCGCATGATGCTTGTTCGACGATGCGACCGCGCTGCATGACACATACTCGGTGCGCAATTCTTTTCACCAGGTTCAAATCGTGGCTGATCAGCAGCAAGGCCATGCCCAGGCGGGCCTGCAATTGCTTGAGCAGTTCGAGGATTTTCAGCTGGACAGTCACATCCAGCGCCGTGGTGGGCTCGTCGGCAATCAGCAGTTCCGGCTCGTTGGCCAGGGCCATGGCGATCATCACCCGCTGACGCTGGCCGCCGGACAGCTCGTGAGGCAGGGCCTTGAGCCGCTTGTGCGGCTCGGGAATGCCCACCATCTCCAGCAACTCGAGGGTGCGCGCCGTGGCGGCCTTGCCGTGCAGGCCCTTGTGCAGTGCGAGGATCTCGTTGATCTGCTTTTCGATGTTGTGCAGCGGGTTCAGCGAGGTCATCGGCTCCTGGAAGATCATGGCGATGCGGTTGCCACGAATATGCCGAAGCTGTTTTTCACCCAGGTGCAGCAGGTCTCGATTGCCGTAGGTGATGGTGCCGGAGGGGTGATGTGCCAGGGGGTAGGGCAGCAGGCGCAGGATCGAGTGTGCCGTCACCGACTTGCCCGAGCCGCTCTCACCGACCAGGGCCAGGGTCTCGCCGCGGCGGATGTCGAAGCTGACGCCTTCAACCACCCGCTGGCGCTGCTGGCCAACGGTGAACTCGACGGCAAGGTCGCGGACTTCGATCAGATTGTCCTGATTCATCTTATTTCCTCGGGTCGAAGGCATCGCGGGCGGACTCGCCGATAAATACCAGCAAGCTCAACATCAGCGCCAGCACGGCGAAGGCACTGATGCCAAGCCAGGGCGCCTGCAGGTTGGATTTGCCCTGGGCCACCAGTTCGCCCAGCGACGGCGCGCCGGGGGGCAAGCCGAAGCCGAGGAAGTCCAGCGCGGTCAAGGTGCCGATCGCACCGGTCAGAATGAACGGCAGGAAGGTCATGGTCGAGACCATGGCGTTGGGCAGGATATGCCGGTACATGATTGCGCCATTCTGCATGCCCAGCGCCCGTGCCGCCCGCACGTACTCAAGGTTTCGCCCACGCAGGAACTCGGCACGCACCACGTCCACCAGGCTCATCCAGGAGAACAGCAGCATGATCCCCAGCAGCCACCAGAAATTCGGCTGTACAAAGCTTGCGAGGATGATCAACAGGTACAGCACCGGCAAGCCTGACCAGATTTCAAGAAAGCGCTGACCGGCCAGGTCGACCCAGCCGCCGTAATAACCCTGCAGTGCCCCGGCAAGCACGCCGATGACGGAACTCAGCAGCGTCAGGGTCAAGGCGAACAACACCGAGATGCGAAAGCCATAGATGACCCGGGCCAGTACGTCACGGCCCTGGTCGTCGGTGCCCAGCCAGTTCTGCGCTGAGGGTGGCGCGGGCGCCGGGACTTTCAGGTCGTAGTTGATGCTCTGGTAGCTGAACGGAATGGGCGCCCAGAGGACCCAGCTGTCCTTGGCGGCCAGCAATTCACGGATATAGGGGCTTTTGTAATTGGCTTCCAGCGGGAATTCACCGCCGAAGGTGGTTTCCGGGTAGCGTTTGACGGCCGGGAAATACCATTCGCCGTCATAGCGCACGGCCAGCGGTTTGTCGTTGGCGATCAGTTCGGCTCCCAGGCTCAGGCCAAACAGGATCAAGAACAGCCAGAGCGACCACCAGCCGCGCTTGTTGGATTTGAACAGTTCGAAACGGCGGCGATTGAGTGGTGACAGTTTCATCTCAATGCCCCCGGCTTTCGAAGTCGATGCGTGGATCGACCAGGGTGTAGGTCAGGTCGCCAATCAATTTCACCACCAGCCCCAGCAGGGTAAAGATAAACAGGGTACCGAACACCACGGGGTAGTCGCGGTTGATCGCCGCCTCGAAACTCATCAGGCCCAGGCCGTCGAGGGAGAAGATGACTTCGACCAGTAGGGAGCCGGTGAAGAAGATCCCGATAAAGGCCGATGGGAAACCAGCAATCACCAACAGCATGGCGTTGCGGAACACGTGGCCGTAGAGCACGCGGTTCTTGCTCAGGCCCTTGGCTCGGGCGGTGATCACGTATTGCTTGTTGATCTCGTCGAGGAAGCTGTTCTTGGTCAGCAGGGTCATGGTTGCAAAGTTGCCGATGACCAAGGCGGTGACCGGTAGCGCCAGGTGCCAGAAGTAATCGAGGATCTTGCCGCCCAGGCTCAATTCATCGAAGTTGTTGGACGTCAGCCCGCGTAGCGGGAACCAGTCGAAATAACTGCCGCCGGCGAACATCACGATCAGCAGGATGGCGAACAGGAACGCCGGAATGGCATAGCCGACGATGATGGCCGAGCTGGTCCAGACATCGAAGCTGCTGCCATGGCGGGTGGCCTTGGCGATCCCCAGCGGGATCGACACCAGGTACATGATCAGGGTGCTCCACAGCCCCAGGGAGATCGACACGGGCATCTTTTCCGCGATCAGGTCGATCACCTTGGCGTCACGGAAAAAACTGTCGCCAAAATCCAGCCGGGCGTAGTTCTTGACCATGATCCACAGCCGTTCCGGCGCTGACTTGTCGAAGCCGTACATGCGCTCGATTTCCTTGACCAGTGCCGGGTCCAGGCCCTGGGCGCCGCGGTAGCTGGAGCCGGCAACCGAGACTTCGGCGCCGCCACCGGCGATCCGGCTGGTGGCGCCTTCGAAGCCTTCGAGCTTGGCGATCATTTGTTCCACCGGCCCGCCGGGCGCGGCCTGGATGATCAGGAAGTTGATGACCAGAATGCCGAACAGGGTCGGGATAATCAGCAGCAGGCGCCGCAGGATATACGCCAGCATGTCAGTGCTCCCCGTTGTCAGGCGTGGCCGGGTCGTCCGCTTGCGGCGCGGGCGTCACGGCGGGCTTGGCATCGGGCTTGAGCCACCAGGTGGTGGTGCCGAGATCGTATTTGGGTGTCACGGCCGGGTGACCGATATGGTCCCAGTAGGCCACGCGCCAGGTCTTGATATGCCAGTTGGGGACCACATAGAAGCCCCACAGCAGGACACGGTCCAGGGCGCGGGCATGGTCGATCAGGTTCTGCCGCGAATCGGCGTTGATCAGGCTTTCGACCAGGCTGTCGATGGCCGGGTCTCTGAGGCCGATGTAATTGCGACTGCCCGGGTTGTCGGCGCTGGATGACTGCCAGTATTCCCGTTGCTCGTTACCCGGCGAGCTGGACTGCGCAAAGCCGCCGACGATCATGTCGAAGTCCCGCGAGCGCAGGCGGTTGATGTACTGCGAGACGTCCACCCGGCGGATCACCAGCTCGATGCCCAGGTCGCTGAGGTTGCGCTTGTAGGGCAGCAGTACGCGTTCGAATTCGGTCTGGGCGAGCAAAAATTCGATGGACACCGGTTTGCCCTGGGCATCGACCATCTTGTCGTCCTTGATGCTCCAGCCGGCTTCCTGAAGCAGTTGGTAGGCGCGACGTTGCTGGTTGCGGATCATGCCGCTGGCGTCGGTCACCGGGTTCTTGAAGGCTTCGGTGAAGACCTTTTCCGGGATCTGGCCGCGCAGTGGCTCGAGGATTTTCAGCTCTTGCGCCGAGGGCAGGTCGCGGGCGGCCATTTCCGAGTTTTCGAAATAACTGCCGGTGCGGGTGTAGGCGCCGTTGAAGAGCTGCTTGTTGGTCCATTCGAAGTCCAGCAGCAGGCTCAGCGCTTCTCGCACGCGCACATCCTGGAACACCGGCTTGCGCAGGTTGAAGACAAAGCCTTGCATCCCGGTGGGGTTGCCGTTGGGAATCTGTTCGCGCTGCAGGCGTTTCTCGCGCACCGCCGGGGTGTCGTAGGCGGTAGCCCAGTTCTTGGCGCTCGTTTCCAGCCAGTAGTCGAAGTTGCCGGACTTGAGTGCTTCGAGCGCCACGGTGTTGTCGCGGTAGTAATCGGTGGTCAGGTAATCGAAGTTGTAGTAACCGCGGTTGATCGGCAGGTCCTTGGCCCAGTAATCCTTGACCCGCTCGTAGCGGACCGAACGCCCGGCCTGGACCGAGGCCACCTTGTACGGGCCGCTGCCCAGCGGAATTTCCAGGTTGCCCTTGGCGAAATCGCGTTGCTCATACCAGTGCCTGGGCAGGACCGGCAGTTGGCCAAGGATCAGCGGCAGCTCGCGGTTGTTGCTGTGCTTGAACTTGAACAGTACCCGCAGCGGGTCTTCAGCGACCACCTCGGCCACGTCGGCATAGTAGGCGCGGTACAGTGGTGCGCCGTTCTTGATCAGGGTCTGGAAGCTGAATACCACGTCCTCGGCGCGCATCGGGTGGCCATCATGGAAGCGCGCTTTGGGGCGGATGTAAAAGCGCACCCAGCTGTTGTCCGGGGCCTTCTCGATCTTGCCGGCGACCAGGCCATATTCGGTGAAGGGTTCGTCCAGGCTCTGGCGGGCGAGGGTGTCATAGATCAGGCCGACGTCGTCGGCAGGCACGCCCTTGTTGATAAACGGATTGAGGCTGTCGAAGCCGCCAAACCCGGCCTGGCGGAAGGTGCCGCCCTTGGGCGCGTCCGGGTTGACGTAGTCAAAGTGCTTGAAGGTGGCGGGGTACTTCGGGGCTTCGTCGTACAGGGTCAGGGCGTGCTGGGGGGCCGCCAGGGCCAGGCCGCTCAGGCCGGCCAGCAACAGGCCGCCGGCCAGCTGGCGCAGTGTGCGCGTGGGCATCATTGGGCTTTCTCCGAAGGCTTCAGCCACCAGGCGCTCAGGCCCAGGGTATAGGGCGGCGTGGTGACGAAGGCGAACCGGTTGCGGTACGCCAGGCGATGATAGTTGAGGTACCAATTGGGAATCATGTAGTGCTGGGACAACAGCACGCGGTCCAGTGCCTTGGCTGTCGCCACTTGTTCGTCGCGGGTCTGGGCGCCGAGCAGATGTTCGAGCAGGTGATCGACGATCGGGTCGGCCACGCCTGCATAGTTCTTGCTGCCCTTGATCGTGGCCTGGCTTGAGTGAAAGTACTGCCATTGTTCAAGGCCGGGGCTCAAGGTCTGATTGAGGGTCATCAGAATCATGTCGAAATCAAATTGGTCGAGCCGTTGTTTGTACTGGGCGCGATCGACCGTGCGCAAATGCGCATCGATGCCGATGCTGGCAAGATTTTCGACATAAGGTTGCAGGATCCGCTCAAGGTTCGGGTTGACCAGCAGGATCTCCATCCGCAACGGCTGCCCGGCGCTGTTGAGCAGTCGCTGGCCCGAGAGCTTCCAGCCGGCCTCGCCTAACAGACCCAGGGCGCGGCGCAAGGTTTCCCGCGGGATCCCGCGGCCATCGGTGCGCGGCACGCTGAACGGCTGGGTGAACAGGCTGGGCGGCAACTGCTGGCGCCAGGTCGACAGCAACAGCCATTCGCGCCCGGTCGGCAGGCCGCTGGCGGTGAATTCGCTGTTGGGGTAGTAGCTGAGCGCGCGCTGGTAGGCGCCGCTGAACAAGGTGCGGTTGGTCCACTCGAAATCGAACATCATCCCCAGCGCCTGGCGAACCCTGACATCGCTGAAGGCCGGCCGGCGACTGTTCATGAACAGGCCTTGGGTCTGGGTCGGGGTCTGGTGCGGGATCTGCGCCTTGATCACTTCGCCACGGCGCACGGCCGGGAAGCGGTAACCGTTGTCCCAGTTTTTGGCCTGGTGTTCGATGTAGATATCGAATTCGCCGGCCTTGAAGGCTTCGAAGGCGACACTGCTGTCGCGGTAGAACTCGACTTCAACGCGATTGAAATTGTACTTGCCGCGATTGACCGGCAAGTCCTTGCCCCACCAGTCCTTGACCCGCTCAAACACCAGCCGCCGACCTGGCTGCACTTCGGTAATGCGGTAAGGCCCGCTGCCCAAGGGTGGCTCGAAGGTGGTGGCCTTGAAATCGTGGTTTTTCCAGTAGTGACGCGGCAGCACCGGCAGCTCGCCCAGGCGCAGGATCAGTAGCGGGTTGCCGGCGCGTTTGAAGACGAATCGAATCCGATGGGCATTGAGAATGTCGACCCGCTGGACTTCCTGCAGGTTGGTCCGGTACAGCGGATGGCCTTCCTTGAGCAGGGTGCGGTAGGAAAACGCCACGTCGGCAGCGGTAATCGGCACGCCATCATGAAAGCGTGCTTGCGGGCGCAGGTTGAACACCACCCAGCTGCGGTCCTCACTGTACTCAACCGAATGCGCGATCAGGCCATAGCTGGAAGTGGCTTCGTCACCAGACGGGTCGTACTGCCCGGTGCCGGCCATCAGTGTCTCATTGAGCTCGTTGATGCCGTATTGCAGGAAGTTGGGTGTCGCGACCGGGCTGGTGCCCTTGAAGGTGTAGGGGTTCAGGGTGTCGAAGGTGCCAAATGCCATGGCCCGCAACGTCCCCCCCTTGGGGGCGTCGGGGTTGACCCAGTCGAAGTGGGTAAATTTGGCTGGGTACTTGAGCGTGCCGAACTGCGCGTAACCGTGGCTTTCACTGATTGTTGCGCTCGCAGGAAAGCTCAATGCCAGGCTGATGATCAGCAGGAGGAGGGGACGCTTCAAGTCAGAGATCCGATCCAGGCGGCTTGGGCTTTATCGCCGCTACAGTAACAGTTTGTCTGGACAGGAAAAAGAGTGCCTTGCCGGGCTGGATGCCAGTCGGCCGCGAGGTTGCCCAAGCGGCCGGCGGGTGGTTTCAGTGCGGCTTGTAGACGGTCAGGGTCTGGCCTGGCTTGAGGGCGCGAGCGCTGTTCGGGTTCCAGCGCTTGAGATGCTGCATTTCGACGTTGAAACGCTTGGCAACCATGTACAGGGAATCACCCTTGCGAACCTTGTAGGTGGTGGCTCTTTTCTTGCCGGCGGAGCTGGTGGCGCGGGTGCGGGTGTTGTCCTGCATGACCAGGGTTTGCCCGACCTTGAGGTTCTTGCCGGTCACCTTGTTCCAGTGCTGCAGGTCCTTGACGTCGACCTTGTTGGCCTTGGCGATACTGGTCAGGGTATCGCCCGGCTTGATCCGGTAGTTGCGCGGGCGGCTCGGCGCGCGGCTGGCCACTTCCTCGAAGACTTGCTGCTTGGGCTGCAGGCTCAGCAGTTCTTCGGGCTTCATGTTCGACAGGCTGGCGGTCAGGATCTGCGCCTTGGCGGTGGGCACCAGCAGGTGCTGGGGGCCATCGAGGGTCATGCGCTTCTTGAACGCCGGGTTGAGCTGGAACATTTCGTCTTCGTCGATGTTGGCCAATGCAGCAACCCGCGAGAGGTCGAGCCGATTGTTGATTTCAACGACTTCAAAATACGGCTCGTTGGCGATCGGGGTCAGGTTGACCCCGTAGGCGTCGGGCGCCAGCACGACCTGCGACAGGGCCAGCAGCTTGGGCACGTAGTCGCGGGTTTCCTGCGGCAACGGCAGGTTCCAGTAGTCGGTGGGCAGGCCGAGCTTTTCGTTGCGCTCGATGGCGCGGCTGACGGTGCCTTCGCCGGCGTTGTAGGCCGCCAGGGCCAACAGCCAGTCGCCGTTGAACATGTCGTGCAGGCGCGACAGGTAGTCCAGTGCCGCGCCGGTGGACGCGGTGACGTCGCGGCGGCCATCGTAGACATTGGTTTGACGCAGGTTGTAGTAGCGACCGGTGGAGGGGATGAACTGCCACAGGCCCACCGCATGGCTGCGCGAATACGCCAGTGGGTTGTAGGCGCTCTCGATGACCGGCAGCAGCGCAAGCTCCAGCGGCATCTCGCGCTCTTCGAGACGCTCGACGATGTAATGAATATAGAGGCTGCCCCGATCGCCGGCACCCTCAAGGAAGGATGGGTTGCTGGCGAACCACAGGCGCTGCTGTTCGATGCGCGGGTTGACCGCGATGCCATCTTGCAGCTTGAAGCCTTGGCGCATGCGCTCCCAGACGTCCTGAGGCGTTTCCTGGGCCGGCTTCTGGGCCAGGACAACGGGTTTGGGCTTGGCCCGCGTGGCCAGGTTATGGGCACGCGGGTTTTCTGTGTCCGAGACGTGCCCGGTGCTCTGGCAACCGACCAGTGTAGCGGCGGACAGCGCGACCGCGATGGCTTGTGCCAGTCGCGTCAGGGCGTCTGCTTTGGTGGTTTTGCGTATAGAGAACGACATTGGCTGGAAGAGAGTTCCGGGCAAAAATGTCGGGCGATTCTAGGAAGCGGCCCTTGAGCGGTCAACCGTTGAGAACTTTACGAATCTACAAGAGCCTGTTTAGAACGTATCCTTCCAAGCGCGCAACCCTGCAAAAACGGCACTCGGGCTGTCTAGTTCGTGGCCTGCCCGTTTGTCCGCTTTTTCTTTAACAGATGTTTCGCCGACCCTCAGAAAGGGGTTTGTGCGCTTCTCCAGTGCCACAGTTGATGGCAAAGTGATGCGATTTTGCTGGCGAAGTTGCTGAACCTCGTCGAAGCGACGCAGAACGTGCGGATTCTCGGGCTCCACCGCGCACGCGAAACGCAGGTTGCTCAGGGTGTATTCGTGGGTGCAAAAAACCAGCGTATCGTCTGGCAGGCTCGCCAGGCGGCTCAGCGAGGCGTGCATCTGTTCCGGGGTGCCTTCGAACAGGCGACCACAGCCGGCGGCGAACAGGGTATCGCCGCAGAACAGCAGCGGGGCAGCCGCCCGCGGGTGGTAATAGGCGATATGCCCCAGGGTATGGCCGGGCACCGCGATAACCTGCAAGCGCAGGCCGAGGACCTCAAGGGTGTCGTTATCCGCCAGGTCCCGGTCACGAGCCGGGATGCTTTCGGCGCGAGGGCCGAATACCGTAGCGCCGGTCGCTTGCTTGAGGCGTTCGACGCCGCCGACGTGGTCATGATGATGGTGGGTGATCAAGATGGCCTCAAGCTGCCAGTCGGCGTGCGCCTTGAGCCAGGCCAGGACCGGTTCGGCATCGCCTGGGTCGACCACGGCGCAACGACGCGTGGCGTCATCTTGCAACAACCAGATGTAGTTGTCGGAAAAAGCGGGCAGAGCATCAATCTGAATCATGGTGGTGTTCGCCAAGCGGGAAACAATGGTGCATCTTAGAGGTTCAAGGGTTGCAGGAGAACAGTGCGATGACCGATAACGCCTTCGCTCAAGCCGATCCGGACTGGCTGGAGCTGATCAGCCTGGCGCGGGACTGGTTCGCCGGGCCGCTGGGCCAGCAACTGCTGCGGGCCGAACAGCGACTGCTCGAGGATGAGCTGACGCGTTACTTTGGCGGTTACCTGGTGCATTACGGGCCCAGCGCCGAAGCGCCGCCCAGTGCTGCCCAGGTGCAACGCAACGTGCGCCTCGGCGCGCCGTTCGCAGGCGTCGAGATTGTCTGCGAAGAACAGGCCTGGCCGCTGAGCGAACATGCGGCCGACGTGGTGGTGCTGCAACACGGCCTGGATTTCAGCCTGTCGCCCCATGGCCTGTTGCGCGAGGCCGCTCATGCGGTGCGCCCCGGTGGCCATCTGCTGATTGTCGGAATCAACCCCTGGAGTGCCTGGGGGCTGCGGCATGCCTTTGCCCATGATGCCTTGCGCAAGGCACGCTGCATCTCGGCTTCCAGGGTCGGTGACTGGCTCAACCTGCTGGGCTTTGCGCTGGAGAAGCGCCGCTTCGGATGCTATCGTCCGCCGCTTGCGTCGCCGGCCTGGCAAGCGCGGCTTGAAGGTTGGGAGCGGGTTGCCGGGCGCTGGCAAAGTGCCGGTGGCGGTGTCTATTTACTGGTGGCGCGCAAACTGGTGGTGGGCCTGCGCCCGCTGCGCCAGGTCCGTCGCGAGCCGATGGGCAAGCTGCTGCCGTTGCCGTTGGCCAAGGTCAACCGGCGCGATTCCAAGCCGTGAAGCGTACGGCAAACATTGATGGATAGTGGGTAGATGAGCGATAGCGTCGAGATTTACACCGATGGTGCCTGCAAGGGCAACCCGGGCGTGGGTGGGTGGGGTGCCTTGCTGGTGTGCAAGGGTGTCGAGAAGGAATTGTGGGGCGGTGAGCGGGAAACCACCAACAACCGCATGGAGCTGACCGCGGCCATTCGTGGCTTGCAGGAGCTCAAGCGAAAGTGCGAGGTGCTGTTGGTCACCGACTCCGAATATGTCATGAAAGGCATCAACGAGTGGATGGTCAACTGGAAGAAGCGCGGCTGGAAGACCGCCGCCAAGCAACCGGTCAAGAATGCCGACCTCTGGCAGCTGCTCGACGAGCAGGTGGGCCGTCATCAAGTCACCTGGAAGTGGGTGCGCGGTCACACCGGCCACCACGGTAACGAGCGTGCCGACCAGTTGGCCAATCGTGGTGTCGATGACGTTCGAGGCTACAAGCAGTCTTGAAAGCGTTAACGCTCCGATGCCGTCCAGTGCATCGGAGCGTTTTTGATTACGCCGGCATCGGCGGCATCGTTCCCAGCCAGGACACCGCCGCGACGGCGCCCAGGCCGATCATCCACTCCAGGTTCACGCTGGTTTGCAAGATCTGCAGCCTGCCTGACTGACTGCTCAGCCGGTTGAGCAGCGCCAGTATCAGCATCGCCAGTACCAGGGTCACCTTGATCAGCAGAATCAGGGCAAAGCCGGAAAACACCGGCGTCGGCCAGAAGTGCCCGGTCAAGACTCGCACATTGATCAATCCGGTCAGCACAATCCCCGCCACCAACCCATAGCCGATGCCGCTGAAGCGGTGCAGCACCTGACGCACGTTCGGCGCCTGCGGTGGCGCCAGCATCAAGGCCAGCAGCAGCAAGCCGCCCAGCCAGGCTCCAACGCACAGCAGGTGCAGCAGCTGGTTGAACATCAACAGCTGGCCGGCCAGGCCATCGAGCATCGCCCCGTGGCCGACAGGGGCGAGGGTGGCGAGCACCGCCGCGCTCAAGATTTCGCGTAGTTTGAAGGGGTTACTGCGCAGCAACAGCAGACAGCCGAGCAGGGTGACATTCAGCGCCAGATGCCAGCGCCAGACTTGACCGAAAAACGTCCCGTCCAGCACGCGCCAGAGCATTTCGGGCTCGAGCGCGGCGGGCCAACTGCCGACCATGCTGGCGGTGGTCAGCAGCAACCAGGCAACCCCGCTGACCAGCGCCAGGAAGGCCAGCCAGCGCAGTATCCGTTCAAGCGTTCGTTGCAGTTTATCCGACTGGCCTGCACCGTACCCGGCGGTGATCAGCAAGGGCCTGAGTAAACAGGCCCCGAATATCAGCAGCACAATAGAGAAATGTACGAACCGACAGAAGACTATTGCGCTGTGCATGAACTCAATTGCCTACCTTGAAGCCGTAACGGCCATCGCTTTTGTGGGTATCGACGGACAGCACTTCCCACTTCACTTCATAGTCGCCGGCGGCCAGGGGCTGCTCCGGGGTAACGATCAGTACCTTCTTGTCGCTGGCATCGGTGGTGACACTTTTGACGGCGATCGCCTCGCCGTTACGGGTGAGAGTGACCTTGCTGAATTTTTCCTCGATGCCTTCCGAGAAATTCAGCCTTACCTCGGCGGGAGCGACGACGGTGCTGTCGGCGGCAGGTGCTTCGCTTTTCAGGTGCGCATGCGCCAGGGCGGATTCGGCGGTGGCGAAGCTGGCCAGCAGAAGCAGCGTCGTTAGCAGGGAGGGCGCGCGGAAGGCGGGCATCGTTCAATTCCTTTTTGAGGGAAGGCGTTATGGGCATTGTAGGCGAGCGGTGTAGGCAAGCATGCGATGTAAACGGTTACGAGTGGGGGTAAAGAAGTGTCTGGTTATGTAACCACATCAAAAAAATGCGAACGATTACAGTCCTGGGCCACTCTTATTACCCGCGGGTCGCACATTCCAACGCATCGCTCATGAGCAGGAGAAACCTTTCATGGCGACACAGGACAAGCACTATACCCACTGGCTGGTAGAGCGCTCGATGCTGCAGGCTGCCAAGGATCGGGCGCGGCTCTATGCGGGGCACGGGCGGCTGTGGCAACAGCCCTACGCCCACACCCGGCCACGGGATGCCAGTGCCATCGCTTCGGTGTGGATCACCGTGTACCCGGCGTCGATCATCACCGCGCCAGAGGGGTCGGTGCTCGAAGCGCTGGCGCATGACAAGCTCTGGTCGTGCCTGTCGCAGATTGGCGTCCAGGGCATTCATACCGGGCCCTTGAAACAGTCTGGCGGGATTGTCGGCTACGAGCTCACGCCCAGTGTGGATGGTAACTTCGACCGCATCAGCAGCAGCATCGACCCGCGCTATGGCAGCGAAGATCAGTTGCTACAGCTGGCGCGCATGGCCGCCGCACACAACGCAGTGACCATCGAGGACTCCATCCCCTCGCACACCGGCAAGGGCGCGGATTTTCGTTTGGCCGAGATGGCCTATGGGGAATACCCAGGGCTGTATCACATGGTCCAGATCAATGAAGAAGACTGGCCGTTGCTGCCCGTAGTGCCCGAAGGCCGCGATGCAGTCAACCTGCTGCCGGCCACCGTCGATGCCCTGCGCGACAAGCACTACATCGTCGGCCAACTGCAGCGGGTGATCTTCTTCGAGCCCGGGGTCAAGGAAACCGACTGGAGTGCTACCCCGCCTGTGCTGGGGGTGGACGGCAAGCTGCGGCGCTGGGTGTACTTGCATTACTTCAAGGAGGGCCAACCGTCACTGAACTGGCTGGACCCGAGTTTCGCCGCGCAGCAGCTGATCATAGGCGATGCCTTGCAGGCCATTGATGTGTTCGGGGCACGGATCCTGCGCCTGGACGCCAATGGTTTTCTCGGGGTTGAGCGCAGGGCCGAAGGCAATGCCTGGTCGGAAAGCCACCCCTTGTCCGTCACCGGCAACCAGCTGCTCGGCGGCATGATTCGCAAGGCCGGCGGCTTCAGTTTTCAGGAGTTGAACCTGACCCTGGACGATATCGCCGGCATGTCCCGGGGCGGCGCCGACTTGTCCTACGATTTCATTACCCGACCGGCCTACCAGCACGCCTTGCTGACCGGCGACACCGAATTCCTGCGCTTGATGCTGCACCAGATGCATGCCTTCGGCATCGACCCGGCTTCGTTGATTCATGGCCTGCAAAACCATGACGAGCTGACGCTGGAGCTGGTGCACTTCTGGACCCTGCACGCCAACGATAACTACCTGTACAAGGGCCAGACGTTTCCCGGCAGCATTCTGCGCGAGCATATCCGCGAGGAAATGTACGAGCGCCTGGCCGGCGAGCACGCGCCGTACAACCTCAAGTTCGTCACCAACGGGGTGTCGTGCACCACCGTCAGCATCATCACCGCCGCCCTTGGGCTGCGCGATCTGGAGCGTATAACGGCCGCTGACCTGGCGTTGATCCAGCAGGTTCATGTGTTGTTGGTGATGTACAACGCCATGCAGCCGGGCGTATTCGCCCTGTCAGGCTGGGACCTGGTCGGTGCGCTGCCACTGGCAGCTGAGCAGGTGGCGGGCATGATGGGCGATGGCGATACGCGCTGGATTCACCGTGGCGCCTATGACCTGGCCGATTTGGCAGCCGATGCCACGCATTCCGCCGAGGGCATGCCACGGGCACGGGCACTCTATGGCAGCCTGGTGGCGCAGCTGGAAAAGCCCGACTCGTTTGCCAGCACGGTGAAGAAAATTCTGGCGGTGCGGCAGGCTTATTCGATTGCCGCCAGCCGACAGATCCTGATTCCTGACGTTACCAACCCGGCGTTGCTGGTGATGGTCCATGAGTTACCGGCAGGGCGCGGCATCCAAGTGACTGCATTGAATTTCAGTCCCGTGCCGCTCAGTGAAACCCTGATTTTGCCTGGCATCACACCCGGCACGGTGGTCGACATGATTAACGAGCGGGTGGAAGGGGACCTGACGGAAACCGGCGAAATGACGGTGAATCTGGCGGGTTATGAAGGGCTCTCGCTGCGGATCGTCAATAGCACACCGTCGATGTAATCCTTTGCGGGACTTGTTTTTGTCGGTTGACCCGACCGGCCGGTCGCGATAAATACATGCCCGCCAATCCGTGCCCGGCGACCGTGACCTTTGGCGGTTATTTGGGCATGCTTGGCGGGCATGCACTGATCGACGCTATCGAATCGCCCGGGCGTCACCCTTAGGAGTAATGAAATGTTCAACCATGTGGCGCCCTATGCTGGCGATCCGATTCTTTCGCTGATGGAGGCTTTCGAGCAGGATCCGCGGGCGAACAAGATCAACCTCAGCATCGGTCTGTATTACGACAACGAAGGCGCGATCCCGCTGCCGGCCGCCGCCCTGGCTGCGGAATGCGAGCTGTTCGAAGACGAGCAGGGCGCCTCCCTGTACCTGCCGATGGAAGGCCTGGCAGCGTACCGTTCCGGTATCCAGGCATTGCTGTTCGGTGAAGAACACCCAGCCGTGAACGAAAAACGCGTTGCCACGGTGCAAACCGTCGGCGGTTCTGGCGCGTTGAAAATCGGTGCCGACTTCCTCAAGCGTTACTACTCGCAGTCGCAGGTCTGGGTCAGCGATCCGACCTGGGCGAACCACCACGCGATCTTTACGGGCGCAGGCTTCACGGTCGGCACCTACCCGTACTTTGACGCCGCCACCGGTGGCGTGCGTTTCGACGCCATGCTCCAGGCACTGCAAACCCTGCCGGCCCAGAGCATCGTGTTGCTGCACCCGTGCTGCCACAACCCGACCGGCGCCGACCTGACCCCAACCCAATGGGACCAGGTGACCGAGGTGGTCAAGGCGCGCGATCTGATCGCCTTCCTCGACATCGCCTATCAGGGCTTTGGCGACGGCATGGAGGAAGATGCCTACGCCATTCGGGCGATGGCCAACGCAGGCGTCAACTGCCTGGTCAGCAACTCGTTCTCGAAGATCTTCTCGCTCTACGGCGAGCGGGTTGGCGGGCTGTCGGTGGTCTGCGACGATGCCCACACCGCTGACAACGTGCTCGGTCAGCTGCAGTTCACCATCCGCCAGAACTACTCCAGCCCACCCCGTCACGGCGCCCAGATCGTCGCCAAGGTACTGAGCGACACCTCGCTCAAGGCTTCGTGGACGGCAGAAGTCGAGGCCATGCGCTTGCGTATCGTGAGCATGCGCGAGCAGTTGGTCGCGCGTCTGAGTGCAGCCTTGCCTGACCAGGATTTCAGTTTCTTCCTGACGCAGAAAGGCATGTTCAGCTACACCGGCTTCACCGCCGCTCAAGTGGATCGCCTGCGCGAAGAACAAGCGGTCTATCTGATCGGCAGCGGCCGGATCTGCATGGCCGGCCTCAACGAAGAAAACCTTGAGCCGGTGGCCCAGGCGTTTATCCGCCTGTACGGTGCCCGCGCGCAGTAACGGTCGGCCAGGAAAGACGTCCCCCATCCATGCTAAGATTCGCCGCTTGTTCGAACGGCGTGATGGGGGATTGCCACTAATGGCTCAGAGAATGGTTGTACTCGATACCGAAACCACCGGTATGCCAGTGACCGATGGTCACCGGATCATCGAGATCGGCTGTGTCGAACTCATCGGCCGTCGCCTGACCGGGCGGCACTTCCATGTGTACCTGCAGCCGGATCGCGAGAGCGATGAAGGCGCCATCGGCGTCCACGGTATTACCAACGAATTCCTGGTGGGCAAGCCCCGTTTCGCTGAAGTGGCCGACGAGTTCTTCGAGTTTATCGAGGGCGCGCAGCTGATCATCCACAACGCGGCGTTCGACGTTGGCTTCATCAACAACGAATTCGCCTTGATGGGCCAGCAGCACCGGGCCGATATCACCCAGCATTGCACCATCCTCGATACTCTGCTCATGGCCCGGGAACGCCACCCCGGCCAGCGCAACAGCCTCGATGCCTTGTGCAAACGCTATGGCGTCGACAACTCCGGCCGTGAACTGCACGGCGCCTTGCTCGACTCCGAGATTCTCGCCGACGTTTACCTGACCATGACCGGCGGCCAGACCAGCCTGTCGCTGGCCGGCAATGCCACCGATGGCGAAGGTAACGGCAACGCCAACCAGGGCAGCGAAATCCGCCGCCTGCCGGCCGACCGGGCGCTGACGCGAATTATCCGCGCCAGCGAAAGCGAACTGGCCGAGCATGTCGCGCGGCTGGAAGCGATCGCCAAGTCGGCAGGGGCGCCGGCGATGTGGGTGCAGCTGTTGTAGGAGCCGAGCTTGCTCGCGATGAAGGCGCCGCGGTATTCCCGATATACCGCGGCGCCTTCATCGCGACGGTTCGGCGCCCCGACAAGCTCGGCTCCCACCTCAAAAAAATTGCAGTCAGCCATAGAATCTCCCACATTCCCAGCTTTGACATCGGTTAATGCTTGCTTTTGTGGGAGCAAGGCTTGCCTGCGAAGGGCCGGACGCCCCACATAAAACATCGCGAAAGGCTACCCTGAAGCATGAGGCCCATTTGGCCTGCTGCTTCAGGGATGCTGTCGCGTATGTACAAAGACCTGAATTTCCCCATCCTGATCGTCCACCGCGACATCAAGAGCGATTGCATCGCCGGTGATCGGGTGCGCGGCATTGCCGCCGAGCTTGCCCAGGACGGTTTCAGCATTTTGTCCGCCGTCGACTACGCCGAAGGTCGGCTGGTGGCGTCGACCCATCATGGCCTGGCCTGCATGCTGGTAGCCGCCGAAGGCGCTGGCGAGAACACCCATCTGCTGCAGAACATGGTCGAGCTGATTCGCGTGGCTCGTACCCGTGCGCCACATCTGCCGATCTTCGCCTTGGGCGAGCAGGTGACACTGGAAAATGCCCCCGCCGATGTCATGAGCGAACTCAACCAGTTGCGCGGCATTCTCTATCTGTTCGAAGACACGGTGCCGTTTCTGGCGCGTCAAGTGGCGCGGGCTGCGCACAATTATCTGGATGGCCTGTTGCCGCCGTTTTTCAAGGCGCTGGTGCAACACACCGCGCAATCCAATTATTCGTGGCATACGCCGGGCCACGGCGGGGGTGTGGCTTACCGCAAAAGCCCGGTGGGGCAGGCGTTTCACCAGTTTTTCGGCGAGAACACCCTGCGCTCGGACCTGTCGGTGTCGGTACCGGAGCTTGGGTCGCTGCTCGATCACACCGGCCCCCTGGCCGAAGCCGAAGCCCGCGCGGCGCGCAACTTTGGCGCCGATCACACGTTTTTCGTCATCAACGGTACGTCGACCGCCAACAAGATTGTCTGGCATGCGGTGGTCGGCCGCGATGATCTGGTGCTGGTGGACCGCAACTGCCACAAATCGGTGGTGCACGCGATCATCATGACCGGCGCAATCCCGCTGTACCTGTGCCCGGAACGCAATGAACTGGGCATTATCGGGCCGATTCCGTTGAGTGAATTCAGCGCCGAATCGATCCAGGCCAAGATCCAGGCCAACCCGCTGGCCCGCGGGCGCGCGCCCAAGGTCAAGCTGGCGGTGGTCACCAACTCCACTTACGACGGCCTCTGCTACAACGCCGAGCTGATCAAGCAGACCTTGGGCAACAGCGTCGAGGTGCTGCACTTTGACGAGGCCTGGTACGCCTATGCCGCCTTCCACGAGTTTTTCAGCGGTCGCTACGGCATGGGCACCTCGCGCACGCCCGAGAGCCCGTTGGTGTTTTCGACCCATTCCACCCACAAGCTGCTGGCCGCGTTCAGCCAGGCGTCGATGATCCACGTCCAGGACGGCGGCGCCCGGCAACTGGACCGCGACCGCTTCAATGAAGCCTTCATGATGCATATCTCCACCTCGCCGCAGTACAGCATCCTGGCCTCGCTGGATGTGGCCTCGGCGATGATGGAGGGGCCGGCCGGGCGCTCGTTGCTGCAGGAGATGTTCGATGAAGCGCTGAGCTTTCGTCGGGCGCTGGCCAACCTGCGCGAGCATATGGTCGCCAGCGACTGGTGGTTCAGTATCTGGCAACCGCCGCAAGCCGATGGCGGCCACCGGCTGGAGACCCAGGACTGGGTGCTGACGCCCCAGGCGCCCTGGCACGGCTTCGGTGATGTGGCCGAGGATTACGTGCTGCTCGACCCGATCCGCGTGACTTTGGTGATGCCGGGCCTGACCGCCGGTGGCGCCTTGAGCGAGCACGGCATTCCAGCCGCCGTGGTCAGCAAATTCCTCTGGGAGCGGGGCCTGGTGGTGGAGAAAACCGGCCTGTATTCCTTTCTGGTGCTGTTCTCCATGGGCATCACCAAGGGCAAGTGGAGCACCTTGCTGACCGAGTTGCTGGAGTTCAAGCGCAGCTACGACGCCAATATCGAACTGACCGCCAGCCTGCCCTGTGTCGCCCGACTCGATCCGGCCCGCTACAGCGGCCTGGGGCTGCGCGACCTGTGTAACCAGTTGCATGCCTGCTATCGCAGCAACGCCACCGCCAGGCACCTCAAGCGCATGTACACGGTGCTGCCGGAACTGGCGATGAAACCGGCCGATGCTTACGACAAGCTGGTGCGCGGCGAGGTCGAAGCGGTGCCGATCGATAAACTCGGCGGGCGCATCGCCGCGGTGATGCTGGTACCTTACCCGCCGGGGATTCCTTTGATCATGCCGGGCGAGCGCTTTACCGAGGCCAGCCGCTCGATCATTGATTACCTGGCTTTTGCGCGCACGTTCAACAGTGGTTTTCCGGGTTTTGATGCTGATGTCCACGGCCTTCAGCATGATGCCGATGAGCACGGGGTGCGGGTTTACACGGTCGATTGCGTCAAGGCGTGAGGCGACGTATTCACGGAACATGAGGGATTATGCGTTCGCTCAACTCAAGGCTGCAGGTGCGTACGGCAGGCGACGATTTTGCTGGTTACGTATTGGGCAGTGATTTTGGTTTTACCATCAATGGCTATGTCACGGCCGTCTTTGGCCAACCGGTCGAAAAATGGTCTATCAGCACGGTCGAGCCCTATCGCAAGTGCTATGGCATCGACCCGGAAGAGTTCAAGAGCTACCGCGACGCCGCCGACAGCGCGGTGCTAGTGGCCTGGCTCGACGATCGAGCGGTCGGCCATGTTGTGGTCAGCACCAACTGGAACGGCTATGGCCACGTCGACGAATTGGCGGTCACCGCTGCCGCTCGCCGCAGCGGTGTGGCTCGTGCGCTGCTTGACGCCGCCTGTCGCTGGGGGCGCGACAAGCGTTTGCCGGGGCTGATGTTGGAAACCCAGAACAACAACCTCGGTGCCTGTCGGCTGTATGAGGGCTACGGGTTCGAACTGGGCGGTATCGATTACTTGCGCTATCGCGGTATCGACCTGGATACCCGCGAAGTGGCACTGTTCTGGTACTTCATGTTCTAGCGGCTTGACTGGCCAGCAGGGCGCCGGCTTTTTCCGTGAGGATCTCCAGCAGCGTCTTGAGCGCCGGCGACGCTTCGTGCTCGCGCAAGGTCAGGGCGTAGAGGGTTACCGGAATGGCCGGGGCAATCGGGCACATATCCAGGCCCGCCGCGCGGGCGCCGAGGGCGGTGAAAGGGTCAACCACCGCCAGCCCTTCGCCGGCTTCGACCATGCTGCGCATCATCGGGTAAGTCTGCACGCGGGTCTGGATAAGCGGTGCCGGGCGCAGGGTCTGCAGTCTGTTTTCCAGCAAGCGCCGCAGCGGGTCCTCGCCATCCAGGCCAATCATGGTCTGCCCGGCCAGGTCTTGCAGGGCGATGTATTTCTGCTTCGGTTGCAGCCAGCCGTGCGGCGCCAGCAGCTGCAGTTTGCCCTGGACCAGGGCCGCGCCGGTGATGGCGGGGTGCTCGCAAGGCTCCAGGCTCAGGCCGACGTCGCAGTCGCGCAACAGCAGGCTGCGGACAATCGCCTGGTTGCTCTGGCTGGACAGCGAGCAGGGGGTCTCGCGAAAACGCCGGCGCAGGGCGGCAACGCTCTGGGGCAGCAGCTGTTGGGCGAGGGTCGGGGTGCAGACAACCCGCAAGGGCGGGTCCTGATGCTGACGCAGGTCGCAGGCCAGGCGCCGGATGTGCTCGAGTCCGTCATACAGTCGGTTGAATTCGTTTTCCAGCGCCAGCGCTTCGCGGGTCGGTTGCAACCGGCCCCGGCCCTGAGCGAACAGCATGTAGCCCAATTGCTGTTCGGCCTCTTGCAGGGTCGCGCTGACGGCGGTGGAGGGGAGGTCGAGCGAGGCGGCTGCGGCCGTCAGGTTGCCGGTCTGCAGAATCGCCTGGATCACTTCAATATGACGCAGTCGCATGAACTCCCTTTCTCCCGGGTCAAGGCCTCGATTGGCCGTATCCTACGGCAGATCAGGGAACGCGGGTGATCTTGACCCCGCTTTGCACCAGTTCGAACACATCGTCTTCTACGTGATTGACGCGATCGCCAATGGCCAGACGGTAGGTGGTGAGGTTGCTGCCATCCGCTTGAGGGGTGGATTCCTGATATTCATGAACGGGATAAATCCGACCTTCTGCGTCCCTTGCATGAAATTGTCCAACGAGTACTGCAGCCATTTGTTCAAGAACCTCTAGAAAAATCCACAATTTGCGTCAGCTGTAGACCACTGATTTACAGGCGAAGTTTAGCCGACACTGAAAAATAATCTTCTGTCCGACAGAACGAAAGCACCATACAGCGGAATAATCGGGAACTGTCATCTATAAGTTAACCTCCTCAAGTCAGATAAGTCGGAAACTCTTATGAGCAAAGTCTATTCAGTGGCCGTGGTGGTCGGCAGTCTGAGGAAGGAATCGTTCAACAAAAAGGTGGCGCTGGCCTTGAAAAACATGGCCCCGGCGAGCCTATTGCTTGAGTTGATCGAGATCGGCGAGCTGCCGTTGTACAACGAAGATATTGACAGTGATTCACCGCCAGCGGCCTATACCGCGTTCCGTGAAAAAATTCGCAACAGCGACGCGGTGCTGTTTGTTACCCCGGAATACAACCGTTCGGTCCCCGGCGTGTTGAAGAATGCGATCGACGTCGGCTCGCGGCCTTATGGCAAAAGTGTCTGGAACAAGAAACCGGGCGCGGTCATCAGCGTTTCGCCAGGCGCGGTCGGTGGCTTTGGTGCCAACCATCATCTGCGCCAGTCCATGGTCTTTTTGAATGTGCCGTGCATGCAGATGCCGGAGGCCTATATAGGCAGGGCGGGCTCGTTGTTTGACGATGCCGGCAAGCTCTCGGAGCAAACCCGGCCGCTCTTGCAGAGCTTTATCGACAGCTACGGCCAGTGGGTCGAAAAACAACTCAATGCCTGAAGCAACGACGCCGCAGTCCCTTGCCGGGGCTGCGGCGTCGTTGTGTTCAACGGCCTCAGGCCGCTTGTGGCGTCTCGCCATTGGCCAGGCGACGGTTGATGTCGGCGACCACTTGCGGCAGTTCATTGATGGTGTCGATCAGGTAGTGCGGGCGCGAACCTTCGAACAGTGCGTGGATGCGCTTGCGTTCGGTGTCCAGCTGATCCGAGCCCAGGGCGCGGAAGCCTTCGTAGGTCAGGCCCAGGGCGTTGCCCGAGCACACCAGCGCCACGGTCCACATGCCGGCACGGCGGCCTTCCAGGATGCCCGGGACGGTGTCATCGACCTTAACGCAGGCGGCGACGTCGTCGATGCCCAGGGCGATCACGTTGGCCAGGGCCTGGGCCGGCCAAGGGCGGCCGTTAGGCACTTCGTCGGTGGCGACCACATGGTCGGCGACATAGCCATTCTTGGCCGCCAGCTCAACCACCTTCTCCATCACCACCGCCGGGTAGCCGGAGCAGGAGCCGATTTTCAGGCCGTCGTTGCGCAGTTGGGTGATGGTCTCCAGCGCACCCGGGATCAGCGCCGAGTGGGTGGCGATCTTCTCGATCTGCAGCGGCATGAAGCGCTTGTAGATGGCGGTCACGTCGTCATCGGTCGGGGTGCGGCCGAATACCTGCTTGTAGCGTTCGGCGATCTGCGGCTGGTCGCACAGGGTGCGGATGTGGTCCCACTTGCCCATGCCCATCGGGCCGCGCGCTTCTTCGATGGAGACCTGCACGTCGAACTCGCCGAAGGCTTCGACAAAAATCTGCGTCGGGGCAAAGGAGCCGAAGTCGACCACGGTGCCGGCCCAGTCGAGGATGGCGGCTTGAAGCTGGGTAGGGTTGTTGTAGTTCATGTCTGAATTCCTTGAATGGTCGTGCTGCAAATAAGGGTTAACAAGCAGAAGCGGTTCAGATGTCCAGCACTTCCATTTCGCGCAGGACTTCGGCGATAGCGTTGACGGCGGCGCTCATACCGTCCGGGCCGACGCAGCCGATGCTGCCGACGCGGAAGGTTTCGACCTGGGTCAATTTGCCCGGGTAGAGAATGAATCCCTTGGCCTTGACGCGCTCGTAGAAGTCCTTGAACTGGTAGCGGGCATCACGCGGGGCGTGGAAGGTGACGATGATCGGCGCCTGGATCTCGGCCGGCAGGAAGCTGCGCAGGCCAATCTCGGCCATGCCATCGAGCAGCGTCTTGCAGTTGGCGGCGTAGCGGGCGTGGCGAGCGGGCAGGCCGCCTTCTTCGTTGTACTGCAGCAGGGCTTCGTGCAGCGCCGCCACCACGTGGGTGGGCGGGGTGAAGCGCCATTGGCCGCTCTTGGCCATGTAGGTGTGTTGGTCGTACAGGTCCATGGCCAGCGAGTGGGCATTGCCTTCGGCCTTGGCCAGCGAGTCTTTGGCGGTGAACACAAAGCCCATGCCGGGCACGCCTTCAAGGCATTTGCCGGAAGCGGCGATCAGGGCATCGAACGGGATTTCCCGGGCATCGATCGGCAAGGCGCCGAAGGAGCTCATGGCATCAATGATCAGGCGTTTGCCGTGCTGGGCCACCACCTGGGCGATTTCTGCCAGTGGGTTGAGAATGCCGGTGCTGGTCTCGCAGTGGATCAGGGCGACGTGGGTGATGGCGCTGTCGGCGCGCAGCAGGCGGTCAACGTCTTGCGCGGTGGTGGGTTCGTCTTCGGCGGTTTCAAAGGTGCTGAAGTCACGGCCCAGCACTTTGCAGATCTTCGCCAGGCGCTGGCCGTAGGCGCCGTTGATCAGTACCAGCACCTTGCCATCGCGCGGCACCAGGGTGCCGATCGCCGCTTCCACGGCGAAGGTGCCGCTGCCTTGCAGGGGCACGCAGTGGTGACTGTCGGCACCGTTGACGATGGCCAACAGTTGTTGGCAGAGGCTGGCAGTCAGGTCGTTGAAGCGGCTGTCCCAGGAACCCCAGTCAACCATCATCGCTTGCCGCGTACGGTTCGAGGTTGTCAGTGGGCCAGGGGTAAGCAGGATCGGGGCAGCGGTACTCATTCTGGGTTCCTCACAGCGGTGGGCTGAACTTACGGTGCCTAAGTTGCAATTCTGTTGATCATCAATCAAATTGTTTGTTGTTATGCCAACCATAAGTCAGGCCGATAGATATGAACCTGTTTCAACTGCGCGCATTCGATGCGGTGGCCCGTGAAGGCAGTTTTACCCGCGCCGCAGAGCGGCTGTTCATCAGCCAGCCGGCGGTCACCGGGCACATCAAGGCACTGGAGGAGCACTACCAGATCACCTTGTTGCGTCGTACCGCCCGACGGGTCGAGCTGACCGAAGAGGGCATTCGCCTGGCGGCCATCACCCGCGCCATGTTTGGCTTGGCCGAAGAAGCCCAGGCCATGCTCGAAGCCAACCGGCAACTGCTGACCGGGCGTCTGGAAGTGGCGGCCGATGGGCCACACCGGGTCATGCCGATGCTGGCCCGCCTGCGTGAGCGCTATCCGGGAATTACCGTCAACCTGCGCTTGGGCAATGCGCAGGAAACCTTGGCAGCGTTGCTGTCTGAACACGCGGATGTGGCGGTGATGACTGAAGTGGAGCCGCGCAAGGGCTTGCACCTGCAGGCGCTGAGCCCATCACGCATTTGCGCATTGGTGCCAGCCGGACATGCCTGGGAGCCAGCGCGGGCGATCGAACTGCGCCTGCTGCATCAGCAGATCATGGTGCTGCGCGAACCGAGCTCGATTACCCGGCGCACCTTTGACCAGGCCTGCGGTCTGGCGCAGATCCAACCGCGGGTGCTGCTGGAGTTGGACAGCCGGGAGGCGGTTACCGAAGCGGTGGCGGCGCAGCTGGGGGTGGGTATTGTGTCGTCAGTGGAGGTCAGCCACGACCCGCGAGTGTGCGCGGTGCCGATTGAGGGGGAGGGGTTGGTGAACCAGCATATGGTCGGGTGCCTGGAGCGGCGGCGGGAGTTGCGCCTGATTCAGGCGTTTCTGGCGTTGGCGTAGGAGCCGGCTTTAGCCGCGATGGGCTGCGAAGCGGCCCCCTGGGCCGGGCCTGCTGTGCAGGCCATCGCGGCTAAAGCCGGCTCCTACACAGGGGCCGTGCTGAATTCATTGATCAGCCAGACTCTCGCGCACCATCTCCAGAAACGTCGCCACCACCCGCCGCGAACTCTGCTCACGCAAACACACCAGCGTTTCCGTCAGCCGCCGCTTGCAGTCGACAATCGGCAACGCACACACCCGGGCATCTGCCCCGAACTCCGCCGCCGACACGACGCCCACGCCAATCCCTACCACCACCGCCTCACGCGCGGCTTCGCGCCCTTCGACCTGGATGGCCGGGCGAATGCGCAGGCCGGCCTGTTGCATTTCTTCCTCAAGCGTCTGGCGCGTGACCGAGCCCACTTCGCGCAACACCAATGGCGTGTCGTCCAGGTCGGCCAGGCTGATCGAGCCACGGCTGGCCCACGGATGCTGCAGCGACACGAACGCCACCATCGGGTCATTGCGCAGCGGCAGGCAGAGCAGGCGCTCGTCGTCCACATCGCGACCGAGCAGGGCAAGGTCGGCCTGATAGTTGAACAGTCGCAGCAGCGATTCGTCGGTGTTGCCGGTTTCGATCTTCACCCGGATGCCGGGGTAGCGATCGCAGAATCGGGCAATCTGTGGCAGCACATGCACCGGCGCATCCACCGCCAGCACCAGCGTGCCGGTCTGCAAGGCGCGGGAATCTTGCAGCAGGTCGTGGGCTTCGGCTTCGCAGGTGAACATGCGCTGGGTGATCAACAGCAGTCGCTCGCCCAGGTCGGTCAGGCGCACCGAGCGTTTGTTGCGATGAAACAGCAATACGCCGAAGCGCTCTTCGAGCTTGCGGACCTGATCGGAGATCGCCGGCTGAGTGAGAAACAACCGCTCGGCGGCGCGGGTGAAGCTGCCATGCTGGGCCACGGCATGGAATGCCTTGAGCTGTGCGTGCGAAACAGACATGCCACGACCTCTTAAAATCTGGACTTATATTTGAAATACGATAAATCGATTTTATTTATTAGTCAGTAATTGTTTCTATCCCGCTCAGCCCAACGACGCAGGCGGCCGACTGCGTCGTCAGGGCATGGGCCAGGCGGCGTTGACAGACCCACTACAACAGCGCACCCGCCAGGTTCTCGACTGACCCAGCAGCGTCCTTCACCGGTCGTCGCTGAAAGTGCTCAACACAATAAAAAACAGGCGTTTTTTCTCAATTCTGCCGGCACACTCGAACTCGAGGTCAGACTCACCATGAAAAAACAGATAGCTACCATCCAGCGTTGGCGTGTGCAGATCTTCGCCATCACCTGGTTGGCCTATGCGGCCTTCTATTTCACGCGCAAAGCGTTTTCAGTCGCCAAACTCGGTATTGGCGAAGACCCCACGTTTCACCTCGACAAAATGGCCATGGCCAACCTCGATGCCATCTACTTGACGGCCTATGCCGTCGGGCAGTTCACCTGGGGGATGATGGCGGATCGCTTCGGCCCTCGGGTGGTGGTGCTCGGCGGGCTGGTGATTTCCGCTGCCGCAGCGGTGGTCATGGGCAGCGTCGCGACCTTTCCGATCTTCGCCGCCTGTATGTTGATCCAGGGCCTGGCGCAGTCCACTGGCTGGTCGGGGCTGTGCAAGAACATCGGCAGCTTTTTTCCGGCCGAGCAGCGTGGCCGGGTGCTGGGGCTGTGGAGTTCCTGCTATGCCTTTGGCGGTCTGGTGGCCTCACCGTTTGCCGGCTGGTGGGCCTACACCGCCATTGGCAGCTGGCAGGCGGCGTTTATCTCCAGCGCCGCGGTGGTGGGGCTGGTGGCGGTGCTGTTTTTTATCTTTCAGCGCAACAAGCCTGAAGATGTCGGCTTGCCGGCCGTCGAGCCAGAACCGCAGACCGTCGGCACCAGCGAGCCGCGGTGCAGCATCTGGGCGCCGCTCAAGGAAATCTTGCGTAATCGCACGGTGATGACCCTGGGCCTGGCCTACTTCATGCTGAAGCCCGCCCGCTACGCCATCCTGCTCTGGGGGCCAGTGATTGTGTTCGAACAGATGCCCTCGGTGGGCAAGGTCGGGGCGGCAATCATCCCCACCGTGTTTGAACTGGCCGGGTTGCTCGGGCCGATCATGATCGGTCTTGCTTCCGACAAAATCTTCGGCGCCCGGCGCATGCCCGCCTGTGTACTGAGCCTGATTGCCTTGACCGTTACCCTGGCCCTGTTCATGGGCACTCTGCACACCGGCAGCGTGACACTGGTGGTCTGCCTGCTGTTTGTCATGGGTCTGACCCTTTATGGCCCGGATTCGATGATCAGCGGTGCGGCCGCCATCGATTTCGGCGCCGCCAAGGCCGGTGCCAGCGCGGCCGGTTTCGTCAACGGCTGCGGCTCGGTCGGGGCTATTCTCGGCGGCTTGCTGCCGGGCTACTTCGACACCGTCACGGTGTTCATGGTCTTCGCCGGTTGCGCGCTGTTCTCCGCCCTGGTGCTGGTGCCGCACTGGAACAGCCGCCCGGCAGCCGCCAGCGATGTACGAGTGGCGGTGCCTACCCCATCGATCCCGCTGCGTACCTGATGCAGCCGCAAGGCCGACAAGGGCTGAGTTTCAAATTCTACGGGATTGTCGATAAACTGGCGCAAAGTGCCGATCGCTAACGGAATCGGCGCACCGAGCAAGAGAGTCAGTAATGGGCGCACAGTGGAAAGCTAAACACCGAGAAGCAGCAGCCAACGCCAAAGGGCGGATTTTCGGCAAGCTCGCCAAAGAAATCCAGATCGCTGCCCGCGCGGGTGCCGATATCGAAACCAACTCGCGCCTGCGCCTGGTCCTGGAGCAGGCCAAAAAGGCGTCGATGACGCGCGAGACCTGGGAACGGGCGATCAAGAAAGGCTCGGGTGTCGGCGGCGATGCCGTCCAGTACACGCTGGTCAAATACGAAGGTTTTGCCCCGCACCAGGTGCCGCTGATCGTCGAGTGCCTGACCGACAACGTCAACCGCACCGTGGCGCAGATCCGCGTGCTGTTCCGCAAGGGTCAGCTGGGCGCTGAAGGCTCGGTGTCCTGGGACTTCAACCATGTCGGCATGATCGAAGCCACCCCGGACACAGCGGATGCCGATCCGGAAGAAGCCGCCATCGAGGCCGGTGCTCAGGAGGTTGAAGAGGCTGATGAGGGCGCAACCCTGTTCATCACCGAGATCACAGACCTGGACGCGGTGCAGAAAGCCTTGCCTGGCCAAGGTTTCACCGTGACTTCGGCGAAGATCGGTTATATCTCGAAGAATCCGGTCGATCCGACCAGCCTCTCCGAAGCGCAACTGGCCGAAGTCGAGGAGTTTCTGGAGGCCATCGACGGCAATGATGACGTGCAGAACGTCTATGTCGGTTTGGCAGGTTAAGTGACACCCAGCGCGCTACTGTGTATAGCGCGCTGCTTTTTCATACAGGCTGCAGGCGTCGATGGATTTCTGCAAAGCTCGGTCTTTGCATGACCTGCGCCAGCAGACAGCTTTGCTGCAAGGCTTCCATTGCCGGATCGCTGTCATCACCGCGCTCCAGCAATTCCCCCAGCAATATTCCGAAGGCCCTGACTTCGATGCGTTGCAAGGCCTGCGCCATTGTGCCTGCCGCCTGCGGATAAAACGCCGCCGCACCGAAATCCCCCAATAGGGCTTGACCCTGCTCGGTACACAACACGTTGTGTGCATACAGATCGCCGTGATTGATGCCCAGGCTGTGCAGGTGTTCGGCTGCCGACGCGATGGCGCAAGCCAGTCGACGGACGGCTACAGGGGTGAAACGCGCTCGCTCGGGATAGATATCACGCGTGCAGGATTCAAGGCTCGGCGGCCCTGCCAGATTGCCCAGCTGTGGGTCGATCAGATCCATCACCAGCCCGGCCAGCCCCTGCGGATGGCCGCTGACCCGACCCTGGACGCCAATCAGGTGCGGGTGTTTGCCTGCGATCAACGACGCGCTCATCTCATGATGCGGCAGGCCATCGCTGGTGATGTTGCCCTTGTACAGCTTGACCGCCACTTCACACTGCTGCGGTTGCCGGAAAGCCTGGTGGATCACCCCGGAAGCGCCTTCTCCCAACGTGTGATGCAAGGTCAGGTGCTGCCAGTCGATGGTTGCCCTGTCCGGCTCCGGCGGCGGCTGGAAACCGTCCGGCAGCGGGTTACCGGCGAACGCCAGCCAGGCTAGATTCGGCATCTGCAGCAGCCACAAGGGCAGGGCGCTTAAACGGTTGGCGGCCAGACGCAGCAATTCCAGTTGCTGACAGCGCGCCAGGCTGTCGGGCAGTGCGGTCAGGCGGTTGCCGGAGAGCATCAGCTTTTGCAGCTCCACGCAGTCGCCCAATTGCTCGGGCAGCGTCTCGATGCGGTTGTCGGTCAGCACCAGGCTGCGCAGGCGTGGCGCCAGGGCGCTGGCCGGTACACGCTCGATCTGGCAGCCCCTGAACCCCACCACCTGCAGCGTAGGGCACTGGCCGAGGCTTGCCGGTAGTTCAGTGAACGGGTTGTAGGAGCAAAACAGCACGCGCAGGTGTTTGAGCCGCCCCAGATCGTCGGGCAGGCTGCGCAGGCTATTGCCGCTCAGGTTGAGCACTTGCAGCGTGTCGGCCAGGGAGAAAATCTCCTCGGGGAAGTGCTCCAGCCCGCAGGCCAGGTCCAGCCGCGTGCTGCCCGCCAGGCGGCCGGCTTTCAAGTCGTCGAGGGTATGCATGGAAAACGGTGCTGCTCCAGAAAATCGCGGCGGCCATGATACCCGTTCAGGGCATGCGCGTTACGACCTTGGTCACGTGGCAACCTGCGCGTCTGCGGCCATACTCAAGGTTCGCCCTTCAATAACAACAAAGCACAGGGTAGTACTGATGAATTACCAGCAATGCTATGACCGCTCCATTGCCGACCCTGCGGCCTTCTGGGCCGACCAGGCGCAAGAAGTGGCCTGGTACCGCAAGCCCACCCAGATACTGACGCATAATCCCGATGGCACCGACCAGTGGTTTGCCGATGGCCAGCTGAACAGCTGTTACCTGGCGCTGGACCGCCAGATCGAGCTGGGCCGGGGCGAACAGGCCGCACTGGTGTACGATTCGCCGGTCACAGGCGTCCAGCAATCCTTCACCTACCATCAATTGCGCGACGAAGTGGCACGCCTCGCCGGTTTGCTGCAGGCACTCGGGGTGCGCAAGGGTGACGGGGTCATCATCTATATGCCGATGGTGCCTCAGGCGGCCATGGCGATGCTGGCCTGCGCGCGCATTGGCGCGGTGCACTCGGTGGTGTTCGGTGGCTTTGCCGCCAATGAGCTGGCCTTGCGCATCGATGACGCCCGGCCGGCCTTGCTGCTGACCGCATCCTGCGGCCTGGAGTTCGACCGCGTCATCCCCTATAAACCGCTGGTGGACCGAGCCCTGGCGCTGGCCAAACACCGGCCCGCGCGGGTGCTGGTGTGGCAGCGCCCGCAATGCGAGGCCGAACTGCTGCCCGATCGGGACCTGGATTGGCGGGCGGCGCTGGCCCATGCGCAGCCGGTCGAACCGGTAGCGGTCGCCGCGGGGGACCCGCTGTACATCATGTACACCTCCGGCACCACCGGGAAACCCAAGGGGATCGTCCGCGAGAACGGTGGCAACGCCGTGGCGCTGGGTTTTGCCATGCGGCATATCTACGGTATGCAGCCTGGCGATGTGTGGTGGGGGATTTCCGACGTCGGCTGGGTGGTGGGTCACTCGCTGATCGTTTATGGGCCGTTGATGAACGGCTGCACCAGCGTGTTTTACGAGGGCAAGCCGATTCGCACCCCGGACGCGGGCGTGTACTGGCGGATCGTCGAGCAGTATCGGGTCAACGCGCTGTTCTGTGCGCCCACGGCCATGCGCGCGATTCGCAAGGAAGACCCGGAAGGGCACTTGCTGCGTCGGTATGACTTGAGCTCGCTGAGGCAGTTGTTCCTGGCCGGGGAAAAACTGGATTCCAGTACCCATCAATGGCTGGAAGCGATGACTGGCAAGCCGGTCCACGATCACTGGTGGCAGACCGAAACCGGCTGGCCGGTGACCGCGCCCTGCGTCGGCCTGCCCGGTTCCGGCGCGCGTGCCGGCTCCAGCAACCGTGCCGTGCCGGGTTATGCCGTGCGGGTGCTGGACGAAGAAGGCAGGGTCCTTGGCCCGGGCGAACAGGGTTCGATCGTGATCGCCTTGCCATTGCCGCCGGGCTGTAGCCAGACCTTGTGGGGTGACCATTCGCGCTACCTCGAGGCGTACCTGAACACCTGGCCGGGTTACTACCACACCGGTGACGGCGGCTACCTGGATGACGAGGGGTTCGTCTACATCATGGGGCGCACCGACGATGTCATCAATGTGTCCGGCCATCGCCTGTCGACCGGTGAAATGGAAGACCTGGTGGCACAGCATCCGGCCGTCGCCGAATGCGCGGTGATCGGTATTCAAGACCCGATCAAGGGCCAGGTGCCGCTGGCGCTGGTGGTGCTCAAGGACGGTTGCGAGGTGACCGAGCAGGCGCTGCAAGCCGAACTGGTGGCGCGGGTGCGCGAGCAGATCGGTGCGCTGGCGTGTTTCAACAAGGTTCAGGAGGTCAAGCGCCTGCCAAAAACCCGCTCGGGGAAAATCTTGCGGGCGGTGCTGCGCAAACTGGCCAATGGCGAGGCGTGCAGTGCGCCCTCGACCATTGATGATGCGACGATACTGGTGGAGATCGAGGCGGTGCTGGAGGCGCATCGGGGCTGAAAAACCCGGTTTGCACGCCGGGTCGATTCGAAGCCGGCTTCAGCCTCGAAGGGGTGCGCAGTGCCCAATGCCAGTCAGTTAAGGCGAATTACATGTGGGAGCGGATTTATCCGCGAATGAAGGCTCCGCGCAATGCCTGATAAACCGCGGTGTCTGAATTCGCGGATAAATCCGCTCCCACATTAGGTTTTCGGCGTTCCATTCCTTGACTGACCGGCATTGGGGCAAGCCCGGCTCTCATCACGGGGTCCGTGCCTTGACTGACGGGCATTGGGCGCAGTGCCCCCCAACTTTTAGGCCTGCTGCGCAGGCCATCGCGGCTAAAGCCGGCTCCTATCATTAGGTTATTGCCTAGGGATCTACCTGGCCCATCAGCTCGGGCACCGATTCCGGGCGTTTGGCGAATCGCTGCGCCAGCACCGCACAGACCATCAGTTGAATCTGGTGGAACAGCATCAGCGGCAGGATCAACACGCCGATGGTGCTGCCGACGAACAGCACCTGGGCCATCGGCACGCCGGTCGCCAGGCTTTTCTTCGATCCACAGAAGAGGAGGGTAATGCGGTCTTCCTGGTTGAAGCCAAAGGCCTTGCCCAGCACGGTGGAGGCCAGCAACACCAGCGCCAGCAGCACGCAGCAGACGATCACCAGCCCGGCCAAATCCCGTAGCGGGATCTGCTGCCAGATGCCTTCGATCACCGCCTCGCTGAACGCGCCGTACACCACCAACAGGATCGAGCCCTGGTCGACGAACTTCAGCCAGTGCTTGTTGCGCGCCACCCAGGCGCCGACCCAGCGTCGGGCGATCTGGCCGGCAATGAACGGCAGCAACAGTTGCCCGCTGATCTTCACAATGGCATCCATCGTCGAGCCGCCGTCACCGTGCACGTTCAGCAGCAACGTCACCAGCAAGGGCGTCAGGAAGATCCCGATCAGGCTGGACGCCGCCGCACTGCAAATCGCCGCGGGGATATTTCCCCGCGCCAGTGAGGTAAAGGCAATCGCCGACTGAACCGTGGCGGGCAGGGCGCAGAGGTAGAGCATGCCCATGTACAGGTCGTTGCCGATCAGCGGCGACAACAAGGGCTTGAGCGCCAGACCGAGCAGCGGGAACAGCGCGAAGGTCAGGCCGAACACCAGCAAGTGCAGGCGCCAGTGGCCGGCACCGGCAATGATCGACTCGCGCGACAGTTTGGCGCCATGCATAAAAAACAGCAGGGCGATGGCGCTGTTGGTCAGCCAGCCAAAGCCGACCGCGACCTGTCCGCTGACGGGCAGGAAGCTTGCGAGCAGCACCACGCCGACCAATGTCAGGGTGAAATTGTCGGGTAAGAAACGAGGACGGGTCATACGCATCATCATCCGGGGTTGCCAAATACGTTGCGGCGACTCTAACGTGCCTGCTGATTACCGACTAACGCCGATGAGCCAACAGATGTCGCCTAAAGGACATGAAAAACCGGTCAGGCGCAGTATTCCCGGACTGCCCAGCCTGCCACGACCTATTTACGGTCGAACCGAATCGCTGCCCAATCGGGCGCTGACGCGACGCCACAGCCACCCTTGGGTGCAGTTGTCCTACGCGATTCAGGGCGTGCTCGAGGTGCAGACCAGCGCCGGGCGCTTCATCGCACCGCCGCAGCGCGCGGTGTGGATTCCGGCGGGCATGCCGCACCGGGTGTTGAGTTCGCCACGCACGGAAATGCGCAGCCTGTACCTCGATTGCAGTGTCACGGGCTGGGCGGCGGCGCATTGTCAGGTGCTGGGCGTGAGCGAGCTGTTGCGGGAGTTGATCCGGGCGTTCAGCGAATTTCCGGTGGAGTACGAGCTGGAGGGGGCGCACGGACGGCTCGCCCAGGTCCTGCTGGATCAGCTGGCCGCCGCCCCGCAACTGGACCTGATGTTGCCACTGCCTCATGACATCCGCTTGCGCCAGATTTGCCGCAGCCTGCAGCTGCACCCGGAGCAGCAGACAACGCTGGGTCACTGGAGCCAGAAACTGGCGGTGACAGAGAAAACCCTCAGCCGGCTGTTTCTGCGCGATACCGGTCTGACCTTCCGCGCCTGGCGCCAGCGCTTGCGATTACTGGGCGCGCTGACGCCGCTGGAGACGGGTGAGCGTGTCACGGATGTGGCGCTGGCCTGTGGCTACGACTCGACGTCCGCTTTTATTGCCGCCTTTCGCGAGCACTTTGGCACCACGCCAAGGGAATTCTTCCGTTAAACAGCGCCGAGCGCCGCAGGCCCGACTTCCACTAGCTGCCCCAGGCGGCTGCGGGTCCGTGCCAGATCCGCCGCTGTCCCACCCAGGCTGTCGCGCAGTGGCCTTTGGCCAATCAGCAGCAGGCGCTTGTCCTGGTCGTAGAGCACGTCGATCAGGTTGATAAACCGCTGTTGTGCCGCCACCGTGCAGTCTTCCAGGTTGGGTAGGCGGTCGATGATCCAGGTGTCGAAGCGTCGGCTCAGTTCCAGGTAATCCATCACCGCCGTCGGCTGCTCGCAGATATCGCTGAAGTCGAAGCGGATGGTGCGCTCATGGCACAACCGCGCCTGCAGCTCGCGCGTACCGACCGCCAGGGCAAAGGGCGGACTGTCCAGCGGCGGCAGTTGCAGGGCCTGGCGTTGGGCTGTGCAGCCCGGCCAGACGTAATGCCCTTGGGTGAATAGCTGACCGATTCCCGACTCCGGCTGGCTGCGGTAGTCATGTGCGCCGCCGACTTCCATCACCTGCATGTGCGCATTGATCAGCTTGATGACCGGCAAGAAGCGCTCATGATAGAGCGGGTTGGGCAGCAGGCCTTCAGGCGGATAGTTGGAGGTGATCAGCAGAAAGATCCGGCGCTCGAACAGCGCCGTGAACAGCCGCTTGATCAACATCGCATCGCCGATGTCGTGCACATGGAATTCGTCGAAACACAGCAACCGGCAATCCTGGAGCAGTTCATCGAGGGTCATGCCCAGGGCGTCGTCCTGGCCGCGATGCCTGAACATGCCCTGATGCAGCTGGGCGAAGAAATCATGAAAGTGCAGGCGGCGCTTCTGGCTGATCGGCACGGCGCGGAAAAACCCATCGAGCAACCAGCTTTTGCCGCGTCCCACGGCACCGTGCAGGTACAGGCTACGCGCGCTCGCCTGGTCCAGTTGCCCGGCCTGCTGGGCCATGCTCTGGATCACGCGTTGCTGGCTATGGCTCAAGGTGTAGCCTTGCTGTCTGGCCTTCTTGCGAAAATAATCGGTGATCTGTTGGCCGTGCCCGCCTGGTTCACTGCCCACAGGTTTGCCAAGGCGTTTGCCGAGCGTGCGCAGGGGGGCGCTCAGCCATGATTTTTTCGGCGGTAGAACGGCCAATTGAAGAGTCCTCGCATGCATTCCAGGCTCGCTGGCGCGAGCGGCGCTAATTTAACCGACCGCCCGCCAAGCCGAAAGTCCAATAGCCTGCAAGCGTCGTAACCGGTACTAAAGTGCCAGGCGCAACCGCGTGGCGGACTTTTCGTCTACCGGCAACCCGAAGCGAAAGCTTGCGCCACGCCCGGGCAGGTCCACCAGCTGAATCTGCACACCATGCAGCTGCAGGATCCGGTGCACGATGCGCAGCCCCAGGCCACCATCACGACGCGCCCCGCCGATGGTGAACGGGCGCAGAAACAAGCCTTCGCGCAGGGCAGCATCGATGCCGGGGCCGCTGTCGCTGACTGTCACTTCGACCATAGCGCCTTGCGCGACCAGGGTGATTTCGACCTCGCCGCCCGCCGGGGTGTGGCGCAGTGCGTTGTCCAGCAGGTTGGTCAGCACCCGCTCGATCAGGCCCAGGTCAGCGCAGGCGGCCGAGACGCCCGGGGCGATATTGGCCTTGAGCGCCACCTGGCGTGCTTCGGCGGTCAGTTCGAATTTCTGGAACACGTCCTGGACCAGATCGGTCAGCGAGAAGCGCTCCAGCACCGGCTGCACGAAACCATGTTCCAGGCGCACCAGTTCCAGCAACGACTGGGCCAGGCCACCGACCTTGCGGCTCTGGTCCAGGGCGATGCCCAGGTAGCGCCGGCGTTCGGCGGGGGTCAGGCTGGCGTCCTTGAGCGAGAGGGTTTCCAGATAGCCGTGCAGAGAGGCCAGCGGCGTGCGCAGGTCATGGGAGATGTTGGCCACCAGTTCGCGGCGCTCCTGCTCCTGGCGGGTCAGCGAGCGCCATTGCTCGCCCAGGCGGGTTTCCATCTGCCGGAACGCCGCATCGAGCACGGCGATCTCGTCCTGGCTGGCGGTTTTATCGTTCGCTTCAACGGCTGGCGGGGCAGGCGCTGGCGCGGGGGCGCCATCGATGTCGAAGCGCCGCACGGTGTCGGTCAGCCGGCGCAATGGCCGGGTGATCAGGGCAAAGGCGGTCAGGCCGGCCACCAGGCACAGCAGCGCGACCATTACAATCGACCACAGCGCGGTGCTGAGGGCCACACCGGTTGCCCCGCGCTCGGCCAGGCGGTCGTACTCTTCGCTCAGCAACACCACGTAGAGATAACCGGTCTGGTGGCCATTGGCGCGCAGCGGTGCGACGCTGAACACTTTGCGCCCGTCGTCACTGCGAGGGTCATCACCGAGCACCGGCAGGGCCGCGCCGGCCAGCAGCCGCCGCAGCGGCGCCAGATCGACCTGCTCCCGGCGCAGGCGCCCGGCCGGTGCGGCATTGCCGATGACGCGCCCCTGGTTGTCGAGCAAGTACACCTCGACGCTGGGGTTCACCTGCATGAGTTTGCTGAACAGGTCGCGCAGCGCCTCGGGCTTCAGGCCGCTGGCGTCCATCAGTTGGGTGTCACCGGCAATGTGTGCGGCCAGATCGCGAGATAAGCCCTGCACCACTTCCAGCTCGTGCATGCGGGTGGAGCGTACCTGCATCCAGACCGACGTGCCGCTGCACACCAGCAGCAACAGCGCGAACACCACTGACAGGCGCTGGGTGAGGGTCAGTCTCATGGCAGATCCTCGGGGTTGGCCATTTTGTAGCCTCGCCCCCACACGGTGAGGATGCGTACTGGCTGGGCCGGGTCGGTTTCGACCTTGGCCCGCAGGCGGTTGATATGGGTATTGACGGTGTGCTCATAGCCTTCGTGGTTATAGCCCCAGACGGCGTTGAGCAAGTCGATGCGCGAGAACACCTTGCCCGGCTGGCGCGCGAAAAAGTACAGCAGGTCGAATTCGCGCGGAGTGAGGTCGAGCAGGCGGCCTTCGAGTGAGGCCTCCCGGGTCAGCGGGTCGATAAACAGCCCGGCCGCGTTCAGGCTGCCAGCGTCCATTTTCAGGTTGCGGGCCATGGCATCGACCCGGCGCAGCAGGGCTTTGACCCGCGCCACCAGCTCCAGCATGGAAAACGGCTTGGCCAGGTAATCGTCGGCCCCCAGTTCCAGCCCCAGCACCCGGTGCATTTCGCTGGAGCGGGCGCTGGTGATGATGATCGGCGTGTAGCGGGTCATGGCCCGGGCGCGGCGGCAGATTTCCAGGCCATCGACACCGGGCAGCATCAAGTCGAGGATCAGGGTGTCCCAACCGCCCTGCTCGAGCAGGCGCAGGCCCTGATGACCGTCGGCGCAATGGACGACCTCGAAATGCTCATCGCGCAGGTGCAGCACGATCAGGTCGGCGATGTGCTGGTCATCCTCGACGACGAGGACGCGTTTGGCTTGATCCATCGAGACTCTCCCTGGAACGGCCCCTCACTTCTTCATCAGAGTTTGGGCTAGTACGTTCGCCCCATTGTGCAAGTTTTCCGGCGCCGAAGTTGTCACGAATTGTTTAACTCTGCGTGAGGATTTGGCGATCAGCGACCCCTTAGGCTTTACCCAATACCCACGCGGTCATTCGGGAGAAAGGCCATGTTATCCAGACGACAATTGCTGGTTGCCGGTGGCAGCCTTGGCGCGGCAGCGCTGGCGATCGGTGTGCTGCCGAAGTGGCTGGCGGCATCCTCAGCCGCGGATGCGGGCCCGGCCACGGCGGCGCAAGCCTTTGAAATCAGCCACACCGACGCGCAATGGCGCGCGCTGCTGAGCGCCGAGCAATACCAGGTCCTGCGCAAGGAAGGCACCGAACGCGCCTACAGCAGCCCACTGAACGACGAGCACCGGGCCGGCATCTTTGCGTGTGCCGGTTGCGGGTTGCCGCTGTTTTCGTCGACGACCAAGTTCGACAGCCACACCGGTTGGCCCAGTTTCTGGCAGCCGCTCGAGAACGCCGTGGCGGTACGTACAGATTCTTCCTACGGGATGGTGCGCGACGAAGTGCACTGTCGTCGCTGCGGTGGCCATCTGGGCCACGTGTTCAATGACGGACCACGCCCCACCGGCCTGCGCTACTGCATGAACGGCCTGGCGATGACCTTTACGCCGGCCTGAGCCTGCGCACCTTTACCCTGATAAGGAAGGACGTTATGTGGCTTCTCATACTTGCCTACCTGGGTGGCGTGCTGACCATCGTCAGCCCATGCATCCTGCCGGTGCTGCCCTTTGTGTTCGCCCGCACCGGCCAGCCTTTCCTGCGCAGTGGCTTGCCGCTGCTGGCGGGGATGGCGCTGACCTTTGCGCTGGTCGCCACCCTGGCCGCCGTCGGCGGTGGCTGGGTGGTGCAACTGAACCAGTACGGCCGCTGGCTGGCGTTGATTTTTGTCGCGCTGTTCGGGCTGACGCTGCTGTTGCCGCACTTGGCCGAACGCCTGACGCGGCCGTTGGTGGCAGCGGGTAACTGCCTGTCGCTCGCCGCCGGCAACGATCCGCGGCCACGGCCGGGGGCTTCCCTGTTGATCGGGGTCGCTACCGGCTTGCTGTGGGCACCGTGCGCCGGTCCCATACTTGGGCTGTTGCTGACCGGTGCGGCCCTGCAAGGCGCCAACATCACCACCACCTTGCTGTTGCTGGCCTACGCGGCGGGTGCCGCCACTTCGCTGGCTCTGGCGCTGTTGATCGGCGGCAAGGTGTTCACCTTGATGAAGCGCTCGCTGGGCGCCGGTGAATGGCTGCGCCGGGGCCTGGGCGGGGCGATGCTGGCCGGCGTCGCGGCGATTGCGCTGGGCCTGGATACCGGCATTTTGGCGAAGCTGTCCACGGCCTCCACCGGTGGGCTTGAGCAGGCGCTGGTCGGCCGTCTGGCCGGCATCGGCCCGTCCGGCAGCGGTGCGATGATGGAGCAGGGCGCGGCGATGAAAGCCTCCAATCAACAGGCCTCGGTGTTGCCGGTCGAAGGCACGCTGCCGGCGCTGGATGGTGCCGTGCAATGGCTCAACTCGCCGCCGCTGACGGCAGAAGCCTTGAAAGGCAAGGTGGTGCTGGTGGATTTCTGGACCTACTCGTGCATCAACTGCCTGCGCAGCTTGCCGTACGTCAAGGCCTGGGCCGACAAGTACCGCGACCAGGGGCTGGTGGTGATTGGTGTGCACGCACCGGAGTTCGCCTTCGAGCGTGACATCGACAACGTCACCCGGGCCATGCGCAAGCTGGGCATCGATTACCCGGTGGCCATCGACAATGACTACCGGATCTGGCGCGCTTTCAATAACCAGTATTGGCCGGCGCACTACTTCGCCGACGCCCAGGGTCGCATCCGCTATCACCATTTTGGCGAAGGCAAATACGCCGAATCCGAGCGGGTGATCCAGCAGCTGTTGCGTGAGGCTGGCGCCACTCAGGTGACGGCGGGCCTGGCCGAGGTCAGCGGGCAGGGCGTGCAGCAAGCGCCGCAAATGGGCGCAATGCGCTCACCGGAGACCTATCTGGGCTTCGAGCGGGCCAGGCACTTTGTCTCGACCCAAGCGTTGGCGCCGGACCGCGTTGCCACGTACACGCCGCCGGCAACCCTGGCGCTCAACGAATGGGGCCTGCAAGGGCAATGGACCATTGGCGCCGAGCACGCCAGCCTGGTGGCGGCGAGCGGGCGCATCGTCTACCGCTTCCATGCCCGCGATTTGCACCTGGTGCTGGGCCCGGGGGCGGACGGCAAGCCGGTGCGTTTCAAGGTCACCATCGATGGCCAGGCGCCGGGTGACGCCCACGGTACCGATGTGGCGCCCGATGGTAGCGGCCGTGTGACCGAACAACGGCTCTATCAGCTGGTGCGTCAGCGCGGCGAGGTGCAGGACCGCACCTTCAGCATCGAATTTCTCGACCCGGATGTTTCGGCCTACGCCTTCACCTTTGGTTGATTCAGGAGTGTGCGCCATGACTGTTTTTGCGAAATATGCGTCGGGGCTGATGGGCTTGTTGGCGCTGGCGTTTGCCGGCCCCGGCAGCGCCTTTTCCTTCGGCACAGGTAGCGAGGGCGTGGTGATCGCCGCGCCCGCCCTGGACGAAACGGCCAAGACCGGCAGCCAAACCCTGGTCGTGGCCGGTGGTTGCTTCTGGGGTGTGCAGGGGGTGTTTCAGCACGTCAAGGGCGTGACCCGTGCGGTCTCGGGCTATGCCGGGGGCGCCGCCGACACCGCTGACTATGAACGGGTCAGCGACGGCGACACCGGGCATGCCGAAGCGGTACAGGTGACCTTCGACCCGGCACAAGTGAGCTATGGCACGTTGCTGCAGATCTTCTTCTCGGTCGTCCACAATCCCACCGAGTTGAATCGTCAGGGCCCCGACAGCGGCACCCAATACCGCTCGGCGATTTTCCCCCAAAGCCCCGAACAACAGCAGGTCGCCCAGGCGTACATCGCCCAGCTTGATGCCGCCGGTGTGTACGGCAAGCCCATCGTGACCCGGCTGGAGCGCTTCAACGGCTTTTATCCCGCCGAGGATTACCATCAGGACTTCCTGACCGAGCACCCGATGTATCCCTATATCGTGGTCAATGACCTGCCCAAGGTCGCGCAGTTGAAGAAGCTGTTTCCCGATCGCTACCGCGATGAACCGGTGTTGGTCAAAGGCGGCTCATAAGGCTTATTCATCGTCCAGAAAGCGCTTGGGGATAGCCTCCTTGAACGGGAACAGCTTGAACCAGGGCCGTGCCTCTTCCAGCACCCGCTCGAAGGAACGGCGTTTGAGCAAGCGTTCGAAATACGCCGTGAGGTTGCGGTGGCTGGCGGGGAACGGCTCGACGATCGAGGCATAGAACAGGGCCGGAGCGGCGGCGCAATCGGCGAGGCTGAAGCGGTTGCCGATGGCCCAGGCCTTATCCGCCATCTGTTGCTCGATCATGTTGTAAGCGGTGCGCAGGTTGGCATGAGCGTCGGCCACGCCGAGCACATCGCCACCGCCTTCGGGGCGCAGGCGGTCGGCGACAATTTTCTGCATCGGCACTTGCACATAGAGGTCGAAAAAACGGTCCCACAGGCGCGCCTGCAGTTGAGCCGCCGGGTCAGCGGGGAGAAACCGCGTCTGGCCCGGGTAATGCTGATCGAGGTATTCGATGATGATGCTGGTTTCCGGCAGGGTCAGCTGCTGTCGGGCGTCGTACAGCAGGGGGATCTTGCCCACTGGCCAGCGTTCGAGAAAGGCCTTGTTCGCCTCGGCATCACTGAAGTCTACGGTGTGGGCGGTAAAGGGTGTGTCGTTCTCGTAAAGGGCAATCAACACCTTGTGGCAGAACGAGGCCAGCGGGTGCAGATAAAGGGTCAGTGCCATGGGGAGGTCCTGTAGTGGGCTGTGCTGGAGGTGACCTTCTGGATTCAACGCAACTTCGGGATCAGGTGCGCAAAGGTGCTCAACACATCCTTGCCCAGCTGCGCCGATCGCTTGCCGGACCAGCCGGTGAGGGCATCCGGTGCATCGTCGTGATCCTTGAACGGCATCTCCAGGGTCAATGACAGGCAGTCGTACTTCTCCCCGACGGCGTTGCACGCCAGGGTCATGTTGGCTTGGCCAGGCTGATCGCGCTTGTAGCCATGGGTGGTCTGGAAGTCTTTGGTTTGCTGGCTCAGGTGGCTGCGAAAGGCCTGTTCAAGCTCGGCGATGCGCGGCGTATAGCCTGGGTTGCCTTCGCAGGCCGCAGTAAACACATGGGGGATTTCTTCATCGCCATGGGCGTCGACAAACAGGTCCACACCGTGCTTGTTCATCTGTTGCTGGACAAAGAACACTTCCGGGCTGTGTTCGGCGCTGGAGTCCTGCCAGGCGCGGTTCAGATCCTTGCCCATGGCATTGGTGCGCAGGTGGCCATGGAAGGCGCCGTCCGGGTTCATGTTCGGCACCAGGTACAGGTCAGCGCTGGCCAGCAGGGCCTTGAGTTCTTCGCCACCGTCCTGTTGCAAGCGCTCGATCACTCCCTCCATGAACCACTCGGCCATGTGTTCGCCGGGGTGCTGTTGGGCAATGATCCACAGCTTGCGCTTGCCGGGTGCGCCATCGCCCTTGCGCAGCAGGGGAATGTCCCGGCCTTCTGCGCTCTTGCCCACGGCCAGCAACTCGAGACCGGCGTCGTTGACGGCCCGTGCGATCAGTTGCTCATGCCGGGCGCGGCTGTAGGGCTCGAAGTAGGCAAACCAGACCTGGCCTTCACGGGCTTCAAGATCGAAGCGCAAGGCCTGGCCGTCGAAGCGGCTGGGGACGCGAAACCAGGTGCTGTGATCGTAGGAGGCCACCGCGTTGTAGCCCTGCCAGGCCTTGTTGTACGAAGACTGCCCGGCGTTTTCCAGGCTGAAGCCGTAGTGCTCACCCGGCGTCATGCCGCTGACCTTGAAGTGGAACCATTGAAAGTGCTGGCTGCGGGTATCGGGGCGGATGGCCAGGCGCACGTTGCCGGGCTCGCTGGCGTCGATCAGTTCGATGTTGCCGCTGTCGAAGTCGGCGCTGATCAGAAGAAGAGTTGCTGGCACGGTCATGGCCTCATCAATATGCGTGTGAGGCGTACTGTACACGGCCCGACGGAGGCTGCGTCAGTACCAGAGGCAACCGAGCCCAAGCACGCTCAAGGTGAGCAACAGCAGCGACCAGCTGCCCATGCCCAGCGAGCGCCGTGGCTGGCGGTACCACTGGCCTTTGCCCAGTTCACGGGCCGGTGCCAACAGGGCGCGCCAGTGCAGTTCGGTAGCATGGAAGGCGTGCAGATGGGCAGGATCGGCATCCAGCCAGCGGCGAAAGTCGATGCGCTCGCTGGCGGTGGTCGCGGCGCATTGCAGGCGCACATACCAATGGCTGGCCATGGACACGTCGGTTTGCAGATGATCGCGACCCTGTTCCAGCACCTGGGTCATGTCCTTCTCCACTTGCTCCTGGGTCAGGTGCAGGCGCTGAGCGATATCAGCAAAGGGCAGATCATCGAGGCGACTGAGCAGGAAGACCTGCAGGACCCGGCGTGGCAGTTTTTTCAACTGTTCGCGCTGACCTTGGGCCGGGTGGCGCTGGAAGGGGTTTTCAAACGAAGAAAGCAGGCTGGCCATAAGTAAGCTCCATGCGAGGTCTGGCGAACGCTGAGCAGCTGAAAGTGGGGGGCGTCCTCCCTGACGCTGCAGCAGCTTAGTCTTTATGAGATTGATTCTCAAGTGCTAAGTCGCTGGATATCAAGATCAAAAGGTTGTTTCAGGCTTTTGCTGACGATAGTCCTTTGCTATTATCGCGGCCATTCGAAACACCCTCTTCATTAGCCTGAAGAAACCAAAAAAAGACCCGGCAAAAAAGCCGGGTCAAAAACCGTGATTAGCCTGATGAGGAGATAATCTGAGAGTCCGACCTAAGGTCTTTCAGGTTATCCAACCAGTCTCGCGACCAGTTGCTGCAATAATAATCGTTATCATTTAGAGGTCAAGTGAATTTTCCGTCATTCGGGAAAATTCATGCCTCGCATCGCCCCGTCATTGCCGTTGATATTGATCCAGAGCCCGTTCTACAAGGGTTTTGGTCATATCGGCCATGTGCACCACAGAAAACGCCAAATCCCTCTTGGACCCTTGCTGTGCATCGGCGACTTCATACGCCGTGGCTGCCGTGCAGCGCATCAACATCAATGCATGTGTCAGCGCCTGTTCGGTGCTGAGGCCGTCGCGCGCCATGAAAGGCGGGCGTTCCGGTTGAGGGTTTACCGGCTCCGGGTTCAGGTAGTAGTCGAGCGCGCGCCTGGCGGCTTCGGATTCGCTGAGAGTGGGGGTGTTGTCCAGATCACTTGCCTGAACGCCGCGAGGCTTGGAATTCATAAGGGGCTGGCCGCCTTTTTTGATTGGAAAATGTCCGCACCAGATTAATACGACTCGTATTTATTTCCATAATCTACATAATACAAAGTGTGTATTGAGTGGTTCAGTACAGACCGTATCGTGCCGCAATGGAAAAATGGATTGCGCTGATTAGAAACAGGATGCGTGACATGAGTGTCACGCAAGAAAAACTCGCCGAACGCCTCGGAGTCTCCCAGGGCGCGGTCAGCCATTGGCTGAACGACCGCCGCGGGCTGAAGCTGGACCGCCTCAACCGCATGCTCCATGCCTTGGGGCTGACGCCGCTGCAGTTGATGCCTGACGCTCAGGTGGCCGAAGCGGCTGCCAGCTACGGCCTGGAGTTCAAGGAAGCCCCGGCGATCTCGCAGGTGAGCGACGGCGTGCGACTGGCGCTGTGCTTTCGTTACCCGCTGATCAGCTGGGACCAGGCACTGGACCCGGAGCAGCCGGCATTGCTGTCAGTACCTGGGCAACGCTTCGAACTGACCGACTACCAGACCGATGCGCACTGCTTCTGGCTGGAAGTGGAAGGCGATGCGATGAATGCTCCGGTGGGCATCAGTGTGCCCCATGGCATGCTCATCCTGGTAGACCCCACCCTTGTGCCCAAAGCCGGGAATCTGGTGATCGCGAAATGGGATGACAGCGCGGTAGCCACCTTCCGACAGATCATCGAAGAGGGCGGAAAGCGTTATTTAACGCCGCTTAACCCTACTTACCCGAAACAGCTTCTGACAGACCAGTGCCGCGTTATAGGCGTGGTCGTACAGGCTTCCGTGAAATTTCTTTAAACATGAACTGATGCGGCCTACGGGCTGCATCACTTTTGCGGCAACACGTATTTTCGTGCATGCCTAAAGACTGGGAATGTCGTAGCAATTGATCGTGACTGATCCGTCTTCGGCTTCACTCACTTCGATCGCCTTATTGACCAAGTCGGCCGGGAGTGAGTCCAGGGCAATCTGAAACAGTGCCCTCTGCCCGAGCATACCCAGTGGCACGTTGCCGGAGCGCGTAAGGCAGATCAATCCCGCGTGAATTTCCTCAAGTGAATGCAAGCCCGCGAGCGGCCCGCCTGTTGGCCCTCGAAAATCACGTGCATTGTTGGTGACAAGCGTCAGGTCCTCGGCGATGACGTATTTCATCAGTTGCTGATCCTTCAGACCTGCCCAACCCCTGTCGCGAACGGAGGTGGCGTTATAACCGGCGGCGTGTGCGAGCTTGGTGAGTGAGGGAGAGAGGCATTCGTCGATCAGGAACTGAAGCCTCATTCCTCTCCTCGCGCTGCCCGTACGTTTTTGGATTCAACCAACTTCCAGCCCTTCGGTGGCCCCGCCTTGCGCGGCCGGCCCCGGCGTGGATGGGTTTCTCGGTAGAGGCGGGCCAGATCAATCATTTCCTCGGTCAGAAATGGGTAGTCTTCCTGGATGAGCTCCAGTGGTACACCTTCGCCAACCGTTGCCAGAATATTCTCGATTGGCAGCCTTGAACCTTTGAAAACGGGTTCGCCGCCGAGGATGTCGGGGTCGCAAACTACGGTCTCATAGGCTTTTGAAAGTTGCTGCATTCGCAGAATGACGAAGAGCATCTCGTCCCGGATGTTAACGGTCAGAGGGCCCAGGTCTACGGTGCTTAGCGCCAGTAACCACTCGGCCAGCGGGTCAATTGCCGATTTTCGAGCAATTTCCTTGGCAGCAGCGTCGTAATAGCAAGCAGCCCAGGTATCGATTGCGTCTCGACGTACAGCCCGTGACAGCATGTTTTTGAATTTGTGATTTATGCACACTGATACCGCTGTTCCCAGCAGGTCATATTCGCGACGCGTGGTGCGGGTGACGAATCTGCCAGGCAAAAGACCGTCGTCGAGCAATCTGTCAACTTCGGACTCCGAAGTCTGGGTCACAAAGGCAACCTCCGAGCTGACGGACCTTGCGAATGCTGTAGCAGTCATGATGAATAATCCTTCCCTGTAGCCGGAAGGATTATCCTGGTCTTCTTTCTGCTTCAGCGCAAGGTGCGCCCGTCTACTCGCCAGCCTCTTCCAGCTCCACCAGCACACTGCCTTCACTGACCATCTCGCCTTCCTGGCAGTACAGCGCCTTGATCACCCCGGCATGCGGGGCGCGGATGCTGTGTTCCATCTTCATCGCTTCGAGCACTACCAGTTGCGCGCCGGCTTCGACGGGCTGGCCGACCTCTACCAATACCCGCACGATGCTGCCGTTCATGGGCGCGGTCAGGCCGCCCTGATGGCTGTGGCTGGCTTCGGCCTCGGCAATCGGGTCGACACGCGAGACGGTGTGCAACTCGCCTTGCCATTGCAGATAAAGCGGGTCGCCTCGGCGGATGGCCAAATGGTTTCGACGGATGCCGTCTTCGTCGCGGATCAACTGTTCACCTTGCAGCTGCAAGGTGCTCGGGCTGCTGGCGTTGAGCGAGATCATCTGCCGCTCGTCATTGCAGCAAAGGTGCAGGCTGACGTTCGAAGGCAAGCCGGCGCGCAGGCCCTGGGTCGAACTCCAGGGGGAATGCCGGTCGTCGTTGCGGATTCGAGCCGGTTCGCTCTGGATGTATGCCTCGGCGGCTGCCTGCCAGAAGGCTCCGGGCAAGGGTTGTGGAGCAGGCAGCAGTTGCTCCTGATAGCGGGGGATAAAGCCGGTGTCCAGTTCTGCCTCGGCAAAGGCCGGGTGAGCGATTATCCGCCGCAGGAAGGCGATGTTGGTCTTGACCCCGCCGATGGCGAATTCGTCCAGCATGCTCAGCAAGCGCAAGCGGGCCTGTTCGCGGTCTTCGCCCCAGGCGATCAGCTTGCCCAGCATCGGGTCATAGAAGGGCGATACGCTGTCGCCTTCTTCCACGCCACTGTCGACTCGCCGGCCCGGGCCCGGCGCGGATTCGCGGTAAACCTGCAAGCTGCCGGTGGCCGGGAGAAAATCGTTGCTCGGGTCTTCGGCGTACAGCCGCACTTCAATCGCATGGCCCTTGAGCGGCACCTGATCCTGGGTAATGGGCAGGGGTTCGCCGCAGGCGACGCGAATTTGCCAGGCCACCAGGTCGAGCCCGGTGATGGCTTCGGTGACCGGGTGCTCGACTTGCAAGCGCGTGTTCATCTCCATAAAGAAGAATTCACCCCGCGAGTCGAGCAGAAACTCCACGGTCCCTGCACCCACATAACCGATGGCCTGGGCGGCGCGTACGGCCGCTTCGCCCATGGCCCGGCGTTGTCCCGGGCTCAGACCGGGGGCGGGCGCTTCTTCGACGACTTTCTGGTGGCGGCGCTGGATCGAGCAATCGCGCTCATTAAGGTACAGGCAATTGCCGTGCTGGTCGGCAAAGACCTGGATCTCCACATGGCGTGGCTTGAGCACGTACTTTTCCACCAGCATGCGTGAATCACCAAAGGACGATTGGGCTTCACGCTGGGCCGACGCCAGCGCTTCGGCCAGCTCGCTTTCGCGTTCGACCACCTTCATGCCCTTGCCGCCACCCCCGGCGGTGGCTTTGAGCAGGACGGGATAGCCAATACGTGCCGATGCCTCGCGGAAGGTTTCCAGATCCTGGGCCTGACCGTGGTAGCCCGGCACCAGCGGCACACCGGCGGTTTCCATCAGCGCCTTGGCCGCCGACTTGCTGCCCATTGCGTCGATGGCGCTGGCCGGTGGGCCGAGGAAGATCAGCCCGGCCTCTTCAATGGCGCGGGCAAAACCGGCGTTCTCGGACAGAAAGCCGTAGCCCGGATGAATCGCCTGGGCGCCGCTGGCCTTGGCGGCTGCCAACAGTTTGTCGACGTCCAGGTAACTGTCGGCGGCCTTGGCGCCGCCCAGGTCAACGCGGATATCTGCTTCGCGGCTGTGGCGGGCATTGCGGTCCACGGCGCTGTGCACCGCCACGGTGGTCAAACCCAGCGCCTTGGCAGTACGCATGACCCGGCAGGCAATCTCGCCACGGTTGGCAACCAGCAGGGTAGTCAATGGGGGGCGGCTCATGGGCGCGGCTCCTTCGCAGTGGCGTCGGTTTGCCAATCGGGTTGGCGTTTTTCCAGGAAGGCATGCAAACCTTCCTGGCCTTCGGGGCTGACGCGAAGGCGGGCAATGGCGCTTTCGCAGCTATGGCGCAATGCTTCAGTCAGCTCGCCAGCGCCTACTTCGCGTAGCAGCGTCTTGGTCGCGCACAGGCCTTGTGGGCTGTTCTGCAGCAAATTGCTGACCCAGGCCTCGACCTGAGCGTCCAGTTCCGCGGCTGGGTAGACTTCGGCCAACAAGCCCAGTTCTCGTGCCCGCACACCACTGAAACGCTCGGCGGTCAGGGCGTAGCGACGGGTTGCGCGCTCACCGATCGCCTGGACCACGAACGGGCTGATGACCGCCGGGGCCAGACCGATCCGCACTTCGGACAGGCTCAATTGCGCATCCTCTGCGCCGATGGCCATGTCGCAGCAGCTGATCAAGCCCAATGCACCACCGAAGGCGGCTCCCTGAACCACCGCCAGGGTCGGAATCCGAAGGGCGGCCAGGTTGTACATCAGGTCGCCCAGTTCATGAGCGTCCGCCAGGTTAGTGGCGTAATCCAGCCCGGCCGATTGCTGCATCCAGGCCAGGTCCGCCCCGGCGCTGAAATGCTTGCCGCGTCCGCGCAGTACCAGAAAACGCAGGCTCGGGTCGCCATTGACCTGCTCCAGCACTTTGATCAGTTCGCCGATCATCTGGGCATTGAAGGCGTTGTTTTTCTGCTCGCGGCTGAGCCAGAGGGTGGCGAAACCACGGATGTCCTTGTGCAATTCGAGGGTCGTGAAATCGTTCATCGGTCACATCCGGAAAATGCCGAAACGGCTCTGTTCGATCGGGGCGTTGAGTGCTGCGGACAAGGCCAGGCCCAGTACGTCACGGGTCTGCGCCGGGTCAATGACACCGTCGTCCCACAGGCGCGCACTGGAGTAATAGGGATGCCCCTGATGTTCGTACTGATCGAGGATGGGTTGCTTGAGCTGCGCCTCTTGCTCAGCGCTGAAGCTTTGCCCGCTGCGCTCGACCTGTTCGCGCTTGACCTGGGCCAGCACGCCTGCGGCCTGCTCGGCGCCCATCACGCCAATCCGTGCATTCGGCCACATCCACAAAAAACGCGGGTCGTAGGCGCGACCGCACATGCCATAGTTGCCAGCGCCAAAGCTGCCGCCGATGATCACGGTGAACTTCGGCACCTTGGCGCAGGCCACGGCGGTCACCAGTTTGGCGCCATGCTTGGCGATACCGCCGGCCTCGTATTTTTGCCCGACCATGAAGCCTGTGATGTTCTGCAGGAACAGCAGTGGAATGCCGCGCTGACAGGCCAGCTCGATAAAGTGCGCACCTTTTTGCGCCGCCTCGGCGAACAGGATGCCGTTATTGGCCAGGATTGCGATCGGATAGCCATGCACGTAGGCAAAGCCGCACACCAGGGTGGTCCCGAACAGCGCCTTGAACTCATCGAACACTGAGCCGTCGACCAACCGTGCAATGACTTCTCGCACATCGAATGGTTGCTTGGCGTCGGCCGGAACGACGCCGTACAGCTCTTCGGCGGCATAGAGGGGGGCGATGGGGGCGTGCTGCTGAACCATACCGAGTTTCTGCCAATTCAGGTTGGCGACACAGCGGCGGGCGATGGCCAGTGCATGTTCGTCGTTATCGGCATAGTGGTCGGCAACGCCCGAGATCTTGCAGTGCACATCAGCACCCCCGAGGTCTTCGGCGCTCACCACTTCGCCGGTCGCGGCCTTGACCAGCGGGGGGCCGGCGAGAAAGATCGTGGCTTGCTGGCGAACCATGATCGCTTCGTCGGCCATGGCCGGCACATAGGCACCGCCGGCGGTGCAAGAGCCCATGACCACGGCAATCTGGGCGATGCCCAGGGCGCTCATGGTGGCCTGGTTGAAGAAGATCCGCCCGAAGTGCTCGCGGTCAGGAAACACCTCGTCCTGGCGCGGCAGGTTGGCACCGCCGGAGTCCACCAGGTAAATACACGGCAAGCGGTTCTGCAGCGCGATGGCCTGGGCGCGCAGGTGCTTTTTCACGGTCAGTGGGTAGTAGCTGCCGCCTTTGACCGTGGCGTCATTGGCCACGATCATGCATTCAACCCCTTCAACTCGGCCGATGCCCGCGATGACGCCGGCCGCCGGGACGTCTTCGCCGTACACTTCATAGGCGGCCAATTGGCCGATTTCCAGAAACGGTGAGCCCGGATCGAGCAGGCGATCGATGCGCTCGCGTGGCAGCAGCTTGCCGCGTGAGGTGTGCCGCTGCTGGGCCTTTTCGCCACCGCCTTGCTGAACCTTGGCCAGCAGGTCGCGAAGGGCCTGGACCTGTTCAAGCATGGCCGCACTGTTGCTCGCAAATTCCGCGGAGCGGGGATTGATCTGAGTGTGCAGGATTGCCATTGGCGCGATTCCTTTTATTCGGGAGCTCAGCGAGTTTCGTTGAACAGTTCGCGGCCGATCAGCATCCGGCGGATTTCGCTGGTGCCGGCACCGATTTCGTACAATTTGGCATCGCGCAGCAGGCGCCCGGTGGGGAACTCATTGATATAGCCGTTGCCGCCCAGAATCTGGATCGCGTCCAGGGCCATTTGGGTGGCACGTTCGGCGGTGTAAAGGATCACGCCGGCAGCGTCCTTGCGGGTGGTTTCATTGCGCTCGCAAGCCTGGGCCACGGCATACAGGTAGGCGCGGCTGGCATTGAGGTGGGTGTACATGTCAGCGACCTTGCCCTGGATCAGCTGGAACTCGCCGATGCTCTGGCCGAATTGTTTGCGGTCGTGAATATAGGGCACCACCACGTCCATGCACGCTTGCATGATCCCGGTCGGGCCGCCTGAGAGCACTACGCGTTCGTAGTCCAGGCCGCTCATCAGCACCTTGACCCCGCCATTGACCACGCCCAGCACGTTTTCTTCCGGCACTTCGACATCGTCGAAGAACAGCTCGCACGTGTTGGAGCCGCGCATGCCGAGCTTGTCGAACTTGTTGCTGCGGCTGAAGCCTTTCCAGTCGCGTTCGACAATAAAGGCCGTGATTCCGTGAGGGCCTTTTTCCAGGTCGGTCTTGGCGTAGATGACGTAGGTGTTGGCGTCCGGGCCGTTGGTGATCCAGGTCTTGCTGCCATTGAGCACGAAGTGGTCGCCGCGCTTGTCGGCGCGCAGTTTCATCGACACCACGTCGGAGCCTGCATTGGGCTCGCTCATGGCCAACGCACCGATGTGCTCACCGCTGATCAGCTTGGGCAGGTACTTGGTTTTCTGTTCGTGGTTGCCGTTGCGGTTGATCTGGTTGACGCACAGGTTCGAGTGCGCGCCGTAGGAGAGGGCGACCGAAGCAGAACCGCGGCTGATCTCTTCCATGGCCACCACGTGTGCCAGGTAGCTCAGGCCGGTGCCGCCGTATTCTTCCGGCACGGTGATGCCCAGCAGGCCCATGTCACCGAACTTGCGCCACAGGTCAGCGGGGAACAGATTGTCGTGATCGATCTGGGCGGCGCGGGGTGCCACTTCGGCGGCGACGAATGCCTGAACCTGGTCACGCAGCATGTCGATGGTTTCGCCCAGGGCGAAGTTCAGGGAGGGATAGCTCATGTGGGCACCTGTGCTGATTATTGTTATGAACGTGTGGGTGATGACCTTTACGTTAACGTAAACCTCGGAAGATTCACTGTCAACAGTAGGCAATCGCTTTGTCTGTTGTAGTCTGATTCCTACGTTAGCCTAAGCCGATTAATCATCATGACCTTTACGTTAACGTAAATATGCGCCAAAGTAAGCCCAGGTTATGGGTGCCGGTGCTTCTGACCGGCAGTTCACGAGTGCTCCCAGAACAATCACAAAAGGGACCGTCATGGATCAACTGAGCTACACCCAAGGTCGGCAAGACAAACCGCTATTGGCTATGACTATTGGCCAGGCATTCGATAACACGGTCGCCCGTTTTCCTGACGGCGAGGCGCTGGTGGTGCGTCATCAACAACTGCGCTACAGCTGGCGAGAGCTGGCTGTGCTGGTCGATGTGCATGCTCGCGCCTTGCAGGCCCTGGGCCTGGAGTGTGGCGACCGGCTGGGCATCTGGGCGCCGAACTGCGCGCAGTGGTGTATCGCCCAGTTCGCCAGTGCGCGTATCGGCGCGGTGCTGGTCAATATCAACCCGGCCTATCGCAGCAGTGAACTGGAATACGTGCTCAAGCAGTCGGGTTGCAAGTGGCTGATCAGTGCTGGCGCTTTCAAAAGCTCCGACTACCACGCCATGCTCAATGGACTGATTCCGGAGCTAGCCGAACATCCCGTGGGGCAGCTGCAAAGCGCCGTGCTGCCGGACCTGCGTGGGGTGATCAGCCTGGAGGCGCTGCCACCGGCAGGCTTTTTGCCCTGGAAGCAATTGGCGGCCCTGGCCAGCGAGGTCAGCGAGGATGATTACCAGGCGCGCCAACGCAGCCTGCAATTCGACCAGCCGGTGAATATTCAGTACACCTCCGGTACCACCGGTTTTCCCAAGGGCGCCACGCTCAGCCACTACAACATCCTCAATAACGGCTACATGGTGGGCGAGAGCCTGGGCCTGACCGAACAGGATCGCCTGGTGATCCCGGTGCCGCTTTACCACTGCTTCGGTATGGTCATGGGTAACCTGGGCTGCATGACGCACGGCAGCACCATGATCTACCCCAACGACGCCTTCGACCCGTTGCTGACGCTGACGACCGTCGCCGAAGAACGCGCCACTGCTTTATATGGTGTGCCGACCATGTTCATTGCCATGCTCGACCAGCCCGAGCGCCCGCAGATGGACCTGTCGAGCCTGCGTACCGGCATCATGGCCGGGGCTGTATGCCCGATCGAAGTGATGCGCCGAGTGATCACCGACCTGCACATGAGTGAAGTGCAGATCGCCTATGGCATGACCGAAACCAGTCCGGTGTCCTTGCAGACCGGCCCCACCGACGAATTGGAACTGCGCGTGAGCACCGTCGGCCGCACCCAGCCGCAGTTGGAAAGCAAGATCATCGACAGTCTTGGCTGCATCGTTGCGCGCGGCCAGATCGGTGAGCTCTGCACCCGTGGCTACAGCGTCATGCTCGGTTACTGGGGCAACCCCCAGGCGACTGCCGAAGCCATCGACCCGGCGCGCTGGATGCACACCGGTGATCTGGCGACCATGGACGCGCAGGGCTACATCTGCATCGTCGGGCGCAACAAGGACATGATCATCCGCGGCGGCGAGAACATATACCCGCGCGAGCTTGAAGAGTTCTTCTTCACCCATCCGGCGATAGCCGATGTCCAGGTCATCGGCATCCCGGATGAGAAATACGGCGAGGAGGTGGTGGCCTGGATCAAATTCCACCCGGGCCACAGCGCCAGCGAGGCAGAGCTGCAACTCTGGTGCAAGCAACGCCTGGCACACTTCAAGACACCGCGTTATTTCCGCTTTGTCGACGAGTTTCCGATGACGGTTACCGGCAAGGTGCAGAAGTTCAAGATGCGTGAGATCAGTATTGAAGAGTTGGGGCGGGTTAAACGCTGACACCCGCCCAATAAAAAGCCCCGCCCTTTGATACAGGGCGGGGCTTTTTTATACATCGCTGGTAATGGCAATCAGCAGTAACGGTCCAGGCGACGAACTTCCGAGCTGTCCCTGATTGCCTGCCACTCCTGCTTCAGCGTTTGCAGCACGCGGGCCATGAAGTCCTTGTCGGCTGCGGCTTTCTTGCCGACATAGCCCTGACCGCGACGGTACATTTTCAAGCGTGCACGCAAGGCCGGCGTGTGTTGTTCAAACTCGCTTTCCTGGGTGAAAGGCGCAAGCGTATCAATTTGAACAGTGCCCGACTCGCTGACCCACAGAATATGGTTGTCGAGCGTGTCTTTACGGGCGGCAAACAGTTTAGCCAGTTCATCAACAGTAGGTTGATCATTCAAATTCATTTGTAAGCCCCTTAGATCATTCGTTGATCTGCTTGTGAGTTAACTCAAACCGGCACGTCGGCCCGTTGATGAGTGGCGAAGCAAATGGACGACACTGAGTGTTCGTCGAGTGAAGATCTGGCCCTAGCTTGATGTATGTAGCTTCGATGCGAAGCTACTACACCAGCGTCGTGGCACGGGGAGGGGAGAGTTCCCAAGTTACAGGTGACGGTGACAACGTCATCAAGAGCGGCTCCCCAAACTGCTTTCCCGTGCCGGACGATGATGCTAGTCATTCATCAATCTGCCTTTTGGGCAGTTCACATCACTGAGCAGCTCAACGGCTTGTCGAGCCTGCCTGGATTACCTTTTGCCAGCGCTCCCGATCAGGGAGATGGCTGCATCATGCAAGGGCAAAAGAGCGTCGTCAATAGCTTTTGTAGTGAATATTTTTTGTCACTACAAGATTGTCCGACAGTCTGAGCGGAGCGTCAGGGCTTGAGGGGGCGTTCTTCGTCCTGATCTGACAGGCTCTTGCCATCGTCAGGGTGCTTCCAGGTTTGCGGCGGCTCCTGCTCGTCATCGGCAGGTTCGTCGGGAGGGAGTTCTTTCGAGGGATTGGAGTCGGGAGTGTTGGCCATATGCACCTCCACTATTGGAAACAATCGGGAGATTTCAGTATAGAACCCCGTTGCGGGGTGCGGCCAAAAGCATCGCGGCGGTTCGGCGTCCCGACAAGCCTCGCTCCTACGCGTGTAGGAGCGAGGCTTGCCTGCGATGCTTTTGGCAATCTAGAGCCGAAATCAGTACCGAATCATCACCGACTTCAACTCGGTGTAATCATCGATAAACGCATCTCCGAACTCACGGCCCACGCCCGACGCCTTCACGCCACCGAACGGCACGGCTGGGTCGAGCAGGGTGTGCATGTTCACCCACACCGTTCCGGCTTCAATCTGCGGCACCATGCGCAATGCCTTGCTCAGGTCGTTGGTCCAGAGGCTGGCGCTCAGGCCATAGGGGGTGTTGTTCATCAATTGCAGCAGCTGTTCTTCGTCGTCGTATGGGAAGAAGGTCGCCACCGGGCCGAAGGTTTCTTCGTTGAGCAGAGTGTCGTTAATCGAGTTGGCAATGATGACCGTCGGCTCCACGTAGCAGCCCGGGCCGTCGATGACCTTGCCGCCACAGACAATGGTGCTGTTCTCGGCGCGTGCCTGGGCAAAGAACTGCCCCAGTTTGGCCTGGTGCTGCTTGTTGGTCAGTGGCCCGAACTGAGTGGCTTCGTCCAGTGGCGAGCCGATTTTCAGAGTTGCCAGGCGCTCGGCCAGCTTCTCGGTCATGGCTTCCAATTGCGAGCGGTGTACAAAGAAACGCTCCGCCGCCGCGCAGATCTGGCCCGAGTGCAGGAAGCCGGCCTCGATCACGCCATTGACGGCCTTGTCCAGGTCCATGTCGCGCAGGAACGCCGCCGAGTTTTTGCCGCCCAGTTCCAGGGTGGCGCGGGTCAGCTTGGCATCCATCGCGCTCTTGCCCACGGCGATGCCGGTCGGCACGGAGCCGGTGAACGAGACTTTGTCGGTGCCCGGGTGTTCGATCAGCGCCTTGCCGACCATGCCGCCGCCGGTCAGCACGTTCAGCGCGCCGGCTGGCAAGCCCGCCTCAACCGCCAGTTCAGCGATGCGCAGGATGGTCAGCGGGGTGAATTCGCTGGGTTTGATAATGATGCTGCAACCCGTGGCCAGGGCGGAGCCGAGTTTCCAGATGGCGATCATGCTGGCGAAGTTCCACGGCACGATCCCCACGACCACACCGACTGGCTCGCGCAGAGTAAAGGCAGTGTAGCGTTCACCGGCAAAGGACGGCAGCGACGGGGTGATGGTCTGGCCACTGATCTTGGTCGCCCAGCCGGCGTAATAGCGCAGGAAGCTGGCGGCCATGTCCACTTCGAACATCCGCGAAATCTGGATGATCTTGCCTGACTGGCAGGTCTCGATCTGAGCCAGTTCCTCGCGATGACGCTCCAGCAGGTCAGCCAGCTTCAACAGCACACTGGCACGGGCCGCAGGCGCCGTCTGCGACCAGACCTGGAACCCGCGGTTGGCCGAGGCCACTGCCTGGTCGATATCGGCCTGGCTGGCGTCGGCCACACGGCTGATCACCACGCCGGTGGCCGGGTCGATGACGTCCAGGGTCTGGCTGGAGGTGCTGGGCACGTAGCCGCCGTCGATAAACAGCTGATGGCTACGCTTGAGAAAGGCTTCAACCTGGGGCAGAAGAGGAATCGCGCTCATGGGGGCATACCTGTGGGCAGGAAGAAAAAAACCGCAATGACCTACCTTAGCGACTGGGTCTTGCTGCTGCTTGACTGTGCCTGCCGACTAAATGTCTGTGCGTGCCAATCGGCAACCGGTGCCGCTGTGCGACCCTTCGCGGTCGAGGCCGCTACGGCTATGAAAAGTACAATCTTCCATCTGAAAGTTGCATTTTCCACCTCGGTGCATCCCCCCATACTGGCCCTGCATCCAGCGTCGCCCCCTCATCCCGGACGGCCGCGCGGACATTTAATAATAAGCAGGGCTATCCATGAAAAAGCCAAACCCGTTGCTCGAAGACCTGAAGTCGATTCTGCCGACCATCGCCGCCAACGCCTTCCGTGCCGAGCAAGACCGCCAAGTCCCCGATGAGAACATTGCCCTGCTCAAGAGCATTGGCCTGCATCGGGCGTTTCAACCGAAAGCCTTTGGTGGCATGGAGCTGTCCCTGCCGCAGTTCGCCGATTGCATCGCCCTGCTGGCGGGCTCCTGTGCCAGCACGGCCTGGGCCATGAGCCTGCTCTGCACCCACAGTCACCAATTGGCCATGTTCCCGGCAAAGCTGCAGCAAGAGCTGTGGGGCGAAGACCCGCATGTCACTGCCAGCAGCAGCATCGCGCCCTTTGGCCGTACCGTCGAGACCGACGGCGGCGTAATGTTCAGCGGGGAAATGGGCTGGAGCAGTGGTTGCGATCATGGCGAATGGGCGATCGTGGGCTTTCGCCGCATGAACGCCGAAGGCACTCAGGATTACTGCTTCGCGGTACTGCCGCGCAGTGACTACCAGATTCGCGACGACTGGTACGCCGTTGGCATGCGCGGCAGCGGCAGCAAGACGCTGATCATCGACAACGTCTTTGTCCCCGAGCATCGGATTCAAAAAGCCAAGGACATGATGGAAGGCAAGTCCGCAGGCTTTGGCTTGTACCCCGACAGCAAGATCTTCTTCACCCCGTACCGTCCTTACTTCGCCAGTGGATTCTCCACCGTCAGCCTGGGCATCGCCGAGCGCATGCTTGAAGTGTTCCGCGAGAAAACCCGCAACCGCGTGCGTGCCTACACCGGTGCCGCAGTCGGCGCGGCAACCCCGGCCTTGATGCGCTTGGCCGAGTCGACCCACCAGGTCGCCGCCGCCCGCGCCTTGCTGGAAAAAAGCTGGGAAGAAATTGCCGAGCATGGGGAGCGTCACCAGTACCCGAGCCGCGAGACTTTGGCGTTCTGGCGTACCAACCAGGGCTACGCCACCAAGGTGTGCATTCAGGCCGTCGACCGCCTGATGGAAGCGGCCGGTGGCGGCGCCTGGTTCGAAACCAACGAACTGCAGCGCCTGTTCCGTGACGCTCACCTGACCGGTGCCCACGCCTACACTGACTATGACGTCTGCGCACAGATTCTGGGGCGCGAGTTGATGGGCCTTGAGCCCGATCCAAGCATGGTCTGATCCACCACCCATCCTCGTTGCCCATAACAACAATCAGGGCTGCCTTCAGCGGTAGCCCGGGAGTCTTGCATGTCTACTCAAACCGAAGCGGCGTTCGACAGCCGTGCCTTTCGCCGTGCCTTGGGCAACTTCGCCACGGGCGTCACCGTGGTCACCGCTGCGACCGAATCGGGCTACAAGGTTGGCGTTACGGCCAACAGCTTCAACTCGGTTTCGCTGGACCCACCGTTGATTCTCTGGAGCATCGACAAGCGCTCCAACAGCCATGCGGTATTCGAAGAAGCCAGCCACTTTGCGGTTAACGTATTGGCGGCCGATCAGATCGACCTGTCCAACAATTTCGCCCGGCCCAAGGAAGACCGCTTCGCTGAAATCGAGTACGAGCCGGGCGAGGGCGGGGCTCCGGTGTTCGCCGATTGCGCCGCACGCTTCGAATGTGAGAAGTACCAGCAAGTGGACGGCGGCGATCACTGGATCATGATCGGCAAGGTGGTGGCCTTCGACGATTTCGGTCGCTCACCGCTGCTGTATCACCAGGGTGCTTACTCGATGGTGTTGCCGCATACCCGCATGACCCAACGTGAGGAAGGCCAACCGCCGAGCAGCCACTTTCAGGGTCGCTTGAGCCACAACCTGTACTACCTGATGACCCAGGCCCTGCGTGCCTACCAGGCCAGTTATCAGCCACGGCAACTGTCCACCGGCCTTCGCACCAGCGAGGCGCGCATGCTGATGGTGCTGGAGAACGATGCGGGCTTGAACCTGAGCGATCTGCAGCGTGAAGTGGCGATGCCGGCACGCGAGATTGACGAAGCGGTGGCCAACCTCAAGCGCAAGGGGCTGGTGACCGACAGTGACGACAAGGTGCGTTTGACCGTGGCCGGGATCGACCAGACTGAAGCGCTCTGGACCATCGCCCGAGAGCAGCAGGACAAGGTATTTGGCGCGTTCAGCGATGAACAGATCGAGACCTTCAAAACTGTCTTGAAGTCAGTGATCCGTAACTGTTGACCCATTGCTGAAAAGCTTCGCGGCGGTCCGCCGGACCGCCGCGAATAGCCGCGCCACCGTACCGAGTCAAACCCCGTAATGCTTGAGCTCCCGCGCAATCAGCATCCGCTGAATCTCGCTCGAGCCTTCATAAATCTGGGTAATCCGCGCATCCCGGTAGTAACGCTCCACCGGGTAGTCCTCAAGATAGCCATAACCGCCATGCACCTGGATCGCCCTGGAGCACACCGACTCGGCCATCTCCGAGGCAAACAGCTTGGCCTGAGAGGCTTCGGACAGGCAGGGCAGGCCCGCGCTGCGCAGCCTGGCAGCATGCAGAATCAACAAGCGCGAGGCATTGATCTGCAGGTGCATGTCGGCCAGCAGGTTGGCGATGCTCTGGTGTTCATTGATCGGCTTGCCAAATTGCACCCGGTCGCGTGAGTACAGCAGCGCTGCTTCAAAGGCCGCGCGGGCAATGCCCAAGGCTTGGGCGGCGATGCCAATGCGGCCACCTTCAAGGTTCGACAAGGCAATCGCCAGGCCCTTGCCGCGGGCGCCGAGCATGTTTGCTGCCGGTACCCGGCAATCATTCAAGCTGACCGCGCAGGTGTCAGAGGCGCGGATGCCCATTTTGTGCTCGCTGCGGTCCACGTTGAAACCGGGGGTGTCGGTGGGCACCAAAAAGGCTGAGAGGCCTTTCTTGCCAAGCTCAGGGTCAGTGACGGCAAAGACGATGGCCAATTTCGCGCGCTTGCCGTTGCTGACAAATTGCTTGGCACCCTTGATGACCCATTCATCGCCCTGCAGTTCGGCACGGGTGCGCAGATTGTGGGCTTCGGAACCGGCCTGAGGTTCGGTCAGGCAGAAGCAGCCGATGACTTCCCCACTGGCCAGGCGGGCGAGCCAGGTGTCTTTCTGTTCCTGGGTGCCGTACTGCAGCAATGGCCCGCAGCCGACGGAATTGTGAATACTCATCAACGCACCGGTGGCGCCGTCGCCTGCCGCGATCTCCTCGACCGCCAGGGCATAGGCCACGTAGTCGGTGTAGCTGCCGCCCCATTGTTCCGGCACCACCATTCCCAGCAGGCCCAATTCACCCATTTTCGCCACGACCGCATCATCGATCCAGCCGGCCTTTTCCCAGGCCTGGGCATGCGGCGCGATCTCGCCACGGGCGAAGTCGCGCGCCATGTCGCGGATCATGATTTGCTCTTCGTTCAATTCAAGGTCTTGCATGGCAGTGCTCCGGCCTTCGAAGGCCTTCGAAGAATTGTTCTACCTGTGCAGGCTCCAAGGCTTGCAGGGTGGGCGGGTTCCAGCGCGGTTGTTTGTCCTTGTCGATCAACAGGGCGCGCACGCCTTCGATCAAGTCGCCATGGGCGAACCACTGACGGTCCAGGTGCAGCTCCATCGCAAAGCACTGCTCAAGGCTCAGATGACGACCACGGCGCAGCATTTCCAGGGTGACGGCCATGGCCAGTGGCGAGCGGGCCGCCAGCAGATCGGCGGTCTTGTGCGCCCATTCCTGGCTGTCGGCGACGTTTACCTGGCGCAGTTGTTCCAGCATGCTCGGCACATCGGGCAGGCCGAAGAAATGATCGATGGCGGGGCGCAAGGTGGCCAGGGGAGGCTCTTCGAGGGTCTGCGCGCCGAGCTTGGCGAGCAGGCCTTGCAGGTCTTTGAGTGGGGCGTTGCTCCAGCCCAGGTTATCGAGGCGCTCATCCAGGGTGGGCAGTTTGCTGCTCTCCACAAACCAGTCGGCCAGCCCACAGTACAGCGCATCGGCAGCTTGTATCTGGACGCCACTGACCCCCAGGTAAATGCCCAGTTCACCGGGAATGCGCGGCAGGAAATAACTGCCGCCCACGTCCGGAAAATAACCGATGCCGGTTTCCGGCATGCCCAGCCGGCTGCGTTCGGTGACCACCCGCACATCGGCGCCCTGGGCCAGGCCCATGCCGCCGCCAAGGGTAAAGCCATCCATCAAAGCCAAAACCGGTTTGCGGTAGTGGTGAATGCACAAGTCGAGGGCATATTCCTCGTCGAAAAAGGTTTCGTGAAGCGTGTCGCCATTCTTGTAGCTGTCGTACAGCGAGCGAATGTCTCCGCCTGCGCAGAAGCCCTTGGGGCCGGCGCCGCGCAGTACCACCGCGTTCACCTGGTCATCCAGGGCCCATGCGTCCAGGGCGCGTTGCAGGCCCCGAACCATATCCAGCGTCAATGCGTTGAGCCCGGCAGGGCGGTTGAGGGTCAGGTGCCCCACATGGTTACGGATTTCGCACAGCACATGAGCATCCAGGGAACTGCCGGTGGATGAAGTGGTAGGTTGAGCCTGGGCGGTCATCGCTATCTCCCTGCTTTGTTGTTGATTTCCAAATGATTTGGAGCGGATTCGGGGCGCGTCGGATGTTCGTGCGATCGTAGCAGTGCAAATTTGCCGCTATCAATCCGTAAAAGTGCAGGTTCAGTCTGCAATTTTGCATGTGGGGCCTGCTTCAATAGCGTAGTTCGGCGACCGCACGCAGTCAGCGGCTCAACGCCTGTGAAGACTGAGTGCTCACGAATATCGGGGCGAGTGATGCGGGTATTTGTCCAGACGCGCGCCAATCACCATTTCGCTGATCCAGGCTGTAAGGATCGAGCTGTAGGCTTTCTGGCTGCTGTCGGTTGAGAGCCCATGATCTGCGTCATCAACGATCCGATGAGTCAATGAATGAGCGCTGACAAAGGCCGAGCGATAACTCATCAGTGTGGCATGGGGCACGTAGTCGTCCTGCTCCGACTCCACCAGCAACACATCCCCGGCGAACTCTGCACAGGCCGCGAGGGCACGGTTGTCGGCCGGGCTCAGGGCGCTGTTGCGGTAGCTCACCAGCTTCTGGCGATTCAAGTCCTGCTTGGGCAGACTCCACTCGTCATCCCAGTACAGCGCTGGTACGCGTAGCGCCAGCCATTTGACCGGGCGCAGGCGGGTCAGGATCGTGGCCAGGTAGCCCCCATAGCTACTGCCGATAACGGCGATCGCGGAGGTGTCCACGGCTGGGTGGCTGACCAATGTGTCGTAAGCGGCGAGCAGGTCATTGAGGTTTTGCTCGCGGCTGACACTCATGCGCTGGCTTTCGGTTTTTTCGTGACCGCGCAAATCGAAGGTCAGGCAGACGCATCCCAGCCCGGTGATGTTCTTGGCCCGTGCCAGGTCGCGTTGCTGGCTACCACCCCAGCCGTGGACAAACAAAATGCCCGGGACTTTCGGGCTCGGGCTGAGGACGGTCCCGGCGATCAGTTCACCGTCGACCTTGATATCGACCGGCTCGCTATGGATGGTCATAGGGCCGCACTCGGGCGTATTTGGTGATGAATCCGACGTCACTGTCATCTCCTTGATAGAAGAGGGTGGCATCGGCGGGCAATTCGGTTTCGCCGTAAATTTCGTGGGTCGAGGCTCTTAGCCGCTGCAATGTCAGGTCATCGGCGAACGCCTCCAGGGCCAGCACTTCGGCGCTGCTGGCACCGCCAATCCGCCAGGACTGCTCCAGCACACCGCTGCGCAGCTTGCCTTGGGCGTTGGTGCCGCGGGCTACGTCGTAATTGCGCCGCGAGGCGACAAAGCCTGGCAAGGCCGCGATGGCGGCCTGTTCGTAAAGCCTGGCCTGGTTGACCGCGAGGCGGGTGGGCTTGTCCATGTCCAGCTGCAGCAGCTGGTCATAATCGCCACGTACCAGCACCAGCTCCGAGCCACCATAGACCGTTTCACCCGCGTGGTCCTGGGTCAGATTCTGAGTGCCGTAATAGCTGGCGATGATGCCGGCGACCATCACCTGGCCGACACTGAAGGTTTCAACGTCGGTGAGGTTTTCCTCCAGCACCAGCCCCCAGGTGCTGATCTCCTCCTCATCGAGCTGACTGAGGATGGCATCCAGCTCGTTGCGGTTGTGAATCACGCACTGGCCGCGACCGGCTGTTGCCCGTACCGGTTTCAATCGCAGTGGGCCGTCAATGAACAACAGATCCGCGGCCATTTGCGCATCGGCCAGGCTGAACACGCTGTAGCCACGCAGCAGCGCATCACTGGCCCGCAGCGCAAAATCGTCAGTCCAGCCCAGCGGCGACATGGCGCCACCGGGCAGCGGGTGGGAGATGGCCTTGGTGGCCATGAACGGCTGGCTGACCATGCCACCAAAAAAATCGCGGTCGGTTTCGATACCCAGCTGCCGGTATCGCTCTGGATCAATGAGGGTGTCGGTGGGCAGGTAATAGCGACGCTCACCGGCAGCAGCACTGAGTGCCGCCGGGAAAAACTCGGTGCCCAGGATATTCGCCAGGCGCTCGGCAAGCTTGATGTGAACCTCATGCTCGTGTGCGGGTTTTGCATCCTCTGCGGTGAGCAATACGACGCCGGTCTTCGCTTCAATGGGGGCTGTCATAGGCATTTTCCTTGGGGGGGCAAGAGGCTTTGCGCAAGGCTTTCAGGATTGTGAAACGAGAGGGCGCGGGTAAGTTCAAGCCAAAGGATGAATGGCGGATGTGTGCGGGCAGTTGCTCGGCGCCTGGGGCTGTTCCATTATCGGGGGCTTCAGAACAGTCAATTGTGTGGTGGCGCCGTGAGCATGAGCAAACAGCCTTTATCCCAGGGAACGGTGGTTGCGCGTCTTGCGCGGGTCCGTGAAGTCATGAATCGCGAAGGGATCGATGCCTTGCTCGTCCCCTCTGCGGACCCGCATCTGTCCGAGTATTTGCCGGGCTACTGGCAGGCGCGTCAGTGGTTGTCAGGTTTTCACGGCTCGGTTGGCACCTTGATTGTTACTCCTGATTTCGCCGGACTTTGGGCGGATAGCCGCTACTGGGAGCAGGCCGAGCACGAGCTGGCGGGTAGCAGCATCGAACTGATGAAATTGATGCCCGGGCGTCCTGGGCCGCTGGAGTGGCTGGCGGAGTCGGCGCCTGAAGGCGGCAGCGTGGCGGTCGATGGTGCGGTCATGGCTGTGGCGTCGAGTCGGCAACTGAAGCACACGCTGCAATTGCGTAATGTGGCGTTACGAACGGGCAGCGATGTACTGGCCGAAGTCTGGGAAGACCGGCCGCCATTGCCGGAAAACCCGGTTTATCAACATCTGCCGCCGCACGCGACGGTGAGCCGTAAAGAGAAGCTTGAGCGCCTGCGCATGGCGATCAAGGAGCGTGGCGCGCAATGGCATTTCATTGCCACCCTGGATGACATCGCCTGGTTGTTCAACCTGCGTGGCAGCGACGTGTCCTATAACCCAGTGTTTGTGTCGTTTGCATTGATCGGTCCGGAGCGGGCCACCTTATTTGTTGCCTCGAGCAAAATCGATGGGGCCCTGCGCGCTGCGCTAGAGCAAGACGGCGTCACGCTTTGCGAATACGCTGAAGCAGGGGCGGCCCTGGCGGCACTGCCAGCCGGCAGCACCGTGCTGGTCGATCCGGCGCGTGTGACCTGCGCCTTGCTTGAGCGGCTGCCGGAAGGCGTCAGCGTGGTAGAAGGGTTGAACCCGACGACATTGTTCAAGTCACGCAAAAGCGAAGCGGATGCGGTGCATATCCGTCAGGTGATGGAACAGGATGGCGCGGCGTTGTGCGAATTTTTCGCCTGGTTTGAAGCGGCGCAGGGGCATGAAGCGCTTACCGAGTTGACAGTCGATGAGCGCCTGAGCGCGGAGCGGGCGCGTCGGCCAGGTTTCGTTTCACTGAGCTTTGCCACTATTGCTGCATTCAATGCCAACGGCGCCATGCCGCACTACCGCGCAACGGAGCAGGCCCACGCAGTGATTGAAGGCGATGGCCTGCTTTTGATCGACTCTGGTGGTCAATACCTGGGGGGCACCACCGACATTACCCGAATGGTGGCAATCGGTACGCCCAGTCATGCGCAGAAGCTCGATTGCACTCGTGTGCTGCAGGGGATGATTGCCCTGTCTCGTGCACGCTTCCCTCGGGGCATTCTGTCGCCGCTGCTGGATGCCATCGCTCGCGCTCCACTGTGGGCGCACACTGTCGATTACGGGCATGGCACGGGGCACGGCGTAGGCCATTTCATGAACGTGCACGAGGGGCCGCAAGTCATCGCCTATCAAGCCGCGCCGACGCCGCAGACCTCGATGCAACCTGGAATGATCACCTCCATTGAGCCGGGTACCTATCGTCCGGGGCAGTGGGGCGTTCGCATCGAAAACTTGGTGTTGAATCGCGAAATTGGCAAAAGCGAGTTTGGCGAATTCATGAAATTCGAGACCTTGACGCTGTGCCCGATCGATACTCGCTGTATAGAGCTGGGTGAGTTGACGGCCGAGGAGCGGGACTGGTTGAACGCCTATCACCAGACCGTGCATGAGCGTTTATCGCCATTGCTGAAAGGGGCAGCGCTGGAGTGGCTGAACATGCGCACTGCGCCGGTGTGAAACCTGAAGGCGCCGCCCAGGGGCGGCGCTGGCTATTTGCAGATCACGATCATACTGCGGCTGGTGTAGCCGGCGGGGTTGAGGCCGAACGGGTAATCACCCGGGTCTTCGACGCTGTCGCCGGATTTGGCGATGACCTTGTAGCCTTTCTCGCCGCACAGCGAGGCTGCCTTGGAGTCACACTTGTTCCACGAAGAGGACAGGCCCGAGCAATTGATATGCAGGCCCTTCCTGCCGTGCTTGACCTCTGTTTTTGCAGTCGCGGCGCATCCTGCGACAGCGATTACGGCAAGGATGAGCAAAATTCGTTTCATTCCTGTCCTTATTGCACTCGCGGTTATGAGCCGCGTCTGATTCGATTAGTGCTCACCATCGTCTTGGGTTTGCGCGTCTTGGTCAAAGAAAGCAAAGGTGTTGTCGAGTGACAGCCTAAACATCGCTTGGCTGTGACGCAATTGGCAAATGCATCATAAATGAAATTAATTCTCAATCAGTCTGTCGCGACCAGTGGGGCAGGTTCTTTGCGCATGGTCGTGGTCGCGCCAACAGAGGCCACAATAATGGCGGCAATCGCCAGCCATTGCGCCAAAGACAGTACTTCGCCAAGAAACAGCAAACCTGACAAGGCACCAAATGCCGGTTCGATGCTCATGAGTGTGCCAAAGGTGCGTGCCGGCATCCGTGTCAGCGCGACCATCTCCAGGCTGTAGGGTAGGGCACTGGAAAGAATGGCAACGCCAATCGCTATCGGGATGAGCGCGGGGGAAAACAAATCCGCACCCGCATGGGCAATACCAAAAGGTGCAACGAACAACGCCGCAATCATGACGCCCAGGGCCGCCGTCTGAATGCCGTTTTCGGCACCTGCCTTTTGCCCATATAAAATGTAGAACGCCCAGCAGGCGCCAGCCCCCAGCGCATAGCCAGCACCTACGGGATCAACGCCGCTGCTGGTTTCGCCCAGTGGGACGAGCAGGTACATCCCGAATACCGCCAAGGCTATCCACAAGAAGTCGATTGCCCGGCGTGAGGCATAGATGGCAACGGCCAGCGGCCCGGTAAACTCCAGCGCCACCGCAATGCCTAGCGGCACGCTGCGCAGCGACATATAGAAGAGCAGGTTCATTCCCCCCAGCGCGACGCCATAAATGATAACGGTGCGCAGCGACTGAGCCGTAAACCGGGCGCGCCACGGGCGCAGCAAGACCAGCATGATAAGGCTGGCAAACACCAGGCGCAGAGTGGTTGTGCCTTGTGCCCCCACTGCGGGGAACATGCTTTTGGCCAACGACGCTCCTGTTTGAATGGAGGCCATGGCGATCATCAACACGCCGATGGGAAATAGCGTTGAAGCCAGGCTGCGGGGTTGGTCGCTCATTAGGGTGTCGTCTTCCTTATATATAGGTATCTGCAGGAGGTGGGAGCAGATGGCGCTATGATGCTCAAGCGGCGGTAATTGAGCAATATAGTGCGCAGTTTTCTTTTCGGGGCTTATTTCTGGTTTTGAGGTATTATTTGCTTGACGGCGTATTTATAAGATGTAGAATTCGCCTCCCGCTAACGAGAGATCGAAGCGAGCCAAGTGTTTGAAGTTGTTAGAGATTCTCTGAAAAAACTTCAAAATAAACGCTTGACAGGCACAGAGGAAAGCGTAGAATGCGCGCCTCGGTTGAGACGAAAGACTCTCAGCCAACCGCTCTTTAACAACTGAATCAAGCAATTCGTGTGGGTGCTTGTGAAATCAGACTGATTGTCAAAAAGATTATCAGCATCACAAGTGACTATACGAGCAATCATATAGTTCATTTTGAGAT
>NZ_JAAAMT010000018.1 GCF_009905435.1 Pseudomonas sp. R5(2019)
ACTGGCTCTTTGCTGGATCGCTGCGCAGTGGCAAACGCGCTGCTGCGCTCATGAGCTTGATACAGACGGCTCGCAACAATGGGCATGATCCGTATGCCTATCTCAAAGATGTGCTGACGCGCCTGCCGACGCAGCGGGCAAGTGAGATTGCGGAGCTGCTGCCGCACAGGTGGCAACCGGCTTAGTTAGGCAAGACGGGTTGGCCGTACGCTTACGGTTGTTCGCCGTGAGCGAGGCGTGGGTGTGGCTGGCCGAGGCACGCATACATGTGCGCCGACTCACCACATGATTTTGTCTACACCCTCTTAGCAATATCTCCAGTCTCTGCACGAAGATTACTGGCCTTGAGGGCATTTTGCCACTGGTGTGGTATTTCGCAAGTAAGGTCGGGACTGTTCCCGGTCCTCTTTTTGCTGGGCCTTTTCCGACTTCTGGCCGGTGATGAAGGCTTGTCGCCACGCGGTGATTTTGCTCGGGCGGGTTAAAGGCCTTTGCGGCGGCAATACTCGCTCAGGTCGATCTCGGACAAGCCGGCAGCTTTAAGGACGACAGCAAACTTGGTTTCGGCTGACCAGTTCTCGGTCGATTGCTTGTTTTCGGACACTGCACTTCCTTCAGCACTGAGCTGCTTGCGCCAGTTGGACAAAGACATTTCGCTGACCCCTTCGTGCCGGGAAACCTCTGCTATCGACAGGTTAAGCGGGGGAAGCAGCATCTTGAGCAATGCGGCTTTACGTTCAGGTGAATAGTACGGCACGACCAGTCTCTTTCCGCCCCCGATATGCTTTTTCAGGAAAAACCGGAGAGGCGACAACTATCCTGACACCGGGGGGTCCTCCGACGTTCATTTGCTTGTGCCCTCCATGTGGCCGAGCTCGGGCGGAAGGCAAGTCGTCACGATAGCGATACCGATGGAAGAAGTTGGTATCGCCGAGTCTCGTCGGGGAGGCCTGCCTCGTGCCGCCAACAATACGATTCTGAGCTGCCCCCGATAGTCAGCGAAGGCCGGGAGATCGCCAGCCAGGGCCAAGAGATCGGCCTGTCCGGCTCCGCCCTTGGCCTGGCTGGGGGTAAATCCAATAAAGTGTGGCCTCTGCCCGTATTCAGGCTATAAAACACCGAATTAGGGAATTACGCTGCTTGATCTAAACTGGGGGCTAATTCTATAATTTTGGGTGCTAACTGGCGCAAAACGAGCTAGGTACACACTATGTTGGATTTAAGCTTCAGCAAGCCGAGTGAGGTCGTCAAGCGACTTTGCGAGCGCCTGCGCACAGAGCGGCTGGCGCTGGAGATGACGCAAGCCGACTTGGCCGGGCGTGCCGGCATCGGCACCAATACCGTGTCCAACCTGGAAGCCGGGCGCAATGTCGGGTTCGAGAGCGTGGTTCGCGTGGCAATGGTCCTTGGCCGAACCAAGGAGCTCGAAGGTCTGTTCCTGCCAAAGCTGGACAGCCTCGAGGACATTCGCCGCTACGAAAACAGCGCCAATCGTCACCGTACAAAGAGGAAGCCCGGCAATGCTTGAGCAAGTGAACGTCTACTACGAAGGCTGGGGTGAACGATGGCAATGGGGCACGCTGATGTCTACGACCGTCCTCACTGGTCGCCCACAGGTAGTGTTCGAGTACAGCAATGACGCAAAGCAAAGAGGCCTGGAGCTGTCCTCTTACAAGCTGCCGTTGCAGGGGCCCCAGTTGCGCCGAGGCTTTCCGCCCCACCAACTGGACCTGCCAGGACCTGTCTATGACTCGTTGCCTGACGGTTGGGGCATGTTGCTGATGGACCGTATGTTCAGGCGCCGCGGTCTCACCACGGCGCGCATCGGTCCACTGGAGCGGCTGGCCTACATTGGTAACAATGCAATGGGAGCTATGACGTTCGAGCCTGTGGCGGCCGAAGGGCAGGAACCGGAAGTGCATATCCCACTGCAACAGCTTGCCGCGCAAGTGCAGGAAGTGCTCCATGGAGAAGGTGGCGAGTTCCTGCAAACGTTGCTGCTGGTGGGCGGCTCGCCCCAAGGCGCCAGACCAAAGGCCCTGGTCTATCGCGATCCCCAAACCGGCGAGTTTACCACCGCCGTCACACCGGGCTTTGAAGCCTGGCTGGTGAAGTTCCCGGCCAGAGAAGAGCATGCCGAGGTGTGCGCTATCGAAATGGTCTACGCCCAGTGCCTGCGCATGTGCAGCATCGAGACCCCGAACACGCAGTATTTCAGTCTGCCCAATGGGTTGGCGGCGTTTGCCAGCAAGCGCTTTGACCGCCAGGATGGTCTGCGCATACCTATGCAAAGTCTCGCGGCCTTTACAGGTGCCGATTACCGGTCTCCAGGGGTCTTGGACTACGTCAACTTCTTGCGTGCAACGCAGATGTGTACCAACGATGCGCGAGAGATGGCGCTGGCCTTCGAGCGTGCCGTCTTCAATGTCGCGTTCAACAACAGAGACGATCACCCCAAGAACTTCTCCTACCTCATGTCGCCAGATGGTGAGTGGAAGCTGGCACCCGCTTACGACGTGACCTTCTGCGAGGGGCCAGGTGGATACCACCAGATGGACGTGATGGGGGAGGCACTGGCGATTTCCCGCGCAGACATGCTTCGGCTTGCTGAGGAAGCTGAGGTGCCACAGGAAGCTGCCAGCAGAATCATCGACGGCATTTGCGACGTGGCCAGCCAGTTTGCAGCCATCGCCGACAATCTGTACCCACAGGTTATTACTCGAGACACCCTGCGCACGATCCAAAGCCGCATCGACCAGAACGTTGCTCTGCTGCGCCAAGGTCACACGGGCCGCAGTCGCAGGTGAAGATCAGGCGGCGAGACCGCGGCTCAGTAGTACTCCAGCCTCTCGTCCGGTAAGGCGTACTGCACACGCTGGTACAAGGGGAACACGGTGGGCAGGAATTACAGTAAACCCTTATATTTCAACGGGTCGGATGCCTGATGTGAGTCTCGTTTCCCGCTCCAATTATTGCGCTGCAGAGTTCCACTGAATTCTGTAAGCGATTGAAATCAGGACCTTCGGGTCCTTTTTTCGTTCCGGCGGAAAACCACTGAAATCCAGCACAATCCGGTACTTTTAAGTCTTGGATTGAGTCCTGATTGGATGCCCTCCAAATCGGATTTATGCTGGAGCAGTGTAGCTTGTGAGACGAGCATTTGGCCTCTGACTGGCACTCTCGGAAATGGCGATTCGTCACGCTCGGATCACCGGCAAGGAATACTCCCTGGCAGACAGCGACGGCCTGTCCCTTCAGATCACAGCTGGTGGCGGAAGCGCTGCCTGTGGCTATGAATTGACGTTCGCTCAGCTGAGTCGTAAGCGCCCGCGCTTCGACTCAGCGGTTTGCGCGTTTGGCGCCGCAGGTGTCACGAACGATCAATTTGGGTTTGAGGAGATACTTCATTGGAGGCGCATCAGGATTCTTCAACCTGGCCAGAAGCATTTCACTGGCGACCTCACCCAGGTGTTCGGGCTCCAGGGCAAGAGTAGTGAGCGGAGGACTGCAGTAGGCCGATCCCGCAACGCCATCGCTCCCGACAATTGCCATATCTTCTCCGGCTTTCAACCCTCGATTGCCAAGCTCGCTGAGGGCGCCAGTCGCGATGAGGTCGTTGTAGCAGACCACTCCAGTGGGCCGATGCGTCTGATCAAGCAGCCGGCTCATCCCGTCCTTGCCACCAGCCAGGCTGATCGCGGTTTCTATCATCCAGTCGGTATTAGGGGTAATGCCGTTTTTCTCAAGGCAGTCACTGTAGCCGCGCAACCGTTCCATGCTGACCGCATAGGTGCTGTTGCGACCGATAAAGGCGATGTCCTTGTGACCCAGGTCAATCAGGTGTTGGGTGGCCATCTGAATGCCGACGTAGTTGTCAGCACCCACGAAATCGGTCTCTTCGCCCTCAAAAGCACGCATCACTGTCACGAAAGGCAAGCCCCACTGCCTTAGTGATGTGACCAGCTCTGCCGGCGTTTCAAAGCTCGGGCAGATGATGATCCCGGCAGCTTTGTGCTCACGCATTGACGCCAATACCTGGCGTTGTACGTTCTGGTCTTCGGCAGTGTGGGCGAGGAGGGTGATGTAGCTGGACTCCAGCATTTTGCGTTCAGCGCCGATGAGCAACTCCACAAAAAAGGAGTTACTCAGGTCGTTGACCACCATTCCGATCACATTTGATACGCCCTGACGCAGATTCGCGGCGCTTCGGTTGTAGACGTAACCCAGCTGCTCCGCAGTGGCGCGCACCTTCTCAGCAGTGGCGGGGCGAACGAGTGGACTGTTGTTCAGTACCAGCGAAACGGTGGATTTCGACACACCGCTCGCTTTGGCGATGTCGGTGATGGTGACCTTTTCTTCGCTTTGGCGCGTGTTCAACTCAAAAATCTCTGCTGGTCGGGGAATCGGAACGTTCCAAACGTACCAATTTTTTGCTCCTCAAGGCTAGCTAGATATCGACGATGTCGCCGATTCTTGGTGGTTTTTCTCAATCAGATTGTTTGTGTTCCTGTAAGTGAGAATCATTGCTATGTCGGCGCCGACGAAGGGCCTTGACAGCGCAAGTGAAGCGAATTACATTTTTGGAACGTTCCAAAAGCAATATGGAACGATTTAATAACAAAAATGGTGATCATCATGAACGTCGTCTTCTCTCTGCTCACTCGGCTCCACTTGCGTTCTCGTACTCGTCCTTCCTCTTCGTTTTCACGTCCATCCGCCCCCGCTGGCCTTACTGCGCAGTCCGCTCGTTTGCATGAGAGTGTCGACCCGTTCGCGGGTGCACTGGGATTGGCCGTGCTCGCGAACATCGCAAGTTTCAGCCCCAGGCATTGAGGGACAGCCGCTCTTGAGCGCTGCCATTTCAAATTCAATACGGCGTAAGGATCTATGAAAAAGCTCATCACTGCTGAACAGGCTGCGAGCCTTATCCACAACGGCGACACGGTCACTGTCAGCTCATCCAGTGGTCTTGCCTGCCCAGATGCAGTGCTGGCCGCCATTGGGCAACGCTACCGTGATACTGCTCACCCTGCAGGCCTGACGATGCTGCACCCCATTGCCGCTGGTGACATGTACGGCATCAAGGGGATTGAGCATCTCGCACAGCCTGGCCTGATCAGCAAAGTGATGGCCGGCTCCTACCCCAGTGGCCCCTCGTCGCTGCCGATGCCAGAGATCTGGCGGATGATCACCGACAACGAGATCGCCGCGTACAACGTGCCAAGCGGCATTCTCTTCGATCTGCACAAGGATGCTGCGGCCAAGCGCCCAGGCGTGCTGACGAAGGTTGGTCTCGATACCTTCGCTGACCCTTCCCGTCAGGGTTGTGCGATGAACGAACTCGGCGCTGAGCACCCGATTGTCGAAAAGGTCTCCTTCGCCGGCGAAGAGTGGCTGTTCTTCCCTACAGTCGTTCCTAAAGTCGCGATCATCCGTGCGACTACTGCAGACGAGCGCGGCAATCTTTCCTATGAGCACGAGGGTGGCCTGCTGGGCGCACTCGACCAGGCCCTGGCAGTGCGCAATAACGGCGGCATTGTCATCGCTCAGGTCAAGCGGGTGGTTCGTGCCGGCTCGCTCAAACCTCATCATGTCCATGTTCCGTGCAACCTGGTGGATCACATCGTTGTTGATCCCGACCAGATGCAAACCACTCAGGTCGCCTACGACCCAGCCATCAGTGGCGAAATTCAGCAGCCCGAGTCGGCCTTCGAGATCGCGCCGTTCAATCCGGAGAAAGTCATTGCCCGCCGCGCGGCTATGCAGGTCGAGCAGGGCATGGCAGTAAACCTGGGCTTCGGTATCTCCGCCAACGTGCCACGCATCCTCCTGGAGGAGGGGCACAACGGTGCTGCGACCTGGGTCATCGAGCAAGGCGCTGTGGGTGGCATGCCTCTGCTGGGCTTCTCCTTCGGCTGCGCCGCCAACGCGGATGCGATCATGCCGTCCTCGGCCCAGTTCACCTACTTCCAGGGCGGCGGCTTCGACCTGACCCTGCTGTCGTTCCTGCAGATCGACCGGCACGGCAACGTCAATGTGTCGAAGCTTCCAGGCAAGCCATACCTCACTGCCGGTTGCGGTGGCTTCGTTGATATCACCACGCATGCCAAGCGCATCGTGTTCTCGGGCTTCTTCACTGCCGGCGCCAAACTGGAGGCGGGTGAGGGCCGGTTGCAGATCCTGCAGCACGGCAAATCTCGCAAGTTGGTCGAAGCTGTCGATCACGTGACCTTCAGTGGCCGGATGGCTCTGGAGCGTGGGCAGGATGTCACTTACATCACTGAACGCTGCGTGATGAAGCTCACCGCCGAGGGCCTGATGGTCACCGAAGTGGCGCCTGGCATCGATCTCGAAAACGACGTGTTGGCGCAGGCGGAGTTCCCGCTGCTGGTGGCCGATAAGGTCGGCGTCATGGATCCCGCCCTGTTCACCGATGCGTTGATGGGCCTTCAACTCAAGGAGCACCAAGCATGAGCTCCCCTGAAGGCTTTGTATCCGTAGAAGTGCAGGATCTGGTTGCCGTAGTTCGTCTTGAGCGTCCCGCCAAGCTGAATGCGCTGACACCAGAGATGATCAACCAACTGGGCCAGATCGCCCTGGATCTGGACAAGCGCACCGACCTGCGTGCCGTCGTTCTGACTGCCAATGGCGACCGTGCGTTCTGCGTCGGCGCGGACATCCGGGTCTGGTCTGGCCTGCAGCCGCTGGACATGTGGCGTCAGTGGGTTCGCGATGGACATCGTGTGTTCGATGCCTGGGCCAACCTTCGCTTGCCCGTTATCGCCGCCATCAATGGTCATGCATTTGGCGGCGGACTGGAGCTGCTTGCGACCGCTGACATTCGTGTGTCTGAGCCTGGCGCGACCTTTGCCCTTCCTGAAGCTGGCATCGCTACCTGCCCAGGCTGGTCGGGCACCCAGCGTCTGGTCAAGTTGATCGGCCCAAGCCAGGTCAAGTTGATGGCGTTGACCGGTCGCCGTATTGACGCCAACGAAGCGCAGCGCGTGGGACTCGTTCAGGACGTCTGCGAGCCAGGCAATGCCTTGGCTCATGCACTGGAACTGGCACAGCAAATCAGCAAGCAGGCACCGATCTCGGTGCAACTGACCAAGCAACTCATCGACGCGGGCACTGGCATCAACGTAGCGGCTGTGCTCGAAGGGATGGCCGGCGCACTGGCCGCCACCACCGAAGACGCGAAAGAAGGCTTGGCCAGCTTCAGCGAGCGTCGACCAGCCGATTACCAAGGAGTTTGAAATGCAATTCTTGACCGTAGATAACACCGCTCAGATCATTGGCCAGCCATACAAGGGCCGCATGCTGATTGATGGCGAATTGTGTGAAGCGCACAACGGCGCTCAGGCCGAGCGTCGCAGCCCTGCCCATGACGTGGTTGTGGGTATCTATCCCGACGCTGCCCGAGGTGACGCCGAGCGTGCTGTAGATGCAGCACGTGCAGCATTCGATGAAGGCACCTGGCCAAACATGTCTGGCCGTGAGCGTGCTGAGGTACTGCTAAAGGTTGCTGAGGGCATCTGCGCTCGTGTCGAAGAGATGGCCCTGATCGAGTGCCTGGAAACCGGTAAACCATTGAGCCAGGCTCGTGGTGAGGTTAGCGGCTGTGTGGATCTGTGGAAGTACGCAGCCTCTCTGGCGCGCACCCTTCACGGCGAGAGCTACAACACCCTGGGTGAGTCGCACCTGGGTGTGGTGCTGCGTCAGCCGGTGGGCGTGGTCTCGATGATCACCCCTTGGAACTTCCCGATCTGGATCCTCAGCCAGAAGCTGCCATTCGCCCTGGCGGCAGGTTGCACCGCTGTGATCAAGCCGAGCGAGCTCACCAATGGCACCACGCTGATGTTGGGTGAAATTCTGCTCGAAGCAGGTCTTCCGAAAGGCGTGGTCAACATTGTTACCGGCCTTGGCCCAGCAGTCGGTCAACCGCTGGTTGGCCATCCGAAAGTGGACATGGTTTCGTTCACCGGTTCCACCCGTGTCGGTCGCTTGATCGCTGCCGAAGCCGGCGCTGCCCTGAAAAAGGTTTCTCTCGAGCTGGGTGGCAAGAATCCACAGATCATCTTCCCTGACTGCGATTGGGATGCTGCAGTGGATGCGGTGGTTTTCGGCGTGTACTTCAACGCTGGCGAATGCTGCAACAGCGGTAGCCGGATCCTGGTGCATAAAGACATCGCCGAGCGCTTCACCGATGCCGTAATTGAGCGTGCCCGTCAGGTACCGGTCGGTGATCCACTGCACCCTGACGTGAAAGTAGGCGCGATCATCAGCGAGATGCAGCTCGGCGGAATCCAGGCCGCAATCGACGAAGCGCGCAAAGCGGGTGCGACCATCAGCCTGGGCGGTGAGCGTCACGAAACAGAGCGTGGCCTCTACCTTCAGCCGACCATCGTCACGGGTGTCACTCCTGACATGACCATCGCCCGGGAAGAGGTCTTCGGCCCTGTTCTGTCGGTGCTCACATTCGAGTCGGTAGACGAAGCCATCGCGCTGGCCAACGACACTTGCTACGGCCTGTCGGCTGCAGTGTGGAGCAAAGATATCGATGTTTGTCTGAAGGCTGCTCGGAAAATCGACGCAGGCACCGTGTGGGTCAACACGTTCCTGGATGGCTTCGCCGAACTGCCATTTGGTGGTTTCCGTGACTCCGGTCTGGGCCGTGAGCTGGGTCACCACGCGGTTGAGGATTACACCGAACAGAAGACCATCCAGTTGCATATCGGTGATCGGCAGAACTGGTGGCTGCCGAAGTAAAACACCGGATTTTTTTTGCATAAAAATTGGAACGTTCCAAACGATTGAGAATGCAGCCATGACAAACAACAACAACGTTTCGCAACGCCCCGTCGCACTGGTTACCGGAGGCCGTCGCGGCATTGGTGCCGCCATCGTTCTGCGACTGGCCCGTGATGGTTTCGACGTTGCCTTTACCTGCCGTAGCGAAGATGAAGTGGCACAACAGCTGTGCGCAGAGATCGAGTCACTGGGCGGACGAGGACTGGCGGTCGCCAGTGAGTTGCAGAGCTTGGAAGCACACGCGCAGTTGCTTGAGCGTGTGCAAGCCTGGGGTGGTGCAGTCGATTGCCTGGTGAACAACGCAGGCATCGGCTCTCCGTCTCGTGGAGACCTCTTGGCCATGAAACCTGAGGCGTTCGATCTGGTGCTGGAAACCAACCTGCGTGGGACTTTCTTCCTGACGCAGCAGGTGGCCAAGCAGATGATCGAGAATCCTTCGTCGCACGCTCGCAGCATCATCAATGTTTCCAGTGTGAGTGTGGAGCTCGCGTCCCCGGAGCGAGGCGAATACTGCATGTCCAAGGCCGCCTTGGGCATGTCCACCAAGCTGTTCGCCCTGCGCCTGGCTGCGGAGAACATCGGCGTGTTTGAAGTGCGTCCGGGGGTAATTCGCACTGATATGACAGCGGGTGTCGCCGACAAATACGAGCAGCGCTTCAAGGATGGTCTGGTGCCGATGGGCCGCTGGGGTGAGACCAGCGATATCGCCTCCATCGTCAGCTCGCTGGCTGCCGGGCAGTTCGGCTTCGCGACCGGCTCTGTCATTCACGCCGATGGCGGTCTCGCCATCCCACGTCTGTGAGTGCCGTCATGACTTACGACTACATCATTGTCGGAGGCGGTTCGGCGGGCTGCGTGCTCGCCAATCGGCTCAGCGAAGATCCCCGCAACAAGGTACTGCTGCTGGAAGCCGGTGGAGGGGATCGCCATCCACTGTTCAGCATGCCTGCCGGTTTCGCCAAGATGACCAAGGGAAGGGGCTCGTGGGGCTGGTCGACCGTCCCGCAGAAGCACCTGAAGAACCGGGTATTGCATTACACCCAGGCCAAGGTCATCGGCGGCGGTTCGTCCGTTAATGCGCAGATCTACACCCGTGGCGCCGCTGCGGACTATGACGAGTGGGAGAGCGAGTGTGGTGCCGAGGGCTGGGCTTACAAGGATGTGCTGCCCTACTTCAAACGTGCTGAAAACAATCAGCGCTATGCCAATAAGTATCATGGCTACGAGGGGCCGCTGGGCGTCTCGAATCCCATCAGCCCATTGCCAATTTGTGAAGCCTATTTCCAGGCCGGACAGGAACTGGGAATCCCATTCAACCCGGACTTCAACGGGGCCGAGCAGGATGGTTTGGGCTACTACCAGCTCACCCAGCTGAATGCCAAGCGCTCCTCCACGTCGGTTGCGTATCTGCGCCCAGCCATGGGCCGCTCAAACCTGACCGTCATGCTGGGTGCCCTTACTCATCGTGTCGTGCTCAACGGCAAACGGGCAGTAGGGGTTGAAGTAGTGTCGCAAGGCGCTACTCAACCTGCTCTCTACCTGGCGTCGCGTGAGGTGATCGTCAGCAGCGGAGCCATCGGCTCCCCAAAACTGCTGATGCAGTCCGGTATTGGCCCAGAAGAACACTTGCGTGAAGTGGGCGTGAAAGTCGAGCACGCGTTGGCAGGCGTCGGCAGCAATCTTCAGGATCACCTGGATCTTTTCGTTATCGCGGAATGCACCGGCAACCACACCTACGACCCATACGGCAAACCTCATATGGCGGCCTGGGCGGGTCTGCAATACCTGCTGCTGAAGAAGGGCCCAGTGGCGTCCAGCCTGTTTGAAACGGGCGGGTTCTGGTACGCCGACCCTGCGGCGCGGTCGCCAGACATCCAGTTCCACCTGGGTCTTGGTTCGGGCATCGAAGCCGGTGTCGCGCAGATGAGCAATCCTGGTGTGACCCTCAACTCAGCATTCCTGCGGCCTCGCTCTCGCGGCACCGTTCGTTTGGCAAGCGCCAACCCGACCGACGCTCCGCTGATCGATCCGAACTACTTCGCCGATCCCTATGATCGCGAGATGTCCATCAAGGGCCTGCGCCTGGCTCGGGAGATCCTTGCGCAGCCAGCATTGAAACGCTTTGTGCTGGCCGAGCGGCTGCCAGGCCTCGACAAGCTCAGTGACGAGCAACTGTTTGAGTACGCCTGCGCCAATGCCAAGACCGACCACCACCCTGCCGGCACTTGCCGCATGGGCCATGGCGACGATGCGGTGGTGTCCACCGACCTCAAGGTACATGGCATCGACGGATTGCGTGTGGTGGATGCGTCGATCATGCCTCGCCTGAACAGCAGCAACACCAACGCTCCGACCATCATGATCGCCGAGAAAGCGGCGGATCTCATTCTTGGCAAAGTCCCCCAGTCAGAGGAAAAGTCTCGTGAATATTCTGTTGCCCACGCTTGATGGCCGTATTGAACGCTACGACCTGCAAAACGCTGACGCGCCGTATGCCAAGTTCGAGAAGCGCCCGCTGAGCCGCATTGCGTATGCAGCTGCCCACGTGGTGATCGATCCTGCTCGTCCGGCCAATCCTTGGGACGAAACCGTCGCCATCGACTGGGACAAGACCCTGGGCTTTCGCGAGTACCTATGGAGCCTCGGTTTCAAGATCGCTGAAGCCATGGACACTGCTCAACGCGGCATGGGCCTGGGCTGGAAGGAATCCGCCGAGCTGATTCGCCGCAGCGTGACTCACGCACGGCAAATCGAAGGCGCTGACCTGAGCTGTGGTGTCGGCACCGATCAGCTGGTTGTTACGCCGTCGACCACCCTGGACGATGTGTTGGGCGCTTACCGCGAACAGTTCGAAGTGGTCGACAGCGTTGGCGGCAGCGCCATCCTCATGGCCAGCCGCGCACTCTGTGCAGTGGCCAAGAGCGGGGAAGAGTACGAGAAGGTCTACTCGACGCTGCTGGGCGAGGCACGCCAGAAGGTTGTCCTGCACTGGCTGGGCGAGGCCTTCGACGCCAACCTGCGCGGCTACTGGGGCAGCACCGATGTACCGACTGCGATGAACACTGTCCTGTCGATCATCGAGTCCAACGTCGACAAGGTCGACGGCATCAAGATCTCGCTGTTGGAAGCGGAGTGGGAAATCGAACTGCGTCGCCGTCTGCCAGAAGGTGTGAAGCTCTATACCGGTGACGACTTCAACTTCGGCGAACTGATCGCTGGGGATGCAACTCACCATTCACACGCGCTCCTGGGGATCTTCGACCCAATCGCTCCGGTAGCTGCCCATGCCTTGGCGGCACTCACCGATGGCGACGTAGCCCGCTATCACGCGTTGATGAATCCGACCGTGGCGCTCTCTCGCGAGATCTTCAAAGCACCGACCCGCTACTACAAAGCAGGCGTTGTACTGCTTGCTTGGCTGAATGGTCACCAGGATCACTTCAGCATGCTCGGCGGCATGCAATCGGCTCGTTCGCTTTCCCACTACAGCGAAGTGTTCCGTCTGGCGGATCAAGCCGGCGTGCTGATTCAACCTGAGCTTGCAGTTGAGAGAATGAAGGGACTCGCCTCGGTGTACGGCGGCATCACCGGCTAATCGACGCAGCACAACCAGGCGTAGGGTTCGTGCGTGCTAACCCTACTGTGCGAAACAAGAACAATAAGGGGATCCCCATGGGCACCATCGCCAATAGAGTTTCGGAAACACCGGGTGACATCGCTGATCACTGCGCTTTGGGCGTTCCCCGCCTTCTGGTTGTTCAACACGATGGACCCGACCCTGATCGTCTTGGGCATGGTCGTTGCCATCAGCTTGGGTGCCTTTGGCATGTACTCGGTGCAAGCCGCGTACTTTCCCGAGTTGTTTGATGCCAGATACCGCTACACCGGCATCGCGGTGAGCAAGGAATTTGCCGCGCTGGCATCAGGCGGTATCGCTCCCTTCGTTGCCGCAGCGCTGCTCAGTTGGTCGGGTAATCACTACTGGCCGGTGGCGACCTACGTAGTGGTGTTGGCGGGTATCTCATTTATCGCGACTTTCTTCGCACCTGAAACACGCGGTTCTGAAATCAGCATCTGACTTTCAGCGATTACACCTATCCAATAAAAAAATGAGGCGTGTATGAACGTTCAACTCGAAATGCCTGTGCAGGCGACTGCACCGTCTGCAACCAAAATTGCCTTCATTCTGGTTACCAGTTTGTTCTTCATGTGGGGGCTTTCCCACGGCCTCCTGGATGTGCTCAATAAGCATTTTCAAGACACGTTGAATGTCAGCAAGGCCCAATCGGGCTACCTGCAGGCCGCCTACTTCGGTGCGTATTTCATCGTTGCCTTGCCCGTGGGGGCGTTCATGGATCGCTGTGGTTACAAAGCAGGCATCCTCGTGGGCCTCGCTTTGTTCGCCCTCGGTGCGTTGCTGTTTATCCCCGCGACCAGTGCCGGTACTTTTGCGGCGTTCCTGGGGGCGTTGTTCATCCTGGCCTGTGGTCTGGGCTGCCTGGAAACCGCTGCCAACCTCTACGCGTCGGTGCTGGGTAGACCAGAAACCGCAGAGCGCCGCTTGAACTTCGCTCAATCGTTCAATGGCCTCGGTGTATTTATCGGCCCTCTGATTGGCGGCTCACTGTTCTTCGCTCCACCCGTAGCTCTGGTTGGATTCACTATCGATCCGGTGATGTTGACCTACGCGACCTTGGGCCTGGTTGTCATCCTGATGATGGTCGTGTTCGCCGCCGTGCCACTGCCTGAAATTCAGGCGCAGAGTTCGTCTTCTGAGAAGGCCGGTACAACTCGCTCGCTGTGGTCGCATTCGAACTTCACCGGCGCACTGATAGCACAGTTCTTCTATATTGCTGCTCAGGTGGGTGTAGGTGCATTCTTCATCAATTACGCCATCGAGCACTGGAGCGGCCTGACCACGCAGAAAGCATCCTACCTTCTGTCTATCGCCATGCTGAGCTTCATGATTGGCCGCTTCGTCAGCACCTGGCTGATGCGCTACATCCCCGCGACCGCCATGCTCATTGGCTATGCACTCATCAACACCGCACTCTGTGCTGTGGCGGTTGCCGGCATTCAAGAGCTCTCGGTCTACGCATTGATCGGCGTGTTCTTCTTCATGTCCATCCTGTACCCCAGCATCTTTGCAATGGGTGTTAAAAACTTGGGCGGGCACACCAAGAAGGCTGGATCATATCTGGTCATGACTCTGGTCGGTGGCGCCATTGCGCCTTACTGCATGGGTGCCATTGCTGACGTCTACGGCACTGGCGTCGCCTTTATCGTTCCTCTTGTATGCTTCTTGGTCGTCGCTGGCTACGGCATTAAGCAGCGTCGCGAGGTGTAATTGCAGGCGATTGATAATACCTAACCAACTTTGGTCTTTCTATCAGTCGCTAGCTACCTGTGGTCACTTTGCACCGGCATTGCCTGAGGCTTTCTCACGCTTTTGCCTGAGGCAGTCCGGTGCCTTTTTTAAATCAAGAATTTTGACTTTGGTTTGGTATCACCTGTTCTGGGTATGCCATGCCCTGCGGGCTACTCAGTAGCTCTGCATTTCGCTGACCTTGACGAATAAATAAAATAACCAAAGGCTTTATCCATGAAATTCAAAACTCTCGGCGTTGTTCTGGGTGCGTTATCTGCTGCTGGTTTTCTGCCTCACGAAGCATATGCAACAAATTTCAGCGGGTATTTCAGGACGGGAGTAGGGGACTCTACTGAAGGGGGCAAGCAATCGTGCTTCCAATTGCCGGGCGCTGGTTCGAAATATCGTCTGGGTAATGAATGCGAACAGTATCTTGAGCTGGATTTGCGCCAAGATCTTCTGGCCCTGGACGATGGTTCAGTGGTCAGCGTTGAAGGGATGGCTCAGTTTTTCAACGAATATGCTCATGCTCCAAAGTTCGACGGTGAGTACGGTTACACCCGGATGGCTCAGCTCTATGCCGAGTGGAGCAAAGTGCCGGTGTTGAACGGTGGCTCATTCTGGGCGGGTCGCCGTTACTACAATCGAAACGATATCCACATTACTGATTACTACTACTGGAATCAGAGCTCGACCGGTTTTGGCTTCGATCAGGTCGCCTTGGGTGATTTGAAGTACAGCTATGTGTTCTCGCGAAAAGACAACATTTTCCAGAAGGAAATGGTCACGCGCCATGACCTGACTGTCAGTGGGTTCAACACCAACCCGGGCGGTGAGCTCCAGCTTGGCGTCAGCTACCTGGACAAGCCGAGCCGTGAAGGGGCCCATCAAGGCTGGTCGGTCATAGCCCAGCACAAGCAGACCGAGTTTCTGGGCGGCGTGAACAAGTTCGCTGTGCAGTATGGCCAAGGCTCTGGTACCGCACTGAGCTATACCGGCGACTCGTCTCTGGATCAGGCCAACAGGAGTTGGCGGGTGGTCAAATTCTTCGATTGGCAGATGACTCACGCCTTCAGTGGCCAGGTACAACTGGTCTATCAAAAGGACATCCGCCCGGACGGTGATGATCAGAACTGGTTGTCGGTCGGTATCCGCCCGGTTTACGCGATCAGTGATCAATTCAAATTCGTCACTGAGGTAGGCCGCGACCAGGTTGAAGCCCCTGGGGGAACGCGCAAGCTCACCAAATACACCATCGCACCAACGTGGTCACCCAAGGGGTTAGGCTTCTGGGATAGGCCAGAGATCCGCCTCTACTACACCTACGCGACTTGGAACAAAGCTGCCCAACGTGCTGCAAGCCTGCAGTCCCCCGGTTCGGCGCTTTCTGATACCGGTTCGTTCGGTACCGATCTGCACGGATCCAACGTGGGTGTTCAGGTCGAGTATTGGTGGAAGTAGCCAGTCGTTTTGCCACTGGCGATAATGCACACGACAAAATGTGTGAGTGCTTCTGTCAGTTGCTGTTCCGTTACCTCAAGACAAACCCACTGTGACTGCCCGTACAGCATTCCAATGACTGCACTCGTGATCAGGTGGACCTCATCATCAAGCTTGCCTTCCTCCCGGTACTCATCAGAGATGCTTGTGCTCAATAGCGTCGCGTAGGCATTTTTAAGCTGGTTAGCCTGGTGCTGGTGCTCTTCGTTGAGATTCACGAACTCACGGGCCACCAGCACCAGCCTGTGCTTTTCACTCAGGCTAAAGGCGACGAAGGCTTGAACAAAGCGGCGTACACGTTCAGATGGGGTCCTTGCGCCCTTCATTCGATGCTTTGTATTGAATAATAAATCCGACAGTGCGGACTCAATCAGCTCGAACAACAAGCATTGTTTACTTTCAACATGGTGGTACAGCGATCCGGCATGCAGACCCAGGTAGCTCGCCAGATCGCGCAAACTGATTGCATGAAAGCCGCGTGTTGCGAAAAGCTCAAGCGCAACCTCAAGAAGTCGATCACGGGTGCTGGGGGCTGGATTGGCTGAGGTGATGGTTACTTCCATTGCGAATTCTCAAAAAAGTATTCACGTTCAATCAATGGGGGAGGGCTGACTGAGTGTGCAGCCAAGTCGCAGATAGCCAAACACGGCGCTTACGCCGATCACAAGCAGCACCACGCAGACGGCGCGCCACCCGTACGTGCCACTCAGCACGCCTCCCAAACTCGATGGCAATGGGGCGCTATTTTCCGTCATCCGACCTGACCGTTGTAGGTCGTCTGGCACAGGTCGGTTGAAAACGTTAATTTATGCTTGGGAGGCAGGGGTGGTTGTAATGAAGTTATGCAATTCTTCAGAGAAAGAATCAAACTCGGCGCCTACTTGAAATATAGGTGATATGTGGTTGTGTCCGGCCAAGAAGTGCATGGGTGGCCAGCAACCATTTCGTTCGAAAAATTGGTCAAGCAATTCTTTGGCTTGTTGCTGGAAGTTAGGAGGATCTAGCTCTGATACGGTAAAAAGTAATGGGATTTTTGCATCCAGAAGCTTCGGCAATGGCGATTGACTAGCAAATTGACTAGCATCATCGCCAAAGTAAGCGGCTTCCCTTTCACTGTGCGCAAGCGTAGTCAGGTCATAAAGGCCCGACATGATGATGGCCGAGGATACCGGTCCGCCTGCGCTGCAGTGCTCCGCAACAAATCCTGCAACGTGAACAGCGCCTGCCGACTGCCCCCAAAGAACGATTCGTTTTGTATCGCCGCCATGTATTGAAGGATTGTCGACAAGCCAGCGGATTGCCGAATGGATATCTTCTTTGCCTGCCGGATAGCGATAATTGGGGGCCAGTCGATAATTCATGACGACCCCGATAAAGCCTTGCCGGGCTGCCCAACGGCCAACGTTGGAATAGAATGGATCGCTTGGGTGACCTTTGGATCCAGCGACAAAGCCTCCGCCATGCACGAAAATTACGATCGGAGGTTTCTCAGCCAGGTGCCCTGCCGGCTGGAAAAGATCTAACCGATGACGCTCGTGTGTGCCATAGGTTAGATCGCGAGTTTCTAAGCAGGTGGTTGAGTCCTGGCGTGGTGCTCCGGGGAGGTACAGTGCTTTGGTGGCAATGATTTGCTCGAGGCTTAGGGTGCTTCCTAACTGGGAAATTTGCGTGCGAAGAACATCGGGCATTTTATTATGAGAGGTCATCAAGGTGCTCCAATTGTAATGCAGGGTGAAGGGTTCCCCACGGCGTAGATTGTGTTATCTGCTGAATCAAGTCCTTGTCAGGGCAACGTTCAATTTAACCTAGATATCCAAGACCAATACAGCTGTTTTAGACCGCGAACAGCAAGGAGTGAATTGATCATTACACGCCTGCTCATCTTCTGTGAGAAACATATCCCGATGCTCAGGAGTTCCTTCCAGTACCCTGGTAAGGCAGGTCCCACATACACCTTGCTCACAGGCAATTGGAATGTCGAAGCCGTGTTGATGCAGTACCTGAACGACACTTTGATCGGAGGTCACCTCTAATAGCTGACCGGTGCTCGCGACCTTGATGGTGAAAGCGTCATCCTGTGAGGTATTGACCGGCGAAGCGCTAAAGTATTCTCGGTGAAGGGCATTGGGAGGCCAACCCAGTGCCTTTGCTGTACCCAGGATGTGCTCCATGAAGCCGGTAGGGCCACACACGTAAAGGTGCGAGCCTGGTTCAGGATGGGCGAGTAGCGCCTCGGCCTGCAATTGTGTTGCCGGCTCTTCGTCAAAGTGAAAGTTTACTCGATCGCAGAATGCCGAGTGCTCCAGACGGTCCAGAAAGGCCGCTCGCTCTTTCGAACGAGAGCAATAGTGCAGTTCAAAGTTTGCCTGGGTCTGCTCCAAACGTTCTGCCATGCACAGAATGGGCGTGATGCCGATGCCACCTGCAAACAATAATGTACGGTTCGCCTGTTGGGTGAGTTCGAAGAGATTGCGAGGTTCGCTGATGTGCAATCGATCGCCACACTGGACCTCTTCATGCATACAGGTTGAGCCACCTCGCGAGTCAGGACTTTTAAGCACACCTATTTGGTAACGATGGCGCTCGTGAGGTGGATTGCAAAGAGAGTACTGGCGGATTATTCCATTTGGAAGATGAACATCAATATGGGCACCGGCGCTGAACACCGGCAGCGGACGACCTTCGACGCTCGCAAGCTCAAATGTACAAATGTCCTTTGCTTCGTCAGTGCGCGACACTACAACTACTTCAATCATGATTAACCCTCTACATCAGCTGGTGTCAGTGGCTGGCAACCCATTGCGCAGTCGTGTGCTCGCAGGCGATAAGGCGATCCAGGACGCGCCGCGATTGAACGCCCCCGGCATCGATGTTGAGTTTGAGCAGGTCGCGATGTGGGTTTTCCAGAAGATTGCGTTGCTGACGTTCGAGCATTTCCAAATCTTCACTGAAGATTTTTCCTTGGCCGTCCCGAATGCTGTCAGTCAGCGATTGGTCCGCGGTGTTGAAGTTACGTGCCATCCCCCAAAAGTACCAGATAGAGGTTTCTGTCTCGGGGGTGATGAAATCCACAACGATACTCGAAACCTTATGTGCCGGGGCCGCGTGGTATCCACCGAACCCAGCATGCGCAACGCCAACTTCGATTAACACGTGACTCGGAGGGGTGAAGCGACAGATCTGCCAGCGATCCACCGGGACGTCATCGGCTAAATTATTGCCTCGTAACGCCATACGCCAGAATGGCGGGGCCATGATGTTTTCCATATGCCGCGCGGTCACTACTTCATCACCTTCAGTCGTTGTAACGGGTGCTGCCTCGTCGATTTCTTTCTGACCAATACTCGAAGCATGGACATAGGTTTCGTGGGTCAAGTCCATGAGGTTGTCGATCATCAGTCGATAGTCACAGGCGATATGGAACAGTCCTCCCCCGTAAGCCCACTCGTCGCTTACGGCCCACTCTAGATGATGAATCAAAGCAGGGTCTGCTTGATGTTGGTCACCAGGCCATACCCATATGAAGCCATAGCGCTCCACCACGCAGTAGCTTTTATTGCAGGGAAATCCGCGCACCCTTTGCCCGGGCATCGAGACTGTTTTGCCGTCACAACCCATGACCAATCCGTGGTAACCGCACACTAGGTTCCCATCTTCTACATAACCCAGTGAAAGCGGTGCCCCGCGATGGGGGCAAAAGTCTTCAACTGCAACGACCTGTTGATCTTTGCCGCGGTAGAATACGATTTTTTCACCACAGATCTGCCGGCCCAACGGCTTCTCGGCAATTTCGTCTGGTGTACAGGCGACATACCAGGTGTTCTTTGGGTACATGCTCACTCTCCTCAGGGGCTTATTTTTGTTGGGGTCAGCTGCGGCACTCACGAACTGAAGAGACGATGTGGGTCGATGACGAATTTTTTTGGTACGCCGGCGTCGAACTCGCCGTAACCCTGGGGTGCCTCGTCCAGGGCGATGACTTGCACTCCAACCACTTCGGCAATGTTGATGCGGTCCCACATGATTGCCTGCATCAACTGGCGGTTGTACTTCATCACCGGGGTCTGGCCAGTGTGGAAGCTGTGGGATTTAGCCCAGCCCAGGCCGAAGCGGATACTCAGGCTACCCATTTTGGCGGCGGCATCGATTGCACCCGGGTCTTCGGTGACATAGAGGCCGGGGATGCCGATCTTGCCAGCGACACGGACCACGCCCATCAGTGAGTTCAATACCGTGGCCGGTGCTTCGTGCTGCGCACCGGCATGACCATGGCCGCGAGCTTCGAAGCCAACGGCATCGACTGCGCAGTCGACTTCTGGTTCACCCAAGAGGGCGGCAATCTGTTCATGCAGTGGAGTGTCCTGCGACAGATCGGCGATTTCAAAGCCTTGGGCTTTGGCATGGGCCAGGCGCACCGGGTTGACGTCGCCAACGATGACCACTGCTGCCCCCAGCAGGCGCGCAGAGGCTGCGGCCGCCAAGCCAACCGGACCGGCACCGGCAATGTACACCGAGCTCCCGGGGCCAACACCAGCGGTTACGGCACCGTGGTAACCGGTCGGGAGGATGTCGGAGAGGCAGGTCAGATCACGGATTTTTTCCATGGCCCGGTCGCGGTCTGGCAGTTTTAGCAGGTTGAAGTCGGCGTATGGCACCAGCACGTATTCGGCCTGGCCACCGACCCAATCGCCCATGTCCACATAGCCATAGGCACCACCGGCACGAGCCGGGTTGACGGTCAGGCAGACGCCCGTGTGCTGTTCCTTGCAAGAGCGGCAGCGACCGCAGGCCACGTTGAACGGCACCGAGACCAGGTCGCCAACCTTGAGGTGTTCTACGTCGCGGCCGGCTTCGATGACCTCACCGGTGATTTCATGCCCCAGCACCAGCCCGACCTGCGCCGTGGTACGGCCGCGCACCATGTGCTGGTCAGAGCCACAGATGTTGGTGGACACAACCCGCAGGATCACCCCGTGTTCAATACGCTTGCCGCGTGGATCCTGCATTTTGGGGAAGTCGATCGATTGCACTTCGACCTTGCCATCGCCCAGATAAACTACGCCTCTATTGGACATATTCCGCCTCTTATTGTTGTTGACCTGATGTCTTTTCAGGCCAATGGGAAACTGCCTCAGCTCAAACTGATCAGTTTGGTAGACAGATAACCGTCAAGTCCCTCGCTTCCACCTTCGCTGCCAAAGCCGCTGTGCTTGACACCGCCAAAAGGTGTTTCGGCAAAATTGATTTGCATGTTGTTGATACCAAGCATTCCGCACTCGACTTCATTGCTCAGTGTGTGCGCTGTCTTGATCGACTCGGTAAACCCGTAGGCTGCCAGCCCAAAGGGCAAACGATTCGCGAGCTCCAGTGCTTCTTCCAAGTGGCTGAAAGTGGACGTCAATGCCAGCGGCCCGAATGGTTCTTCCTGCATGACCCGCGATTCGGCTGGTACGCGAGCCAGCAGGGTAGGGCGAAAGAAATGCCCTTCACGCCCTATGTCTTGTCCACCGCAATGGAGTTCTGCGCCTCTGTCCAAGGCATCCTCGATCAGGCCCTTGAGTGCATGGGGGCGCCGGCTGTTGGCCAAGGGGCCCATCTGAGTTCCAGGCTGCAGGCCGTGACCGACCTTCAACGCCGCCGTCCGTTCGACGAAACGTTGAACGAAAGCGTCATGTACTCGTTCGTGCACATAGAAGCGAGTTGGCGATATGCAGACTTGCCCTGCATTACGAAACTTGTTTTCCACGCAAATCGCAGCTGCCCGGTCCAGATCAGCGTCCTCGAACACCAGGACTGGAGCGTGTCCTCCCAGCTCCAGAGTGCTGCGCTGCAATTGCTGCGCGGCCAGACTGCCCAGTTGACGGCCAACAGCGGTTGAACCGGTGAAGGAAATTTTTCGGATGATATTGCTGCGCAGAAGATAGTCGGAGATGAAGCCGGGATCACCCGTAACAACGCTTAACACGCCTGCGGGTAGGCCTGCGTCGGACAGCGCCTGAGCTAGCGCAAGGCACGTTGCAGGGGTTTCCTCTGCAGGTTTGATGATGCACGTGCAGCCGCTGGCCAGGGCTGCTGCGATCTTGCGCGCGGGAATCACGGCTGGAAAATTCCAGGGCGCAAAAGCAGCTACCGGCCCGACAGGCTCACGCAGTACCTGGTAGCGGATATCCACCGAGCGCGAAGGGATTATCCGTCCATAAGCGCGCCGGCCTTCTTCGGCAAACCACTCAAAAATATCGGCGGCGGCTGCGATCTCGATGCGTGCTTCGGTCAGCGGTTTGCCCTGTTCAAGCGTCAGGTTTGCTGCCAGGGCGGGTAAGCGTTCTCTGAGAAGCTGTGCGGCTCGTTTTAGCAGGTTACCGCGTTCCATTGCGCAGGTTTGACGCCAGGCCTTGAAAGCAGATTCAGCACCATTCAATGCCTGGTCGAGATCATCGGCTGTGGCGTGGGGTAGATGACCAATCAACGTTCCACTTGCAGGATCATGCAATGCTGTTGTGACACGGCCTGCGGCAGCTTGCCAGCGACCGACCAGAAACAGCTGCAAAACGGGATAATCGGCCGCGACAATCATGGCGAGTTCCTTTGGCGGGAGGAGGGGAATGCTTTGTTTGTAAGCAAACCTTATGTAAGAATGATTTCTACGTCAAGCCCTCGCTTGGAGCCAAAACCCATCGGTATGGCAAACAAAAAAACAGCGTTTATGGCTTGACTGCATATATGGCTACCTTATATAAGTATTGTGTGCTTACGCCGCGGCTGTTCAATGTTCGTTGACAGTCCTTCGTCAAGCATATAAGCATTGCTTACATAACGCTCGCCTATACTTACAACAGGAGCTGCCCCTCATGAGCGCGACACCTAAAGATCAACCACCGGTGCTGCTGGAAATCGAAGACGGCATTGCTTGGGTGACCCTGAATCGTCCAGAAAAACGCAATGCCATCAACCCTGGCATCGTCTATGCAATGCGCGAAATCATGGCGCAGGTCGAAACTGATGATCGTTGCAAGGTCATGGTGTTGACCGGTGCAGGCGAAGCCTTCTGCGCTGGAATGGATTTGAAAGAGTATTTTCGCGAAACCGATAACGACCCGGTCGAGCGAGCCCGCTTGGTACGGGCCAACGGTGACTGGCAGTGGCGGCACCTGCGGGTCTTCTCCAAGCCGACCATTGCCATGGTCAATGGTTGGTGCTTTGGCGGGGCCTTCACGCCCTTGATTTCCTGTGACCTGGCTATCGCTTCGCAAGATGCTGTTTTCGGGCTTTCGGAAATTAACTGGGGCATCATTCCGGCAGGTGTGGTCAGTCGCGCTGTGGCAGCCGTGGTGCGCGAACGTGAGGCGATGTACTACATCATGACAGGCGACAAGTTCGACGGCCGTCGCGCTGCGGAAATCGGCCTTGTCAACGAGGCTGTGCCGGCTGAACAGCTCCGTGAGCGGACAGTGGAACTGGCGCGAAAATTGATGGACAAGAACCCCACCGTGCTCAAGCAGGCCAAGATTGCCCATCGTATTGCTTCGGAAATGAGTTGGGAGCAGGGGGCCGATTATCTGATGGCTAAAAGTGATCAGTCGCTGTTGCATGATGCCGAACGTGGTCGTGATACCGGCATGAGCCAGTTCCTGGATGAGAAATCCTTCCGCCCAGGTCTGGGTGCCTACCGCCGCGATACCAGCCTTTAATCTTTTAGGGAGTGACACTGTGGACGTGACTCGCAATTCATTGACGCGGCTGCTGCAACCGCGCTCGCTTGCAGTAGTGGGGGCTTCTCCGGAGCCAGGGACGGTGGGCAATCTGGTGTTGAACAACCTGTTGCGCTTCAACTACCCCGGTTCTCTGCACCTGGTCAGCCGTAGCCGCGACGAAGTGTTGGGTCGCGCCTGCGTGCGCTCTATTGACGACTTGCCCGAAGGTATTGATGCCGCAATCATTGTCGCTCCTCAGGTTGCTATTGCCGATGCAATGGCTGCCTGCGGGCGTCGAGGGATAGGTGGCGTCGTGGTTTTCGCGTCCGGCTTTGCTGAAATGGGTGAAGCCGGTCAAGAGGCTCAGCGGCAACTCACCGAATTAGCTGCTGCGCATAACATCGCCATGCTGGGCCCCAACTGCATGGGGTTCGTCAACTTTCTTGCTGCAACCCCCATGACGTTCGAACAGGTGCAGCCGCAAACGCTCCGGCCGGGTCCGCGGCTGGGAGTGATCGCACAAAGTGGTGCCATGAGTGGAAACCTGCGCCAGGCGCTGTTGGCCAAGGGCTTGAACGTAGCCTGCTCATTGTCCACGGGTAACGAAGCCGCTCTGGGGGCGGAGGATCTGCTGGCCCACTTGGTGGATTCAGACGATATCGATGTGTTTGCCTTGTTCGTGGAGATGATTCGCAAGCCTCAGGTTTTTCTGGAGGCCGCCGCCAAGGCTCGTTCAGTGGGCAAACCGATTGTCTTGATGCATCCGGGACGCAGCGCCAGGGCGAGAGAGGCCGCGCAATCTCATACCGGCGCACTGGCAGGCGACCACTTGATCATGCGCACGCTGGTCGAGCGAGAGGCCGTGGTGGTGGTTGAAAGCCTCGATGAGTTGTTCGATACCTGCGCGATTCTTGCGCGCTACCCCACGCCGGTCAAGCAGCCGGCGATTGCAGTAGCATCCAATTCTGGAGCGGTGAAAGGGATAGCCATCGATTTCTGCGAAGACCTGGGTTTGCCATTGGCAGATCTGCAGCCGCGCACCGTGGCGGCCCTGGCGGCGGTATTGCCGGATTTTGCGACTGTGGAGAACCCTCTCGATCTGACGTCCAAAGGCATGCAGCAGCCTGAACTGTTTGGCTTGTGTGCTCGGGCATTGCTGGATGACTCCGACGTGGGAAGTCTGCTGATGCCATTGATGGGCGGTGGCCCCTCACAGCAGATGGACAAGGTGCGTTCTTTGTTGCCCGCAATGACCGACTCGCAAAAACCCGTGGCTTTTGCCTTCATGGGGGATGGATCGGAGTTGGCCGACGAGGTCACCGCATGTATCAGAGACAGTCAGGTACCGTTTTTCCGTTCACCCGATCGTGCATTGCGTGCCTTGGCGAAGGTGCATGAATACGGTCGCCTGTTCCATGCTGCTCAGGTCCGTAGCGACGTAAGGTCGGTACCTTTGCTCGAAGGCCTGAGCAGCGGACCGTTGGCCGAGTACAAGGGTAAGCAGTGGTTGGCTGAGTTGGGGCTTGAAGTGCCAGACGGTCGCCTGGCGCGGAGCGTTGATCAGGCTGTGGCTATAGCTGCTGATATCGGCTATCCGGTAGTCCTCAAGGCCCAGGCCGATACGCTGACCCACAAGAGTGACATTGGCGGGGTAGCAATCGGCATGAAGGATGAGCCGAGCCTGCGCCAGGCCTGGAGCCGGATGATGCATCAGGTAGGCGACGCGATGCCGGGGCTGACGCTGGACGGTTTGCTGGTTGAGCGTTTGTCGGCGCCAGGTCTGGAGCTGGTGGTCGGCGCGCGTCGCGATCCTCAGTGGGGGCCTGTAATCCTGATTGGGTTGGGCGGTATCCATATCGAGGTGCTCAAGGATGTGCGGTTGATGGCTGCCGATCTGAGCGAGGCACAGATCCTGGAACAGCTTCGTCTGCTCAAAGGGGCCGCACTACTGGACGGAGTGCGTGGCCAACCACCGAGGGACATCAATGCCGTGGCCAAGGTAGTGCGCCGAGTGGCGGATTTGATGCTCGGCAATCCGAATTTGCTGGAAATCGATATCAACCCATTGGTGGTCCAGCCGCAAGGTTGCGTGGCACTGGATGCGCTGTTGGTCGTTGCCTGAGAGGGCCGAAGTTTTTCAGCCTGCTGCATTAAATTGGAGGGATAACAATAATGAACCTCACGTTGCACCAAGAGCACATTTTTGACATCCGTATCGACTTTGACCAGCGCCAGCGCTTCGGTCCAGTCTGTGGCGGTGGGGAAGTCGGCTTTACCTCAGTGGCGGGCGGGGTGGTCGAAGGCCCGCGACTCAATGGCCGAGTGGTCCCCCATGGGGGGGCGGATTGGGCAGATATTCGGCCCGATGGCGTGGTGGTGATCAATGCTCATTACCTGCTCGAGCTCGATGACGGCACCACGGTGTATGTGCAAAACCGCGGTTTTGTGGTGCCAGCCAAGCGCCCTGCCGATGCCACACCGGATCAGTTGATTCAGCCGGCCTACTTTCGTTTGGCGCCAACTTTCAAGGTCCCTTTGGGACCTCACGACTGGCTGAGCCGCACGGTGATCGTTGGTTGCGGCGAGCGACACCTGAACCCGGATTACACGTTGTTTCGCTATTACGCCATGGGCTGAGGCTAACGGATGAACACTTTCGATTTCATCATCGTTGGCGCCGGTTCGGCCGGGTGTGTGCTGGCCAATCGTTTGAGCGCCGACCCTTCTCACCGCGTGCTCCTGCTCGAAGCCGGACGTACGGACAACGTGTCATACATGAGTATGCCGTTGGCGTTCCGCAACATGTTCACCAACCCGGCCATTGACTGGGGCTATGTGAGCGAACCCGAGCCTTATGCCGACAATCGCCGCCTACCGGTTTTTCGCGGCAAGGTCCTGGGCGGATGTTCATCGGTGAACGGAATGCTCTATGCCCGTGGCCATTCCCGCGACTATGACGAATGGCGGGACATGGGCTTGAAAGGATGGGGCTATGAGGACGTGCTGCCGTACTTTCGTCGCAGTGAGTGCAACTGGCGTGGCACGTCACGTTTCCACGGAGGCGAGGGGCCCATGGGCGTTTCTCGGCACCAAGGTGATGCGCACCTCTACGATGACCTGGCACGGACCGCGCAGCGATTGGGACATCGCTCGGTCGATGACTTCCACGGTGAGGATCAGGAAGGCTTCGGCGCGCCTGACTTCACCGTTGCCAAGGGGCGCCGGGCAAGCACTTCGCAGGCATTTCTGCACCCAGTACATGCTCGGCACAATCTGGTAGTGCGAACGGGCTGTATGAGCACCCGCGTGTTGCTCGCGGGGCATCGAGCCACCGGGGTGGAGTACATCGAGCAAGGCCAGCGCCGTCAGGTGTTCGCCGATCGCGAGGTCATCCTCAGTGGCGGTGCGTTCAACTCACCACAGTTGCTGATGCTCTCGGGCATCGGCCCGGCCCAGTCACTTCGCAAGCACGGCATCGACGTGCACCTGGACCTGCCCGGTGTCGGGCAGAATCTTCAGGATCACCATTCCATCCGGGTAGAGTTCGCCGCCAACGGTCCGATTGCCTTCGACTCGCAACTGCGCTACGACCGTTTGGCCCGTTCGGTGATTCAGTGGAAGTTGTTCGGCACCGGGCCTGCGGCTGGGCTGCCGGTCAGCGGCATGCTGTTCTATCACAGCGAGGTGGGGCTGGACCGCCCCGATGGCCAGACGCTGATCAGTCCCGTGGCGGGTCATGCCAAGGTCTGGTACCCACTGGTAGGTAAGGGCGTTGGCCATCAGTTTTCCACCGCCAACGTGCGCTTGCGACCCGACAGCAAGGGGCATGTTCGGCTACGTTCGGCAGATCCCCTCGCCAAGCCGGTGATCCAGTTCAACCTGCTGCAGGCCGAAAGTGATCGGCTGTTCTTTCGCCGTGCCGTGCGCGGCATGCGTGAGTTTTTTGCCACACAGCCGGCTGCGCGATTGATCAGCCACGAGCTGGTGCCGGGTACCACTGTCCAGAGTGATAGCGAGATCGATCAGTTTGTACGGGGCATGATCGGCACTGCGTTTCATCCTGCCGGGACCTGTGCCATGGGCCTGGGGGCCGACGCGGTGGTGGATGCCGGGCTGCGTGTGCATGGCATCGAAGGGTTGCGGGTGGCCGACGCCTCGGTGATGCCTCGCATTGTGGGCGGCAATACCAATGCGCCAGCGATCATGATCGCAGAGAAAGCTGCCGACCTGATCTTGCGCAAACAGGCAAGTAGCGTACCGACGCCTGAATTGATTTCCTCACCAATGGAGATGAGCCAATGAAGTATTTGAAAGAGTGCTGGTACATGGTCGGATGGGCAGACGATTTTGCGCCGGAGACACTCGTGCCGTTCACCTTGCTGGGTGAAGCAGTGGTCATCTTCCGCAAAAGCGATGGCTCGTTCGGTGCCCTTGAAGATCGTTGCTGTCACCGCTTGGCCCCCTTGTCTTGCGGCCGCCTCGAAGGTGATGACGTGCGTTGCATGTATCACGGTTTGAAGTTCAATGCCCAAGGCGCCTGCATCGAGATTCCTGGGCAAGAGCGTATATCGGCCAAGGTGCGGGTACGCAGTTACCCAGCTCTGGAACGCCACAGTGCGATCTGGCTATGGATGGGCGAGGGCGAAGCTGATGAACAGCTGATCCCTGATTTCGTCGGCGTAAATCATCCGGATTGGGCGATGGTTCCCGGCCGTATGGATTATCAGGCCCATTACCGATTGATCAACGACAATCTGCTTGACCTTTCCCATTTGACCTACGTGCACAATGCGTCGGATTCGTTTGCGGCCGAAGATCAATGGGCCCTGTCGAAGATGCAGGTGCAACCGATATCGCGCGGTGTTCGCGTCGGGCGCTGGATCGAAGCTGCTCGCCTACCTGGCACCCTCGGGCAGTCGGACGAAATAACCGACCGCTGGACCACGTACGACTTCCTCGTGCCTGGCATTTTCCTTCTGTACGTCTACGTATTCGAGGCGGGGACGGCGGCACGCTGCAATCACCAGGAACCGCCGGCAAACCTGACACCGCTGCGTCAGAACTTCACTTGCCAGGCAGTCACACCCCTCACCGAGAAGACTTCGAGCTACTTCTTTGCCATCGGCCCAAACGTTGAGCACGCCGATAAAAAACATCTGTTTTTCCAAATGGCCAACACCGCTTTTGCAGAGGACCGGCAGATCATCGAGGCGCAGCAAAAGTGCATTGATCGTTCGCCGGATGTTGCCATCATGCCGCTGGCGATGGACCAGGCCGTGACGCGCTTCAATCGCATGTTTGATGAAATGATCGCTGCCGAGACAGGTCGTCTCAACCTCAGGGAGGTCGAAGCCGATGCAGTGCATCAATAAATGGATACCCACCTTTGATGGTTGCTTGATCCATTGCCAGGTAGAAGGGCCCGTCGACGCTCCCGCGGTGCTGCTGAGCCACCCTCTCGGATGTGATCTGAGCTTTTGGGATGAACTTGCGGCAGTACTTGCAGTGCAATTCAAAGTCATCCGCTATGACAGTCGAGGCCACGGTCGTTCCGACAGTCCCGAAGCCGAATACGGAATCGACACATTAGGCCGCGATGCGCTGGCAGTGCTCGCTGCACTTAACGTGAAACGTACGCATTTTGTTGGGTTATCCCTGGGCGGGATGTGTGGTCTGTGGCTGGCGGCTGAAGTGCCTGAACTCATTGAACGGCTGGTCGTTGCCAACAGCACGCCATTTATAGCCAGAAAGGAGCCTTTCGCGGCGCTGGCTGCAAGGGCTCAGGCAGAGGGGCTGGTCGAGGTTGCACGGACAATGATCGATGGCTGGCTCAGTGATGAATTCAAGGTCCGCGAACCACGCATGACCAACCAATTAAAGACGCAGATGGCCTCAATGTCCGTGGCAGGATTCATTGGCAACCTCGCAGTCTTGAGGGATGTCGATCTGCGTGACTCACTTCGTGCCATTGAGCGCCCGGTGTTGGTCATCTGTGGAGCGCAGGAACATCCAGCACTTCAGATGGCGGCGCAGGAGATAGCAGAGGGCGTGGCGGGTGCCACGCTAAATACGTTGGAAGGCGCGGCTCATCTCAGCAGCCTTGAAAATCCGACCCTGTTCAATGAGCGGGTACTGGACTTCCTGTCGGAGCCGGACAGGCGCTGACGAATTCATCATTTACTCATGAGAGGCCTGCCGTGAACTACCCCGAGATCAAGATGTACATCGATGGCCAATGGATTGCTGCCGACGGCCGCGACACCCAGCCGGTCATCAACCCCGCCACTGGCGCAATCATCGGCCAGGTGCCGTTGGCTACAGCTGACGACCTTGACCGTGCGCTGGACGCAGCGCAGCGAGGATTTGCGCTGTGGCGGGCCACGCCAGCGCTGGAGCGGGCGCGAGTGCTACGCCGCGCTGCGGACTGGTTGCTGGCGCGGCGCGATGAGATCGCCGCCATTGCTACGTTCGAGCAAGGCAAGCCCTTGCTCGAAACTCGCATTGAACTGCAAGCCGCCGCCGAATGCCTGGAGTGGTATGGCGAAGAGGGGCGACGTGCGTATGGAAGGGTTATTCCGCGTCAACCCGGTTCGCGCACAATGGTCGTCAAGGAGCCCGTGGGCCCCGTGGCAGCGTTCGCGCCCTGGAATTTTCCGTTGGGCAACCCGGCGCGCAAGCTGGGCGCGCCGATCGGTGCCGGTTGTTCGGTCATTCTCAAGCCGCCGGAAGAAGCACCGGCCTCGGCGATGCTGATCGCTCAAGCCTTGATTGAGTCTGGATTGCCGGCGGGTGTCATGAACATTGTCTACGGGGTGCCGGACCAGGTTTCGCGGCACCTGCTGGCATCTCCTATCATCCGCAAGCTGTCGTTCACCGGCTCGACTGCGGTCGGCAAGCACCTGATGAAACTGGCGGCCGACGGTGGCCAGCGTACGACCATGGAACTTGGAGGGCATGCGCCAGTACTGGTGTTCGATGACGCCGATCTGGATCAGGCGCTGAACCTGATGGTGGGCAGCAAGTACCGCAATGCCGGTCAGGTGTGCATCTCGCCGACCCGATTTTATGTCCAGGAAAACGTCTACTCGCGCTTTCTTGAAGAGTTTACCTTGCGTGCCCGCGCCGTGACGGTCGGTAACGGCCTGCAAGCAAGTACACGCATGGGGCCGCTGGCCCATGAGCGGCGTGTCGATGCGATACAGGCACTGGTCGAGGACGCCCGTCGCCAAGGCGGGCAGATTCACACTGGCGGTCATCCTATCGCGCTCGATGGAGGGTACTTCTTCGAGCCCACGGTGATTAGCCAATTGCCCCTTAGTGCGCGGGTCATGAATGAGGAGCCTTTCGGGCCGCTGGCACTGATACAGCCGTTCAGGACCTTTGATGAGGTCATCGAACAGGCCAACAGACTGCCTTTTGGGCTGGCCGCCTACGCCTTTACCCAATCGGCGAAAACCGCACTTCTGGTGGGTGATGCGTTGGAGGCAGGGATGGTGGGCATCAACACGACGGCTGTAGGCTCGGCCGATGCACCGTTCTGCGGGATCAAGGATAGCGGCCATGGTGCTGAAAACGCCATCGAAGGGCTTGAAGCCTGCCTGACCATTAAGCAGATCAGCCAAGGCTGAACCCGGGAGGGATCATGCACCATTGCCAATTGTTGATAGATAATAATCCGAGTGCAGCCAGTCAGCGGCGAACATTCGAGCGCATTAACCCACTGACCGCCGAGGTGGCCACCTGCGCCGCCGCCGCAAGCCCTGACGATGCGCGGCGCGCGGTCGACGCCGCCGCACAGGCGTTTCTCGGCTGGAGCGAGACAGGGCCGAATGCCCGGCGCACATTGCTGCTTCGGGCAGCGGAATGCCTGCAAGCCAAGGAGCCGCATTTTGTAACGGCCATGGCCGCTGAAATCGGCGCCACTGCTGGTTGGGCCCGATTCAACGTAATGCTGGCGGCCAATATGCTGCGTGAAGCGGCTGCCATCACCACTCAGATTACCGGTCAGGTCATTCCGTCGGACAAACCCGGTTGCCTGTCCATGGGTATTCGCCAGGCCGCTGGCGTTGTGTTCGGCATAGCGCCCTGGAATGCACCGGTGATTCTGGGGGTGCGTGCACTGGCCTGGCCGTTGGCATGCGGCAACACAGTCGTGCTCAAAGCGTCGGAAATCTGTCCCTATACCCACTACCTGATTGGAGAAGCCCTATGTGAAGCGGGCTTTCCCAGCGGGGTGGTGAACGTTATCAGTCATAGCGCGCAGGAGGCCGCGGCGGTGGTCGAGGCGGTGATTGAGCATCCCGCGGTGCGGCGCATCAACTTCACCGGGTCTACCCGAGTGGGCCGACTGATAGCTGAATCGGCTGCTCGCCAGCTTAAGCCAGTGCTACTGGAACTGGGTGGAAAGGCACCGCTACTGGTCCTCGATGATGCCGATCTGGACGAGGCCGTGAAGGCGGCAGCATTCGGCGCGTTCATGAATCAAGGGCAAATCTGTATGTCCACCGAGCGGCTAGTCGTGGATGAACAGGTTGCCGACGCGTTCGTCGACAAGCTGGCCGGCAAGGCCGCGACCCTCACAGCGGGTGACCCGCGCGAGGGCCGCAGCCCTCTTGGCTCAGTGGTAGACAAGCGCTCGGCACTAGCCCTGCAGGTGCTTGTCAATGATGCCTTGGCCAAAGGGGCCACTTTGGTCTGCGGTGCTGCCAAGGGGGAGTTGCTGATGGATGCCACAGTGCTCGACCACGTCACCCCCGACATGCGCATTTACCATGAAGAAAGTTTCGGTCCGGTGGTCTGCGTGGTGCGGGTCAAAGACGAGACCCAGGCCATCGCTGTAGCCAATGACAGCGAGTACGGGCTATCGGCAGCAATTTTCAGTCGTGACATTGCCCGCGCCTTGCGGGTTGCCAAACGGATCGATTCGGGCATCTGCCACATCAACGGTGCCACGGTGCACGATGAAGCACAGATGCCCTTTGGCGGTGTGAAGGCCAGTGGTTACGGACGGTTTGGCGGCACGGCCGGGATTGATGAGTTCACGGACTTGCGCTGGATCACCGTGGAAACCCAGGCCGGGCATTTTCCTCTTTGAAGCACATGAGTTGAACCTGATATGCACACAACAACAAAAGCGGGTTACGACTACATCATTGTCGGCGCGGGTTCGGCAGGCTGCGTGCTTGCCGAGCGCTTGAGCGCAGACGGGCGGTATTCGGTGCTGTTGCTGGAAGCAGGGGGGAGTGATCGCAGGTTTCTATTGACCATGCCCATGGGTTTTCTCAAGGCTCTGCGTCGGCCCGAATTTATCTGGAACTACAAGTCCGAGACCGAGCCCACCCTCAATGGTCGATCAATCCTGATACCCCGGGGCAAGGCCTTGGGCGGTTCGTCGTCGATCAATGGCATGCTCTACATGCGCGGCCATCCACGTGACTACGATCAATGGCGCGACATGGGCTGCGAAGGGTGGGGCTATGCCGATGTGCTGCCCTATTTCAAACGTGCCGAATGCAGCTGGCGCGGCAGTGACGCCCTGCATGGCGGTACAGGTCCTTTGAGCATTACGCCGATCGAAACCCGGGGGCGCCTGCACGAGCCGTTGATGCGAACTGCCGAAGCGGTGGGGTACCAGACCAGCGATGACCTGGATGCGCAGCCGGAAGGGTTTGCCCGGGGTGAAGTGACCATCGATGCGCGCGGGCGCCGCGCCAGTACGGCGCGTGCCTACCTGCACGGTGCGCTCAAGCGCCCGAACCTGACGGTCATCACCCAGGCGCTGACCCAGCGGGTACTGCTGGACAATGGCTGTGCCGTAGGCGTCGAGTACCTCAAGGACGGTCAGCTGCAACGGGCCATGGCCCAGCATGAAGTGATCCTCAGTAGCGGTACCTACAACTCGGCGCAACTGTTGATGCTGTCAGGCATCGGCCCCCGTGACGAACTGCAGCGCCATGGCATCGAGGTACTCAAGGAACTCCCCGGGGTAGGCCGCAACCTGTCGGAGCACCCACGGGTCAACATCGACTTCGAAGCCAGCCGGCCGGTGACCTTCATCAACGAGCTGCGCCTGGACAAGGCTTTGTGGTCGGTGGTGCGGTGGAAACTGTTCGGTACCGGCGCATTCGCCAGCCAGATCAATAGCTGCAACATCGTGCTGCGTACCCGGGATGATCTGGAGCAGCCCGATATCCAGTTGTTGTGCAACCCGGTTCGCCTCGATGCCGGGCTTTGGTTTCCCGGTGTGGTCAAACCCAAGGCTCATCGCCTGTCCGTGTCGATCTGCCTGCTGCATCCGCAAAGCCGTGGCTGGATGACCCTGCGTTCGCGTAACCCGGCCGACCCACCGAAAGTGCAGTTGAACATTTTCGATAATGAAGAGGATTTTGCCACGCTGAGGCGAGGTATCGAAGCGGTACGCCGGATTTATGCTGCCCGGCCCCAGGCCGACTGGGTCGGCGCCGAAGTCTTGCCGGGCATCGAGATCCAGAGCGACGCCCAACTGGACGCCTTTATCCGCGAAACGGCTGGGGTTACTCAGCACCCGGTAGGCACCTGCAGCATGGGCCATGGTCCGTTGGCAGTAGTGGACCCGCAACTTCGGGTGCACGGGGTAGGTCGGTTGCGCGTGATCGATGCCTCGATCATGCCTACGGTTCCCGGCGCCAATACCAATGCTGCGGCGATCATGATCGGCGAAAAAGGGGCCGATCTGGTGTTGGGGCGCTCAAATTCCGCTTCAAGTGCCACACGACAGAACTCAGCCACTACCCCTCAAACCATTGATAATCAGGAGTTGTCATCATGACCGTACAAGAGCGCATTCAAACGCTGCAGTCGGGCTTTCTCGCCCAGCCACAGCAACTGTACATCGATGGTCACTGGCAGGCGGCCCAGTCCGGCGAGACCTTTGAGGTCTTCAACCCGGCGACAGGGAAAGTATTTGCTTACGCCGCTGCAGGCGCAAGCGCGGATATCGACCTGGCCGTACGTGCGGCACGCCGAGCGTTCGACAGCGGCCCCTGGTCAAAGATGAACGGTGCCCAACGCACCCATCTGCTGTGGAAGCTTGCGGAGCTGATCAGTAGCCATGCCGACGAGCTAGCGTTGCTCGAATCGCTGGACAACGGCAAGCCACTGGCCGCTGCACGGATGATCGACATGAACGGTGCTCCGGAAATCCTGCGATACAACGCGGGCTGGGCAACCAAACTGACGGGCGAGACCATTCCTGTGTCAGTGCCTGGTGAGCACCATGCCTATACGGTGCGCGAACCAGTCGGGGTAGTAGGCCAGATCGTTCCCTGGAACTTCCCGATGTTGATGGCGGTGGGCAAGCTGGCCCCCGCTTTGGCTGCTGGTTGCACCATTGTATTGAAACCTGCCGAGCAAACGCCGCTGACAACGGTGCGTCTGACGCAATTGATTGAGCAAGCGGGCTTTCCGCCAGGGGTGTTCAATCTGGTCACCGGGCTTGGGGAGTCGGCGGGCAAGGCGCTGGTCGAGCATCCGATGGTGGACAAAATCTCGTTTACAGGTTCAACCTCGGTGGGCAAGGCGATCATGGCCTCTGCGGCGCGTACACTCAAGCGTGTCACTTTGGAACTGGGCGGTAAGTCACCCACTTTCATCTTCGCCGACGCAGACCTCGAACGGGCGATTCCGGCTGCGGTACAAGGGATTTTCAGCAACTCCGGGCAGGTGTGTGTGGCCGGGTCACGGTTGTACGTACACCGCAAGGTCTATGACCAAGTGCTCGAAGGCATTACTGCCCGGGCCCGGCAGCTGCGTGTAGGCGCGGGCACGGATGAAGGTACTGAAATTGGCCCGCTGGTTTCCCGCGAGCAGAAGCAGCGTGTCAGCGGATTCATAGAAGCTGGTCGCAGGGAAGGTGCGCAAGTGTTGGTGGGCGGGCAGTCGCCTGACCGTGAAGGCTATTTCGTCAACCCGACCGTGCTGGCTCATACCACACCGCAAATGAGCGTCTTCCGCGAGGAGATCTTCGGGCCGGTACTCAGCGCCATGATCTTCGATGACGAAGACCTGGATACCCTGGCGGAGCGCGGTAATGACAGCCCTTATGGGCTGGCTGCCTCGGTCTGGACCCGTGACATCAGCACCGCACACCGCCTGGCTCGCAAGCTGAAGGCCGGAGCGATCAAGGTCAACACCCCGTTTGGCATGGACTTCGCCTTACCCTTCGGCGGGTTCAAGGAGTCGGGTGTCGGGCGGGAAAATGGGCAGGAAGGTGTACTGGCCTACACCGAGACCAAGTCGGTGATCGTGGGGCTCTGACACGTAACCCGTAAAAAAGCCACCGCGACAGACTGTGTGAAAACCCAGCAGTCTGCGCGGCGCTCAAAGAGAATGCTCCCTATCGAAAGATACGGAGCATTTTTCGTTATGGCTTACATCCAAGGAGAATCCCGCAGCCAGACCAGTCTGTTTCCGGTCTCGCTGGAAGAGTTGATCCCCGAGGACCACCTCGTTCGTGTGATCGACACTTACGTCGCCAAGCTCGATCTTGTGTGTCTGGGTTTCGATAAAGCCCTACCCAAAGGGACCGGGCGCCCCTCCTACGATCCCGCCAACCAGCTAAAACTCTACCTCTACGGCTATTTCCAGCGTACAAGACTGCTTTGGCGCAACTTAAAGTCAGGCACTCGAATAACCTGACTTGCCAGGCGCTGATGAAATCGATGGAGCTTGAGCAATTTAATACCCACGAAAGCGATGCCCGAATGATGCGAACGCACAAAGGGCCACGGGTCGTGTACAACGTGCAAACGAAGCGGGTAAACCGATCATCCTGATGCACCGCAGCGCTCGTGCAAGGGAAGCGGCTCAGTCGCACACCGGTGCGTTGGCCGGCGACGTCCAGGTAATGCGTACCCTGGTAGAGCGCGAGGCCGTGGTGGTGGTGGAAACCATGGATGAAATGTTCGATATCGCCGCCATCCTGGCCCGCTACCTGCGTGAAAGGCCTTCATCCTGTTGCGCAGTCGCCTACCAGGGGCGCGTGCAATTCGGCAAAACGGCGAAAACAAAAAGGCGCGACCATCCAACCATCGGTCGCGCTTTTGTACGCCGTGATGGCTCAAACCACCGACGCTTTGCCTTTGGTCAGCTGATCTGCAGGTACCCAGTTACCGTGCAAGCCGCTGCGCAAGTGCGTCGGAATGTGGATCGTAGCAATAGGGCCTTCGTCGACATGTTGCGCATCGAGGATTACCAGTGCTGACGACATGGTCTCGTAGACATTCATCAGCCCCATCAGATAACCATCGCCTTCGGGGGCGTTTGCATTGCGGGGGACAAAAACTGGCTCCTGCAGGGTGGTCTTCGGCCCGCAGAACCATTGTTTGCTGACTCCGGTGGCCATGTCGATATGGCCCCAAGCATTTATCAGAAGGCCGGAAATACTGCGTCCGGTGGTGGGATCCAGCGGCAGACTGGGATCCATGACACACATGTAGCCGTGGCGATACGAGTGGCAGGCGTAGCGCTCATCGATCTTCGGGAATTCACCCATCATGTTCGAGAGTGTGCGAGCTTCCCAGCTGCCATCCTTGGAGCTCAGGTCCAGGGTCCAGCGCGTCATACGCGCGGAGCCTCCTTCGCGATCGAACGGGGCGCCGGTGATGTCCGGGAAGAAGGGGAAGGCGTTGCTACGAGCTACCGGCGTGTCGAAATGAATTTTTGTGCCATCGTTGAACGCGTTCATCACATGGGAGCAGAATTGATTCGGCGCCCTGAACAGACGCAGGTCCTTGCCCTCGCCGCGGCGCGGCAGAACTGCAAGATAGACATCCTTCGAACTGTCCCAGCCGAATACCGGCTTGCCTTCACGAGCGCGTTCCAGGCTGGTGCAGACGGGCACGATGGGCCAAACAACATAGTCTTCGGTAACGCCGAAGTCATGCATCAGGTTGGCATAGGGAACCTTGAACCAGGTTTCGTGAACCACTTGGCCGTGGCGGTCGATTACGTAGTAGGCGACATCGTCTGACCCTATGCCTTTGGCGTGGTAACCGAAGCCAATCATCTCCCCGGTCGCATAGTCGTATTTCGGGTGAGCAGTGAACGCTTCGCTGGTTACCTTTCCGCCGAAGCTGGTATCGCCAATGGTTTCCAGAGTGAAGGGATCCATCTCCGTGGGAAGGCTGTCTTCCTTCATCGCATACAGGCGTCCCTCGTGGAAGAAAATATTGGTGTTGGCAGTGCTGCGACTGATGCCTTCCACACTCGGGTCGTCGGTGTACGGGTTGCGGTAGGCCCCGAACAGGGGATGGCCAGCCTTCTCCTCAGCGAGGAACTTTTGAGTACGGGCGTAGCGGGTCTTGAGGCTTACGCGCCCCTTCTCGAAACGGAACATGGAGATCATGCCGTCGCCGTTGAAGTAAATGTCATTCCCCAGCAGCGGTGGGTAGTGCGGGTCTGGCCCGACGCGATAGAACGCCCCTTCGATGTCCGGCAGCTGACCCTCGATCTCCAGGTCGGAAATGTCGAGCTCCATGCGGTTTGGTCGGTTGAAGCCGGTATAGATTGGCAGTTGCGGAAAAGTCTTCATCGGGCGTCCTCGCTGAGGTTTTGTAATGGGACCGGGATGACAGGCTAAGTCGTATGTGGGCGTGCGGGTAGGGCCAAGGACGGAATCCGGTGTTCCGTTTCTGGAACGCTCTTGGCTCTGGAGTAGTTACTGAATTCCGCGCGCAGCACCTCGAGAAATGCGTTCAACCGTGCGGGTTGATGTCGTCGTTCGACGTAGGAGGCATAGGCTTGGGTGGGTGGTAACGAAAGCTCGGGTAGCAGGCGTTGCAAGCGGCCGGCGGCCACTTCAGCGGTGCACATGGCCACCGGCAGAATCGATATTCCGACCCCTTCCAGTGCCAGTTGGAAGGCAACGCCAATTTCCGACACCAAGGCGCGCACTCTTGGGCTGTTGGCGTTGCCGGCCTCCACTGGCCAGGCACCGTCGCGTAAATGTGTGTCCAGCAAAACCCAATCGAAGTTTGCAAGGTCTTCGATTGAGTTTGGTTTACCTGAGCGGGCGATGAACTCTGGGCTGGCATAGAGCCCACGTTCCAGTTCCGCTAGCAAGCGGCTAGGTAGATTTGGATTGCCAACCCGGCCGACATGGATGGCAACATCATAGGCGCTTTCGCCGAGGTCCACCGGATTGTTGGTCGCCATTATCTCCAGCTTAACCAGGGGATACTGGCGAGCGAAGCAAGCAATCACGCGGGTCACCACCGCTCCGCCGAAGCCGAAGGGCATGCTGATGCGAAGGGTGCCGGTGGGCTCCGAGTGCGTCTCACTTGCTAGGTCGGTGACGCTCGCCACTTCAGTGCGGATGCGCTCACAGTGCTCCAGGATCGCCTTCCCGGCTTCAGTGAGCATAACGCCCCGGGCGTTGCGCTTGACCAGGACCAATTCCAACTGCTCCTCCAGAGCCCGCAATTGGCGGCTGAGGGTGGCCTTGGGTACGCCGCAACGAACACTTGCGCGGGCCAGGCTCCCTGCAGTGGCGATCTCGTGAAAAAGCATCAGTGCATTCAGATCGATGGTCGGCACGAAGGATCCTGCTAAGTAAGGAGACCTGATGGATAGTACCGCAGATGAAACGGTGGGTGGTGGGGCGGGGAATGTGGCCGCGCTTGCGGAGGCCGAGTAATGGGCTCTTGCGAGCATCCAGGTAGGCTGCGGCGCACCGAAAGCGGGGTACGAGCAGTTACCGTATGAAAATAGCAAGCAAGCCTTATGTAAACAATGCGATGACGTCAAGACTGTGTTCGAAACCGTTGACGCAGGCCTGCTGGTTGCCTTATATAAGAAATGCTTACTTGTGTGATGAAGAGATCACATGGCAGGACGAGAGCACCAACAATAATGAGCCTCATACCGGAACGCGCGCATGCCCCTCAACACTCCCATCGGCACTGATGCCGTTAAGCCCATAAGCGTTGGCTGGGATGCTTGCGAAATCGACTCCGCTCTACTGCTTCGAGAGTGGGAGGATGGTCCTGAGCTGGGTGGCACTGAGCTGCCTCGACTCCTGTCGGCTAATCGTGGAGCCGCTTCTCAGGGGCGCGGGGGGTAGCTGCGTTCAAGGGGCTGGAAGGAATAGGGGAGTCGGGGTTTGATTCGGCCGCACATGTTCCGGCGGCATCCATCAAACAACCATAAGAGGATTAGCTATGAAATACGTAAGAAATTGTTGGTACATGGTCGGCTGGAAAGAAGACTTTCCTGCCGGTGAAATCAAGCCGTTCACTCTTCTTGAAGAATCCGTAGTGCTCTTCAGAAACGCAGATGGCAAATTGGTGGCCCTGGCTGACCGCTGCTGCCACCGCTTGGCCCCGTTGTCGGTCGGGCGTCTCGAAAGCGATGGGCTGCGCTGCATGTATCACGGATTGAAATTTGCAGATGATGGGCGGTGCATCGAAGTGCCCGGGCAGGACAGGATTTCGCCCCTTCTCCGCGTGCCGACTTATCCAGTAGTGGAGTTGCACGGTGCCGCATGGATCTGGATGGGGGATCCGGCAAAGGCTGACGAATGCTTGATTCCTCCCTTTGTCGGCCATATCCATCCTGACTGGTCGATGATTCCTGGTCGAATGGACTATGACGCGCACTACCGCCTGATCAATGACAATCTGCTGGATTTGTCGCATTTGACTTATGTGCATGGCGCCCCCGACTCCTTCGCTGCAGAAGAGCAGTGGGTTGGTGCCAAGGTAAGCGTGCAGCGTTTGGAGCGGGGGGTTCGAGTTTCTCGCTGGATTGAGGGAACCCCTGGGTTGGATGGGAATGGCGGGAAGAGGGACCTCTGGACCAGTTACGACTTTCTGGTGCCGGGAATCTTCCTTCTTCGAGGTGATACCTATCCGCTGGGCACGGCGGAGAAGTTCAACCGCCAAGAGCCGGACTCAAGCGTAGAGCCGTTGCGTAAGACGCTGTCCTGCCAGGCGGTTACCCCTCTCACTGAATTTACCAGCTGCTATTTCTTCGCGTTTGGTCCTTGGTCGAAGGAGCCAGACAAGAAAGAACTCTTCCTGAAAATTGCCCAGCAAGCATTCAGTGAGGACAAGGTCATCGTGGAAGCGCAGCAGCGTACCATCCTGCGCTCGCCCGGGGTGCGCGTCATTCCGCTTGCCGCGGACCAAGCCATTGTTCAGTTCAACAAGTTGCTTGAGCAGATGATGGAGGAGGAGGCGCGGGTCGCAAGTGCTCCGGTAGAGGTTCACTCCGCAGCGGGTTGATCCCCCCGATCGCTCGATGCCGGCACTGAATGGATTCTAGTGCCGGCCGGCTTTGCTCCGCTTGTATTGTTTCAGTCGATGGGAGGCTGCTTGCTGCGCGGTTTCCAAGCGGATGCTGAAAGTCGGGGGCACAAAAAAGGTATCCGGTGTCCCGTCCTGAAGGTTTACACCTGTTTCAGGACGGAACAGGGTGTTTCAATCGAGCTTGAAGAGTCGCGTGGCATTGGTCTCGAAGAACTTCTTCTTGGCCTGGTCACTGATGTTCATGTTGTCCAGGGCCGTGACTTCGGCAGGATCGTATTGGTAAGGGTAATCCATGGCATACATGACGCGGTCTTCGCCGATCTGCTCTTGGGTGAATTGCACTGCAGGCTCCCAGGCCATGCCACTGTTGGTGATGTAAAAGTTTTCCTTGAGGTAGTCACTGGGCTTGCGCTCGAGCGGTTGCATGCTGGCGTAGCGCTTTGAACGTACGGTCGCGGCATGCATGTAGTCCAGGCGGAACATCCAGAAAGGTAGTGCCTCGCCCATGTGCCCGAGGATCATCTGCAGTTTGGGGAAACGGTCGAATACTCCGGCTGTGATGATGCGCAAGGCGTGCATACCGGTTTCAACCCCAAAGCCGAAAATGGCACCGTCCAAGCCACAGTCGAGCATCGGCTCGATCATGTTTTTTGGTGGCGTCATGGGGTGTAGGTAGATCGGTACACCCAGAGCTTCGGCTGCTTCGAAGATTTCCCAGAATTTGGGATCGGACAAGTATTCGCCGTGAGTATGGGAGTTAATGATAACCCCCTTGAGCCCAAGCTCGGTGACTCCGCGGTGAATCTCCTTGGCGGCCGCAGCTGGGTCTTGAGGGGCTGCGGCTGCCAGGCCAGCGAGGCGACCAGGGTGACGTGCGACGGCCTCTGCAAGCCAGTCATTGGAGTAGCGGGCGAAGGAGACGGCGTCGGCTTTGTCCATGACCTGTACGCCCGGGGATGTCAGCGAGAGGATCTGCATGTCGATACCGGCAGCGTCCATGTGGCGCAGGCGCTGAGTCTCCATCTCTTCCAGGCCGTCGATGATAAAGCGCGCACGCTCACTGGTACCACTGAGGTAAAAGCTCCACATGGTATTGAAGCCAGGATCATCCAGGGTCTTGCCCGTGGTCATGCGTCGATAGATATCGATCATCTCCGGCGGAGCGAAGGCTTCTTCGGTGGCGATGCGTCGATAGGGGGCCTTGCTCGGGGGCTGGTTTGTCATTGTTGTGCTCCAGATGGGTTGTTGGAAGTATAACGTATATAAGGTTTACGTATCTTGTAAAGGTGCGTCCATACGATTTTGGTCAGAATAGAGGCTTTACAATCTATATAAGATAGGCTTACATGTGATGCATAACTCCAATCAACCCACAGGGATCTGCTCCATGGCCAGCGCATTTGATTCTCAAAGCTTTCAGGCACTCCTGGATACCGTCGAACGTTACGTGAAAAACCGTCTGATGCCTCTCGAAGAGCTCGTCGAAGAGAAAAACGCCGTGCCGGAAGAAATCGTTGCCGAGATGCGCGAGATGGGCCTTTTTGGCTTGGGTATCCCTCAGGAATATGAAGGCCTGGAGCTGGATATCGAGCAGGAGATGCAGGTACAGATGCTGTTCAGCCAGACCTCCCAGGCCTTTCGCCTGGTGTTCTGGCCTAACGTGGGGATTGGCAGCAAGGGCATTGTGTTGGCTGGTACTCCCGAGCAGAAACAACGCTACCTGCCCAAGTTGGCCAGCGGTGAATACCGAGCGGCCTTCTGCCTGACGGAGCCTGAGGCAGGCTCCGATGCTGCCAGCTTGAAAACCACGGCGGTGCGTGACGGTGACCACTATGTGCTCAACGGCACCAAGCGTTTCATCACCAACGCCTTGCACGCCGATATTTTTACGGTGATGGCCCGCACGGACAGGAGCAAACCTGGCGCGGACGGTATCAGCGCCTTTATCGTGGAGCGCAATACGCCCGGCCTGCACATTGGCAAGCAAGAAAAGAAGATGGGCCAGCGAGGCTCGGCCATTTGCGATGTGATTCTCGAGAATGTTCGCGTGCCGGCCGATGCCATCATTGGCGGGGCGCAAAATGAAGGTAAGGGCTTTCGCATTGCCATGCAGGTGCTCGATAGCGGCCGTGCCAGCGTGGCCGCCTCTGCCGTAGGGTTGGCTCGGCGGATTATCGACGAGGCGGCGCGTTACGCGTTGCAACGCAAACAGTTCGGTCAGCCCATCGCGAATTTCCAATTGATCCAGGCGATGCTTGCTGACTCTGAAGCCGAATACCTTGCGGGTCTGGCGCTGGCCCTGCGGGCGGGTCAGGCCCTGCAGCAGGGCGAAGATGCGCGCACGCTAGCGGCCTCTGCCAAATATTTCTGTTCGGAAATGGTGGGCCGTGTCGCTGATCGCGCCGTGCAGATCTTCGGTGGTAGCGGATATGTCGCCGAGTACCCGGTGGAGCGCCTTTATCGCGATGCGCGGGCCATGCGCATCTACGAAGGCACCAGTCAGGTACTGCAACTGGTCATCGCCAAGACCATGCTCAAACGCTACGAGTGAAACCTTGGAACGTCCCGTAACGGGCCGAGTTGATATGGGCCTGGAGCCCTTGCAGTCTGGTCTTGGTGTGTAGATCAAGTGCGATCTCGTCGTTCTGAAGGTGGCTGACCCCTTCAAAGTCATTGTGGGTGAATCGCGCGCTGTCAAATGCTGGCTATTATTTAAGCAATACTTATATAAGCTATATTGCCACTGCTGGCTGAAGTCGCTAGGCTAGGGCAACAAACGTCTGCTCTGGCCCAAGCGTTTCCAACAACAAATAGAAGTCGCGCAGCGGCTCGACAGGAGTATGTGATGAGTCTCTCCAGCACCCGCCAGACCCCCGTGTCTGTGCAATCACCCGTGTCAACGACACTCAATTCACGTGGTTATCGAGCCTGGCTGCTGTGCATGCTGGTGCTGGTGTATGCGTCCAGTTTCATGGACCGCATTATCATGGCGACGGTGGGCCAGGCCGTTAAAGAGGACTTGCAACTGAGCGACTTACAGCTTGGGTTGCTGGGCGGCCTGGCATTCGCACTGTTCTACACCGTGCTGGGTTTACCGATTGCTCGTTTCGCCGAACGTCGAAGCCGTGTTCGCATCATTGGCAGTTGCGTAATTGTGTGGTCGGCGATGACCGCCTTGTGCGGCACCGCCAACAACTTTGTCCAGTTGTTGCTGTTCCGCATGGGGGTCGGGGTAGGGGAGGCAGGGTGTGTCCCCGCTGCGCATTCGCTGATTGCCGATCACTTCCCTCGCGAGCGGCGTGCCACGGCCCTGGCCCTGTTCTCCCTGGGCGTGCCACTGGGCGCCGCGGGCGGTGCTGTGTTGGGAGGGTGGATGGTGCAGCACTATGGCTGGCGCGAGGCGTTTTACGTGATGGGCTTGCCGGGTATTGCCCTGGGCCTGCTGGTGTACGCAACACTCCGCGAGCCCCAGCGTGGTCTGTCCGAAGAGCGTTATCAGGACAGTGACAATGTCCCGTCGTTCGTGACCGTATTGAAGCGAATGTTCGGTCTGGCAACGTTTCGTCGAATATCACTAGGTGCTGGGTTGGGCGGGTTTGCCGTCTACGGTATCAATCTGTTCATACCGGTGTACATGATCCGTGCCTTCGATATGAGTTACGCCAAGGCTGGGTTGATGTTCGCGATCATTTCCGGCGGTGCGGGGATGATTGGTGGTGCGCTGGGCGGTGTGATCAGTGATTGGGCTGGGCGGCGTGGAGAGAAATGGTATGGCTGGGTACCGGCCTTGAGTTTTCTGGCCGCTGCTCCTTGCTACGTAGTCGGTTTCCTGCAGGAGAGCTGGCAGTTGAGCGTGGTTTGGATTGCCATCGGTTGTATGTTCGTGATGTTTCACCAACCTCCAACGTTTGCTGTGACCCAGAACCTGGCCGAGCCACGGATGCGAGCATCGGCGTCGGCCATCCTGCTATTTGTACTCAATCTCATTGGAATGGGCCTGGGGCCACTGTTTATTGGCTTGGCCAGTGACCTTTATGCCGCTCGCGACTTTTCGCTCGGTGATTACAGCACGCTATGCCCAGGTGGTATGGCTCCGGCGAATGCCGAAGCGATACTGGCCGAGGCCTGTCATGGTGCCTCAGTGATTGGCTTGCGCAGTGCCATCGTGACCTGTGCTGGGGGCTTCATCTTGGCGGCAATGGTGTACTACCTCGCTGGCAGGAGCATGGCCCGCGACTTGAATACCAGCGTACACCCCTGAAGTAGCCAGGCGGGACAGCTACCAGCCGGACGATGAGGACACCATGAGTTTAATGCCTACCTATACGAGAAAACATGTTTTACGGCTAGTGGTAACCCTGCTGGTGCTGACAGGCCTTGGGCCAGCGCAGGCAGAAGAGCAGGCACCAGCCGCCGACAGTTGGCCGCAGGGCGGGGGCTTTCGGAAGCAATACTACTCACCTTTGCAGCAAATCGATGAACGCTCGGTCGGACGTCTGGGGTTGGCCTGGGAGGTCGACGCCAGTGTCCGCCGAGGTCGGGTTCAACGCGGTATGCAGGCGACACCAGTGATGGCCGACGGAGTGCTGTATGCCGCGGGCCCCTGGGGTGTTGTGCAGGCCGTCGACGCTGTCACGGGCAAGGAACTATGGCGTTTTGATCCGCAATTGGATGGTGCTTGGGCCCGCAAGACCTGTTGCGATGTCAGTAACCGTGGGGTGGCCTTGGCGGACGGTCGCATCTATGTCGGCCAGTTAGATGGTTACCTGGTCAGCCTCGACGCAAAAACTGGCAAGGTGCTTTGGAAGGTCGATACTTTCGTAGATCGCAGCCGTGGCTATACCCTATCCGGCGCCCCACAGGTCGCTGGCAATACTGTAGTAATTGGCAACGCTGGCGCCGAGTTCGGCGTGCGTGGCTATGTCACAGCCTACGACCTGAAGACCGGTGAACAGCGCTGGCGTTTTTTCACGGTGCCGGGCGATCCGAAAAACGGTTACGAAAGCCCGGAAATGGAGATGGCGGCCAAGACCTGGAGCAAAGACACGCTATGGGAGGCGGGTGGCGGCGGCACTGTTTGGGACAGCATGGTCTACGACCCACAACTTAACCTGCTGTACATCGGTGTTGGCAATGGCGCACCCCATCCAGTCTGGCTGCGTAGTCAGGAGCAGACCGACAATCTGTTTCTGTCTTCAATTTTGGCTATCAACCCGGACACCGGACGTATGGTCTGGTACTACCAGACTACGCCGGGTGACAGCTGGGACTTCACCGCGACCCAGCCGATGGTGCTGGCAGAACTGAAGATAGATGCGCAAATCGTACCTGTGCTGATGCAGGCACCGAAGAACGGCTTCTACTACGTACTGGATCGGCGCAACGGCAAACTGATCTCGGCCGAGAAGTACGTCACGGCAACCTGGGCTGACCATGTTGATCTAGCCACCGGGCGTCCGGTCAAGACCGAACAGGGCGACTACAGCAAGAGCGCCAAGCTGATCTACCCTTCACCCCTTGGCGGTCACAACTGGATGCCCATGGCGTTCAGTCCCCAAACCGGCCTTGCCTACATTCCTGTGATCGATGTAGCCATGGTGTTCTCCACCGAAAAAGCCTGGCATTACCAGAAGGGCAGCATGGATTGGGGATCGACCTACACGCCCTTTTTTGCCCTTCCTCAGCAGGCCTTGGCGCAATTGACCGCCAACCAGCCCAAGCCGCGCTTCGAGGAATACCTGATGGCCTGGGATCCTCTCAAGCAGAAAGAGGTTTGGCGGGTACCCAATAGTGGCATGTGGAATGGTGGGACTTTAGCGACTGCCGGAAATCTCGTGTTCCAAGGTACCACCGATGGTCATTTGCGAGCCTACCGAGCCACGGATGGTCAACTGCTCAAGGACATCGACGTTGGCACCGGCATCATGGCTGCGCCCATGAGTTACTCGATCAACGGTGAACAATACATTGCTGTCCTGGCAGGTTATGGCGGCCTGGTCGGCTCCCAACTGATGCCGGGCGCCGCAGCTTACGAAAACTCCAACCGTGGTCGATTGTTGGCATTCAAGCTCGACGGCACTCCCACGCCTTTGCCCGAGAGACGCCCAGAACCGGGGTTAAACGAGTTACCAGCGCGATTGCCAGTAAACGCCGAAGACCTGGCCCAGGGGGCGAACTTGTTCGCTCTGCATTGTGCGCGCTGCCATGGAGGCGGGATCGGCGTAACGCGTTCCAATTACCCGGACCTGTTCAACATGCCGCTGGGCATGCACACCGCGTTTGAGCAGATCGTGCTCGGCGGCATCCTGGCCAATGGTGGTATGGCGTCTTTTGCTGATGTGCTGGATGCCAAGGGAGTGAGCAGTATTCATGCCTATCTGATCGACACGGCCCACCGGCAGCGTGACGGTGAAAAAGTCGCGCCGTCAGTACGTGGCCACTGATAACAATAAGCACTTTTGCAGGAGAGTGGCGAGATGATCCAAGCCAGGCGAGATGATCGAAGAGACTACGATTGGCCCGCCAGGCGATTTTCCACGGGTTGCGGATAAGGACTTCATGGTCAATTACCGCATTGGCTACTACCAGGGTTACAACCCGGAAAACGGCCCACCACTGATCAGTGGGCCCGTTGGGGCGGGGTTCAATACCATTATGCGTCTGGACCTGCATACGGGCGAGATCAAGTCTTTCGCACCGGGACCGTCCTGTACCGTGCAAGAGCATGTACACATCGCTTCCCGACAGCCGGGGCATGAAGGCTACCTGGCATTTGTCGTGGACCTGCATGACCAGCAACTCAGCGAGATCCTGTTGCTGGAAGCCGAACACCCCGAGAGTGGGCCGATTGCCCGCATCAAGTTGCCCCTGCGCTTGCGTTGCCAGGTTCACGGTAACTGGGTGAGCGCCCAAGCTCTGGCCCGCTGATCCCCACTATCCTGCCGCAACCTGCCGTACGCACGGTCTGACTGCCCATTCGAGGCGGTCGACCGCTGCCTGCGCGTGTCACCATCATTTATTTTTTGCCTTACATAAGGCTTCCTGACATTTACTCGTTGAAAAGAACATTTATATAAGTAATATTGTCATTGTGTGCAGCGTCGACAACGACCTGCTGGCGGAACGACGTTCTTATAAAAATAAACGAGGAAGACGTTGTGAAGAATTATCTCAACCGTAACAAGCGCATGTGGTTCGTGGTCCAGGCAGCGAGCGCCTGCATGGTCAGTTTGGCGGGCACGACCAGTGTGCAGGCTTACACCTTCGACACCGGCAACCCTGATTACAACCTCAGCCTGGGCAGCACGCTGCGTTACAACCTGGGCATGCGTGCCGAAGGCCGCCAGGATGATGTAGTGGCCGCCGGCAACAACAGCACCTACAGCTACGCCAAGGGTGGCATCTACACCAACCGCCTGGATCTGCTGACCGAGCTGGATGCCGACTTCCGGCAGACGGTAGGCGTAAGGGTCAGTGGCTCAGCCTGGTACGATCAGGCCTTCAACAACTCGCCACCTGACGAGGTCACGAACTACACCAACAATCACTGGTCCGACACTGCCAGACGCTATAGCGAGGGACCTTCGGCCGAGTTCCTTGATGCGTACGTCTGGGGTGCTCATTCGTTCGCCAACGGCATGGATGTCACCGGGCGGGCAGGGCGTCAGGCGGTGCTTTGGGGCGAGGTCATCGCCTCGTCGGCGCACAGCATCTCCCACGCCCAGGCACCGACGGATCTGAACAAACTGTTTTCCAACCCGGGTGCCACGGCCAAGGAAACCGCCTTGCCGGTTGGCAGTCTGTGGGGCCAACTGCAACTGAACCCGCAGTGGTCGGTAGAGGGCCAGTACTTCTATGAGTGGCGCCCCAACCGTTGGCCCGAAGGTGGTACGTTCATGGCGCCGCTGGACTTTGTCCTGGAGGGGCCGGACACCGGCTTTGGCAGATTGCGCAACGGCGGTATCGACTCGCCCCATGCGCCCCAGTTTGGTGTCGCCGTACGCTATGCCCCGCAATGGTTCAGTGGCGCGACGCTTGGCCTGTATGCGCGACAGTTCAACGAAACCAGCTTCTGGACAGACATTGACTTTGCCGGCGGTGAATACAATTTCCGCTACGCCGAAAAGACCAAGTTGTATGGCATCAGCCTGGCCAAGAGTTTCGAAGGCGTGAGCACCGGTTTCGAAATGAGTGTGCGCCAGGACGCGGCACTGAACTCGACTTCGACACTGATTGATGGTGAAGGCGCCACAGGTAATACATTTCACGCCTTGGTCAACGGACAGATGTTTCTGGGCAGCAACCCACTGTGGTCGTCCGCCTTGCTGATGGGCGAATTGGCTTACAGCCGCTGGATGAGCGTCGACCACAATGAGCAGTTGTTCAACCGCTGTGACACCGACGCTCGACGCACTGCCGGTACTGACGATGTCGACTATGGCTGTGTCACCAAAGATTTCGCCTCCGCCTTTCTGGTGTTTACCCCCCAATGGACCGCTGTCGCACCAGGGTGGGACCTGTCCGCGTCCAGCAGTCTGAGCATCGGCTTGCACGGTAATGCCGCGACGCTGAGTGGTGGCAACGAGGGGGCTGGAAGCTATGGCCTTTCGCTGACGGCTTCTTACAACCAAAAGCATGACTTTACCCTGGCGTTCAACGACAACCTGGCCAACAGCAAGCGCACCCCCGCGGGTATCGACACCACCAACGGGCTGCCGTTGCAGGATCGAGGCCGCATTGTGTTCACCTATCAGACCTCAATTTTCTGATCGCCCAGCCGGCGACCTGTACGTACTGAATAAAAACAATCAAGCATTGACAGGAGATTGCAGAATGAAAACGACACACTCGATGCTCACCACCGTGCTCGCGACCTTCACACTGGTCGGTCATGCATTGGCAGTTCCCAGCGCTGCGGAAATCGCCGAGCTAGGCAACAAGCTCACCCCTTGGGGAGCTGAAAAGGCGGGCAATGCCGATGGCAGTATCCCGCCTTATACCGGCGGCCTGACAACGCCACCCGCAACTTATGATCCTGCCAGGCCGGGCTGGCGCACCGACCCGTTCCCGAACGACAAACCGCTGTACACCATCGATTCCAAAAACATGGACAAGCATCCGGATAAGCTTTCGCCGGGCACTCAGGAGTTGATGCGCAGATACCCAACGTTTCGTATCGACGTGTACCCCACTCGGCGTACCGCAGCCTATCCACAAGCTGTGCTGGAGAACAGTCAGGCCAACGCAAGCCGTTGTACGCTCAATGAAAAGGGAGGGATAGCCGATCCTGCGGTCTGCTATGGCGGTATTCCATTCCCGATTCCCAAGACGGGTCAGGAAGCGATTTGGAACCTATTCGCGCGCTATTATGGCAAGGCGATCGAATATCAGTGGACTGCCAATTACGTAAAACCTTCTGGCGAAGTGGTCAGCCCCAGTGTGACCAACCGACAGGAAGCTTCGGGTTTTTATTCAGACCGCAAGCCGAACTGGCGCGGCTATACCCGAACTGAATACACGGGGCCCGCGCGGCTTCGTGGTCAAGCCACCTATTGGTGGGACATGTACAGCGATCTGGACCGCCAAGCCTGGACTTACAGCCCGGGTACCCGGCGCGTCCGCCTTTCCCCTGACTTGGCTGCAGATACGCCCATCGCGGCGTTGGGTGGAGCCGTGCTGTACGACGAGGCTTACCTTTACGACGGCAATTTCGATCGCTTCGACTTCAAGCTGGTCGGTAAGCAGGAAATGTACATCCCCTACAACAATTACAAACTGATGTACGCCGACACCAATTCACCTTGCCATGCCAGCAAAGAATTGCTGCAGGCCAACTTCCCCAACCCCAATTGCATGCGTTGGGAGCTGCGCCGCGTGTGGCATATCAAGGGCACATTGAAATCTGGGCAGCGCCATGTGTTCGCAGAGCGCGACATCTATGTGGAAGAGGACGCTTGGTATGGTGGCATCCATGAAGGTCGTGATTCCGCTGGCAAGCTTTATCACATGACCCCAGTCGGCATTGCCGCGTCCTACGATATCAAGGCCCCGGCACAAGGCACTGCGATGTCGTTCGATTTCAGCACTGGCATTTACGTGTACAACGCCTTGGGGGTCAACGGCAATCGCCCGGTTGAGCCTCACTCGGAAAATCAGATGACCTCGAACTCGCTGAATCGATTCATTCTCAATCCTTGACGTAAGGAGGCGTGTGCAATCGCAACGAGGTTGCGCACCCTTCACCAGTACAAGAATAACAAGGTGAAAGATTATGCTGATCGAAAGAGTTGCCCAACTACTGGTTCTTATGCTGTTTGTTGTCAATGGGTCCCCTGCCATGGCCGACTCACAGGATATCCCGGCACGGGTCAGTGACAAGTCATCGGTGAATCGCTTGACAGCGGTCGCTCGCACTCCGCAGGGGCTGGTGGCTGTAGGCCCATGGGGGCGGATTTTGTTGGGCGACGCCGCAGGTAAACACTGGCAGCAGGTACCTGTGCCAGTCAGTTCGGACCTGGTAGCTGTCAACTTTCCCGATGCACTCAATGGTTGGGCTGTGGGTCATGACGGGGTCATCCTGCACAGTCAGGACGGGGGGCAGAGCTGGTCCAAGCAACTCGACGGCCGACACCTTGGAAAGTTGCTCACCGAATATTATGAGCCGCGAGTCAGCAGGGGCGAGGTGGATGCGAGCGTCATGGACAGCGTCAATCGCATGGTTACGGACGGTCCCAACATGCCTTGGCTCGATGTGTCGTTCAGCGACGCTCGCAATGGCCTGGTGGTGGGTGCGTTCAATCTCGCTCTGATGACTCACGACGGCGGTCAGACCTGGATACCGTTGCTTGAGCGTACGGCCAACCCGGAGGGCATGCATCTTTATGGCCTGGCGCGATCGGGGGCCGACCTGTATCTGGCGGGCGAGCGCGGGCTGCTACGACGCTGGAATCAGGCACGTAACACCTTCGAACCTTTACCCACGCCCTATCGCGGCACCTTTTTCGGGCTCTCGGCCAACGGCAATACATTGATCGCCTACGGACTGCGGGGCAACGCGTTTGCCAGCCATGATCGCGGCGATCACTGGCAACGTATCGAGACAGGAGCAGACGCATCCATTACCGGTAGCGCGACCCTGGCAGACGGCTCTTTGGTGTTGGCCTCCCAGAGCGGCCAGCTCATGGTCAGTGATCCTGCAGAGAACACCTTCGCCCCAATGACCCCTACACGATCGATGCCCTATTTTGGCATCGCCGCGGGGCCGGGCCGTTCAGTGATAGCGGTGGGCCCCTACGGTGTCCGCGTCGAAACGATCAAGTAATTTATCAGGGGGCACTATGGCTATCGACATGAATCAAAATGGCCTGTCTGGCGCACCTGTCACGCTGCACGACTTTGACCGGCGTTCGGGCAATCTGATGGAACGCGCGTTGTTCAACCATCGGCTGCTGTTCATCCTGCTCTGTCTGTTCGCCACACTGGCGCTGGGTTGGCAGGCAACCCGCCTGGTAGTGAATGCGGGATTTGACAAGGTCATTCCTCAAAATCACCCCTATGTGCAGAACTATTTCGCCAACCAGGACAAGTTGGTCGGCCTTGGCAACTCGGTGCGAGTTGTAGTGGAAAACACCCAGGGTTCGATACTCGATCCTGGCTTTCTCGATGCCAGCTTCAAGATCAATCAGGCACTGTTTCTCACGCCCGGGGTGGACAGAGCGTGGATGAGCTCGATCTGGATGGCCGCGGTGCGTTGGACCGCGGTCAACGAGGATGGCTTCGAGGGTGGGCCGGTCATGCCGGAAACCTACGACGGTTCCAGCAAGAGCCTTGAGCAATTGAACGCCAATATTCACAAGGCGGGCATTCTGGGCAGCTTGGTGGCCACCGACATGAAGTCGATTATGTTGGTTGTGCCCATGCAGGACCGGGACCCCGAAACCGGTGTGCGTCTGGACTACAGCACTTTTGCCGCCAATCTCGAGGCTATTCGGCAGCAGTACTCGACGGTAGGCAAGGGCGGTAACGTCGACGTGCATATCATCGGTTATGCCAAGCTGGTGGGTGATCTGATCGATGGGCTGGCTAACATCGTCAACTATTTTCTGATCTCGATCGCCATTGCTGCCTTGTTTCTTTACGCCTACACCCGCTGTGTGCGAAGCACTGTGTTGGTGGTGGTCGCCTCCTTGGTCGCAGTGCTCTGGCAACTCGGCATCGTGACCAGTCTGGGCTTTGAGTTGGACCCGTACTCGGTGCTGGTGCCCTTTTTGATCTTCGCTATCGGCGTCAGCCATGGCGCACAGAAGATGAACGGCATCATGCAGGATGTTGCCCGCGGAACTCCGGCCTATGTCGCGGCACGTTTTACTTTCCGCCGGCTATTTCTGGCGGGACTCACTGCCATTCTCGGCGACGCGGTGGGGTTTGCGGTATTGATGATTATCGATATTCCGGTAATCAAGGAGTTGGCCCTGACCGCCAGTATTGGCATGGCGACGCTGATTTTTACCAATTTGCTGCTGTTGCCGGTGGTGCTCTCATACACAGGCGTAAGCCGCACCGCGGCAGCTCGGGCATTGTGCATCGAGAAAAACGAAGACGCCGGCAGGGGACTGGGACGAGTGCTGGACGGCCTGGCACGGTTTACCGAGCGCCGACATGCGGTGGCGGCATTGTCGGTGGCTCTCGTGCTGGCGGTGGTAGGGTACGGAGTTCGCAGCCACCTGGCCATCGGTGACCTGGATCCTGGTGCTCCCGAGCTTTGGCCTCAGGCGCGCTACAACCAGGATATCAATTTCATAAACGATCATTATCGATTGTCGAGCGATCAGTTTGTCGTCATGGTCAAGACGCCAGCAGACGCTTGCTCCACAAGTGAGACGCTCAAGGAGGTCGAACGTTTCACCGTGATGCTACAGGAGTTACCCGGGGTTCTGCAGGCGAGCGCCTTGTCGGATAACGTGCGCAACATGATTGCCGGCCTTAACGAAGGCAGTCCCAAGTGGCTGACGATCTCGCGTGACCCCGCACTGACCGGCGTGGCGTCCTTTCAGGCCATGACAGACAACCCAGGGGCTGCAGACCGCATTTGCACCCTGTTGCCGGTGATCGCCTACCTCAAGGACCACAAAGCCGAAACCTTGAAGGCCGTGGTGGCTGCCGCCCAGGCTTTTGCCGACGAGAATTCCACCCCTGAGCGGCAGTTCCTTCTGGCCGCCGGCAGTGCCGGGATAGCGGCCGTGACCAACATTGTGGTCGAGCAGGCCAACCACACGATGCTCTTCTACGTCTTCGGTGCTATCACGGTGCTTTGCCTGATCACGTTCCGCAGTTGGCGCGCAGTACTGGTGGCGATCATCCCGTTGATATTGACGGCGATTCTGTGTGAGGCCCTGATGGTGTGGCTGGGCATTGGCGTCAAAGTGGCGACCTTGCCGGTTATTGCTCTTGGAGTGGGCATCGGCGTCGACTATGCGTTGTACCTGTTGTGTGTGCAACTGGTGCTTCAGCGTCGCGGTGTGCCTTTGAACCAGGCCTATCGCCAGGCGCTTGGTTTCACTGGCAAGGTGGTGGGCCTGATCGGTGTGACCATGGCGGCAGGTGTGGTGACGTGGATCTGGTCACCGATCAAGTTCCAGGCTGACATGGGTATTCTGCTGACCTTCATGTTCGTCTGGAACATGTTCGGGGCACTGATCCTGATTCCGGCGCTGTCGCATTTTCTGTTGCAGACCCGCGTACCGTCACCTCAATCTGCCGCGGAAGATACGAGCAAAGTGCGGCGCAAGGTCGATGCGGATGTCTGCCGGGTTGAAAATCTGAGTGTCTGAACGCAGTCATCATGACAATAACGAGAGAGATCGATATGAGCGAGCAAGTATTGCCCCCGCATCCATTTGAACCCCGCTTCGAGTTTGCTTTCACCGTCAGTATCAATCTGAGCAAGGGCCGCTATCTGCGGCCAGGCAATATGGGCGCAGAGCGAGCAGCGGTGTACGTGGAGTCAGGAACCTTCGAGGGGCCGAGCATCCGCGGGACAGTCGTCCCCTTCAGCGGGGGCGACTGGCCGCTGGTAAGGCCCAATGGGGTCATCGACTTCGATGCTCGCTATTTGCTCGAGGCTGACGACGGAACCCTGATCTATATGCAGAACCGAGGATACCGGTGGTCCAGCCCTGAAGTACTGGCGCGGCTGATGCGCCAGGAACCGGTCGATCACGACGAATACTATATGCGAGTTTCGCCCAAATTCGATGTGCCGGCAGGCCCGCATGACTGGCTGGATCGCCATGTGTTCGTAGGGGTTGCCGAGAAAACACCTGGGTCCAACCGAATTCACTATTTCAAAGTGCTTTAACGTACTGCGCTGCAGGTTGAACCAGCGGCTTGTAGCGCCTTAATTAGCTTCTTCGCTTTGCTGGAGAATAGGGAAAGTTTGCGATGGGTAAACGATGTGCCGCAGACAGTGCGATTACCCGGCAAGCGCTCCTGGATGCAGCTCTGGATGTATTTGCCGAGTCAGGATGCGCATTTGCCACCATGGAGAGGGTGGCAAGCAGGGCAGGAATGAGTCGCGGTGCCATCTACTGGCACTTCAAAGGACGGGCCGCACTGCTCGGTGCACTGCTTGATGAGCGACGATTGCCAGTTGAGGATCTGAATTGTGCAGGCTTGGATTTGGAAAGTGGTATTGGCCAGTTGCAAGCAGCAGTAGAGGCGACACTCAGCGATCCTCGATCACGTCAGTTGTGTGAAGTGCTGTTGCATAAAAGCAAGCTTGCGCGTGAAGACCGCATGATCTCGAAACGGCTAGGAGAAGCCCAGTATCGATTGGCCAGGCAGCTCGAAATCATGTTGGATAATGCTGTTGAAAATAGCCAGTTGATGGCTGATTTTAACATCTCAACGACGATTCACTTTTTCGAAATCTGCTTTACGGGGTTGATGTTCGAGTGTCTGCGCAAGCCAGTAGAATGCACGCAGAAAATTGCTTCGGTACTGCTTTGGCTGCGTGCCGCGGTTGAGTCCGGTCAAGAGGTTGTTATTTAGCGATCTTCGTCAGCTTCGCCGGGGGCATCCCCGCAATGATTTGATCACTCTGTATCGTGGGGGCAGAGCCCCCGGCTTTAATCGGACCAACTGTTTCAAGGTAGATTGACCCCAGCTGTTGTCAGGCAGAGTGGGCTGATCGCTGCGCGGCTCCTACCTTTCGCGGATCTTGCCAATCACCTTGTGCAAGGTGCCGCGAAACTTCTCCAACTCCTTCTCACTCAAGCCGCCGAACACCTGTTCTTCGATCAATTGCATGTCAGCTTGGCACGATTCGACGAGTGCGTGGCCTTCTGCTGTCAGGCTCATGGACAACAGTCGACGGTTTTCCGGGTTCTCTGCGCGTATGAGCAAACCGCGGGACTCTAGTGCTGTCAGCACCTGCCCCATCGTTTGAGGGGTGACGTAGAAACGCCGAGATAAATCAGCTGACGACAGGCCTGAATGGCGAGCAACCACTGCCAGCAGGGTGAACTGCAGCGACGTGATGTTTTTTTCTTTAAGGGCGGGCTCGATCCACAACGCTCGCAAGGCATGGAAGGCCTGGGCCATTATGTACATGGTGGTTTGCGTGGACGGGTGTTTGGCTTTGACGGTTGTTTCGGACTCAACGGATATGTTCATAGGGTTGCCGTTAACGCTATAAGAATGATTTCTATAAGGTAGCATTATATAGAGGCGGGCTCCAGATCGTTTCAGAGTGAGATCGACAAGATTCACCTCGGCCGCTTACGTTACGCTATGATCAGCGATTAGCTTGACCTCCGTAATGAACCCTTTACCTTGGCTCTTTCAAGCATGACAAATCAGAAACACGTGGATCCGAACCTGGAGGCTCTCGGCCACCTTTACGCGCGAATCCCATTTCTCGTGCAGCGGCTGGATCAGGTTACCGCTGCGTTGTTTGCCCTTCATCACGGGCAGCGTAGCACACCTACCCAGTTCCACTCGTTGGCTGTTCTACAGTCACGCGGCCCCATGATGCAGGTCGAGTTGGCAAGGCTGATGGGAGCGGACAAGTCAACTATCAGCTTGGTCGTTGCGAACCTTTTAAAACATCAATTGATAGCGCGCGCGGTAGATGAGGATGACAGGCGCAGAAAGCTTGTCTCGCTAACAGAGAAAGGGAAGGAGTTCTTACATGCGGGACACGAGAGTCTAGAGAACGCTGAACGCGCTCTAATGGCTCCTCTTTCAGAGAGGCAGTGGGAGCAGCTCTCTTTCCTGTTGAATAAGTTGGCCCCCCAAGCGCCGACCTCCGAGCCTCTATCTTGGGTGCACAACCGGCCAACCTGGCTTGCCCACCGCTGCCTGCAGTCCATCGAGTCAAGGTTATCAGGTGAAACCGGGCTGTTTGGGCTGACCCTGCGCCAGTACGCAGTGCTGTACATCGTTTTCTGTCATCCAGGCATCAGCGAATCACAAGCAAGGCGATTTTTGGGTTACGAGACGTCCAATATCACTCTGGTCGCAAATATCTTGGCCGATAAAGCGATGATTGAAAGGGGGCAGACGGCTCGTTTTTCTCGGAAATGCTATCGCGCTAGCACGTTAGGAGGGGATGTGCTTCGTACAATTGAGCCTCGACTCCGAGCGATAGAATTTGAATGGCTATCAGGAATGAGCGAGGAGGAAAAATGCACACTGATCGAATTACTTTGCCAACTTGTGGTGGCGCACGCGGATAAGGTCAAGGCACCTATTGAACCGCTGGAAGATGTATCGCGAATCCCCACCTGGCCGGTCAGCTGTATCCGTAGTTCCACTTTCATTGAATGATCATCAGTTCCGCCCCTGATATGTTCGTCGCTACGCGCTGCACCAGCAATCCCGAGCCCATACTCATGAGAACGTATAGGCTGCTCTAGACAACGATGGAGCGCCCGCTGGCCTGATTTAACCAGATCGGGCGTATAGAACACCTATTTCACGCGGATTTTGCAATATTAAAACGACCGTACTGCCCGTCTCCGTACAGTAGGCATTCCGATCGCTCTTGCGACAACAAAATCTCTTTAATACTGCCAAGAAATATAGTGTGCGTACCGACATCAATGACCTGCGCCGTCTCGCAGTCGAAACAAGCTTCTGCCGTCAAAAGTACCGGTGCTCCAGTGGCTAATTCCCCCCAGTCTCCGTCCTGAAAGCGCTCATCGGCACTCAATCGGCCAGCAAAACGGGTGGCGATTGAATTGTCGCGCGTCCCTAACAGGTTGACCGCAAACCGCCCACTTTTCAAAAATGAATCGTAAGATCCATTGCTGCGATTCATACAGCACAACAGCATAGGAGGATCGGCGGTTACCGAGCAAACGGCAGTCGCGGTAATTCCATACCGTACACCCATCAGGTCTTGGGTTGTGATAATGCAGACACTTGCGGCGAGCCGCCGCATTCCTTCCTTAAATATTTCCGGCTGCATGGCCCCCTCCGTTATTGTTTTTTGAGCAGACGCTCAACCACTGATTTTTTCGTCGCCCGAAGAGGGTCTGGAAAACCCGCACATGAAAAATGCGGGTCAATAACCAGGTCACTTGTGGGCCTGCAATTTCGTGAAAAAGGGATTTTCAGAGGAGCCCTGGTTTGCGAGGCACGGGTTCGCTCAAGAAACGAGCGACCAGAGCACGGGCTCTCTCTTTATTCGCAACGCGTTGGCTAACTTCGAAAGCGCGTGGCGAGGAACCTAAATAGAATCGCTCGTAGAGATCGCCGCGGCTTGCCAGGGCTGATCCAGCGAAGTCCCATGCCAAACGACACAAGCGGGTACGCAGCTCCACATCCACATCACCTGCTCCCCGCAGATACTTGTTCAGCACCGGCCGGAGTTCCGAATTTTCCAGCATCGACAAGGTAGGAGTGGTCAACAGGTGGTGCGAACCCACCTGGCGAATAATCTCACTCACTCGCGGCATCCAGATCGGCATCATTGCCTGCAAAGGTTGGAGCAACTCTCGATTCGGTAGTACCAATCCGTTGCCATAGTCCATGGCTTGTTCTTCCGCCGCGACCAAGGCGGCCCGAGTCAGCGATGCGTAGCTCCAGATTTCCCCCAATAATTGCGCAGTGCGGGGCGAGCTATCGCCAACCGCTTCGGCCATAGCAGTGGCGATCCCCCAAGCAAACTCAAGCTTCGTCTGGGCTCGAATAAAGGTCTGTTGAAAAACGTTTGCCGCCCATGTGCGCCGGGTGACCTGGTTGTGTACAGAGACGTTCCCGTCGATAAAAATCCGCTCCCTGGGCACTTCTACGTTGTCAAACACAACAAAGGCGTCCTGCTCATCAAAGCGAGCTGAAAACGGCTGATCAAAGATATTGTTTGCAGTTGTATAGCTGTCGCGGCAGAAGAACTTCAGCCCCGGCGTATTGATAGGGATAGCGAAGGAGAGTGCGAATCGCTGGCCATCCTCTGAAACCGGGGTGGGAGAATAGACAAGGAGTTCGTCTGCAAAAGGTGCAAGCGTGGCCAGCACTCGTGCTCCCCGGACCAGGATTCCCTGCTCAGTGTCCTCGACCTTCTGCAGACAGACTTGGGCGTTGTCGCCGCTGTTAGGATGCTGTGATTTGTCGGCCGTGGCATTCAGCAGCGCGTGTGTCAGCAACAAATCATTACGTCGCAGGTGCTTTTGATATTCCACCAGCCGTTCTGCACCCGCTTCGTTACCATTCTTCGCCCATTCAACGTAATCACCTGCAAACCCAGCAACGGTGACATTTTTGTAGCACGGTGTTCTTCCCAATACACCGACAGTTTTCTCGGCGACGCGTTGTATGCAGCGATGGCGATTCTGCAGATCCTCTTTCGAGCGAGGAATGACATGGGTTATGTTGATCATTTCTCCGGTTTCAGGGTCAACCGTAAGACAATCCTCCGCTGCTTCATGCTGGAGGTCATAGATATCGGCCAAAACGTGAGCTGTAGCACTGAGTTGAGGATGTTCCGTGACATCTTCAACGCGCTGGTCCCCCATCCAAACCTCGCGCTCGCATTTCATGCCTTTTAAAAGTTCTGCCCCAGTTCGTGCTGTCATAATGACCCCTGTTTTATACTTGTTTTGGGTTGCTGCCGACCGTAAAGCCACCTGGCTCAAGACCGGAAAACAACATATGGATGAATGAGTCGTATTTTGAGTTCATTTCCTGCCGAGCAAGGTTTCCGTTTAGCCAGTCACGCATGACCAGCATGAAAATGCCGAGCACCAGTTCCGCCAAATGGTCTGCATTAACGTGATCTGATATTTCTCCTTTTGTCTTGGCTTCATCGATTAACTTTGCGATGCGCTCAATCCAACTGCGAATAAACCGCTTGAGCTCGACTCGGCAGGCGCCGTCCAGGTAAAGGATCTCTTTCAGAAAGTGGCGGCAGAGCGAAAAGTTTTGTTCATGGTGGTCTGCCACTACGTCGAAGATAGTGCGTAACTGTCTCTGCAAACCATCGCTTGGCAACGTTTCAAATCCAGCATTAATGAGCGGCTCGAGCTCCTCTTCGAATACCAGTAGCAGGAGTTCTTCTTTAGTCTTCGCATAGAGAAACACGGTTCCCGTTGCCACCCCGGCCGAAGCTGCTATATCCCGAAGCCTCGCCATTTCAAACCCTATTTCTGCGAATGCCTTACGAGCCGCAGCCATGATGGCTGATCGCTTGGCCGTTTTATTGCGCTCTCGGAGTCCGGTTGATAGTTCCATTTCGCCATGCACCGTTGCTGCGTAGATAATGATCTGGATCATAAATGATCCAGATCATTTATCAAGGGAAATTTTTGACTGCTGACGTTTTTTGAGGCTTGGCTGCCTTGAACTTCGGGAACAAATACGCCGAAACCCAAAGACCATGGGCCTTCCCTTGATCGGCGTGATGCGGTTTTTGATGCTCTCAAGCGAGTAACTGGTTCTGGATATCAATGTAACGCTGAGCAGAAAAGCCTCGGCCTAGCCGAAAGCGCCACTGAGTAGGGGCATGAAGGGGGCTGCAGTCAGGCATTACGAGGTCATCGTATGACTGGCTGCATGTTACGTTGCCTGGCGCGGCACTTTTGTACAGGTCCGCGCGATGCGGCCGGCGCGAGAAGGGGAGACTTGACCTGCGTTCCATGGGGGCGCAGGTCAAGCTTGAACTCAGGTCCGCGATAAGCGTGATCCGTCAATTTACGGGACTGGTAACTCGCTTGCCATTAAGGCTCATAGTTCTTGAGTTCATCTTCCGGGATAAAGCATCCGTGGAACTGGTATGGCATGTTAAAAGGTAGTTTAACGGTTGCCAGAGGCGGTTGCGAAACGTCCCGCCCATCCAGAATCACCAGATCGGCGCGGTTTTCTTTTGGGCGGTTGACCACGGTGAGGAGAAATCCATCCCCTTCGGGAGCATCCTTGTGCCGCGGGACGAACAACGGTTCTTGGCTTGTGGAGTCCGACATGTTGTGGATTTTTACCTCTTTGGTATTCCAGTCCACCTGACCAATGCCGAAGTGAGGCGGATTGCGATAGCCGAAGTAGCCAAAGTTGTACTTCGACATCGAGAAACGTTCGTCGAGTCTAGGCATGTCACCAAAAGCGCCATCCACGGGACTCAGCGTGATCGCTTGGTCATCTGGTTTGCTCAAGTCAAAAGATAAACGCGTGATGGTGGTAGTAGCTTCACGTGGATCGCTCCAGGTGCCGTCGACGTTAGGGAAGAAGCAAAAGACATTTCCTGGACTTATAGCGGCATCGATGTGAACGACATTACCCTCAGTGAAGCCATTCATGATGTGGCTCATCATGACATTAGGGAGCTTAAACCAACGGATGTCGGACACCTTACCGTCGCGAGGCATAATACCCCACATCGACGGGAGGCTCGGATCCCACGCATAGAAGGGCCCCCCTGCTTCGATGCGCTTGATATCCGCGGTGAGCGGCATAACGGGGAAAATCACGTGATCGCGAGTCACTACCCAGTCGTGGGCGACCCCCGGATAGGGCGTTTTGAAAAACTCTTCTCGTATCAACACACCATTTTTATCGAACACGTGAAGCGACATGTCAGTGGTCGGCTCGCCATTTGCAAAGAGGCCAATCGACCACCACTCGCCAGTGACCGGATCAATCTTTGGGTGTGCCGACACGCTTTTGCTTTTCAGGTCGCCAGCAAAGTGCTCAACCGGAAGCGTATCCAGCGTGATCGGATTTATTTGGTACGGATGGGAGTCCTCACGTAGAGCAAACAGACGTTGGTGGTGGGTGAAGGCGAATGTATTGGCGGTATTGTTGCGATTGGTACCCTGGACGGAAGGGTCGTCTGTGAATTTGTTGCGATAGTTACCATAGAGGCGACGACGAGCTTCCCGCTCCTTCAGAAGTCTCTCAGTCTTGACGTATCGCATCTTGAAAGAGACGTGGCCATCTTCGAACCGAAACATCGACAAGAGGCCATCGCCGTTGATGATGTTGTCATCCTTCAGACTGGGGAACTCCCGGTCGCCACCCACGCGATAGAGGGCTCCGTTTAGCTCCCTGGGGATTTCTCCGATGACCTCACATTCAAAGACGTCTGCTTCGAAGCGGACTGATTGCTTGGTGACGCCACCGAAGGATGCAACAGGATAGAAAGTCTCTGGCATTTTATTTTTGTCCCTTTCAAAAGGTCTGCGGTTCGAGGTCGGCTGAAACCATATTTCGCTGAAGTCTTCTCAATCGGTGATTAGTAAGACATCCTTACTTTATGGCCATTCGAGCCATACGGTCAATGCCGTTTCTACCTTCATAGATCGCGTGGGGTCTGCGTGGAGGCGTTGAGCGGAGAAATCATCACCTGCGCGCCGGCAGGGGGACGACTGAACAGTCGGCAACCTTCGTGTAGTCGAGACGCCCCTCCGGGCGATGACAACGTCAACTCAGTTCAGCGAGACCATCGCCGCAAAGCTTTTCGCGAGCTTGTCGAAGCGTGTTGCGATACGGCGGTTCACCTTCAACCAACCAAACATCCGTTCGATGATATTGCGCTGTCGATACTTTGGCCGATCAAACAGCCTGGGAAGGCCAGGCTTGGGCTTGCGTTTCATGGTACGCAGCGGGGTGACGGGCTGTATGCGTTGTCCGAAGCGGTGTCTCGGTACGGAACGCTTGCTGCAAATCGGGCTGAAAGCCTTTCCCATCGGGTGGCTTCGGGGGGAACTCAAAAGCCAGCATTGGAAAACCTGAATCGCCTGTACTTGATACCCCCTGAAAACGAGTCTTGTCGATATGCCCTTGGGGGATGAAGACCGTGCCGCAGTTGTCGGCGATTACATAGTCGCCTTCGTTGACCGCAACACCTGCCATCTGGACGGGACAGGCCGCGTCGACCTGAACCACGCGGTTGCGCGCGCTGATCATGGTCACACCGCGGCCATAGACCGGGTAGCCGATTTCGGCACTGCCGTCGATGTCGCGGCTGCAACCGTCGATGATGCTGCCGCGTACGTTTTTGGCAACGGCGGCGTTGGCCAGGATGTCGCCCCAGCAGGAGATTCCCTCGATACCGCCGGCGATTACCAGCACCCGGTCTTCACTTTCGATAGCTTCGATCACCGGGGTGATCAAATGAACGGTAGGTGCGCGGTCGGTCTTGGCGGCCAGCTGTACGGTGCTGGCTCGGCCGACCACTTTGGGGCAGTTCCACAGTGGACGCAGCCCGAACGTCGCGCCAGGCAGGCCGAGGAAGTCGAGGGCGTCGGACACGGTATTGGTGTCCAGTGCCTCCAACCGTTCTAGAACGGTGTCTTGGCTCATGGGTGAACCTCTCTGGTGAAGGAGGTTCTGAGTGTCGGACAGGTCAGCTCATAGGTATATTACTAATAAAGGATGTTTAACATACGCCGAACCTATGGAATAACCTTGATCAACTTTCGCCTGATTCGGCACCTATGGCTGTTCCTCGCTGTGGCTGAGGAGCAGAACTTTGGCCGCGCCGCCAAGCGCCTGGGTATGATCCAGCCGCCCTTAACCCTCGAGCGAGTTTCTGACCTGTACCTACTTGGGGGTAACGAATGCGGGTTATCGCTAAGTACCTGTCAGGTTTCTAAACTCCTCGCACTCTCAATCATCGAACGTGGAGAAGGGAACAATGCGCTTACGCGATCTAGGTATCAGCATCGGCCTGGGTAAACCCGGCGTTTACAACGCCATCACCGATGTGCCGGGCGTGCGAGTCGGCCATCACACGCTCAATGTCGAATCGGGCGAAACCTCTATCCATACCGGCGTCACCGTCATCGAGCCGCGGGCCGGTGCGGCACATCTTCAACCCTGCTTTGCCGGGGTGCATGTGCTCAATGGCAATGGCGATGCCACGGGGCTGGAGTGGATTCGCGAAGCGGGCTTGCTGACCACGCCCATCGCTTACACCAACACTCACAGTATCGGCGTGGTACGCGACGCCCTGGTGGCTGCCGAGCGGGACATGGCCAAGCAGCACACTTACTGGTGCATGCCGGTGGTACTGGAAACCTACGATGGCGTGTTGAGCGACATCTGGGGCCAGCATGTCACCGCCGGGCATGTCCATGAAGCCCTGGCTGCCGCGCGTCCCGGGCCGGTGGCAGAGGGTTGCGTGGGCGGTGGCACGGGCATGATCTGTCACGAATTCAAGGGCGGCATCGGTACCGCTTCGCGGGTCTTGAGTGCCGAGCAGGGGGGGTGGACAGTAGGCGCGCTAGTGCAGGCCAATTACGGCGTGCGCGAAGAACTGCGCGTGGCGGGCTATCCGGTCGGCCGGGTGCTTTCTGACACGCCGTCGCCGTATCGCAGTGCAGTCAATGTCGGGGTGCCAGGCATGGGTTCGATCGTGGTGACCATTGCCACCGACGCGCCGTTGCTGCCGCACCAGTGCACACGCCTTGCACAGCGGGCCAGCGTTGGCCTGGCCCGGGTGGGGGGCGGCACGGAAGACGACAGCGGCGATATCTTCGTGGCCTTTTCCGTGGGCAACAGCAATTTGCCGGCCGCCAACCATGGCCATCCCGGCGAGTCGACCACGGCCTTGCAGATGGTCAACAACGACTATATCTCGGCCCTGTTCCTGGCGGCCGCCGATGCGGTGGAGGAAGCCATCCTCAATGCCATGCTGGCCGCTACCGACCTGGAGGGCTGCGGCAACCGCGCGCTGGCGCTCAAGCCCGAGCAGTTGTTGTCGGCCATGGCAAAAGTCGGTTGGCGCGCCGACCAGACAAACTGATTGCCGGCCCTTATAGCCCCCGGCACGCCTGGCGTGCCGGGGGCTATTTCATTGGCTATTTCATTCCTGGGCCTGCAAAAACAGCGAAAACAACTCAGACTGCGACTTGATCCCGAGCTTGCTGTACATGTGCTTGCGGTGCACCTTCACGGTTTCGGCGGAAATCGCCAATTTGCGGGAGATTTCCTTATTCGAGCAGCCGCTGAGCATCAAGCGGGCGACCTCCAGTTCGCGCGCCGAGAGCGGTGATGCCATCTGCCTGGCGGTCGAGTCCAGGCGGCTCTGCCAGCTGGGTGGCGGGGCCGGGGCTTGTTCCAGTTCCCGTTCGAATACCATGCGTTGGCGCATCAGGGCGGCGACCCAGGGTTGGATCAGGCCCAGCAAGGCAATTTGCTCCAGGCTGAAACGGCACTGACTTCCCAGGGACAGGCTAAGAGTGCGCTCGGCATCGAGCTGGACGTTGATGTGCACCTCGTCGGTGACGATGTTGAGGCGGAAATAACGCTGGTAGTAGTCGGTCTGCTCGAAGCATTCCGGGGCCACGTCATCCAGGCGGAACATCCCGCTTCGCGGTGCCTCGCGGTTGGCGATATAGAAAGGGTCGAGCAGGTACAGGCCCTTGAGGTAATCCTGGAACAGTGAATCGAGCCCTCCGTCCGCGCCAGGGGATTCGGCCAGCACCTGCGGCCGGCCGGCGCTGAAGATCAGCACCACCCAGTTGTCCACCGGCACATAGCGGTCGAGCAAGCGCACCAGCGCGGTCCAGAAATTGGGCCGGTCCAGCGTTTCGATCAGCCGGCCCACGGCGTCATGCCAGGCCACGTCCTGCAGTGTCAGGTTCATGTCGCTACCCATTGAGGGGTACCCCATCGATGTAATTACTTGTCGCCGTGCGGCGCCTCATACTCTGCCCAGCCCTGGCGGGTGCTGTTTGCAGATCGGGCCCCTCATTTAACCTGTGCAAGGAACAAAGATGAAGATTGAACTGGTACAACTGGCAGGCCGTGACGGCGACACCGCTTATAACCTGGAGCGAACCCTCAACGCCATCGCGACCTGCGCAGCCGCCACGGACTTGCTGGTTTTCCCCGAGACCCAGCTGATGGGGTTTGCCGGCGCCGACCAACTGGCCAGCGTTGCCGAACCCCTGGACGGCCCGGCCTTGCAAGCCGTCCTCAATGCAGTGCGCGAGCGCAATGTCGCGGTCGTGGTCGGCATCGCCGAAAATCATGCAGGTACCTTTTACAACACCTCCGTACTGGTGACGCCTGAAGGTATAGCCTTGAGCTACCGCAAGACCCACCTGTGGCCTTCGGAGCGCGGCGTATTCTGCCCAGGCGACCGCTATGCCACGGCCCTGTGGAAGGGTGTGCGCGTGGGTATCCTGATCTGCTACGACATCGAACTGCCGGAAAGCAGCCGTGCCCTGGCCCAGCTCGGCGCCGAGCTGATCATCGTCACCAATGGCAACATGGACCCGTACGGCCCCGTCCACCGTACCGCGATCATGGCCCGGGCCCAGGAAAACCAGGCCTTTGCGGTAATGGTCAATCGGGTGGGCGAGGGCGATGACGGCCTGGTGTTCGCCGGTGGCAGCGCGGCGGTCGACCCGTTCGGGCGCGTGCTGTTCGAAGCCGGACGCCAGGAGTGCCGCCAGATCGTGGAACTCGATCTCAAGCAACTGCAACGTGCCCGCCGCGAATATGACTACTTGTGCGACCGTCGCTTGCACCTGCCAGGCGAGCGCATCGACCATGTCGATGGTCGTCGTGAACTGCTGATCCCCTGAACCCATACAATAACAATATGTTCTGGAGTACTGCGATGAGCCCCAAGCGCTGTTTGCCCGTGGCCCTGGCCGCGCTGCTGATGTCAGCCTTCACCTGCACCGAGGCATCCGAGAGTGCCAACCCCAGCGTGCATATCTACAACTGGTACGACTACATAGCCCCCGATGCGACCAAGAAGTTCCAGCAGGAGATGGGCATCGATCCGGTGTATGACGTGTTCGACAACAGCGACGTCATGCAAAGCAAACTCATGGCCGGCCGCAGTGGCTATGACGTGGTGTTCGCCAGCGGCGACCTGCTGCCGAACCTGATCAGGGCGGGCGTGCTCAAGGAACTGGATCGGACTCAGTTGCCCAATCTGCCCCATCTCGATCCGGAAATCCTCGCCAAGCTGCAGAACAACGACCCAGGCAACCGTTACGCGGCGCCCTATATGTGGGGTACGACCGGTATCGGCTACGACGCTGACAAGGTCAAGGCGATTCTCGGCACAGAGGCCCCCGTCAACTCCTGGGACCTGATCTTCAAGGAAGACAACATCGCTAAATTGAGCCAATGCGGCGTGGCCATGCTCGATGCGGCCAATGAGATCGTGCCCATTGCCCTGCATTACCTGGGGTTGCCCTATAACAGCCAGAACCCGGACGACTACCGCAAGGCCGAAGCGTTGCTACTCAAGGTACGGCCGCACATTCGTTACTTCGACTCGTCGAAATTCATCTCTGACCTGGCCAATGGCAACGTCTGTGTGGTGCTGGGCTGGTCGGGCGGGGTGCTGGAAGCCAGGGGCTCGGCAGAAGCGGCAGGCAATGGCCGCACCCTGCTTTACAGCATCCCCCGTGAAGGTGCGCCGGTGTGGGTGGAAAGCATGGTACTGCTCAACGATGCGCCCAATCCGAAGGAGGGCATGGCGTTCATCAACTACATGCTGCGCCCGCAAGTCATTGCTGAGTCGTCCAACTACCTGGGCTACCCCAACGCCAACAAGGACGCCACGGCGCTGGTCGAGCAAAAGATCCGGGACAACCCGGCCGTCTATCCGCCCAGGCAGGTGCTGGACACACTGTTCCCGCTTGAACCCTTGCCATTGAAGCTCGAGCGTATAAGGACGCGCCTTTGGAGCAAGGTCAAGACCGGGAGTTAGTTGTTTGGCCGGCAACTGTCCCGGTGGTCTGGTTGCGATGCTGCGCTTCTCTGTGGGAGCTGGCCGGCCTGTGTCTGCTTGGCAGTGTGCTGGTGCTGGTTAAACCCGCCGCCGTGCGCCGGCGCTGGTGGGTAATCTGCTGGGGCAATGGTTGTTTCGCTACAAGCCGATGTCGCTGCAACGGGTGATTGGCGTGTTGCTGGTATTGCTGTCAGCGGCGACCCTGTTCAACAGTGTTGGAACGTTGTAGGTCGCCGCACCGTGCAGGAGGTCCGATCACTTATCGCGGTCTACCGCAAACGGCGACCACGCCTGTCGGCTCGGCATGATTTCCAGGCGGTTGATGTTGATATGGTCGGGCAGGGTACAGACGTAGTAGATCTGCTCGGCGATGTCTTCTGCGCTCAGCGGTGTGGTGGTGCCGTACATGGCATCCGACGCCGCCTGGTTGCCCTTGGTGCGCACCAGGGTGAATTCGGTTTCGGCCATGCCTGGCGCAATGTCAGTGACTCGCACACCTGTGGCGATCAGGTCGCAGCGCAGATTGTAACTGAACTGTTTGACGAAGGCTTTGCTGGCGCCATAGACGTGGCCGCCCGGATACGGCCACTCACCCGCGACCGAACCAATGTTGACGATGCTGGCGCCCTTGCCGGTTTCCAACAGTTTGGGCAGCACCGCGTGAGTGACATTGACGAGGCCGGTGATGTTGGTGTCGATCATGGTGTGCCAGTCCTGCAGCGCCACGTTTTGTGCAGGCTCCGGTGCCAGCGCCAACCCGGCGTTGTTGATCAGGCTGCGCACGTTGCGAAAATCTCCCGGCAGGTCGTTGACCATCTCTTGCACGGCCTTGGTATCACGCACATCGAGGGCGGCGATATGCACCGGGACCTTATCGCCGAGTTCCTGTTGCAGCGCTTCAAGACGTTCCAGGCGCCGACCGCTGAGTACCAGTGCCCAGCCTCCGTCGGCAAAGCGTCGCGCGGTGGCACGACCGAAACCCGATGTCGCGCCTGTGATGAAAACCACCTTGTTCATGTTCTACCTCGTTTGACTGTGCGTAGGTAACGGCAGAAACTCGGCGGCCTGTCAGGCCGAGATCTCCAGGAATTTTCGCACCCGCTCGGCATCCGGGTTGCTGAAGAATTTTGCTGGCGGTGCTTTCTCGATGATGATGCCCTTCTCGAGGAACACCACCTGATCGGAAACGGCGCGGGCGAACTCCATTTCGTGGGTCACCACAATCATCGTGTAACCCTCGCTGGAGAGGTTTTTCATCACGGTCAGTACCTCGCCGACCCGCTCTGGGTCGAGTGCCGAAGTAGGTTCGTCGAATAGAATCACTTCCGGGCTCATGGCCAGTGCTCGGGCAATGGCCACCCGTTGCTTCTGCCCACCCGAGAGGGTGAAGGGGTAGGCGTCGTGTTTGTCGGCCATGCCGACCTTCTCCAGCAGCTCGATGGCGACAGCGCGGGCCTGTTCCTTGAGCATGCCTTTGACGTAGATCGGTGCTTCCATGACGTTCTGGATCACGGTCAGGTGCGGCCACAGGTTGAAACCCTGGAACACCATGCCGGTTTTGGCCCGCAGGGTCGCCAGCTCCTTGTTGGCCATCTTGCGCCCGGTCCGTTCGTTGACGCCGATACGCTCCCCGGAGATATGAATGGTGCCGCGGTCGGGCTCTTCCAGCCAATTGATGCAGCGCAACATGGTCGATTTACCGGAGCCGGAGGATCCCAGCACGCTCACCACCTCCCCCTTGTGGACCACCAGATCGATATCGCGCAGCACCTCGATGTCGCCAAAACTCTTGGACATTTTCTTGATGCTGACAGCCGGAACGCGGGCAGCGGATGTTTGTTCAGACATAATCGAAACCTCGTTTGGCGCCGAACCGGGCGGCCCACTTGAGTGCCAGTTCGAGGCAGATGCTGATCAGCCAATACAGCGCGATCACCACCACGAAGGCCAGGGTTGGAATGAAATAGGTCGACTGCACCGAGTTGGCGGCGGCAGTCAGCTCCTGCACAGTGATGATGGTCAGGAAGGCGGTGTCCTTGAGGGCGATGATCAACTGGTTGCCCAGCAGCGGACGGGTCTTGATCACCAACTGCGGCAGGATAATCCGCAGATACAGCCGCAACGGCGTAAAACCATGGGCCTTGGCCGCTTCAACATAGCCCTCGGGCAGCACCAGGCGGCTGCCACGCAGAACTTCGGCGAAGTACGCCGAGTGGTAGGCAATCAATGCCAACAGCCCGGCGGTCCAGGCGTTCATGCGCAGGCCGAGTTGTGGCAGGCCGTAGTACAGCAGGTAGGCGAGGATCAGGAACGGCAGGGCGCGCATCAGATTGATCAGGATCCGCAGCAGTTTTGCCAGACCGTTGTCTTCCTCCAGCAGATAGACCAGCACGCAGCCAAGCATGAAGGCACTGATGGTCGAGAGACTGAACAGCACCAATGTGCTGATCAACCCGTTGAGGAAAGCCTCGCGGGCCTCCCAGAGAATGCTCCATTCAGTCATGTCGGTGGCTCCTTACATGGCCAGACGGTTGGCTTTCTTTTCCGCAATTCCCTGCAGCTTGAGCAGTACGCTGATGATCAGCATGTACAACAATGCGGCGGCGAGGATGGGCGGTAGTGGATCGTAAGTCACGGCGGAAATGCGGTTGGTCACGCGGGTCAGGTCGACAATGCCGATGACGGCAATGGCCGGGCTGCCCTTGATCAGGAAGGACATCTCATTCACCAGACCGGGAAGGCTGGTGGTGATCATCTGCGCCAGCATGATGCGACGAAAAAACACCCTGCCGGTCATGCCGCAGGCCAGCGCTGCTTCCTTCTGCTCGCGGGAAAAACCGAGAAATGCCGCGCGCCAGATCTCCGCATTGAAGGCTGCGGTATTGAGGGTCATGGCCACTATCGCGGCGGTGGTGCGGTTCATGTTGATGCCGAACATCGGTGCCGAGAGAAACAGAAACAGCACAAAGGTCACCAGCGGGGTGGCGCGGGCCAGGCTGATGTAGAGCACCAGCAGTTGTTCGACAAAGGGAATCCTGGCCATGCGTATCAGGGCGATACCCAGGCCGAATACGACGCCCATGGCGATGGCGATAGCGCAGATCCACAGGGTCGTCCAGGCGCCTTCGAGTAGCAATAACCAGGCTTGTCCGTTCATGCTCGGCTCCTATGAAATACGCAGGTGTCCAGCCGAACGGTTGCGGGGGGTGCGCTCGGCTGTTATGGCGAGTGAGTCACTGCATGCCGGCGAGTCTATGGAATTGTTCGACGGTGCTGATCGGCTCTTTGGGCATGTCCGGGAAAGCCTCGCCGAACCATTTGGTCTGCAGGGCAGCCAGGCGGCCGTCTGCGCGGATGTGGTCCATAAAACCAGTAAGGAATTTCAGCAGCTGCGGGCTGCTTTTCGGCATTGGCCAAGCGGCGAATCCGGGACCGGAGACGGCGATGCCCTTGGCGAAGACATCGCCACGGGTTTTCACCAGATCATTAACGGAGATCAGCGCGTTTACCGCATAGTCCAGACGGCCGTTGGCCAGGTCGGCGTAGACCTCCGGGTAGGATGGGTACTCGATCACTTTGCCCATTTCGCAGCCCTTTTCGGCCATCATTTTTTTCAGTTCCGGCAGACGCGCCAGCAGTGCGCTGCCGGCCTGTACCCCGACGGTTTTGCCGCACAGGCTGGCAATGTCGCTGAGGCTTTTGTCGCCGGCGCGTTTGACGTAGAAGTGCTGAGCAGAGGCAAAGGGTGGGCTGAAGTCGAATACCCGCAGGCGTTCGTCGGTCACCAGAGCGCCGGTGAAGGCCACGTCGTACTGACCAGAAGACACCGATGCGAGCAGGCCGGTCCAGGGCAGAATGTCTTGCTTGATCTCGAACTTCTGCTCTTTGGCGTAGGCCTTGAGATCTTCAAGCAGATCTTTGTGGAAACCCTCGGGCTTGCCATCAACAATGAAGTTGAATGGCGCGTAGTCGTCCTCGGTGGCGACACTGAGCAAACCCTTGCTCTTCACCTCGGCGAGGTCCGCATGCGCGCCGAAGGGTACCGACAGGACAAAGCCGGCGAGGGTCAGCTTGCGCAACAGGTCAAGGGATTTAACGCAGATCGAATCCTTGCTTGAGTGCTTCATCTTTGCTGCTCCAATGGTGAGAAGTGGTGAGCCTGGCCGCTTTCGTCGGGGGCTTTGTACTGGCTTGGCTTCAACCATAGAGAGGCGCTTTGACGCAGTGATAGGGACAGTTCAGTGCATTCGCCTGGCCAGTCGAAACGGGTAAAAATCATGGCGCGCTATTTGCTTTGGTCATAGGTCAGCAAGCGAATGGAAAGGCTATGATCGACCATTTATTTCACCTGGACTTCGACCATCAGCGCGGCCTTCAGGAGCAGCTCAGAGAGTCCCTGGTGTCGACCATTCTGGGTGGCGGGTTTCCCGCAGACGAGCCACTACCGTCATGCCGCAAGCTGTCGCAACAACTGTCGATTTCCCGCAATACCGTGGCGCTGGTGTACGAGAGCTTGCTGGACAATGGCTATCTGGTCAGTCGCCCGCGCAGTGGCTACTACCTGCACCCGGATTACTGCGGCGCTGAATTTGACGATGCCGTGCTGCGTTTTTCGCTGGAGCGCAAACAGGTGCATTGCGATGAACCGGGTAGTGAGCGCGCACCGGATTGGGCCAGGCGCTTCAAGATGTTGCCCAGCTTGAAGCACGGCGTACTGCGTCCAAGTAACTGGCCGAGCTTTACCTACCCCTTCGTCTACGGCCAGCCGATCCGCGATCTGTTTCCGCTGGAGCGTTGGCGCGAAGTGTCGCGTAATACCCTGCGTAGCGAGCGCGACCAATGCTGGATGCATGACCGCTTCGATCGCGACGATGAAATGCTGATCGAGCAGTTGCGTACTCGGGTCTTGCCCAAGCGCGGGATCTGGGCTCGCGCCGACGAAATTCTGGTGACCCTCGGTTCGCAGAACGCACTGTATCTGCTGGCGACGCTGTTGATGAGCAAGGGCGTCAAGGTGGCGATAGAGAACCCCGGTTTTCGCGACGCCCTGAGTATCTTCGATCTGCAAGGCGCACAGGTGCAGTTACAGAGCGTCGATGATCAGGGGCTGGTGGTCGATTCGCGCCTCGATGATTGCCAATACCTGTATGTCACTCCCGGCCACCAGGTGCCGACCGGCATTGCCATGAGCCCGGTGCGGCGCGACGAGCTGTTGCGACAGATCCGCCAACACGACCAGGTGCTGATCGAGGATGACTACGATGCCGAACTCAACCTCGATAACCACCCACTGCCGGCACTCAAGGCCAGCGACAGCAACGGCCGGGTGATTTACCTGAGCAGTTTGTCCAAGGCTTTCTCGCCGGGCCTGCGCATCGGTTACATGGTGGCCGATGCCGAACTGATCAATGAACTGCGTGCCCTGCGCCGCCTGATGTACCGCCATCCGCCGCTGAACAACCAGCGCATGCTCGCCGAGTTTCTTGCTCAGGGACATTACGATGCACACTTGCGGCGTTTTCGCGAAGAACATGGCCGTCGCCGCGAGATGCTGCGCAAGGCTGTCAGCGAGGACCTCAGCTGTTGCCGGCACGTTGGCAGTCGGGGGTCCAGTGCGTTTTGGCTGGCGACGCCGGAGGGCGTCGACACGCAAAAGCTGGCTTGGGCAGCGGCTCAGCACAGTGTATTGATCGAGTCGGGGGCGCAGTTCTTTTTCAATCAAGCGCCGCCGGTGAACTTCATGCGGCTGGGCTTTCATGCCGTTGATGCAGAGCGGATTCGGCCGGGGATTCGCAAATTGGCGGACGTTTTGGAGCGGCTGTAAAGACCTGCGAATTTCTCCTGGTCCAATGGCCTGACAGGCGCCCAGGCAGGATGCCTGCCTGGACAGCAACCTGAGTTTCAGCTGGCGTATTTAGCTGAAAATTCGCCGATCACTTCATCGAAAATCCCCAACGCCTGCGCTACCTGGGCTGGGCTGACGATGCACGGAGGGACGACATGCAGGCGATGGTCGACCACGAAGGTCAGCAGTCCGCGGGCCTGGAACGCCGCCTTCATCTGCGCCATCACCGGCGCTGCCAGCGGGGTTTTGTGTTTTACGTTGCTGACGAACTCCAGCGCCCAGAACAACCCGATGCCGCGGACTTCGCCAATCAGCGGGTGCTTCGCCGCCAGCGCTTGAAGGCCCGGCCCCAGCAATTCCTGGCCGATATGGCGGGCGTTGTCGACGATGCCTTCCTCGTCCATCACATCCAGGGTGGCGACGATGGCGGCCATGGCCAATGGGTGGCCGGAGTAAGTCAAGCCACCCGGAAAGAAGTGGTTGTCGAAATACTCGGCAATCGGCTGGGAAATCATCACGCCGCCGGCGGGAACGTAGCCGGAGTTGACCCCTTTGGCGAAGCAGATCAGGTCCGGGACCACGGCGAAATTGTCCAGGGCCAGCCAACTACCGGTACGGCCAAAACCGGCCATGACTTCGTCGAGGATCACTAGCATGCCGAACTCGTCGGCCAGGGCGCGCACGCCCGGCAGGTAGCCGTTGGGCGGCACCAGAATGCCGGCGGTGCCTGGCACGGTTTCCAGGAGTATGGCGGCAATTGCGTTAGGGCCTTCGCATTCGATCACCCGGCGCAGATGCTGTAGCGCCCGTTGGCATTCTTCTTCTTCACTGTTGGCGTGGAATTCGCTGCGGTACAGGTAGGGGCTGAAGAAATGCACGTGACCACGGGCGAATTCATTGGGTACCCGACGAGGGTCGCCGGTGGCGACAATCGCAGCACCGGTGCTGCCATGATAGGAGCGGTAGGCTGAGAGAATCTTGTCGCGACCAGTGAAAATGCGCGCCATGCGCATGGCGTTTTCATTGGCGTCGGCGCCTGCGTTGGTGAAGAACACCTTGCTGAAGATGCCGGGGGCATGGGACAGAATGCGTTTGGCCGCTTCACCGCGCATCAGGTTGGCGGTGGCGGGGGCTACCGTCACCAGTGTGCCGGCTTGCTCCTGGATAGCGGCAATGACTTTCGGATGCTGATGGCCGATGTTGGTGTTGACTAACTGGCTGCTGAAGTCGAGGTACTCGCAACCATCGTAATCCCACAGCTTGCAGCCTTCGCCGCCGGCGATCACAAGCGGGTTGAGGTTGCCCTGGGTGGACCAGGAGTGAAAGACGAACTGGCGATCCAGGGCATGGACGTATTCATTGGAAGCAGGCTTGCTCATGTTCGACCTCTCTACCGACGATGGGGTGGCCAAGAGGCCACGGCTCTGCAGCCACGATAGAAACAAACGCCGACGCGTCCGTAGGGCCAGATGGGGGGAAAGGGCGGGTCAGGGGGCTGACACGGCAAATCCGCACAACTGTCCCTTGGCGTGGTTGGGGATTTGGCTAGTCTTTGGCACATTCCCCTTCAGGACATGAACCATGGCACACGCATTCGAAATCAACCACGCGCCGGTCGCGCCAAACCTCGCTGACGAGTTGGACAGTCCGGCGATTCGCCTGGCGCGCATCGATCTGGCTGCGTGCTTTCGCATGGCGGCACGGCTGGGGATGGGTGAAGGCATCTGCAATCACTTCTCCTTTGTGCTGCCGGAGCATCCCGAGTTGTTTCTGGTCAATCCGTTCGGCCTGGCGTTCGCCGAGGTGACGGCGTCATCGCTGCTGATCTGCGATTACCACGGGCGCGTCGTGGTGGGTGAAGGCAAGCCCGAGGCCACTGCATTTTTCATTCATGCACAATTGCATCGTCTTAATCCGCGCGCGACAGCCGCCTTCCACACCCATATGCCCAACGCTACAGCGCTGTGCATGCTGGAGGGCGATCCCTTGGTCTGGGCCGGGCAGACCTCGCTGAAGTTCTACGAGCGCCTGGCGGTCGACGAGGATTACAACGGCCTGGCCCTGGACTTTGCCGAAGGCGAGCGCATTGCCAGGGCCGCGGGCACGGCGGACGTGGTGTTGTTGAAGAATCATGGCCCGCTGGTACTGGGACCGAGCATCGCCGAGGCGTGGGATGACTTGTATTATCTGGAGCGCGCCGCCCAGGTGCAGCTCAAGGCGATGTCCAGTGGCCGGCCTTTGCTGCGCGTACCCCACGAAGTCGCCAGCGCGACCTGCAGACAGATGCTTATCGGCAATGCTGACAGTGCGCGTCTGCACCTGGACAGCATTAAGCGGCAACTGGCACGTACAGAACCCGAATTCGCTAAGTAGTGTGCGTCCTGTGCAGATGGCCGACATCACGGTCATAGGCGGCCTGATCTTTGCCAAGGAAAACCGGCGTCGATAGTTCATGAATTTCTGAACTAACTATTTGCTGCAGCCTATTCAATCATTTGCCACCCTGGCCTTAGGATCCGCCAAACGGGACTGAAGCCATCAGAGCAGCAGCCCGCAGCATCTCCTTTTCGACTGCCCAGCAACGCCACAGCCCAATCCGCTAGTGGCTCGACGCAGCCGAGAGGAATGCATGAAGCTAGATATTTTCCGTACTTTGTGGGGTTATACCGGCAGCAAGACATCCGCCCTGGATGAACTGCTCGCCGCCGGCTTCGATGGCCTCGAAGCGCGCCTGCCTCTGCAGGCCGATGAGCGTGGCGAGTTCGGCGCTTTCCTGCGCAGCAATCAGCTTCCCTACATCTGCACCCTGTTCAGTGCCTACGATGTCTTGCCCGACCAGAGCGCCACGCCTGCCCAGCACCTGGCCGACATTGATCGCAAGCTCGGCTGGGCCTCGGAACTGACCCCTCGTTTCGTCAATCTGCTCGCGGGCAACGACCGTTGGCCACTGACGCAGCAGGTCGAGTTCTTCGGCCAGGCCATGGAATTGGCCTCCAGGCATGGGGTGTTCTGCAGTTTCGAGACGCACCGCGCCCGCTCCTTATACAGCCCATGGGTGACCCTGGAACTGATCCGCCAATTGCCGCAGCTGCGCTTCACCAGTGACATCAGTCACTGGGTGGTGTGTTGTGAGCGGTTGCTGGACGACCCGGCCGACGATCTTTCGAGCTTCGTCGAGCGTGTGCATCACATTCAAGCCCGGGTCGGTTATGACCAGGGCCCGCAAGTCCCCCATCCAGCCGCCCCGGAATATGCCCGTGAACTGGCGTTTCACCAGCGCCACTGGGAGGCCGTCTGGGCCTCTCAGCTTCAGCGCGGCTACCCGGTCAGCACCCTGACCCCGGAGTTCGGCGCCGATGGTTATCTGCATCACTTGCCCTTCACCAACATGCCGGTGGCCGATCTCTGGAGCTTGAACCAGTGGATGGCACGAACCGAGCGCGAACACTTCGACCGTTTCTCCTGTGAAGGAGCCCACCATGAGTAAGACCTCGCCAACCCAGGCCAACTTCAACTGCATCCCGGTTGTGAATATCGCCGGACTCTTCAGTATCGAACTCGAGCATCGCCTGGCCGTGGCCGAAAAGCTCGGGCGCGCCGCCAGCGATGTGGGCTTTCTGTATATCACCGGGCACGGCATCGATCCGGCGCTGATCGAAGGGCTGCGCCAGGCGGCCAGGGATTATTTCGCACAGCCACTGGACACCAAGATGCAGCACTACATCGGCGCCTCAGAAAGCCACAAGGGCTTCGTGCCAGAAGGAGAGGAGGTCTATTCCAAGGGCAAGCCGGACCATAAAGAGGCCTTTGACATCGGCTTTGAAGTGCCGGTGGATGATCCGCTGTTCCTCAGTGGTACGCCGCTGCTGGGGCCGAATCACTGGCCCGACGTACCGGGTTTTCAGACCTCCGTACAAAACTACTATCAGGCCGTGTTTGCGCTTGGCCGGCGATTGTTCGATGGCTTCGCACTGGCCCTGGGCCTGGAGGAAGGCTACTTCGATGCGCTGGTGACTCGGCCGCCTTCCAAACTGCGGTTGATCCATTACCCCTTTGACGCCGACGCCGTGGATGCCCCGGGCATTGGCGCGCATACCGACTACGAGTGCTTCACCATCCTGCACGCCGATCAGCCGGGGCTGGAGGTGCTTAACGATCAGGATCAATGGATCGACGCACCGCCAATGCCCGGGGCGTTCGTGGTGAACATCGGCGACATGCTGGAAGTCATGACCGCCGGGACCTTTGTGGCCACCGCTCACCGGGTGCGCAAGGTGGCTCAGGAGCGTTATAGCTTCCCGCTGTTTTACGCCTGCGACTACCACACGCTGATCAAACCGCTGTCGGCATTCGCCAGTGACACTCAGGACTACGAGGCGCTGGCCATTGGTGAGCACATGTGGAGCCAAGCCCTGCAGACCTACCAGTACCTGCGCAAACGCGTCGAGAACGGCGAGCTTGAGCTGCCGTCCCGGGCCCGAAAGCCATCGAGCTTCGGCCGCCTGAAGAACACCGCCACACATTCCTGAAAAAACAACCCACGGAGCTTCCCATGATGAAAATTCTCTGCGCCTCGACCCGACTGAGCCTGATCGCTGCTGGCCTGTTCTGCGCCGGTGCCGCCCTCGCCAGCACCGCTACCCCCGGTATGTTGAAGATTGGTATGGAAATCACCTACCCGCCGTTCGAGTCTTATGACGCCAACAAGAATGTGGTCGGCTCGGACCCTGAGTTGGCGCACTCTTTGGCCAAAGCGATGGGGGTCAAGGCCAACTTTGTCGATACCAAGTTTCCCAATCTGATCAACGGCCTCAACGCCGGGCATTACGACGCGATCATTTCCGGCATGTACATCACCCCTGAGCGCCAGCTCCAGGCGCGTACCATCGCCTACGCCAACACGGGCGCTGCGATCATGGTGCCCAAGGGCAGTGAGTTGAACCCGCAGGTTCCAGAAGACCTGTGTGGCCTGAAGATCGGCCTGGAACAGGGCACCACCTGGGTCGGCAAGTTCCGTCAGTTGTCCAGCGACTACTGCGTACCGAACAACAAAGGCGCCATCACCGTCAACGAGTACCCATCGGCCCCCGAGGTGACACAGGCGCTGCTCTCGAAGAACATCCAGGCCCAGGTAGAAATCGCCGGTGCCGCGCACATGATCGCCCAGCGTACCAATGGCCGGGTGGTGGTCAGCTCGCAGAAGCTGGTTTACCCGCAGACCTTGGGCATCTACGTCAAGAAAGACGCCGACGCTACCTACCAGGCGCTGGTCAAGGCGCTGGCCGAAAGCAAGGCTAACGGCGAATACGCCGCCATTCTCAGTACGTATGACCTGGAACCGGTCTCCGAGTAATGCCTGAATCTGCGCCCTCGCTCGAGGGCGCGGCTTGCGCGAGGTGTCTATGCAATTCGATTGGGCTTACTTTATTTCGCTGTTCACCATGGCTGACTTCTGGGCGGCGAGCCTGACCGTCATCGAGTTAAGCGCACTGGCCTGGTTCCTGGGTATGCTGCTGGGTTTCGTCCTGGCGTCGGCCAAGCTGTCGAGCTTGCCCTGGCTGCGCATACCGGCGTCGCTCTATATCTGGTTCTTTCGCAGCATTCCGCTGCTGGTGCTGGTGGTCTTCATCTACAACCTGCCGCAGCTGCTGCCCGGTGCCGGGCCGGTGCTGTCGGTGCCGTTCTATTCCGGTCTGTTGGCGTTGGTGGTCACTGAGGCCGCCTACATGGCCGAAATTCATCGTGGCGGGCTGATTTCGGTCGCCAAGGGCCAGAAGGAAGCTGGCCGCGCCCTGGGAATTGGCCTGTTCGGCCTGCAACGGCTGATCGTCATTCCCCAGGCGTTTCGTATCTCACTGCCGACGTTGATCAACGAATACATTACGGTGGTCAAGCTCACCTCGTTGATTTCGGTGATTTCACTGACCGAGCTGCTGACGGTGGGCCAGCGGCTGTATGCCCAGAACTTTCTGGTGATGGAAACCCTGGCGGCAGTGGGCGTGTACTACGTGCTGATCGTCACTGTGTTCGGCTTCGCCCTGCAACGGCTGGAACGCTACCTGGATCTGAACCTGCGTACACCGCAAACTCTGGAGAGCACCTCGGCACAAGTGCTGCGTGACAGTCTGGCGCCCGTAGCTCCGAGCAAGGTCAACCTCCCGGCCAAAGGCGCGGCCCCGGCCCTGCAACTGCAGGACGTGCACAAACGCTACGGCGCTCATCATGTACTCAAAGGCATTGACCTGAAGGTGCAAAGTGGCCAGGTGATTTCTATCATCGGTCCGTCCGGCTCCGGCAAGACCTCGCTGATCCGTACCATCAACGGTCTGGAGCACATCGATCAGGGCGAAATCCTGTTGTTCGGCGAAGATTTCATCAATGCCGGGGACAAACCGAATGGCCGTCGGGTGAGTCAGGGTGTCCGGCGCATCGGCATGGTGTTCCAGAATTTCAATCTGTTCCCGCACCTGACGCTGCTGGACAACATCAGCCTCGCCCCGAGTTATCACGGCGTCAGCCGCGCACTGAGCGAACAACGCGCCTGCCAGCTACTCGACAAGGTCGGCCTGCTGGCACACGTCCACAAATATCCACATCAGCTATCCGGCGGCCAGCAACAACGGGTGGCGATTGCCCGGGCCATGGCCATGGACCCGGACATCCTGCTGTTCGACGAACCGACCTCGGCGCTGGATCCGGAACTGGTCGGCGAGGTACTTACGGTGATCGCCGACCTGGCCCGCGAAGGCATGACCCTGCTGATTGTCACTCACGAAATGGACTTTGCCCTGTCGATCTCCGATCGGGTGATCTTCATGGAAAATGGCAACGTGCAGCTGGATGCCTCGCCTCAGGCGATCCGCGAAGAGCCTGGGGCCCAACGCGTGCGGCGGTTTATCGGATTGGAGGAATCAGAGGCGCAGCGTTGCCTGGCCGGTGAATTAAATTGAGCGTGTTTCAAGCAAGTTCTCATAGGTCTGAAGTGGCAAGATCGGGCCGTGGTTGTTCTGCCTTGACGGGAAAAATATCGAATGGCTGCCGCAAGCCAATGTGGAGGTTTCGGATGATGTGCTGGGAATCGTTTCGCTGGCCGAAAGCGGTCTGGGTATCTGCCAGACCTATGACTTCATCATCCGGGACAGAGTGCAGCGGGGGCAATTGGTGGAAATACTTCCAGAGTTGAGCGGGCGCAGTCGGCCATTCTCGATCATTTACCCGCCTCACCGGCAATTATCAGCCGCATCCCGAGCGCTGATTGAGTTCATCCTGGACAACACCCAGGCCTGAACTTCGATTCCGTTCAGGTTCGGGCGCGCCGCACGTTATGCGCCGCTTTGGCCTACATCGAGCGCCATGGCGCCCCTCGCTCCCCTGATGACCTACGTCAGCACAACTGCGCTAACCGGCTAGAGGGTCCTTATCGAGGTCCGTATCGCGCGCGCGCATTCGATCACCGCTGGCGCCAGCTTGCGCTCGGCTTCCTCCATGGTCCAGCGGCTGGTAGGCACCACCACATGTACTGCGGCGACCGGCAAGCCTTGACTGCCAATGATCGGGGAAGCAATCGTCATGTCGCCGAGAAACAGTTCCTCTTTGTTGATGGCATAGCCCTTGCGCCGTGTGGCTTCGATTTGCTCGAGGATGTCGTCTATCGCGGTCAGGGTGTATTGGGTGTGCTGTTTGCGCTCACTGGCCTCTAGTGCAGCGACGGGCTCGCTGCCTGGCAGAGCACTGAGATAGGCCCGTCCGGAGCCGGTGCAGTACATCGGTATGCGGCTGCCGATGGGCATGTGGATAGGGATGAATTTTGGCGCTACGAACCGTGCGACATAAACCATGTCCAGCCCGTCGGGCTCGGTCAGATTGGTCGTTTCCCCGGTGGCCTGCGCCAGCTCGGCAAGGAACGGGTTGGCCACGTCAACCAGCGTGTCGGCAGCCAGGTAGTTGTAGCCGATCTCCATGACCTTCGGGGTCAGCTGGAAACGCTTGGTCTGCGGATGTTTACGCACATAACCCAGCTCCTCCAGGGTGTGGATCATGCGTTGCGCGGAGCTTTTGTTGATGTCTGCCGCTTGCGCGATCTCCGCCAGATTCATCGTGCGCCGGGATGCGTTGAATGCCCGCAGCACTGCCAGGCCTTTTTCCAGTGACTGATTGAACAGGGGATGAGGGTTATCGCTCATGGCAGATCCTTTGTGTTTTGCTTATTTCGTATCGATAGTCGATATTAATAAATCTCTTTACGATTCTTGTAAAGCGTTTATAGTTGTTTCGAGCCTCCTGCCATTCAACTGGGGCAATCCATACCGGACTTAATACAAAAAAAGCGTCCAATGGGAGATACGCCATGCTTACTCGCTTTCGTGCACTCGCATTCGTTGTTGCTCTGACTACCGGCATCGCTTCAGCCAATGTCGTCGCCGAGCCTGTCTACAAGGTCGGCGCAACCGCAACGGGTATTCCCTTCACCTTTCTCGACGTCAAAAGCCAGAGCATCCAGGGCATGATGGTCGACGCCGCACAGGCGGTGGCCAAGGCCGGTGGATTTGAGGTGGAGATCCAGCAGACCACCTTCGCTTCGCTGATTCCGTCACTGACTTCAAGCAAGATTGACCTGATTTCCGCTGCCATGCTCCGAACGCCGGCGCGGGAAAAGGTGGTGCAGTATTCCGATCCGGTCTTCAGTTATGGCGAGGGTCTGATCGTCAGGGCCGACGATCAAACGCCCTACACCCGGATGGAGGATTTGGCCGGTGAGGTAGTAGGCGCCCAGGTCGGCACCGTGTTCATCGACGAGTTGAACAAGCGTGGCGTCTTCAAGGAAGTCCGCGGCTATGACTCGATCCCCGATCTGATGCGTGACCTGGCGCTTGGCCGTATCAAGGCAGGCTTCGCCGACCGCCCGATCGTCGCCTACCAATTGGCTCAGGGCACCCAGAACAAGGTCCATCTGGTACCGAGCTACCAGCCAGTGGTGATGGGTGACGTTTGCCTGATCGTGCGCAAGGGTGACACTGCAACACTTGCGCAGGTCAACAAAGGCATCGCTGCGATCAAGGCTGATGGTTCGCTCGAACGCATCATCGAGAAGTGGAAACTCAACTGATGGTTCCATCGCCCGCCCGCGATGGCGGGCGGTTCCACTCATTGTTTCGTGGGTAGCCTTATGATTCTCCAGAACGCATTGGACTTCCTCCCCATCTTGCTCAAAGGGGCGGTGGTCACTGTTCAAGTGACGGCCGGGTCGTTTGTACTCAGCTCGCTGATCGGGCTGCTCTTCGCCCTGATGATGGTCTCGAAAATACGTGCGATCGCCTTGTTCGCCATTAGCGTGGTGAACATCATTCGCGGTCTGCCGATCATCGTGCAGCTGTTCTATATCTATTTCGTCCTGCCCGAATTCGGCATCCAGCTGACCGCAATGCAGGCCGGTATCATTGGCCTGGGGATCGCTTATTCGGCGTATCAGGCAGAAAACTTTCGGGGCGGTATCCAGGCCATTCAGCAAGGGCAGATCGAGGCCGCAGAATCCCTGGGGATGCGCGGTGCGATGGTGATGCGGCGAGTGGTGCTGCCCCAGGCATTCCGTATTGCCTTGCCGCCTTATGGCAATACGCTGGTCATGATGCTCAAGGACTCCTCGCTGGTCTCCACCATCACCGTGGCCGAGATGACGCGCGCGGGGCAACTGATCGCCTCCTCGACCTTCGAGAACATGACGGTCTACACCCTGGTGGCATTGCTCTACCTCGCGATGAGCCTGCCACTGTCCTTTGCGCTGCGTCGTCTGGAAGCACGCTTCAGCACCCGGAGAACGTCATGATCGAGATCAAGGGTATTCACAAGAGTTACGGCAGCGTGGCGGTCCTCGAAGGCATCGACTTGCAAGTCAACAGTGGTGAAGTGGTGTGCCTGATCGGCCCTTCGGGGTCGGGGAAGTCCACGTTACTGCGTTGTATCAATGGCCTGGAAAGTTATGATCAGGGCGACATTCTGGTCAGCGGCGAACGTGTCGACCGCAGTGCCAGGAGCATCCACGACATTCGCAGCCGGGTGGCAATGGTCTTTCAGCGCTTCAATCTGTTCCCGCACCGCACGGCCTTGGAAAATGTCATGGAGGGGCCGATCTACGTGAAGAAGGAAAACCCTCAGGCCGCCCGCAAGAATGCTGAGGCGCTGATGGAAAAGGTCGGCTTGTCCCATCGGATGAATGCCTACCCGGACGAACTGTCCGGTGGTCAGCAGCAACGTGTCGCCATTGCCAGAGCGTTGGCGATGAACCCCCAGGCGATCCTCTTCGACGAACCGACCTCGGCGCTTGACCCGGAACTGGTCGGCGAAGTGTTGGCGGTGATGCGCAAACTCGCCGACGAGGGCATGACGATGATCGTGGTGACGCATGAGATGGCTTTCGCTCGAGACGTCGCCGACAAGGTGTGTTTTCTGCACAGTGGCAAGATCGTCGAAACAGGGCCGCCCGGGGAGGTGCTGAGTACGCCTGCGCATCCACGCACGCAGGACTTTCTCCGCCGACTGCTCAACCACAGCGGGGAGGTGCCGGCATGAATGCACCTTTCGCACCTCAACTGCCAGCCTCTCTCTGGGCCGCGACTGCGTCACCGGCGGTGGAAACGCCGGCGCTGGCTGAAGACAAACAAGTGGACGTAGCCATCGTCGGTGCCGGCTACACCGGTCTGGTGACGGCGTTGCGATTGGCTGAAGCGGGTGTCAGCGTCTGTGTGCTGGATGCTGGCGAGCCGGGCTGGGGGGCCTCGGGGCGTAACGGCGGACAGGTGATTCCAGGGTTGAAGTTCGACCCGGAGCAATTGCACGCCAAATTCGGTCCGGCCCGTGCCGAAGCGATGATCGGTGCGGCCGGTTCAGCCGCAGACGAAGTGTTTTCGTTGATCCGCCAGTATGGCATCGAGTGTGATGCGACCCAAAAAGGCTGGATTCAACCGGCCTGTTCAGCCACCGCGATGAAGGCCATCGAGCAACGCGCCGCGCAATGGCAACGACGGGGGGTCAAGGCGCAGCTGTTGGACCGGGCAGCGGTCAGTCAGCGCATTGGCACTGACAACTATCTGGGTGGCTGGGTCGACCCGCGAGCCGGCAGCCTGCATCCGTTGAGTTATGCCCGTGGCCTGGCGAAGGCCGCAATGGGGCAGGGCGCGATGATTCACGGTCACAGTCGTGTCACGGGGCTGCAGCGACAGGGATCAGGCTGGAACTTGTCCACTGCGCAAGGATTCAAGATCAATGCGCAGCGGGTGCTGTTGGCCACCAATGGCTATACCGATGACCTGTGGCCCGGTTTACGCCAGACCGTCGTCGCGGCCAATAGCTTCATTATCGCCACCCGTCCGCTCCCGCAGGCAATACGCAAGACCATCCTGCCGGGTGGCGAGGTCTGTTCGGATTCACGGCGCTTGCTGCTCTATTTCAAGCAAGATGCGCAGGGCCGTTTGCTGCTTGGGGGGCGTGGGCCATTCTCGGAACCTTCGCGACAGAGCGACTGGGGACACCTGGAGCGTTCGCTCAGTGCGCTGTTCCCGCAACTGGCGGATGTTCCTGTCGAGTATCGCTGGAGTGGTCGGGTTGCTCTGACCCAGACCTTTCTGCCGCATGTTCACGAACCTGCCCCCGGGTTGTCGATCCTGCTCGGCTACAACGGTCGTGGCATTGCGCTGTCCACCGCGTTAGGCAGGCATCTGGCAGCAAAGCTGTCAGGGGTTACGCAGGACTTCCCGTTCCCGATCACGCCGCTGCGCAGAATTCCATTTCATGCGTTACAGCGCCTCTATCTTGCCGCTGGCATTACCTATTACCGGGTACTGGATGCCTTGTTTTGAAGACTTGAGGTTTGCAGAGTTCTTTTGAATTCTGTAAATCGTTGAAAAAAGGACCTTCGGGTCCTCAGGTTGCTGACAAACCCCCTGTAGGAGCAAGGCTTGCCTGCGATGCAGGCGCCGCTGTCTGCCTGATACATAGCGGCGCTTGCATCGCAGGCAAGCCTTGCTCCTACAGTCGAATCCAGCAGGTAGATTTGAGTTTGTCAGCAGTCTGAGGACCTTCGGGTCTTTTTTTCGTTCCAGCGCAAATCCAGCAGTGTGAGCATTTACCTCCTAACCTGCGCGCTGGGCCCGTTCCGATTCATCCAGGTGCTCCAGCAGCACCGCTATCGTTGCATCCCGCAGCTTGATTGCCTCCGTCCAGCCCGGCCTCTGCGCCAACAGCGGGGGGCAGACGTTGACGTGGATTGCACCGTGGCGCGGGAACCACTGACCGTCGCGCAGTACTGTACGCGTGCCGCGGATGGCGACCGGCAGCAGCGGCACGCCGGCACGCGCGGCGAGCACAAAGGCGCCCATGTGGAAGGTGCGCAAGCCTGGCTCGCGGGTAAAGGTCCCCTCGGGGAAGAACACCAGGGACTGGCCAGCCTGTAGCGCCTCGGCGAGGGGCTCGATGTCTGCGGCGCTGCGCTGCAGGTCGAAGCGTTCGACGAAGCGGGCGCCGAGCTTGCGCAGGAACAGGCCGGCGATCCACTGGTCAGCCAGTTCGCGCTTGGCAACGAAGCTGAACCGCGGCGGCAGGGCCGCGCAGAGAATGACGCCGTCGAGGTAGCTGGCATGGTTTACGGCCAGCAGACTGACCCCTGACTCAGACAGGCGCTCCAGCCCCGTGACGTTGAACGGCACCCACGCCAAGCGCAAGAACAGCCGTGCGGCCGCGCGGGTAAAGCTGCGGCACCAACGCTGGCGCGGCAGGAGCGCGACGCCCAGCCAGGTCAGCGGTGTGACCAGGCAGAACAGCAGCCAGATGTAAGCGGCATACAGCGCGGCGCGGCAGGTCCGCCAGCTGCGGCCGAAATGCCCGCGTACGGCCTGCAGCACCAGGCGCAGTAGCTGGCGCCATACGGCGAGGTGCGGCCGACCGACTTCGCCGCGCTCATACAGTTCGCGGCTGGCAGCACGGCGAATCTTGCCGCTGGAGGTCTTGAGTACGCTATGCGGTGGCGCCAGTACGATATCGTCGGGTGCCACACCGGTGAGGTCGACCACAATGCGGTTGACCTCCTGCTGCAGGCGTTGCCGTGCGGCAGCTTCCTTCTCATTGCTTTCCGCCAACACCACCAGGCGCTCGGTACCGGTGGCCGGGTCAGGGCTGCCGAACACCGCTATGCAGCCTTTGCGCAGTCCGGGCAAATTGCCGACCGCCGCTTCCACATCGTAGGGGTAGATGTTGCGCCCGGCACGGATGATCAGGTCCTTGGCGCGGCCAGTCAGATAGACCTCACCGCCGGCCATGTAGGCGAAGTCGAGCGAGTCGAACCAGCCATTGCGCAGCACCCGGCGAGCCTCTTCGGGGTTACGGTAGTAGCCACCGGTGGTGGACGGCCCGCTGAATTGCAGGTGACCTTCGCTGCGCTCGGGGAGTTCGACCCCACTGCCATCGACGATGCGAATCTGATGGCCCGGCAGCGGCCGGCCGCTGGAAACGAAGCGCAGCGTTGCGCTGGCGTCCGCTTCGGCAGGCAGTGCCTTGCCGTGGGTCTGGAACGCCTCGCGCTGCACCCGGTCGATCAGCGGCCCTCGGCCCAAGGGAGGAAAGGCCACGCCCAACGTGGCCTCGGCCAACCCATAGACGGGTGCCATCGCGGTGGGTGCAAAGCCGTAACGAACGAAACGCTCGGCGAAGCGCTGCAAGGTATCCGGGCTGACCGGCTCGGCACCGTTGAAGGCCAAGCGCCAACTGCTCAGGTCCAGAGCCTCGAGGTCGCCGTCAGTGGTTTTGCTCAGGCACAGTTCGTAGGCGAAGTTGGGCGCCGCCGACAACGTGCCGCGGAAGCGGTCGATGGCCCATAGCCAACGCGCCGGCCGCGCGAGGAAAGCCAGCGGCGACATCAACACCAGACTGTAGCCGTAATACAGGCTACCCAGCCAGGCACCGATCAGGCCCATGTCGTGGTACATGGGCAACCAGCTGACGAACACGTCCTGTGGCCCCACCTTCAGAGCCCCACCCATGGCGCGCAGATTGGCCAGCAGATTGGCGTGGCTGACCATCACGCCCTTGGGCTGGCCAGTACTGCCCGAGGTGTACTGCAGGAAGGCGATGTCATCCGGTTGCCGCGCAGGTGTGACGCACTCGTCCCCCTCGGCGGTCAGTTCGGCCACGCTGGCAATGCGAGTCAGGCTCGGGACCTGTGGCCGGAGCAGCTGGGCGAGCAGCTTCGCTTGCGTCACGGTAATCAGCACTTTGGCCTCTGCGTTGCGCAGGATACCGGCCTGGCGGCGCAGATGATCCTCTATCTGCGACAGGCGCAGCGGTGGATAGATGGGCACCGGCACACCACCGGCCAACAGGATGCCGAAAAAACCATAGAGAAAGTCGCGCCCTGTGGGCAGCATCAGGGCCACGGTCTGACCGGCGTGCAAGCCACTGCGTTGCAGCCCTGCGGCAACGCCCAGGGCGCCCTGGTGCAAAGCGCCATAGCTGATGTCTTCCGGCTGGTCACTGTCACCCAGCAGGCGCACATGGGGATGCTGGGGCTGATGGCGCACATGCCATTCCAGCACCTCGATCAAGGTCCGCGCGGCGTCCGGCGTCTGCCCCATTGCTGTCGGGGCCTCGCCGGGTTCGCTGGAGGGCAACGAGCGTACCGCCTCGGCGCCCTGTCTGCTGTGCAACACGCGCAGTACATCGGCGGGGGTGTCCGCCGAGGCAAACAGGGCTTCCGGTAATCGCACACCGAATTCGTGCTCGATGCGCGACCAGAGCTCGACCCGGGCCAGGCTGTCTATGCCCAGGTCCCGGTCCAGCACGCTGTGCAAGGTGACTTGCAAACCTTGTGCCGCCTGCGGGCGCAACTCGACCACGGTGCGCTGGACAATTTCGAGCAATTTTTCCGCGTCCCCATCGGAACGGGGAACGGCGCGGGTTTCTGGAGACGGACGAGACATCGGCGGCCCCTCATGACAGGACACTCTGTGTGTAGATCCTTGCCAATTGCCATTATGCGCCTATCGCGGCGACTGGGAATGCCATCATGAACGCAAGCGCTCGCAGGATGAGTGAGCCGGGGCTAGGCTCTATAGGACGCAGCGTCTGCAGAGAAATCACCATGTCAGCCAGCCTTGCCCCCGGAGTGACACACCGAGAAATCTGGGCTTGGGCGATGTTCGATTTCGCCAACTCCGGCTACACGACGGTGGTGATCACTGCCGTGTTCAACGCCTACTTCGTCGCGGTGGTCGCCAAGGGCGAAGCCTGGGGTACGCTGGCCTGGACCAGCGCCACCGCTCTCTCCTATGTCCTGATCATCCTGACCGCGCCGCTGATCGGCGCCTACGCCGACGCCTTCGCCTGCAAGAAGCGCCTGCTGCTGTTCAGCACGGTCGGTTGCGTCGTCTTCACCTCTGGACTCGCGCTGGCCGGGCCGGGGGAGCTCGGTGTCGCGATCCTTTTCATCGTGCTATCCAACTTCTGCTTCGGCAGCGGCGAGAACCTGATCGCCGCCTTCCTGCCCCAACTCGCCCGTGCAGAGGCCTTGGGCAAGGTGTCCGGTTGGGGCTGGGGGTTTGGCTATATCGGCGGCCTGGTCAGCCTGGGCACTTGCCTGGCCTTCGTCAGCTGGGCCCAGGCGCAGGGCCAGACGGCGGCGCAGTTCGTGCCGGTGTGCATGTTGATCACCGCGGCCTTGTTCGCCATAGCCAGCGTGCCGACCTTCCTGTTCCTGCGCGAACGCAGCCAGCCGCAGCCACGGCGCGCCGACACGCCTATCGCGCAAGCAGCGCTAGCGCGCTTCGCGCAGACGCTGCGCGAAGCCGACCGCTATCGTGACCTGCTGCGCTTCCTTGCCTGTACCGTCTGCTACCAGGCCGGTATCTCGGCGGTGATCGCCCTGGCTGCCATCTATGCCAATCAGGTCATGGGCTTCAGTACCCAGGACACGCTGCTGATGATCTTCGTGGTGAATATCACGGCCTCCATCGGTGCGGTGCTGTTCGGTTGGCTGCAGGATCGCCTCGGCCATCGCACCACGCTGGCGCTGACCCTGCTGGGCTGGCTCGGCATGGTCGGTCTGGCCTGGGTCGCGAGCGGCCCCGGGCTGTTCTGGCTGGCGGCCAACCTCGCCGGCCTGTGCATGGGCGCCAGCCAATCGGCCGGCCGCGCGATAGTCGGTTTGCTGACGCCGCCGACCCGCCTGGCGGAGTTCTTCGGCCTCTGGGGGCTGGCGGTCAAACTGTCGGCCATCCTCGGCCCCATGACTTACGGCTTGACCAGCTGGCTGTCCGACGGCGATCACCGCCTGGCGATGCTGATCACCGGCAGCTATTTCGTTGTCGGCCTGCTGATCCTGGCCAGCGTCGACCTGCAGCGCGGGCGGCAGGCGGCTGTCAGCGGTAGCGAGAGTCTCGGAAAGTGAGAGGGGCGAAGGAGGGCCGCACAACCGCAGCCCTCTACCGACAATCTTTCCTTTCCGACGATTAGCACGCTGTTTTTTCTCGCAATAGGAGAAACCGGCCGCAGATCATTGTCGTATCACCTGCAGGCACACCGTTGCTATCAAGACGCTGATACGGTGGGCTACGGGAAAGCCTGGCCTGCCGAGTAGTGTCTTTTATTGCAGAGGTGGTGAGATGAGCGTGAGACCCATGGTGGGTATGTGGGTGGTGGCTGCAATTGGCTCAGTCATGTTGACGCCAGCGTCAGCGGATCACTGGCGAGACGGACGCGAGGGTGGCGAGTGGAAGGACGAGTACAGGGACGGGCCATGCAAGGTCAAGATCGAATCCAAAGACGATGAATACAAGGAAGAGATCAAATGCCCGAATGGCCGCGGCAAAAGTTGGCGTCGCGGCGAGTGGAAAGACGAATTCTGGGAGCACGGCTGCAAGGTCAAGATCGAAGCCAAGCGAGAGGAGTACAAGAAAGAGATCAAGTGCGATGACGATGATTGATCGGTTGATCGGGCAGCGCGTGAAACGGCGTAGTCAGCGCGATTACTGATCTCCTCTTCATTGATTGTCGAAAAACATGCCCCCAGATGCCCAATGCCGGTCAGTTAAGGAATGGAGCGCCGAAAACCTGTGGGAGCGGATTTATCCGCGAATGTAGGCGCCGCGCAATGCCTGATAAACCGCGGTGTTTTCATTCGCGGATAAATCCGCTCCCACATGGATCTCACCTTAACTGACTGGCATTGCCCAGATGTGCAAATAATCGCGGGCCGGTCTCACCACAACTTCCACGTGTAATCGATATTCACCCGCAGTTCATTGTCATCCCGATGGCTGGCCTGTGCGCTGAAGTCGTTGCGGTACCAGGCGTTGCGCACCCGCAGGGCCAGGCCTTTCAGGGTGCCGCCCTGCAGCACGTAGGACACCTCGATATCCTTTTCGCTCTCCGTCAGGTTGGAGCCTCCCAACCTGGCCAACTCGATATTGTCGCCACTCACGTAGCGCAGCATGCCATTGAGCCCCGGAACGCCCAGGGCTGCGAAATCGTAGTCATACCGCACCTGCCAACTGCGCTCCTTGGGGTTCAGAAACTCGGAGCTCAGGGTGCCCTCGGTGATCACCAGCGGCTCGGTGCCGAACAGGTAGGGCATGGCGGTCTTGCCGGTCAGGTGCATGTAGCCAGCGCCGAACTTGTGGGACCCCAGGGCATAGGTCAGCATCAGCGCCGCATTCTGGTTGTCCACGGGACCTGCCTTGGCCGCGCCGTCCTCGCCGGTGACGAACAGGCGGAAATCGCTTTTCAGGCTGCCGGGGCCCAGAGGGCGATTGTCGACAAAGCCGTAGAAGTCCTTGCGGTACATGTCAGCGAGTTCTGCGTGGTAGTACTTGAGGGTCAGTTGCGGTGACCAGGCGTAATCGCCGCCGGCGAAGACGAAGCGATCCGACTCGGCGGCGCCGTTGAAGCGTCCGTTGGGTGCGCCCACCGACATTTTCTGGTAATTGGTGGAGTCGCGCAGGTTGATGCGGTCCAGCCAGCCGACGTGCAGGGTCAGGCGATCGAGTTCCTGGGATTTCAGGTACGCGCCGCGGAATGTCTGTGGCAGCAGGCGGGTAGGGCTGGCGAAGGCGATTGGCAGTAAAGTGCTGAGGGTGCCCAGTTGCAGCTCGCTTTTCGATGCCTTGACCTTGGCCGTCAGGCCCAGCTCCGAATACTCATCGGCGGGCTCCCGGGTGCTGGGGTTGTACGGCAACAGGCCGGTACCCGTATGAGCGCGGGAGGAATCCAGGCGCACACCCAGCAGGCCTTTGGCGTCCAGGCCGAACCCCACCGGCCCTTCTGTATAGCCTGAACGCAGGTTGAGGATAAAACCCTGGGCCCATTCGCGGGCGGCCGCCTGGGGCGTTGCGTTCACGTAGTTGCGATCGAAGTAATAGTTGCGCATCACCAGATCGGCGTGGCTGTCATCGATAAAACCGTTGGCGCAAGCCTGGCCAATGGATAAAACGCAGGTGCAGGCGGCGAACGCCCGAAGAGGATTCTTGAGCATGCAAGTGTTCACTTTTTATTGTTGTAGGGATAAGCCCGCGCCGTCCCGGCGCGGGGTGTTTCGGGGGCGTTGTCAGTCGGGCTGAAGGCCCTTGCGCCGGACCGACAGGTAGAACATTGCCGCCGCGGCGATGACGATTCCCGGCGCCGAGGCCAGCATTACCCCGGCTGTGCCGGTGCCCAGGGCGAGCATCTTGCCTGCCACCAGCGGGCCGCTCATGGCGCCCAGCCTGCCGATGGCGACCGCGCTGCCCACGCCTGTGGCGCGCACCGAAGGGCGATAGAAATGCGGCGCCAGGGCGTACAGCACGCACTGCCCGCCGGTCGCGAAAAAGCCGGCGATGAAGCCGGCCACCAGCATGCTCTCCAGGCGGCTGGCCAGGCCCAGGGCGGTCAGCGAGGCGAGGATGCCCAGGTAGATCAGTGCCGACAGTGCCCAGGCCGGCAGCCGGTCCATCACCCAGCCCAGCAGCAAGGTACCGACTGCGGCGCCCAGCTGCAGGGCGAGCATCACCCAACTGGCCTGACGGCCACTGAAGCCCTGGCCGATCAACAGGCTGGGCAGCCAGTTGATCAGGATGTAAACCACCATGAGGGTAAAGAAATAGCTGACCCAGATCAGTGCGGTGGGCAGGGCCGCGCCCTCGCGGAACAGGCCCTGGACCACGCCGATGGGCGCCACGCCCTGGGCGCTGCGAAACTGCTGCGACTCCGGCAGGTATAGCCCCAGCAGAGGCACGATCAACAGCGGCACCAGGCCGCCGACGTAGAACACCACTTGCCAGCCGCCGGAAAAACCGGCAATACCGATGCTCGCCGCCAGCGCCGCGCCCAACGGCACGCCGCAGTACATCAGGCTCACTGCACTGCCGCGCAGGCGCGGGCCGGCCACTTCACTGCTCAAGGCGATCAGGTTGGGCAGGGCGGCGCCCAGGCCGACACCGGTCAGGCAGCGAGCCGTCAGCAGGCTGCTGAAGTCCCAGGCGACGGCCGTGACCAGGGAGAACAGCCCGAACAGGGCAACCGAGGCCATCAGTACGCGCTTGCGGCCGATGCGGTCGGCCAGCCAGCCGCCCACGAACGCACCGGGTAGCAGGCCTAGAATTCCGGCGCTGAACACCCAGCTCATGTGCAGTATGTCCAGCTCGAAAGCCACCGCCATGCCTTGGGCAGCGATGCCGGCGGCCTGCAGATCAAGGCCTTCCATCAGGGCTACGAGGAAACACAGACCGATGGTCCGCACCTGGTGAAGCGGTGTTGTCAGGTTCGATGAAGTCATGGCAATACCCGTTTTATTGTTGTAGTGGGCAAAACAGGGCCGACTGACCGCGCGTGGGCGGCCAGCCGGTGTGGTGCACGCTGTCAGCGGTTGAGCAGATCGAGAGCAACGTCGACGATCATGTCTTCCTGGCCGCCGACCATGCGCCGCTTGCCCAGTTCGACCAGAATGTCGAGGGTCTTGAGGCCATACTTGGCGGCGGCGATTTCGGCATGGCGCAGGAAGCTCGAATAGACGCCGGCATAGCCAAGGGCCAGGGTTTCACGGTCGACCCGCACCGGGCGGTCTTGCAGCGGGCGGACGATGTCGTCGGCCGCATCGAGCAAGGTGTAGAGGTCAGTGCCGTGGTTCCAGCCCAGGCGGTCGGCGGCGGCGATAAACACTTCCAACGGTGCGTTACCGGCACCGGCCCCCATGCCCGCCAGGCTGGCGTCGATGCGGTCGCAGCCTTCCTCGACGGCGGTGATCGAGTTGGCCACGCCCAGGGAGAGGTTGTGGTGGGCGTGCATGCCGGTTTCGGTTTCCGGCTTGAGCACGGCCTTGAACGCACGGAAGCGCTCGCGCACGTCCTGCATGTTCATCGCGCCACCGGAGTCGGCCATGTACACGCAGGTGGCACCGTAGCTTTCCATCAGCTTGGCCTGTTGCGCCAGCTGATCGGGAGCAATCATATGGCTCATCATCAGGAAGCCAACGGTATCCATGCCCAGCTCGCGGGCATACTCGATGTGCTGTTTCGAGACATCCGCCTCGGTGCAATGGGTGGCGATGCGCACCACCCGGGCACCGGCGTTGTAGGCCGCTTTCAGGTCATGCACCGTGCCGATACCGGGCAACAGCAAGGTGGTGATCTTGGCGTGGCGGATGACATCGGCGGCAGCCTCGATCCACTCCAGATCGGTGTGCGACGCAAAGCCGTAGTTGAAGCTCGAACCTTGCAGGCCATCGCCGTGGGCGACTTCGATGGCGTCGACCCTGGCCTTGTCCAGGGCGCGGGCGATGTCTTGCACGTTCTGCAGCGAGTACTGGTGACGCACCGCGTGGCTGCCGTCACGCAGGGTCACGTCGCAGATGTAGAGCTTTTTACCGGGATTGAAAGTCATGTCGGTCTCCTCAGGCGTTCAGCATCGACTGCGCCATGCGCTCGGCGGTGGCCAAGGCAGCGGAGGTCATGATGTCGAGGTTGCCGGCGTAGGCTGGCAGGTAATGGGCGGCGCCTTCGACTTCGAGGAAGATCGAGGTCTTGAGGCCGGAGAATTTGCCCAGGCCGGGGATGTGCAGTGGTTCGTTTTCAGGGATGACGTCGAACTGCACTTTTTGCTTCAGCCGATAACCTGGCACATAGGCCTGCACGGCGGCAGCCATCTCGACAATGGAGGCCTCGACCTCGGTCTGATCGGCCGCTTCGGACAACACGAACACCGTGTCGCGCATCATCAGCGGCGGCTCGGCCGGGTTCATCACGATGATCGCCTTGCCCTTGGCCGCACCACCGATCACTTCGATGGCCTGGGAGGTGGTCTCGGTGAACTCGTCGATGTTGGCTCGAGTGCCGGGGCCGGCGGATTTGCTGGCGATCGATGCAACGATCTCGGCGTAATGTACCGTCGCCACGCGCGACACCGCCGCCACCATCGGGATGGTCGCCTGGCCGCCGCAGGTGACCATGTTGACATTGAGCTGGTCGAGATTTTGTTCCAGGTTGACCACCGGCACGCAGTACGGGCCGATGGCGGCGGGCGTCAGGTCGATCAGGCGGATGCCGGGTTTGATCGAGCGCAGAAAGGCATCGTTCTTCACGTGGGCACCGGCACTGGTGGCATCGAAGACGAAGTCGATGTCCTTGAACACGTCCAGGCGGGTCAGGCCTTCAACGCCTTCGTGGGTGGTGGCCACGCCCATGCGCTGGGCGCGGGCCAGGCCGTCGGAAGCCGGGTCGATGCCGACCATGGCCGCCATTTCCAGGTGCTGGGCGTTACGCAGGATCTTGATCATCAGGTCGGTGCCGATGTTGCCGGAACCGATGATGGCGACTTTGAACTTATTCATTATTGTTGCCTCATTTGCATGCACGTCGCCAATCACTCGGCGCTACTCTCTACCTTGAAGTCCACACCGACCCGGCCGATGCCTTCGATCTCGGCCTCGAAACGATCCCCGCCGGCCACCGGTACCATGGGTCCCAGGGCACCGGTGAGAATGATGTCGCCGGCCTTGAGCGGATCACCGAGGCGGGCCATGGTGCGGGCCAGCCAGACGGCGGCGTTGAGGGGATGGCCGAGGCATTCGGCGCCGCTGCCGCTGGACACTTCTTCACCATTACGGGTCATGCGCATGCTGGCCTGACGCAGGTCGAGGCCATCGAGACGCCGCGCCGGACCGCCGAGCACGAAGCAGCCACTGGAGGCGTTGTCCGCCACGGTATCGACGAAGCGGATGTTCCAGTTCTGCACCCGGCTGCCAACGATTTCCAGCGCCGGCACCACCCAGCCGGTCGCCGCCATCACCTCGGCAAAGCTGGTGTCGGCACGGGGTAGATCCCGTTCGAGGATCAAGGCTATTTCGGCTTCGATCTTCGGCTGCAGCACGCTATGCACGGGTACGACCTGGTTGTCGCCGTAGCACATGTCGGCGAACAGCGTGCCGAAGTCCGGCTGGTCCACGCCCAGTTGGGCCTGCACCTTGGGGTTGGTCAGGCCGATCTTGCGCCCGACCACGCGGCGCCCATTAGCCACGCCATGGGCGACGTTGAGCCGCTGGATGGCGTAGGCCGCTGCGCTATTGTCTTCACCGATCAGACCGCGCAACGGCTCGATCGCCTTACCGTCGAGTTCGGCCTGGCGCAAGGCGCCGGCCAACTGGTCCAGGGTGTGTTGAGTGATGTTCATGCATTACCTCGATCAGTGGCTGAGGAAGTCCAGCACCATGCGGTTGAACTTGTCGGCGTGCTCCCACTGCGCCCAGTGGCCGCAGCTGTTGAACACGTGCAGTTCGGAGTTGGGAATCCCGGCGATCAGCCGCAGGCCGGTGTCCATGGGTACGAAGCGGTCGTTGCGGCCCCAGATCACCAACGTCTGTGCCTTGATTTCGCCCAGACGCGGACTGAAGTCGGGGAACTGCTTGGGATTGATATTCAGGCTCTCGACGAAATTGGACAGGTGCTCGCGACGCGACAGCATGTTGTCCAGGCGGGTCTGGAACAGCTGCTCGGTCAGGTCGCTGGTGTCGAAGACAAACACATTCATCATCTTCTTCAGGTTCTCGACGGTCGGCTCGCGGTACAGCCCCTGCAACAACTTGATGCCTTCGGTGGGCATCGGCACGAACGAACTCGCCCCGCCGGTACCGCCACCCATCAGCACCAGTTTGCCCACGCGCTGCGGGTGGCTCAGGGCGAAGGCCACGGCGCTGTGGCCGCCCATGGAGTTACCGAGGATGTGCACGCGCTCCAGACCGAGGATATCGAGCAGGCCCTTGAGGGCGTTGGCATTGAGGTCCGAGCGCGAGCCTGGGCACACGATCGGGTCGCTCTTGCTCCAACCCGGGCAGTCCATGAGGATCACCCGGTAACCCGCCTCGACCAGGGGTTCGATGTTGCGGTTGAAGTTGGCCCAACCACTGGCGCCTGGGCCAGAGCCGTGCAGCATCACCACCGTCTCGGCACCCTGGCCGCAATCGTTGTAGTGAATCTGCAGGTCGAGGTCGCCTTCCTGGATGCGGGCGAAGTGGCTGGTGCTGGCTTCGGTCAAGCTTTGGCAGGTAGTGCTCATTAGATAATTCCTTGAATTCAATGGAGGACGTGGCGAAGTCGTAACGATCTCAAACCGAAGACTGGGCAGTGAGCGCGCCGTAACCGGCGATCCATTCGGGGATCGGTCGGTAGTAGCGGTCACTCGCCTGATAGGGGCCAAAGGCCGAGAGTGCGGCGCAGGCCGCAACCCAGGTTTTCACCTCATGCGTCGACTTGCCGGCCAGTGCCGACAGGTTGTCATTACTCAGCTCGTCGAGCTCGGCCAGGCGGCCTTGGGCGAGGGTGTCGAGGAACTGTTGATCCCACTCGGGGTTCAGCGGATGCAGCGTGTGCGGGTCTTCGACAAACCGTTGGGCGGCGAGGATCACCCGCTGCTGGCGGGCGTCGCGTTCCGCGGCCGGCAGGTCCCGACCACTGCCCATCAGCCGATCGGCCATGCGCGCATCGACCTTGGCCAGCTCCGGCACCGGCGGCTGATGCGACAAGCCACCGGAGCCGAGCAACAGCACCCGTTTGTTCAAGGATTTGGCGAAGCGCCCGATGGCTTCGCCGAGCAAGCGGGCGCGCTTGAAAGACGGCAACGGAGCCGCCACCGCGTTGATAAACACCGGGATCACCGGGCAACGATCGAGGCCACCGAGCAGCAGTTCGAGCGGCTGGGCAAAGCCGTGATCGACCTGCATGCGATAAGACACGGCAATATCTACGCCTGCGTCCAATACCGCAGTGGCGCAAGCCTCGGCCAGTTCCCTGGGAACACTGAGCGGACCGGCAGCAGTGCCGAAATCGCCAATCGCCTCGGCCGCCATGCCCAGGCAGAACGACGGCATCACGTCATAGAAAAAGCCGTTGTAGTGATCCGGTGCGAACAGAATCACCAACTCGGGATCGAACTGTGCAATCCGCTGCCGGGCATCGGCCACCACGCCGTCAACCTCGGCCAGCACCGCAGGCAGCGGATCCACATGACCCACCAACGGGGTATGGGACAGGCATTGCAAGTAGGCACTCATTTCAGGCCACCTTGCTCATGCTCGGCGCGACGGCCGTTTGCGGCGTTGCTGACACAGCCTTGGCCAGAGCGTCACAGACGGTGCCAAGGGTTTGCGGGATGGCCAGGCCAGCGAGGAACCGGTCCGGGCGTACCAAGGCGATGGAGGCGGGGTAACGACCGAACCACTCCTTGAGGCGACCCGTGCTGTCACCGATGCGAATGACGTCTTCGCTGACCGCACGCGCAGCCTTGAGCTGAACGCTGGGCAGAACTTGAATGAAGCAAGTCCCCAGATTGCGCCAGAACGCCACTTGTTCGGGGCTCAGGCCCCAGGTGGGATCGCTGCCCCAGGCGATGATCGCGAAACGGCTGCCGATGACCTCGTCCAGCAGGACTTCGGCGCCTGTGTCGGTCAGCACTTTGGGTTGGATGAACATGCGCCCGACCGGTGAGTCCTTGACCTCGGAGGAGGCGGCCACCAGCACACCAGCATGGTATTGCGGCATGGGCTTGAAGCGCATTTCCAGGAAGTAGCGCTTGACCGGCGGCACGTAGTTCAACAGCCAGGACACGCCGTCGCGCACGGTACCCAGCCAGCGTTTGGGCGGAGCCAAAACATGGCCGGCCAGTACCGACAGGTCGATCATCGCCTTGGCGTGGTCACGGCGCTCTTGCTCGTAGCTGTCGAGCAGCGCGTCACTGGCCAGGCCCTTGACCACCAGCGCCAGTTTCCAGGCCAGGTTGCAGGCATCACGCATGCCACTGTTATAGCCTTGGCCTTGCCACACCGGCATGATGTGCGCGGCGTCGCCGGCCAGGAGCACCCGTTCGACACGGAACTTGCCAGCCAGCCGTGCGTTGTGGGTATACACCCGACTACGGATCAGCTCGACCCGATCCGGATCAGGCAAAACCTTGCTCAGCAGGCGCCGCATGTTGGCCGGCTGGCTCAGCTCTGCCTCGGTTTCTCCGGGCATGACCATGAACTCGAAGCGCCGCACGCCATGGGGTAGCGCCGCCGAAACATAGGGCCGTACCGGGTCGCAGCATAGGTAAACGTTCGGTGTGCCCAGCGGGTCGTTGGCGATGTCGACCACAATCCACTGGTTCGGTGCGGTCTTGCCTTCAAAGGCGATATTCAGATTGCGGCGTACCAGGCTGTTGCCGCCATCGCAGCCGATCAGGTAGCGCGCCTGCAATTGTTCGCTGCGGCCGTCAGCGTCTTGCAGATCAAGCACAACGCCCTGTTCGTCCTGCTGGAAAGCGCACAGCTCACGAGAGAACAGTACCCGTACATTGTCGAAGCGCTGCAACCCCTCGAACAGCACACGGTCAGCCAACGGCTGGATGAAAGCGTTACGCCGGGACCAACCGAACTCGTCGGTCTTGGGCTGGATATCGGCGAAGCAGCGACCCTTGGGTGTCAAGAAGCGCATGGCATGCCAGGGAGTGGTATGAGGCAAGACGCGCTCGGCCAGACCGACGGCCTGGAAGGTGCGCAGGCTTTCGTCATCCAGGCCGATGGCGCGGGGGTAGTCGATCAGGCGGTCGAGCTTTTCGATGATCACCACACTGACGCCGCACTGGCCCAGGTAGTTGGCGATCATCAGGCCGACGGGGCCGGCACCGACAATGGCGATGTCAGCTTGCAAGGGCTGCGCGGGCGAGGGGTGTTCAGGCAAAGTGCTCATGGTTATCTCCGTGAGGCTTATTGGCTTTCTTGTCGGCTGGAGTATGGGAACCGCCTCGCTGGCGGACAACGACGATCATTGCTACCGTGCACTGAGTGCACATCGTTGATTAACAAGAATAAATGGGTGCTGTATGAGCGAAACCGAATACAAGGCCGTGCGCGGTCTGATCCGTGGCCTGGCACTGATCAATGGCTTGAATCGCTTCGATGGCGGTGCCAGCACGGCGCAACTGGCCGAGCACAGCGGGCTGCATCGCACCACCGTGCGCAGGCTGCTGGAGACCTTGCAGGCCGAGGGCTATGTGCGGCGCAGCGAGTCGGATGACAGCTATCGACTGACGTTGAAAGTCCGTGAGCTCAGTGAGGGGTTTCGCGATGAACAATGGATTTCTTCCATCGCCGCGCCCTTGCTCGGTGAGTTACTGCAGGAAGTGGTCTGGCCTACCGACCTGTGCACGCTGGACGTCGATGCCATGGTCATTCGCGAGACGACCCACCGCTTCAGTCGACTGTCGTTCCACCGCTCCATGGTGGGCCGGCGGCTGCCGTTGCTGATGACGGCGACGGGGAGGGCGTACTTCGCCTTTTGCCCGGCTGCCGAGCGTGAGGAATTGATCGAAATCATGATCAGCCGGGACGACGAGCAATCGGTGCTGGCCCGAGACCGGCGCTTTATCGAACGACTGGTCGAGCACACCTTGAACAAAGGTTACGGTGAGAACTATGCGCACTGGGGGAAGGAGCGAAAAATTGCCGCCATCGCCACGCCGATCCTGCAGGGGCAACGGGTCATGGGGTGTTTGAATCTGGTGTACATCGCCAAGGCGATGCCCATCGAAGAAGCGGCCCGCCGATATCTGGGGGCCATGCGTCGAGTCGTGACGAAGATCGAGGAGGGGGTCACTGGGAGCTAACGTCAGAAGTGAGTTGTCTCTGAGACAGTACCACTCATTGATCAAAGCCATGAAAGGTAGTGAAACCGGCAATCGGTTCACGTGCAGTGTTGAAATTATTTTCAGGCGCAGTGCGATCTTCGTGCCCTAAAGCGATTCCACAGACCAGTATGTGGTCATCCGGTAGAGGGAGGTGTTGGCGCACAATCTTGTGATACCACGCAAAAGCTGCTTGGGCACAAGTGTGAAAACCCTGGCCTCGCGCGGCGAGCATGATGTTCTGCATAAACATGCCGAGATCCATGTAACTACCGGTATTGAGTCGACGATCAAGGCTGATCAATAGCCCGACAGGGGCATCGAAGAACAAGTAATTACGTAAAGTCTGACGCTCGCGAGCCTCCAGATCGCCACGCGCGATCCCCAGGGCTTCATCGAGATCGACGCCCACTTCGCGGCTGCGACCTGAGTAAGGCTCAAAGCATTGGTCCGGGTAATACTGATATTCAGGAGTATGTTCATCGCTTTGTGTTGCAGCCGCCTCGAGGATATCGCGACACAGCGCTTGTTTGGCGGCGCCTGTCAGCACATGGACATGCCAGGGTTGTACGTTGTTGCCGCTCGGTGCGCGAGCAGACAGCTCCAGTATGCGCTCGATCGACGGGCGAGGAATGTGTCCAGAGAGGAAGCGGCGGACCGATTTACGAGAGCGGATGGCAGAGTCTACATGCATGACGAGTCTCCTGAGACAGAAATGGAAGCGGGCGCAGTGCCCGCTTTCGTTGGGGGTTACCAAAATTTGAAGGAATAATTGATCAGTGCCCGATGTTCATCGACAAAGTGGAAGTAAATACCGTTATTGAGTGCCCACGGATCGGCGACCAGAAGGAAGGGCAGTCCGGTCTTGCCGTCTTGATTCTGGTAGGCCACGTCCAGGGAGTGCCCGGAGGAGGACAGCTCAACATCGCTCCGAGAAAACGATTATCAACGCTAGTGTGCCCCTCGCCATCACTATCAAAGTAGCGCAGGTCTGATTTGAGTGTCGTGCCGCTCGTCAGCGGTAGCGTGTAAATCAAGCCATGCGCCTATTGATCGTTCTCGCCTGGCGATGTCGCAAACAGGACAAAGCATGCCGCTTTGAGTCGCTTCGACCGAAGATCGAAGGCCTTAGCATGAGGATGGCTCATAAGGAGTTGGCATTATGATGAAGATCATAATTATAAAAGGTGCACTATGTTTTCTTATAAATCGCACAACCCAATACCCGGCGCTTTCCTGTCGCCAGACTAAATTCCCGCATTAGAAATAGACTGTTTAAATTCCAGGCTTATCGCTGTGATGCTTGTCACGGCGCCTCGGTAGCGTGCCTTCATAAAAAAAATAAGGGCTTACTCATGTCGATCAATACAGACGCATCGAAAGGTGACAACTTGTCACCTGGGTTCAAACAGCGCCATGTCACGATGCTTTCCATTGCCGGTATCATTGGTGCTGGACTTTTTATTGGTTCGGGTCATGCGATTGCTGCGGCAGGACCTTCAGCCATAGTCGCCTACGCCTTGGCCGGGTTATTAGTGGTGTTCGTCATGCGAATGCTCGGTGAAATGGCAGTCGCTTCCCCGGACACAGGGTCATTCTCTACTTACGCCGATAAAGCGATAGGGCCTTGGGCGGGGTTTACAATTGGTTGGTTGTACTGGTGGTTCTGGGTCTTGGTAATACCGCTCGAAGCCATCGCGGCCGGGGTCGTGCTCAATAGTTGGTTTCCCCAGATAGAAACCTGGATGTTCGCTGTGAGTGTGACGGCACTGCTGACCCTCACCAACTTGTTCAGTGTCGCCAAGTACGGCGAATTCGAATTTTGGTTTGCGATGGTTAAAGTCGTGGCGATCGTATCGTTCATCGGGCTCGGCGCCTGTGCCATCGCGGGTTGGTTGCCGGGGCGGGAGGTCAGTGGCGTCGCTCGTCTTGTGTCTGATTTCGGCGGCTTCATGCCCAACGGCTGGGAGGCGATCATCGGCGCTCTGCTGACCACGATGTTCAGCTTTGTCGGCACCGAGGCGGTGACCATCGCAGCGGCAGAATCCAAGGACCCTGCGAAAAATATTGCAAGGGCTACAAAATCGGTTATCTGGCGGATCTGTATTTTTTATCTGCTCTCGATTTTCGTGATTATTTCCGTGGTGCCGTGGAATGATACTTTGCTGCCCGTTCAAGGGTCGTATCAACGAGCACTGGAGATCATGAACATACCCCATGCAAAAATGATGGTTGACGTGGTCGTACTGTTCGCTGTTGCCAGTTGCTTGAACTCGGCGATTTATATTTCCTCTCGAATGGTCTACTCGCTGAGCAAGCGCAATGAAGCGCCCGGATTCCTCCAGCGCACATCATCGGCGGGCGTGCCTCGGGCCGCGGTGATCGCCAGTACGGCAATAGGTATTGCGACGACGGCATTGAATTTCTTCGCACCGTCTGAAGTATTCGCGTTTCTGCTGGCCAGTTCGGGTGCCATTGCATTGCTCGTCTATCTGGTGATTGCCTTTTCACAATTGCGTATGCGAGCAAAGCTTGAAAAGTCCAATGCCCGAATCGAATTCAGGATGTGGCTGTTTCCTTGGCTGACTTGGTTGGTGATTGCTTTCATCATCTTTGCGCTGGGCGTCATGATCGCCATGCCCGCGCATCGCAATGAGGTATTGTCTACCGCAGCATTGACGATCGTCATCATCGCCTTGAGCCTTATGAAAACTCGTCAGCACTCGCATAAGACCCAGTATTCATCGGTTTCCGGGAAACGGTGATTCGACTGCCGGGATGATCGGTAGGTATGGCCGATATAAGATCGGCCATACCTCAGGCTGCTGACAAACCTCGCGCCTATCGTAGGAACCGGGCTTGCCCCAATGCCAGTCAGTTAAGGAATGGAGCGCCGATAAACCTGTGTGCGGATTTACCGGATCGCCGGACCGCCGCGAATGAACGATGACGCGTAATGCCTGAAAAACCGCGGTGTTTTCGTTCGCGGATAAATCCGCTCCCACATGTTCTGCGCCTTAACTGACCGGCATTGGGTCTTGCCCGGGACGCTGCTGACAAAGTTATCGGCATGCGGGAAATTGAAGAATCGCCCATACTGCCTGAAATCGAAGCCGAGTCGCGGCAATATAACGATGGTGAACCACGATGATTACTTTCACAGGGAACAACTGGAACCAAGCCTTGTGCGAAGCCTATGCGCTGGTGAAGTTTCTCAGCGATCAGCAGAATATCGACAGTTGTCTAGCCGAGTTTTCTGGCGCGATCATGGACGACGGTGTGGTCGCGCCAGCTGATGTGCACCTGTGCGCTGAATTGAATGCAGAAGGCCAGCTGACCATTACTGCGGTAGAGGTTGCCGAGTAATGACACCTTTGGGCGTGTCACTGAACGGCCAGTTCTTTCTTCCGATAACGAAGGGCCGGATCGCACGGTCGGGTAGTCAGACGCGGTTACCCGCGTCCAACCCCCTAAGAACCGTGCATGCGAGTTTCCCAGCACACGGCTCAAGCCTCTACAAAGGCACTATTAAGTACCCGGCTATACCTCTTTAACATTG
>NZ_JAAAMT010000019.1 GCF_009905435.1 Pseudomonas sp. R5(2019)
CGTTTCAAACTGCACTTCACGCCGACCAGTGCTTCGTGGCTGAACGCCGTGGAAGGCTGGTTCGCGCAGCTGGAAAGGCGAGCACTGTATCGGGGTGTATTCACCAGCGTGGCCGAACTGAAAGTGGCTATTCGTCAATTTATCGAGGCCCACAATGACCTTTCGGCTAAGCCCTTCAAGTGGAACAAGACGGCTGAATCCATCATCAGTTCTGTAAACAAAGCAAAGCTGGGGGCGATAAAAATAAGTTATTGAATTAACCGCTCAGGACACTAGATCAAGGGTTTCAGCCTGTTTTTTGTTCCTGTGACTTCTTTTAGGGAAACTTTCAGCAGATGAAATCGAGACCAAGCAGATCCTCAAAACTTTGCAACCTACCTGGTCGACGAAAGCACGTACGACGGATGAAGTTCGAGGTCAGATTGAGCAGATTATGGATGCCGCTAAATCGAGAGGGCTGCGGGTCGGTGAAAATCCGGCTCACTGGCGCGGTCATCTGGAAACTTACTCAGCCGCAATGAGAAGAAGAAAGCCCGCAAGCGTATTCACCACCCGGCCCTCGCTTGCCGGCCCTGGTAAAGACCGGCAAGCTGCGGGCGTTCTTGGCCAGGCTCCAGAGCACCATCGGCGGGTTGAGCGAATCCGAGTTGAAGCTGTTGACGGTGATGCCGATCGGCGAGCCGTCTTCAACCTGGGTGGTGATGACGGTCACCCCGGTGGTGAAGGTACCGAGCGCGGTACGGAAGGCCTGGGAATCGAAGCTGCAGTGTACCGCCATGATTTGGCCTCATGGACTGGATTTTCGTGATGCCCATATTCCCGCCCCGAATGCCGCCAACATCGTCTTAACGGACTGACGAAAATGCCCGGGCATCGTCCAATCGGATGAGGCGTCAAGGCCGCTTGGCGGGCTAGCCTTGCAAGCCATCAGGTGATGGCGTTGCCTGCCTGTCACGTACCTCAGGAGGGGTCAGCTATGCCTTCAGCAGCGTCAACCGTCGCGCAACTCTCGGCGTTACTGACGGACCAGAAAGCCGCGTTCATCGCCGCCGGCGCCGTCAGTGCCCAGGTGCATCGGGCCCGCATCCAGCGCGTGATCGAGCTGTTGGTCACCCACCACCGTGCCCTGGCGCAGGCCATGGACGACGATTTCGGCGGTCGGCCCCTGGGCTTTTCCCTGATGAACGACGTGCCTGGATCGCTGGCCTCGCTCAAGGACGCCCGCGACCATCTCGAAGGCTGGATGCAGGATGAGGCGCGTCAACCGTTCTCTCCCTACGACCAGCTCGGGGCCAAGGCCTGAGTCATGTATCCGCCCAAGGGCACCGTGGGTATTCTCGGCACCTGGAATGCGCCGCTGTACACCTTGCTCAGCCCTCTGGGTTATGCATCGCCCGCTGGCCTTGTATTACTTCGCGAGGACGCCGTCGAGCAGCGCCATGTGCTGGAAGCACAGTCTCTCCGGCGGCGTCGCCGGGAGTGGGGAGTATTGCCACCCTACGGCGAACACTTCCTGCCCGCTACGGAGGCGATGATCACGGCCGACTGAGCCGTACCGCTCGGATGTCTGTCCCCAATAACAATATTCACGAGAGAACAACCCTTGGAAAAGACCGTCCTGCCTCCCGTCACCACCCCTGAGCCCTCGACGGGCTGGGCCCGCCGCGACGTCCTCAAGGCCAGCGCACTGACCCTCGGCGTCGGCCTGCTCGGCCGTTTTGCCGATGCCAAGGCGGCCGGCATCAGCGCCAGCGACTATGCGGGCATGGACGCCTGGGACATGGCCCATGCCGTGCGCGCCGGCGAATTGAGCGGCGAAGATCTGCTGGCGGCGGCCATGGCCCGCTGCGATGCGCTGAACCCGAAAGTCAACGCCGTGGTCATGCGTCACGACGACTATGCGCGAGCGTTGCTGGCCGCTCGACGGGCGGCGGGCGACGCGGCCAAGGGGCCGCTGGCCGGGGTGCCAATCCTGCTCAAGGACCTCAACACCTTCCTGCAAGGCACCACCACCACCCAGGGCAGCCGACTGTTCAAGGATGCCCCGCCGGCCGCTCAAACCAGTACCCTGATCGCCCGTTACCAGGCGGCCGGTGCTGTGCCGTTTGGCAAGACCGCAGCGCCCGAGTTCGGCCTGACCACTACCACCGAATCCAAACTCTGGGGTCAGACGCGCAACCCGTGGAACCTGGCCATGAGTGCCGGCGGTTCTTCTGGCGGCGCCGCATCAGCCGTGGCCGCGGGTATCCTACCCGTGGCCCATGCCACCGACGGTGGCGGTTCGATTCGTATTCCGGCCTCCTATTGCGGGGTCATCGGCCTCAAGCCCAGCCGCTATCGCACGCCGAGCGGGCCGGGCCGTTTCGAGGGCTGGTTCGGTGCCAGCGTCGGCAACGTGGTGGCACGCAGTGTGCGCGACACGGCGCTGTTTCTCGATGCCGGTCAAGGGCATGAGCCGGGCAGCCCGTACTGGCTGCAACCACTGTCGCGGCCCTATATCGAAGAAATCGGTCGCGAGCCGGGCAAGTTGCGAGTGGCGCTGGTGCGCCAGTCGCTGACCGGCTCACCGCTGGACCCGGCCGTAGCCAAGGTGCTGGAAGACACCATCAAATTGCTTTCCGCCCAAGGCCATGAAATCGAAGAGCTGCGCCTGCCGATCGACCCGCAGCAACTGTTCGGTGCCCACGGCGCCGTGACCGGCACGGCGTTGCTGAGCATGGTTCATGAACGTGAACAGGCCTTTGGCCGGGTCGCCACCGCGGACGACCTGGAGAACATCACCCGTGAAGTTCTGACGCGCGCTTCCAAGGTGACGGGGGAGGGGCTGTTTCGCTCCCGGCACTCCTTCGAAACCATTAGCGCGGCCATGGAGCAGCAGTTCGAGCGTTTCGACGTGATCCTCTCGCCGGTCACCGCCAACCTTACGCCGGCCCTGGGCGAGTTGTCCCTCGACCAGCCCTGGGAAAGCTACGCCCACCGCGCCATGGGCAGCGCCGCGTTCACGGTGCTGGCCAACGTCAGCGGCCAGCCGGCGATTTCGCTGCCATTGGGCATGAGCGACAACGGTTTGCCAGTGGGCATGATGTTTACCGCCCGTATTGGTGGTGAAGATGTGCTGCTGCGTTTGGCTGCGCAGCTTGAGAAGGTCAAGCCTTGGGCGGGGCGACGCGCGCTGGTGTGAAAGGAGGGCGTCAGGGAGGGCACCGTTTTTTTGTGGGGGGTGGGCGTGCAAAGTTTGGAGAATCTGGAGGAGTTGAAACCTTGGCTTTATGAGTGACGCAGCTCACAAATGCTGAGCGGGGAATGTGGGAGTAGTGCTTGCCGGGACGCCAGACCGTCGGTCTCAAGCTATGTCGTCAATAGCCGCGTCTACCCGGCGAATTTTCTATCAATTTCGCCGGCCTCATCGCTAGCAAGCTCTGCTCCCACAGGCGTACGGCTCAGCTTCGGGGACCATTCAACATCTGCAGCCCTGTGCGAACCGTCACCCTTGCTTGAGCAAATCCAGCGCCACATCCACAATCATGTCTTCCTGCCCGCCGACCATCCTGCGCTTGCCCAGTTCGACCAGGATATCCACCGTCTTCAACCCGTACTTGGCCGCCGCCAGTTCCGAGTGACGCAGGAAGCTTGAGTAAACCCCCGCATACCCCAGCGCCAGCGATTCGCGATCGACCCGCACCGGGCGGTCTTGCAGCGGGCGGACGAGGTCATCGGCCGCGTCCATCAGGGTGTACAGGTCGGTGCCGTGGTTCCAGCCCAGCCGTTCAGCGGCCGCGATGAAGACTTCCAGCGGCGCGTTGCCGGCACCGGCGCCCATGCCGGCGAGGCTGGCGTCGATGCGGTCGCAGCCCTCTTCGACCGCGGTGATCGAGTTGGCCACACCCAGTGACAGGTTGTGGTGGGCGTGCATGCCGGTTTCGGTTTCGGGCTTGAGCACGGCCTTGAACGCGCGGAAGCGGTCACGCACGTCCTGCATGTTCATCGCGCCACCGGAGTCGGCCATGTAGACGCAGGTGGCGCCGTAGCTTTCCATCCGTTTTGCCTGTCGGGCCAGTTCGTCCGGCGCGATCATGTGGCTCATCATCAGGAAGCCGACCGTGTCCATGCCCAGCTCCCGGGCGAACTCGATGTGCTGTTTGGAGACGTCGGCTTCGGTGCAGTGGGTCGCCACCCGGACCACTCGGGCGCCAGCGTCGTATGCGGCCTTGAGGTCGTGGACGGTGCCAATGCCAGGCAACAGCAAGGTGGTGATTTTCGCGTGGCTGATCACGTCCGCCACGGCTTCGATCCACTCAAGGTCGGTGTGGGCGGCAAAGCCGTAGTTGAAGCTCGAGCCCTGCAGGCCGTCGCCGTGGGCCACTTCGATGCTGTCGACTTTGGCCTTGTCCAGCGCCCGGGCGATGTCCTGGACGTTCTTGATCGAATACTGGTGGCGCACCGCGTGGCTACCATCGCGCAGGGTCACGTCGGAGATGTAGAGCTTCTTGGCGGGATTGAAAGTCATGACGGGTTTCCTCAGGCGTTCAGCATCGACTGGGCCATGCGCTCGGCGGTGGCCAGCGCAGCCGAGGTCATGATGTCGAGGTTGCCGGCATAGGCCGGCAGGTAGTGGGCGGCGCCTTCGACTTCGAGAAAGATCGACGTCTTGAGCCCGGAAAATTGACCGAGCCCGGGAATCGTCAGCGGTGCGTCGGCGGGGATGACGTCGAACTGCACGGTTTGCTTGAGTCGGTAGCCCGGCACATAGGCCTGGACCGCCGCGGCCATTTCAACGACCGAGGCCTCCACCAACGCCTGGTCAGCCGCCTCCGACAGCACGAATACCGTGTCGCGCATCATCGGCGGTGGCTCGGCCGGGTTCATGACGATGATGGCTTTGCCCTTGCTCGCCCCACCGATCACTTCGATGGCTTTGGAGGTGGTTTCGGTGAATTCGTCGATGTTGGCCCGGGTGCCGGGGCCCGCGGATTTACTGGCGATCGAGGCGACGATTTCGGCGTAGTGGACCTTGGCCACGCGGGACACCGCCGCCACCATCGGGATGGTCGCCTGGCCGCCGCAGGTGACCATGTTGACGTTCAATTGGTCGAGGTTCTGCTCCAGGTTCACCACCGGCACGCAGTACGGGCCAATCGCAGCCGGGGTCAGGTCGATCAGGCGAATGCCCGGCTTCACCGAGCGCAGGTACGCATCATTGCGCACATGGGCACCGGCGCTGGTGGCGTCGAAGACAAAATCGATCTCGTCGAACACCGGCAGCCGGGTCAGCCCTTCGATCCCCTCATGAGTCACCGCGACGCCCAGGCGTGCAGCGCGGGCCAGGCCATCGGAGGCCGGGTCGATACCGACCATCGCGCCCATTTCCAGGTACTGGGCGTTGCGCAGCACTTTAATCATCAGGTCCGTGCCGATATTGCCCGGGCCGACGATGGCGACTTTCAGCTTTTTAGTCATGCAAATGCTCCAGAACGGCAGGCGTCCATGCCCGCCCGAGGGTCAGGACGCCTGGCGCAGCGCGGTGGCGCGGGCAGTCGAGGCTTTCTTTTCAAGCTGGGTGTAAACGATCCAGGTCAGCAGTACGCCGCTGAGCATGACAATGGAGAGGAAGTACAAGCCCGACGACAGGGTGCCGGTGTATTCCTTCAAGGCGCCGATGCCGAAGGGGCCGATGTAGCCACCCAGGTTGCCGAACGAGTTGATCAGCGCAATGCCCGCCGCCGCCGTGGCACCGGACAAGAACCGCCCCGGCAGTACCCAGAAAATGGCGGTGACCGAGAACAGGCTGAAGGCGGTCAGGCACAGCGCCGCCATCTGCAGGCTTGGCACGGTCAGCCAGGCACTGAGGAACAGGCCAACGGCGCCGAGGATGTACAACACGGTAAGGTGCCCGTAGCGATCATTGAGTCGGTCGGAGCTGCGCGGAATCAGCAACAGGCCGATGACGCCGAACACATACGGAATCGCCGAGATGAAACCGGTGGTCAGGTCGCTGCCACCGAACTGGTGAACCAGTGTCGGCAACCACAGGCCCAAGCCATAGGTGCTCAGGGTGCTGGGCAGGTACAGTAGCGCCAGAATCAGTACACGGCGATCGGTCAGCGCCCGCAGCGGGTTGGTGTGTTCAGTCTGGCCGTATTCCTTACGGTCTTTTTCCAGCTCGCCGAGCAGCCACTCGCGGTCGGCGACGGCCAGCCAACGGGCATCCTTGGGGGTATTCGGCAGGATCTTGAGGGTCGGCCAGGCCAGCAGAATCGCCGGCACACCGATGATCATGAACAGCCACTGCCAACCCGCCAGCCCCCACACGCCATTCATCCCCAACAGCCAGCCGGCCAAGGGCCCGGTGACCATCAGCGCGATGGGTTGGGAGAGGATGAAGAAGCCCAGCACCTTGCCGCGATTGCGAACCGGGAACCAGCGGGTGATGTAGTACAGCACCCCCGGGAAGAACCCGGCTTCCGCCGCACCCAGCAAAAAGCGCATGACATAGAAGCTGTAAGGCCCCTGGACAAAGGCCATGCCGACGGTGATCGCGCCCCAGGTGATGAGGATGCGCGCGAACCAGCGACGGGCGCCGAAGCGCTCCAGCATCAGGTTGCTCGGCACTTCGAAGATGAAATAGCCGATGAAGAACAGCCCGGCACCAAAGCCGTACGCCATGTCGCTGAGGCCGATATCGGCATTCATGTGCAATTTGGCGAAGCCCACCGCAGAGCGGTCGATGAAGGCAACCAGATACAGCAGGATCAGGAAGGGAATCAACCTGACCGTGAGCGTGCGAATGATCCGAGCTTCCGGATTCATAGTCTTCTCCAAATTGTTTTTGTTATGGAAAGTGTTGGCCCAGCCGCTTGGGGAAGGGCATGCATCCACCCGCCTCGACCAAGTGAGGCAAACGATATAGCAATACTATTTAGCAAGCAACTCTTTCAAAATGGCTTTCCATGGGATAGATTCACGCCACAAACCCGATATTAGTCATACAATAAGAGTTGACCGCGCCATGACTGAGAAAAAAACCACGCTTCGTTCCGCCCAATGGTTCGGTACGGCTGACAAGAACGGTTTCATGTACCGCAGCTGGATGAAGAACCAAGGTATTCCGGATCATGAATTCCAGGGCAAACCGATCATCGGCATCTGCAACACCTGGTCCGAATTGACGCCCTGCAACGCGCATTTCCGCAAAATTGCCGAGCACGTAAAGAAAGGCGTACTGGAAGCCGGCGGCTTTCCGGTCGAGTTCCCGGTGTTCTCCAGCGGCGAATCCAACCTGCGCCCAACCGCCATGCTGACCCGCAACCTGGCCAGCATGGACGTGGAAGAAGCCATTCGTGGCAACCCGGTGGATGCCGTAGTGCTGCTGACCGGCTGCGACAAAACCACGCCAGCCTTGTTGATGGGCGCCGCCAGCTGCGACGTGCCGGCCATTGTCGTGACCGGCGGGCCGATGCTCAATGGCAAGCACAAAGGCAAGGACATCGGCTCCGGCACGGTGGTCTGGCAAATGCACGAAGCCTATAAAGGCGGGCAGATCAGCCTCGACGAATTCCTCTCCGCCGAAGCTGGCATGTCGCGCTCGGCGGGCACTTGCAACACCATGGGCACCGCCTCGACCATGGCCTGCATGGCCGAAGCGCTGGGCACTTCGTTGCCGCACAACGCCGCGATCCCGGCGGTCGATTCGCGCCGCTATGTGCTCGCTCACCTGTCCGGCATGCGCATTGTCGACATGGTCCATGAAGACCTGCGGCTGTCGAAAATCCTCACCAAGCAAGCCTTCGAAAACGCCATCAAGATCAACGCCGCCATCGGTGGCTCGACCAACGCCGTGATCCACCTCAAGGCCATCGCCGGGCGCATTGGCGTCGAGCTCGATCTGGAAGACTGGACCCGCGTCGGCCGCGGTACGCCGACCATCGTCGACATGCAGCCGTCCGGGCGCTTTTTGATGGAGGAGTTCTACTATGCCGGCGGGCTGCCAGCGGTCATCCGCCGCCTCGGCGAAGCCGGTCTTCTGCCCAACCCCGACGCGCTGACCGCCAACGGCCAGAGCCTCTGGAAAAACTGCCAGGCCTCGCCGCAGTACAACGATGAAGTGATTCGCCAGATCGATAACCCGCTGGTGGCCGACGGCGGCCTGTGCATTCTGCGTGGCAACCTGTCGCCACGCGGCGCGGTGGTCAAACCGTCTGCCGCGACGCCTGAGCTGATGCAGCATCGTGGCCGCGCGGTGGTTTTCGAAAACTTCGACGACTACAAGGCGCGCATCGCCGACCCGGACCTGGACGTCGATGAAACCTGCGTGCTGGTCTTGAAAAACGCCGGGCCCAAGGGTTACCCGGGCATGGCCGAAGTGGGCAACATGGGCCTGCCGCCCAAAGTGCTGGCCAAGGGCGTCACCGACATGGTGCGCATTTCCGATGCCCGCATGAGCGGCACCGCGTACGGCACCGTGGTCCTGCACGTTGCACCGGAAGCTGCGGCTGGCGGCCCATTGGCAGCCGTGCGCAACGGCGACTTCATCGAGCTGGACTGTGCCGGCGGTCGCCTGCACCTGGATATCAGCGATGAAGAATTGCAAGCGCGCCTCAGCGACCTGAAGCCGGACACCAGCGCAAATATCTTCTCCAGCGGTTACAGCCGACTCTACGTCGACCACGTTCTGCAAGCGGACGAAGGCTGCGACTTTGACTTTTTGGTCGGTTGCCGTGGTTCAGAGGTGCCGCGTCACTCCCACTGATCCTTTGTGCCCGGTCCGACGAAAAACGTCGGATCCTGGCCTATACCCTGGCCTTCAAGTAATCGTAACCGAGGTGTTCGGGAGGTTTTCCATGACGCTGAATCAAGCACATAGCGATGCTATGATGCACGGCATTTCGCCAGAGCCACGCCGCCCCCATGGACTACCAGACTCCCAAGCCACGCAAGAGCATGCACGCCCAGATCGTTCAGGAACTGGGCATGCATATCGTCTCCGGGCGCTTCAAGCCGGAAGAGAAGCTGCCGCTGGAATCGACCCTGTGCGAGGAGTACAAGGTCAGTCGGCCGGTGCTGCGCGAGGCCACCCGAGTGTTGAGCGCCAAGGGCCTGGTGTATTCCAAGCCACGGGTCGGCACCGTGGTGCGGCCACGCGCGGAATGGCATTTGCTGGACCCGGATGTGCTGTTCTGGCTGATGCAGACCACGCCCCACAGCGAATTTTTCAACACCCTGGCGGGCGTGCGGCGGATCCTCGAACCGGAAATCGCCGCCATGGCCGCGACCACCGCCACCGATGCGGATGTCGCTGTGATCGAAGAGGCCTACCTGCGCATGGAGGCCGCTCGCACCAACAAGGAACGCGTGCAACCGGACCTGGACTTCCACCGGGCGATTGCCGACGCCACCCACAACGACCTGCTCGCGTACATGTGCAAGATGCTGTCGCTGCCGCTGCGCGAATCCATCACCGTCACCGACCAACGCCCCAACACCCCGCAGCTCAGCCTGCCGCGGCACAAGGCAATCCTTACCGCGATCAAAAACCGCGACGCCCTCGGCGCGCGGCATGCCTCGCTGGTGCAACTCGAAGACACCCGTGTCGCCCTCGATACCGTGATGAATGTCCTGACCCCGCTGTAACTGGCCGGGCCGGGGTCGCGGTCGCGCCGGGCGACTGGACTTTCCCATGGAGCCTGTCATGACCTCATCACGCCCTCTGCTGCACACCTTCCTCGACGCCATGAGCGACCTGCTCGGCGACCGCTTCAGCACCGCCCACGCGGTCCGCGAGCACCACGGCCGCGACGAATCGCTTTACGACCCGGTGCTGCCGGACGCAGTGGCCTACGCCCACAGTGTCGATGAAATCAGCGCCATCCTCGGCCTCTGCCACGCCCATCGCGTGCCGGTCATTCCCTACGGCAGCGGCTCCTCGCTGGAGGGCCATCTGCTCGCGGTGCATGGCGGCATCAGCCTGGACGTCAGCGCCATGGTCCAAGTGGTGTCCTTCCAGCCGGAAGACATGAGCATCACTGTCCAGCCGGGTATCACACGCAAAGCATTGAACGACTACCTTCGCGCCAGCGGGCTGTTTTTCCCCATCGACCCCGGCGCCGATGCCAGCATCGGCGGCATGTGCGCCACCCGCGCCTCCGGTACCAACGCCGTGCGCTACGGCACCATGCGGGAAAATGTCCTGGGCCTTACCGCCGTTCTCATCGACGGTCAGGTCCTGCACACCGGCTCACGGGCGAAGAAATCCTCGGCCGGCTACGACCTCACACGGCTCCTGATCGGCAGTGAAGGCACGCTGGGCGTCATCAGCGAGGTCACCCTCAAACTTCACCCTCAACCGGAAGCCATCAGCGCTGCCGTGTGCAGCTTCGGCTCGGTGCAAAGTGCCGTCCAGACAGTTATCGAAACCATTCAGATGGGTATCCCCGTTGCCCGCGCCGAACTGGTCGATGCCTTGGCCATCCAGGCCCTGAACCGCCATTTCAAACTGGCCCTGCACGAATCGCCGACCCTGTTCCTCGAATTTCACGGCAACGCCGCCAGCGTGGCCGAACAGGCCGAAACCGTTCAGGGCCTGGCTGATGGCAATGGCGGCACCGGCTTCCAGTGGGCCACCCAACAGGAAGAACGCAACCGCCTGTGGAGCGCTCGCCACAATGCGCTGTTCGCCTTTCTGCAACTCAAGCCCGGCTGCCGCGCACTTTCGACCGACGTCTGCGTGCCGCTGTCAAAACTCGCCGAATGCGTGGTCGGGGCCGAGGCCGACCTGCGCCAGTCCTACCTGCCCGCGCCGATCTTCGGCCACGTCGGCGACGGCAACTTCCACGTCTGCCTGCTGCTCGATCCCGACAACCCCGAAGAGCTGGTCGAAGCCGAACGCCTTAACCACGCCATCGTCCAGCGCGCACTGCAGGCCGGCGGCACCTGCACCGGCGAGCACGGCGTCGGCCTGCACAAAATCGACTTTCTGGTGCAAGAGCACGGCCAGGTCGCCATCGACACCATGCGCGCGATCAAGCAGGCGCTGGACCCGCATGGGTTGATGAATCCGGGGAAGATCTTTCGTCGACTCGACTCATCTCAGACATTCGGTAACGCATAAAGTCGGTCAGCGCTTGCTGAACAACTGCGCAAGCGCTACCGTGATTACAAACGTCATTACAGGTAACCGGCCATGGCCTCCATCAATATTCGAATTGACGATGAACTGAAGCAGCGTTCATTTGCCGAGCTGGAAAAGTTGGGGGTCACGCCGTCCGAGCTGTTGCGGCAGACGCTTCAATATGTCGCTGACCGGGGAAAGCTGCCTTTTAAACCGATGTTACTGAGCGATGAAGACCAGGAGCTTCTGGCCGTAGTTGCTGATCGACTTGCGTCGCCACAACGGGTCAAGGTTAGCCTGGATGACCTATAGCCTTGAGTTTGATCGACGGGCTTTAAAAGAATGGCAAAAACTGGGTGACACCTTACGCCAGCAGTTCAAAAAAAAACTGGCAGAGGTACTTGAGAATCCGCGAGTCGAAGCAAATCGAGTTCGTCATCTCCCTGACTGCTACAAACTCAAGTTACGCAGCGCTGGCTACCGCTTGATCTACCAGGTTCTGGACAAGGAAGTGATTGTATTTGTGGTCGCCATCGGCAAACGCGAACGGGAAGCTACCTATGAGGATGCTCACCTTCGTGTCGCACCTCGAAAAAGTTAACGCCTTGCGCCTATTTTCCAACGCATGAAACCAATCAAAACCCCATGATCAGCCTGCGCCACATCGAAGTCTTCCGCGCCGTCATGACCACCGGCAGCGTCACCGGCGCAGCGCAGTTCCTGCACACCAGCCAGCCGACCATCAGCCGCGAACTCGCCCGCCTTGAATACCTGATCGGCTTCGAGCTGTTCAAGCGCGAGCGCGGGCGGCTGCACCCGACGGCGCGGGCGGTGATGTTGTTTGAGGAGGTGGGGCGGGCGTATACCGGGCTGGATCGGCTGGTGGCGTTTGCCGGTAATCTGGGGGATTTCGCCGAGGGGCAGTTTTCCATTGCCTGCCTGCCGGCTTTTTCCCAGTCGTTGTTGCCGTCGGCCTGCCAGGCGTTTTCGCAGGTGAATCCGAATATCAGCATCGTGGTGGCCGCCTTCGACTCGCCGCACCTTGAAGAGCAGCTCAGTGCGCAGCGTCATGATATCGGCCTGACCGAGCAGGATGAGGCGCCTCGGGGCACGGAGTTGCAACCGCTGTTGAGTGTCGATGAGGTCTGCGTGTTGCCCGACGGGCATCCGCTATTGGCGCAGGAGCGGCTATCGGTGGAGGCATTTCAGGATCAGGCGTTTGTCAGCCTGGCCGCCGATGACAGCTATCGCCGACAGATCGATCAGATTTTTCGTGCAGCGGGTGTGAACCGGCGCATGCGCATCGAAACGCATAACGCAGTGTCGGTCTGTTCGATGGTGCAGGCGGGGCTGGGGATTGCGATCATCAACCCGGTCACGGCGCTGACCTTTCTCAATCAGGGCCTGCAGATTCGCCCTCTGGCGTTTTCGCTGCCGTTCAAGGTGAATCGGGTGCAGCCGTTGTATCGCCCTGCTACGCCTTTGCGTGAGGTGTTTCTTCAAGTACTGAACAGCGAGATCGCCGGCATCATCAAGCGGCTCTCGGCACTGGGCGTTCAAGCTCATATCAGAAATGAATGAGCCACCCAATTACAGGTATTTTTCTTGATCGAAAGCTTCTGTCACTGTGGCGACCTTGCTCAATTGCGGAGTTGCCCAGATGCATCAATTCACCGTCGCTCGCCTGCAACAGGTAGCCAAACAGCACCCGACCCCGTTCTGGGTGTATGACGCCGAGTGCATCCGCGCCCGTATCGCGCAATTGCGTTCATTCGACACCGTGCGTTTCGCCCAGAAAGCCTGTTCCAACCTGCACATCCTGCGCCTGATGCGCGAGCAAGGCGTGAAGATCGATGCGGTATCCCACGGTGAAATCGTCCGTGCACTGGCTGCCGGTTACAGCTGTGCGAACGATCCGTCGGACATCGTCTTCACCGCCGACCTGATCGATGCCACGACGCTGGCTGCTGTGCACGAGCATCAGATTCCGGTCAATGCCGGTTCCATCGACATGCTGCGTCAGTTGGGTCGTGCGTCCAAGGGCCACCCGGTCTGGCTGCGAATCAACCCGGGCTTTGGCCACGGCCACAGCAACAAGACCAACACCGGCGGCGAGCACAGCAAGCACGGCATCTGGCATGCCGACCTGCCTGAAGCCTTGGCCGTGATTCGGGAGCAAGGCCTGCGCCTGGTGGGCCTGCATATGCACATCGGCTCGGGCGTCGATTACGCGCACCTGGCCCAGGTGGGCGAGGCGATGCTTGCACAGGTGAAGATCGTCAAGGCGGCCGGCATGGACATGACCTCCGTTTCTGCCGGCGGCGGCCTGTCGATCCCTTACCGCGAGGGCGACAGCGAAGTCGACACTGCGCACTACTTTCAGCTGTGGGACGCAACCCGCAAGCAAGCCGAAGACATCATCGGCCACGCGCTGGAGCTGGAACTGGAACCCGGGCGTTTCCTGGTCGCCCAAGCCGGTTGCCTGGTCAGTGAAGTGCGCGCCACCAAACAGGCTGGCAAGAACCACTTTGTGTTGATCGATGCTGGCTTCAATGAGCTGATGCGCCCGTCGATGTACGGCAGTTACCACCGCATCAGCCTGCTGGCCGAGAATGCCGGCCAGCGCGATGTGGTCGACAGCGTGGTGGCTGGGCCGCTGTGCGAGTCGGGGGACGTGTTTACCCAGGGCGAAGGTGGCTTGGTACTGCCGCGCTCGTTGCCTCAGGTCGAGGTGGGGGAGTTGCTGGTGATTCATGACACTGGGGCTTATGGCGCATCGATGTCGTCCAACTACAACAGCCGGCCGTTGATTGCCGAGGTGCTGTTGGACGGTGACAAGGATGTGCTGATTCGCCGGGCGCAGCGGATTGAGGAGTTGTTGGCGCTGGAAGCGGTTTAAAGCCTGGCCTCCAACATTTGATTTGTGGGGGGCAGTGCTGGCCTCATCGCTAGCAAGCTCTGCCACACCCATCTCCAGTCCTGCCGAAATTGCGCGTGGTGCTTTTGATCTAGATGTAGGAGCCGGGCTTGCCCGCGATGGCATCACCCCGGTGTGCCAGAAATACCGTGGCGCCTGCATCGCGAGCAAGCTCGGCTCCTACATCAAAAAATTGCAGTCAACCATAGAATCTCCCACAGGGGTACGACTCGGCTTCTGGGAGTGCCACACGCTTTAACTGCACTATTTTTGCTGCAAAACTGCATTTTTTTGCATTTGCGCCAACATCGTCGCTTCTTCAGACTCTCAGCGCTTACCACGCCGCTTGCACCCAGCGGCACGGTTTCCTTTCCACGGACGGAACGCCTTGAGTGCCGCCCTATGGTGCGCAGCCCGGCTGACTTCAGCTGGCTTTCTTTATAGAGATGCGATTACCGACGATGATTCGCTCAATCACACAGTACCTCAAACAGTTCTCGCCCCCTGCCCTGCATATCCCCGCCCGCGAAAGCCTGCGCGCGTCCCTGGGCGCCCTGCTCGGGTTGATGCTCGCCAGCCTCCTGTGCACGGCTTATTTTGGCAGCTCGGTCACACTGCACCTGCTCGGCCCGCTGGCGGCTTCGGCAGTGCTGTTGTTCGCCGTGCACTCCGGTGCCTTGGCCCAGCCCTGGTCGATTGTCGGCAGTTACCTGGTCGCCACCGTGGTGGCATTGCTGATGGCTCATTTCTTTGGCCGATCGCTGCCGGTAGCCTGCGCAGCCGTCGGCCTTTCGCTCCTGATCATGTGCCCGCTGCGCTGCCTGCATCCGCCGGGAGGTGCCGTGGCGATGTGCCTGATGCTGAGCGATTCGACCCTGTCGGGCATGGGCGCCTGGGTGCTTGAGCCCGTGATGCTGAACGCGGGCAGCCTGTTGGCCGTGGCGCTGGTGTACAACAACATGACCGGCGTGCGTTACCCCAAGGCACATGGCCCGGCACCGGCCAGTGCTCCCGTGCCTGCCAGCGGCATCACCGATGAGGACATGGATCACGCCCTGGACGAGATCGGCGAATTTGTGGACATCACCCGCGAAGACCTGGAAGCGATCATCCTCGCCACCGAGAAACACGCCGCCCGCCGTCGCCTGGCCGAACTTGAGGTCAGATCAGCGGGCTCCAGCGCTGCGACCAGTCCCGGTCGCCCCGTACGACCTCGCGCAACACCGCGAAAGCCTGCTGCAAAATCGGAGTATCCCGTTCACGGGAATAAACGAGATAAATCGGGTAGCTGAATTCCGGCGTGCGCGGCACGCGCTCGAGCACGCCGCTGTCCAGGTAGCTTTGCACGACCCGGGTGCGGAAATAGCCCGAGCCGCCGTGCTCCAGGATGTATTGCAAGGCCAGCGGGCCAAGGTTGAAACCGACCGCGGCCTTGGCTCGGTCCGGCATTGCGGCGTCGTGGCGACGGCGAAAGTCGTCGCCCCAGTCGATATAAACGTAAGGCTCGGGCTGGGCAACCGAGCGGATCATCACCAGTTTCTCTTCCAGCACTTGCTCGACCTGCAGCCCCGGCCAGTACACCGGCTCGTAGACCAGCGCGGCGTCCAATCGGCCTTGTTCCAGCAGCCGCAATAAAATCTCACAATCGTGAATCTCGGTGCGCAAGCCATGGGACGGGATCTGTTCACGCAAGGCCTGCACCCAACTGAGCATCACCGGGTTGCACAGGCTGGCCTCGCCGCCGATATGCAACAAATTGCTATAACCTTCCGGCAGTGGCAGGTCGCGGCGCGCGGCCTCCCAGGTCTGCAGCAGTTGGTTGGCGTAAACGACGAACGCCTCGCCATCGGCCGTCAAGCGTGCGCCGGCGCGGTTGCGGACGAATAACTGGCAGCCCAGGTGGCCTTCGAGTTTCTGCACCCGGGCGCTGATGGCGGTCTGGGTGACGTGGAGTTTGTCCGCCGCCGCCACCAGGCTGCCGCAACGGACAATTTCCAGAAAAGTTCGAGCCAGGTCGAGGTCCATGGGAACACCCGCAACTAAAGGTGGCCTATTGTAGGGAAAATACCGCGCCCGGGGTGCTTCCTGCCGATTTGCCCCTGTGCCCTGGCTCTGCTAGTGTCGCGCCCGTTAAAAACCTCACCGAGATCGCCACCATGGCCCGAAAAAAAACCTCCGTTGATTTTGAGCAGTCCCTCGCGGAACTGCAGACGCTGGTCGAGCGCCTGGAAAACGGCGAACTGTCGCTGGAGGATTCGCTGACCGCGTTCGAGCAAGGCATCCGCCTGACCCGCGACTGCCAGGGCGCCCTGGCCCAGGCCGAACAGAAGGTCCAGCAACTGCTGGAGCGCGATGGCGAACTGACGCAAGAACCGTTCGACCCGGAACCCGCGCAATGATCACCAGCTACCAAGCCCAATGCCAGGCGCGCGTCGATGCCGCCCTGGAGCAGCTGTTCGTCGCCCCTTCGGCAGAACTCACCCGCCTGTACGAGGCCATGCGCTACAGCGTCATGAACGGCGGCAAGCGGGTACGCCCGCTGCTGGCCTATGCGGCCTGCGAAGCCTTGGGTGTGGACGCTGCACAAGCCAACGGCGCCGCCTGCGCGGTGGAATTGATCCACGCCTATTCGCTGGTCCATGACGACCTGCCGGCCATGGACGACGATGACCTGCGCCGCGGCCAGCCGACCACACACAAGGCCTTCGACGAAGCCTGCGCGATCCTGGCCGGCGACGGCCTGCAAAGCCTGGCCTTTACCGCCCTGCTCGACCCGCGCCTGAGCAGCCAGAGCGACAGCACGCGGCTGGCGATGGTGCAAACCCTGGCGCTGGCCGCGGGCCCGGCCGGGATGGTCGGCGGGCAAGCCATCGATCTGGGCTCGGTCGGCAAGAAGCTCGACCAGACCGCCCTGGCGTTCATGCACCGGCACAAGACCGGCGCACTGATCGAAGCCAGCGTCACCCTCGGCGCCCTGGCCAGCGAACGTGCCGAACCTGCGCAGCTGCAGGCCCTGCAGACCTACGCCAAGGCCATCGGCCTGGCTTTCCAGGTGCAGGACGATATTCTCGATGTCGAAAGCGATACTGCGACCCTGGGCAAACGCCAAGGCGCCGATATCGCTCGCGACAAGCCGACCTACCCCGCCCTGCTGGGTCTGGAGGCGGCCAAGGCTTACGCCCTTGAGCTGCGCGACCAGGCCTTGGATGCCCTGCGACCCTTTGACGCAGCCGCCGAACCACTGCGCGACCTGGCTCGCTATATCGTCGCTCGCCGCAGTTGATTCGCCGGTTCAGCGCCGGCGTCCTACGCCATGGTTACACCTGCGCGTGGGCAGTTGGCGCTGCTTAAGGTAAACTTCCGCCACTTCAAACCTATAACGATTCGCCTGATGCCCACGACGTTTCAAGAGATTCCCCGCGAACGCCCGATCACTCCGTTGCTCGACCGCGCCGACACTCCTGCCGGCCTGCGCCGTCTGGGTGAGGCGGAGCTGGACACCCTGGCCGACGAACTGCGCCAGGAGTTGCTCTATACGGTCGGCCAGACCGGCGGACACTTCGGTGCCGGCCTGGGTGTGATCGAGCTGACGATCGCGCTTCACTACGTCTTCGACACGCCGGATGACCGGCTGGTGTGGGACGTCGGTCATCAGGCCTATCCGCACAAGATCCTCACCGGTCGGCGCGAGGCCATGGGCAGCCTGCGCCAGAAGGACGGCATTGCCGCCTTCCCGCGCCGCTCCGAGAGCGAGTACGACACCTTTGGCGTCGGCCACTCCAGCACCTCGATCAGCGCTGCACTGGGCATGGCTATCGCCGCCCGCCTGCAGAACAGACCACGCAAGTCGATCGCCGTGATCGGCGACGGCGCGCTCACCGCCGGCATGGCCTTCGAGGCGCTGAACCACGCGCCGGAAGTCAACGCCGACATGCTGGTGATCCTGAACGACAACGACATGTCGATCTCGCGCAACGTCGGCGGACTGTCCAACTACCTGGCCAAGATCCTTTCCAGCCGCACCTACGCCAGCATGCGCGAGGGCAGCAAAAAGGTCCTCTCGCGCCTGCCCGGCGCCTGGGAAATCGCCCGCCGCACTGAAGAGTATGCCAAGGGCATGCTGGTGCCCGGCACCCTGTTCGAAGAGCTGGGCTGGAACTACATCGGCCCGATCGACGGCCACGACCTGCCAACCCTGATCGCCACCCTACGCAACATGCGCGACCTCAAGGGCCCGCAGTTTCTGCACGTGGTGACCAAAAAGGGCAAGGGCTTCGCCCCGGCTGAAGTCGACCCGATCGGCTACCACGCCATCACCAAGCTCGAACCTGTCGATGCCCCGGCTGCCGCGCCGAAGAAGTCCGGCGGGCCGAAGTATTCCGCGGTGTTCGGCCAATGGCTATGCGACATGGCCGCTGCCGATGAGCGCCTGGTCGGGATTACCCCGGCGATGAAAGAAGGCTCCGACCTGGTGGCGTTCAGCGAACGCTTCCCGTCACGCTACTTCGACGTTGCGATCGCCGAGCAGCACGCCGTGACCCTGGCAGCGGGCATGGCCTGCGAAGGCGCCAAGCCGGTCGTGGCGATCTACTCCACCTTCCTGCAGCGCGCCTACGATCAGTTGATCCATGACGTCGCCGTGCAAAACCTCGATGTGCTGTTCGCCATCGACCGCGCCGGCCTGGTCGGCGAAGACGGCCCGACCCATGCGGGTAGCTTCGACCTGTCGTTCCTGCGCTGCATTCCAGGCATGCTGGTCATGACCCCGAGTGACGAAAACGAACTGCGCATGATGCTCAGTACCGGTCACCTGTACGAAGGCCCGGCGGCTGTTCGCTACCCACGCGGCACCGGCCCGAACGCGCCGATCAGCAAAGACCTCGAACCACTGGAAATCGGCAAGGGTGTCATCCGCCGCCAAGGCCGGAAAACCGCCATTCTGGTCTTCGGCGTGCAACTGGCTGAAGCCTTGAAGGTGGGCGAGATCCTCGATGCGACAGTCGTCGACATGCGCTTCGTCAAGCCGCTGGACGAAGCCCTGGTGCGGGAACTGGCCGCCAGCCACGAGCTGCTGGTCACCGTCGAAGAGAACACCGTGATGGGGGGTGCCGGCGCTGCCGTCAGCGAATTCCTCGCCCAGGCCAACCTGCTCAAGCCGATCCTGCACCTGGGGCTGCCCGATATCTACGTCGAGCATGCCAAACCTGCGCAAATGCTCGCCGAATGCGGCCTGGATGCCGCTGGCATCGAAGCGGCGATTCGCCAGCGCCTGGCTGATCTCTAGGGCCGCCGCTCCCATAATCCACGCTCAGCATCTGTGTAAGGGCTGTTGTGGGAGCAAAGCTTGCTCGCGATGCAGACGACTCGGTGTATCTGGCTCACTGTGTTGAAGCTATCGCGAGCAAGCTTTGCTCACACAGATGTACGCCGCCGGACATGCCACAGGTCAGCGATCAGGCACCATCAGTGCACACAGCGTGGCCACCGCTGACAGCATCTGTGCGCCGGGCCTTTCCAGGCCTTTATCCGGCACCACCAGCAGCTGCTCATCTTGCACCGCTCGCAGCGCCAACACTCCCCCGGCGTCATCAGCAACAGGTCCGGGCGCAAGGCAATCAAGCGCTCCATGTCTACCTACCCGTAACGCCCCACCGAAGGCAGCGAAGCCAAGGCAGCCGGGCGCTCACCCGCATCCAGCACGCCCAGCAGCCAGCAGCCAGCAGCGCATCACCCGAGTTGACGCGGAATACGGTAGAGGTAAAGCAGCACGACGCTGGAGAACGCCAGCAGTATCAGCGGCACCGCTTCCAGGCCGACGAATACCGCCAGGGCAGCCACCCAGGCGGGCAGCGCAGCGTAAAGAAAGGCAAGGCGGCGAACCCGCGCCAGTTCGATCCAGGCGCCCGGTTCTTCAGGGGTATCGAGCGCCTTCTGGGTCGCGATCAACGCGCGCTTGTAGGCACCGAAACGTGGAAGGCTGAGAAACATCGAGGCGATGCCGGCAATAAAGAACGGCATCGCCAAAATGGGCAGGATGGGCTCGCCTTGGCCAAACGCCCAGTTGAATACCAGCAAAGGCGCCAGCGCGACCACCAGGTGTTGCCACCAGGAAACGGCCAGCCGCCGACGCACTTGCAGGCGGGTCACGCCGACCCGACCTCACCCTGGTGCTCATTGCCCATCATGTGGCCGAGCTTGCCGGCCTTGGTGGCCAGGTAGTGTTTGTTGTGCGGGTTGTGACCCGTGTGCAGCGGCACGCGCTCGGCAATGGTGATGCCCATGCTGGTCATGGCCTTGACCTTGCGCGGGTTGTTGGTCATCAGTCGCAGCGACTGCACGCCCAGGTGCTCGAGCATCGGCAGGCACATGGCGTAGTCACGCTGGTCGGCAGCAAAGCCCAGGCGCTCGTTGGCCTCGACAGTATCAGCGCCACCGTCTTGCAGCTCGTATGCGCGGATCTTGTTCAACAGGCCAATACCGCGGCCTTCCTGACGCAGGTACAGCAATACGCCACGACCTTCGCGGGCGATGGCCTGCAAGGCCGCCTCAAGCTGGGAACCGCAATCACAACGCTGGCTGAACAGCGCATCGCCGGTCAGGCACTCGGAATGCAGGCGGCCCAGTACGGGCTGGCCATCGGCCACGTCACCCAGGCTGAGCACGACGTGCTCGCGGCCAGTGGCTTCGTCGAGAAAACCATGCATGGTGAATCGGGCAAAGGGGGTGGGCAGCTGAGAAGCGGCAACGAAGACGACGGGCACCGTGTGCTCCTGATCTGAACTGAAAAATGACAGGTGGGCATTGTAACAGCAGCGTGGTGTACACGCTTAGGCTGAATTGTTGGCAATACCTATCGGAAAGTTGGATTACTTTTTCGCCGAAACCTCGACGTTATCGAAGGGATACGGCTGCTCCCAACGCGCGAATATCTTGCGCAGCTGCCCGCTTTGCACCAGCGATTCCATGCGCTTGTCGAAGATCGCCATCAGCTCGCGACCACGCGCGGTGTTGGCGAACGCCAGGTACAGGGGCAGCTCGGCGATATGGGTCATGCGAAATTTGCTCGGGTCGCTGGAATGCTCGACCACATATTCGACTTCAGTCTGGGCGTCGATATAAAAGTCAGTGCGATCATGCTCAAGCATCGAGGCGATGCCGGTGCGCCGCTGCACTTCGTCGAAACGGCTGACATTGGGCAGGTACTTCTCGTACCCGTAACCCCGCACCCAGGAGAGCCGATGGTTGCCCACTGTTTCGAGTGTTGGCACGACCTTGCTGGTCAAGCCCAGTGCGTAGATATGATCGACATCGAAATGCCAGCGAGGATAAAGATTATCGGCATTTTCATTCTGATAGGAGCCCACCCAGGCATCGGCCTCATCTTTCTTGACCAACCCGACTGCGCGGAAATACGGAGCGCTGCGGATCTTTACGGCAACACCGGCCGGCTGGAAGACTTCGCGCAATACGTCCCAGGCCAGGCCCGTGCCGTCAGCGTTGGTGTAGTCCAACCACTCCTCGCTCGCCAGCCTGACTTGCGTCGGCTGCCCACCGGGCTCTGCCGCCCACGCACCTGCACACAGCATCCAGAGCAGCGCTATCCATCGCCATCCACGCATTCCTTTCTCCTTAGGTGACACCCCACACCAGCAACTGCATGGTCAGCCAGGCAAAGACACCGGCCAGCACATCGTCGAGCATGATACCGACCCCACCGTGCACATGGCGATCGATCCAGCGGATCGGCCACGGCTTGAGAATATCGAAAAACCGGAAGGCAACGAAGCCCGCCAACAACCAATACCAGCCTTCAGGCACCAGCCACAAGGTGATCCACATGCCGACCATTTCGTCCCAGACGATGCCTTCATGGTCGTGAACGCGCAGATCATCGGCGACCTTGCCGCACAGCCAGAAGCCGAACAGCATGGTGATGCCCAGCATCAGCCAGTAGCCCCAGTCGGGGAGCATCTGCCAAAGCGGCACAAACGGCAAGGCAACCAGCGAGCCCCAAGTGCCCGGGGCCTTTGGCAGGGTTCCAGAACCGAAGCCAAAGGCCAGAAAATGCCAGGGATTGCGCCAGACCGTAGGCGGTACGTTCTCGGCCGGAACCTGGTTGGGGTGATCGGTCACGGTGACTCCCGAAAATGTTGATAACCCCGGGTAGCCGGGGTGATGTCCTGTCCTTGTGCGTCAACCAGCGTCACACCCTGCCCCTCAAGCACCTGGCCCACCACCGTGATCGGCCAGCCCGCGGCGAGCAGGCCCGGGAGCTGGGCCGGCGGCAAGGTGAAGGCCAACACATAGTCATCGCCACCGGCCAGGGCGGCTTGCTGCGCGCCGGCAACACCGAGGAAACCTCGCAAGGCGGATGACAGCGGGACCTTGTCGAGCTCGACCTGCAAGGCAACCTGAGACGCGCGGGAAATATGCCCGCAGTCGGCCAGCAAGCCATCGGAGATGTCCAGCGCCGCGCTGGCCTTGCCACGCAAGGCGATGCCGAGCGACAGCTGTGGCGAAGGCGACCAGTAATGCGCGAGCAGCGGCTCGGCCAGCTCAGGTTCGGCCGCGCGTTCACCGAGCACCAGCGGCAGCGCACCGGCGGCATTGCCCAGATCGCCGCCGACGCAAAGCAGATCACCCACTTTCGCGCCGGAACGGGTCAATGCCTGACCGCTCGGCACACGACCGAACACCGTTACGGTCAGGCTCAATGGGCCGCGCGTAGTGTCACCGCCGATCAGGCTCAGCCGGCAGTGTTGGGCCATGCGGTTCAAACCGCTGGCGTAGGCCTGCAGCCAATCGGCTTCAACCGTCGGCAAGGTCAGGGCAAGGGTAAAACCGACGGGCGTGGCGCCCATGGCGGCAAGGTCGCTGGCGGCAACGGCAAGGGAGCGCTGGCCCAGCAGAAAAGGGTCGCTGATGGCGGGAAAATGCACCCCGGCCACCAGGGTGTCGGTCGAAATGGCCAGCTGTTCGCCAGCCGCTACCGACAGCAAGGCGCAGTCATCGCCGATCCCCAGCGCCACGCCTTCGCCCGCTTGCGCACAAGGCGCCGCGGCGAAGTAGTGTCGGATCAGCTCAAACTCGCCCATGGGGTACAAGCGCCAGGATCAGCGCTTGAAAGCCTTCACTTCGGCGTCACGCAGACGCGGTGCCAGCTTGTCCAGAACCCCGTTGACGAACTTGTGGCCGTCGGTGGATCCGTAAACCTTGGCAAGCTCGATACCTTCGTTGATCACCACGCGGTACGGTACGTCCAGACGGGCCATCAACTCCCAGGTGGACAGACGCAACACGGCCAGTTCGACCGGGTCGAGTTCTTCGAGGGCAAGGTCCATGCAAGGCTTGAGTGCTTCGTCGATTTCGGCCTTTTTCGACGGAACCCCGTGGAGGATCTCGCGGAAATAAGCACCATCGACATCGCTGAAATCGTTATCGACCCGAAACTGCGCTTCGATCTCGTTCAGCGAGTGCTTGGCCATGTGCCATTGATACAGAGCCTGGGTCGCGAGCTGACGGGCTTCGCGACGCTTGGCGCTCTTCGAGGGCTTGCCAGCATCCGCAGGTTTTGGATCGCGCGGGTTGAAACGATCGCTTTCGTCGCTAATCACTTGGCCTCCAACTGCGCCAGCAGGCTGACCATTTCCAGAGCGGACAGGGCAGCTTCAGCACCTTTGTTGCCGGCCTTGGTGCCGGAACGCTCGATGGCCTGTTCGATCGAGTCGACAGTCAGGACGCCGAAGGAGACCGGTACACCGAACTCCATGGACACCTGGGCCAGGCCTTTGGTGCACTCACCTGCCACGTATTCGAAATGCGGCGTACCACCACGGATGACTGCACCCAGGGCGATGATCGCGGCGTATTCGCTTTGTTGAGCGACTTTCTGTGCAACCAGCGGAATCTCGAAGGCGCCAGGGGCACGGATGATGGTGATGTCGCTTTCGCTCACACCGTGGCGAACCAGGGCGTCAACGGCACCGCTCACCAGGCTTTCGACGACGAAGCTGTTGAAGCGGCCAACCACCAAAGCATAGCGACCTTTGGGGGCAATGAAGGTACCTTCGATGGTCTTCAGGGTCATTGGGGCAATCTCATCTTAAAGAGCCAGGCCGCTTCAAGGCGGCCTGTAAGGGTCTGGGTCACGAGTTCAGGTCAGTAAACTGCCTGCCTTCATTCAGAGGGCACGTATTCTACAACTTCCAGATCGAATCCGGATATCGCATTGAACTTCATTGGCGAACTCATCAGGCGCATTTTGCGTACGCCCAGGTCGCGAAGAATCTGCGAACCGGCACCGACGATGCTGTAGGTGGTCGGGGTTTTGCTGGTGACGGCCTCTGCGGTTTCGCGAATATGCGCCAGCAATACGTCGCCATCGAGCGGGTGGCCCAGCAACAGCACCACACCGCTGCCAGCCTCGGCCACGGCGCTCATGGCGGCGCGCAGGCTCCAGCGGCCGGGCTGCTTGACCATCAGCAGGTCGCGCAGCGGGTCCATATTGTGAACTCGGACCAGGGTCGGTTTATCGCCGCAAATGGTGCCCAGGGTCAGTGCCATGTGCACATCGCCTTCGACCGAATCGCGGTAGGTAACCAGGTTGAATTGGCCCAGCTCGCTGTCCAGCGGCTGCTCGGCAATCCGCTGAACGGTACGCTCATGAATCATCCGGTAGTGGATCAGGTCGGCGATGGTGCCGATCTTGATGTTGTGCTCGGCGGCGAAGGTTTCCAGTTCTGCGCGACGGGACATGGTGCCGTCGTCATTCATCACTTCGCAGATCACGCCGCTGGGCTCGAAACCGGCCATGCGTGCCAGGTCGCAAGCGGCTTCGGTGTGCCCGGCACGGGCCAGGGTACCGCCGGCCTGGGCCATCAGCGGGAAGATATGGCCCGGGCTGACAATGTCTTCAGCCTTGGCATCTCGGGCAGCGGCGGCCTGTACGGTGCGCGCGCGGTCAGCCGCCGAAATGCCGGTGGTGACGCCTTCGGCCGCTTCGATCGAGACGGTGAACTTGGTGCCAAAGCCCGAGCCGTTGCGTGGCGCCATCAACGGCAGCTTGAGCAGCTCGCAGCGCTCGCGGGTCATGGGCATGCAGATCAAGCCACGAGCGTGCTTGGCCATGAAGTTGATGTGTTCCGCCTTGCAGCATTCGGCGGCCATGATCAGGTCGCCTTCGTTCTCGCGGTCTTCGTCATCCATCAGGATGACCATCTTGCCTTGGCGAATGTCTTCGACCAGTTCTTCGATGCTGTTGAGCGCCACGCGGCACCCCCTTTCTTCAGGACTTCAGGTAGCCGTTGGCGGCCAGGAAACTTTCGGTAATGCCACCCTTGGCAGGCTCGGCGGCCTTGTCACCGAGCAGCAGGCGCTCCAGGTAACGGGCCAGCAGGTCGACTTCCAGGTTGACGCGACGACCCGGGCGGTAGTCAGCCATGATGGTTTCGGCCAGGGTGTGCGGAACGATGGTCAGTTCGAACTCGGCGCCATCGACGGCGTTCACGGTCAGGCTGGTGCCATCAACGGTGATCGAGCCTTTGTGCGCAATATACTTGGCCAACTCTTTCGGGGCCCGTACGCGGAACTGGATGGCGCGGGCGTTATCACTGCGCGACACGACTTCACCGACGCCGTCGACATGGCCGCTGACCAGATGGCCGCCCAGGCGGGTGGTCGGGGTCAGGGCTTTTTCCAGGTTGACCGGGCTGCCGCTCTTGAGGTCGTCGAAGGCGGTGCAGTCCAGGGTTTCGCGGCTGACGTCAGCCCAGAAGCCGTCGCCTGGCAGTTCAACGGCAGTCAGGCAGACCCCATTGACGGCGATGCTGTCGCCCAGTTTCACGTCGGCGAGGTCGAGCTTGCCGGTTTCGACATACACGCGTACGTCGCCGCCCTTGGGCGTCAGGGAGCGGATGCTGCCGATGGATTCGATGATGCCGGTAAACATGAGTCCTCCTCGAGAACAAGGCTGGCGCTGAGCGCAAGCCACCAATTATACGCTGACTGATGGCACCGGAATGGCAGTGACTCTCCAGTCATCGCCCACCGCGCGCATTTCTGTGATTTTCAACGCTGGCGCATCACGCATCTGCGCCAGCGGCCAGTCCAGCAAGGGCCGTGCGCTGGAGCCGAGAAACTTGCCAGCCACGAACAACTGGAATTCATCCACCAGCCCTTGCGCGGCAAAAGCCCCCGCCAGGCGCGGGCCGGCTTCCACCAGCAATTCGTTGACGCCGCGCCGCCCCAGTTCGGCCAGCAGGCCGGGCAGGTCTACCTGACCGTCCGCGCCGGGCATCGCCAGCACCTCAATGCCAGCGGCCTGGTAGCGGCTGGCGTGCTCGTTCGAGCAGGTCACCACCAGGGCCGGGCCGGCCTGATAGAACGCGCAATCGAGGGGAAGGCGCAAGCGGCCGTCAATCAGCACGCGCAGTGGCGGGCGAGCGACAGCCAAGGCCGTCGCTTCGCTGTCCAGGCCCAGCTCATCGGCGCGCACCGTCATCCGGGCGTTGTCGGCAATAACACTTTCAGCGCTGGTCAGGACCACGCTGGAGCGTGCGCGCAGGCGCTGTACGGCCGAACGGGCTGCGGGGCCAGTGATCCACTGGCTTTCTCCGCTGGCCATCGCCGTGCGGCCATCCAGGCTCATCGCCAGTTTGACCCGAACAAACGGCAGGCCCCGCTCCATGCGCTTGATGAAGCCGACATTCAGCGCCCGCGCCTCGCTCTCGAGCACCCCGCTGCTGACCTCGATGCCGGCCGCTGCCAGACGCGCCAGGCCACTGCCGGCCACTTGCGGGTTAGGGTCCTGCATGGCCGCGACCATGCGCCCTACACCAGCCTTGACCAGCGCATCGGCACAGGGCGGCGTGCGCCCGTGGTGGCTGCACGGTTCGAGCGTCACATACGCGGTGGCGCCCCGGGCGCGCTCACCGGCCTGGCGCAGGGCGTGCACTTCAGCGTGTGGCTCGCCGGCACGCACATGCCAGCCTTCGCCGACGATCTGGCCATTTTGAACAATCACGCAGCCCACCCGTGGGTTGGGGTGGGTCGAATACAGCCCCTTGCGCGCCAGTTCCAGCGCACGCGCCATGTAATGAGCGTCGAGCACCGCTTGCTCTGTGGACATGTTCACTCTTTAGCCGGCTCGCGGGCCAGTCGGTCAATTTCTTCGCGAAATTCATCAAGGTCCTGGAAGCGCCGGTAGACCGAGGCGAAGCGGATATACGCCACTTCGTCGAGCTTTTGCAGCTCCGTCATCACCAGCTCGCCGACGACCAGCGATTTGACTTCCCGCTCGCCGGTGGCGCGCAGCTTGTGCTTGATATGGGCCAGCGCCGCTTCCAGGCGCTCTACACTGACAGGGCGTTTTTCCAGCGCGCGCTGCATGCCGGCGCGCAGTTTTTCTTCGTCGAACGGCTGACGGCTGCCGTCTTGCTTGATCAGGCGCGGCAACACCAGCTCAGCGGTTTCGAACGTGGTAAAGCGCTCGCCGCAGGCGACGCATTCACGGCGACGGCGCACTTGCTCGCCCTCGGCGACCAGTCGCGAGTCGATGACCTTGGTGTCGTTGGCACCGCAGAAGGGACAGTGCATGGTGGCAGGCAACAAAAAAAGGGAGGGCCATGGTAGCGCATCCCACTGGCAAGACAAGTCAAAGGGGTTACCATCGGCGCAGGAATTATTCCCCCGCAGGAGACATCAATGTCATTTCGAGCACTCGTTTTGCTCGGGCTCGCCAGCCTGCTTGCTGCATGCAGCAGCGATGCGCCCAAACCGGATCAGAGCAAACCCGTGGTCCAGGCAACGGCCAAGGTCCCGACCTACGCCCCCCTGCCCGCCTATCAGCGGGAACTGAGTGGCACCCTGCTGGGTATACCGGCCGGTGCGCAAGTCGAGTTGGCGCTGCTGGTCATCGATGATCGCAGCCGCCCGCAAAAACTATTGGCCAGCAGCACCCTCGACGGCACCAATCAGCCGCTGCCGTTCCAGCTGCGCTTCAACCCGGAAGCCTTCCCGGCCGGGGCAAGGGTTGAGCTGCGCGGGCGCGCCAGCCAGTCGGGCCAGCTGATTCTGCACCTGCCGGCCGTGCGCATCGTCCAGGCCATTACCCAGGCCCTCGGCCCGTTGCGTCTGGAGAATGCACCTTAATGCCTTTGACGCGTTTGCAGTCGGCCTTGAGCACCTTGCTGGGCGATGCCCGGCTTGTGGTCAGCGAACTTCCTGATTGCCCTCTGAAGCTGTGGCTGATCGATGCGCAGAACATGGACCGCGCCTTCAGCCCGGAAGAAACCCGCCGGATTCTCGAAGAGCCACCTTATTGGAGCTTCTGCTGGGCCAGTGGCCTGGCGCTGGCGCGGTTTCTGGCCGAACAGCCGCACTGGGTCGCCGGCAAGCGTGTACTGGATTTCGGCAGTGGCTCCGGAATCGCCGCCATTGCCGCCGCCAAGGCCGGTGCTCTGGAAGTAGTGGCCTGCGACCTTGACCCGTTGGCCCTGGCTGCCTGCCGGGCCAATGCCGAACTCAATGGCGTTGAACTCACCTATTCGGCGGACTTCTTCGGCGAAGCGGATCGTTTCGACCTGATCCTGGTGGCGGACGTGCTCTATGATCGCGCCAATCTGCCATTGCTGGACCACTTCCTCAGTCGCGGCCGGCAGGCGCTGGTAGCCGATTCGCGGGTGCGCGACTTCCAGCACCCGCTCTACCAACGCCTGGGCAACCTTCAAGCCCTGACCCTGCCTGACCTGATGGAGCCAGAGGAGTTTCGCAGCGTCAGCCTGTACCACGCCGCCCGCGCCTGAGCCCAGCCCTTCCGGGCAGCCGCGCGAGCCTTTATAGTTGAACGCATTCACGCATTATCGAGAGTCGCGATGAGTCAAGACACGCCGTACATTTTCGACGCCACCACCGCCAACTTCGATCAGGCAGTGATCGCCAATTCCTTCCACAAGCCGGTGCTGGTGGATTTCTGGGCCGAATGGTGCGCGCCCTGCAAGGCGCTGATGCCACTGCTGCAGAAAATCGCCGAGGAATACCAGGGCGAGCTGCTGCTGGCCAAGGTCAACTGCGATATCGAGCAAGACATCGTCGGCCGCTTCGGCATCCGCAGCCTGCCGACCGTCGTGCTGTTCAAGGACGGCCAGCCGATCGACGGCTTTGCCGGTGCGCAACCGGAATCGGCCATTCGCACCCTGCTCGAGCCGCATGTACAGATGCCGCCACCGCCGGCCGCCGACCCGCTGGAGCAGGCTCAGGCCCTGTTCGAAGACGGCCGTATCGGCGACGCCGAAGCCACACTGAAAGTGCTGCTGGGCGAAGACAACACCAATGCCAAGGCGCTGATCCTCTATGCCCGCTGCCTGGCCGAGCGTGGCGAACTGACGGAAGCCAAGACCGTGCTGGACGCGGTCAAGGGCGACGACCACAAGGCCGCGCTGGCCGCTGCGAAGGCGCAACTGACTTTCCTGGGCCAGGCGGCGACCCTGCCGGATGCCGCCGACCTGAAGGCGCGCCTGGCGAAAGATCCGCAGGACGATGAGGCGGTGTATCAGCTTTCGATTCAGCAACTGGCTCGTCAGCAGTACGAAGCAGCGCTGGATGCCTTGTTGAAACTGTTTGTGCGCAATCGGGGTTACGAAGGCGGGTTGCCGCACAAGACCTTGCTGCAGGTGTTCGAGTTGCTGGGCAACGATCACCCGCTGGTGACCACTTACCGCCGCAAGCTCTTCGCCGCCCTCTATTAATCACCAAGCGCAGTTTGCTTTGATTTTGGGTAGGAGCCGAGCTTGCTCGCGATGAAATCACCGCGGTGACTCAGACAAACCGCGTCGACTTCATCGCCGGCAAGCCGTGCTCCTACAGTCAGTCGATCCACCGATACACCGGTGCATCCGCCCCGCTCTCAACCTTTACCTGCGCACTGTGACGCAAGCGCACCAGCAGGCGTTTGCCGGCTGCGGTATTGCCCGCCAACCCTTCCAGCTGTTCCAACAACTCCGGGCCACTGATCGCCCCGCTGCCGCGCAGAATCTGCTGCGCCGACTCCCACAGAGCGTCGGTCTGCCCCGACGGGGTCGGCACGGTTGTCGGGCTTGCCGCCGCCACCGGCGCCTGAACCTGCGCCCCCAGATGAGCGCTGAGCTGCGCCCAATCGGCCTGGTCCAGCTCCAGCGTCAGGTCTACCGGCAGGCTGCCCACGGTTCCACGAATTCGCAACATGCTCTGCATCCTCTCGATCGACTGCCTGCATGCTCCCATGCGCATGACTGCTCGCCAAGCACAGTGGCATTGGCGCAATAAAGTTGTTATAACATTGCGCTTTATTTTCCCCGCTCCGGAGACTCTCCATGCGCCGCCTGTTGCTCGCCCTGCCGTTTGCCTTGCTGCCCCTGGCCGTTGCTCATGCCCATGAAGACGACCATGGCCATGAACACGGCAGCCTGGGCGCCCACGAACACAGCGTTGCACGCATCAATGCAGCGCTGGACGGACAAACCCTGGAGCTGGAGCTGGAAAGCCCGGCAATGAACCTGGTGGGCTTCGAGCATGCCGCTTCCAGCCCGGCCGACAAGGCCAAGGTTGCCAAGGCGCGCAAACTGCTGGAACAACCGGTGGCCCTGTTCAACCTGCCCAAAGCCGCCAACTGCACCGTCGCCAGCCAGAAGCTGGAAAGCCCGCTGTTCGGCGACAAGCCAGCGGCCGATCATGACGACGATCACAGCGAAATCCATGCGCACTATCAATTCAGCTGCAGCACGCCTGCTGCCCTGAAGTCGCTGGACCTTGCGCAGCTGTTCAAGGCCTTTCCGGCCACCCAGAAAATCCAGGTACAGTTGATCGGCCCCAACGGCCAGAAAGGCGTGGATGCCACTCCCGCCGCCGCCACCCTGAATTTCTGAGCACACAGCCCCGCCCTATGAACCAAGCACTTATCGAACTCTGCGATCTCGGCTTCGCCTGGCCCGGCCAGGCGCCGCTGCTGGACATCCCGGCGTTTCGTCTGGAGCGTGGCGAAACCTTGTTTCTCAAGGGTCCCAGCGGCAGTGGCAAGACCACACTATTGGGCCTCTTGGGCGGCGTGCAGAAGGCCGACCGTGGCAGCGTGCGCCTGCTCGGCCAGGAACTGAGCGCGCTGTCACAAGCGGCGCGCGACCGCTTCCGGGTCGATCACACCGGCTATATCTTTCAGCAGTTCAACCTGCTGCCATTTCTCTCGGTGCGGGAAAACGTCGAGCTGCCGTGCCGCTTTTCCGGGCTGCGCGCCAGCCGCGCCGAACAGCGCCACGGCAGCATCGACCAGGCCGCGGCCACCCTGCTCGCGCACCTGGGCTTGAAGGACCCGGCCTTGCTTGCACGCCGCGCCGACACCCTGTCGATCGGCCAGCAGCAACGGGTCGCCGCTGCCCGGGCGCTGATCGGGCAACCGGAACTGGTGATCGCCGACGAACCCACCTCGGCGCTCGATGCCGACGCCCGCGAAGCCTTTATCCGCCTGCTGTTCAATGAATGCCGCGAAGCCGGCGCGAGCCTGCTGTTCGTCAGCCATGACCAGAGCCTCGCGCCGCTGTTCGATCGTCACCTGTCGTTGTCCGACGTCAACCGGGCCGCCCGACCTGCCTGCGATGTGGAGGCCTGATGTACCTGTTTCGCCTGGCCTTGGCCAGCCTCGCCAACCGCCGCTTTACCGCCTTTCTGACCGCCTTCGCGATTGCCTTGTCGGTGTGCCTGCTGCTGGCTGTCGAACGGGTTCGAACCGAGGCACGGGCCAGTTTTGCCAGCACCATCAGTGGTACCGACCTGATTGTCGGCGCTCGCTCCGGCTCGGTGAACCTGCTGCTGTATTCGGTGTTCCGGATCGGCAATGCCACCAATAATATCCGCTGGGACAGCTTCGAGCAGTTCGCTGCCAACCCGAAAGTGAAATGGGCCATCCCGATTTCCCTCGGTGACTCGCACCGGGGTTACCGAGTGATGGGCACCAATGCCAGCTATTTCGAGCATTACCAGTACGGTCGCCAGCAACACCTGGAACTGGCCCAGGGCCGTGAGTTCCAGAACGACCCGTTCGAAGTGGTGCTGGGCGCGGAAGTCGCGCAAGCCTTGCATTACAAGCTGGGCGACAAGCTGGTACTGGCCCACGGCGTCGCCGCGATCAGCCTGGTCAAACACGAAGACAAGCCGTTCACCGTCGTTGGCGTGCTCAAACGCACCGGCACGCCGGTAGACCGGACGCTGCACATCAGCCTGGGCGGCATGCAAGCCATTCACATCGACTGGCACAGCGGTGTACCAGCTCGCGGCGTCGGCCGGGTCAGCGCCGATCAGGCGCGCAACATGGACCTCGCGCCTCAGGCCATCACCGCCTTCATGCTTGGCCTGAACAGCAAGATCTCGACCTTTGCCCTGCAACGCGAGATCAATGAATTTCGCGGCGAGCCGCTGCTGGCGATCCTGCCAGGCGTAGCCTTGCAGGAGCTCTGGAGCTTGATGGGCACGGCCGAAAAAGCCTTGTTCGTGGTGTCTTTGTTCGTGGTGCTGACCGGTTTGATCGGCATGCTCACGGCCATTCTCACCAGCCTCAATGAACGCCGACGGGAAATGGCCATCCTGCGCTCGGTTGGCGCGCGCCCTTGGCATATTGCAAGCCTGCTGATCCTGGAAGCCTTCTCGCTGGCGCTGGCGGGCATCCTGGCGGGGCTTGCGCTGCTTTACCTTGGCATTGCCCTGGCGCAGGGCTATGTGCAGTCCAATTACGGCTTGTATCTGCCGCTGGATCTGCCCAGCCGCTATGAATGGACATTGCTGGGCATTATTCTGGCCGCTGCCGTGCTGATGGGCAGCGTGCCAGCATGGCGTGCCTATCGCCAGTCGCTGGCCGACGGTTTGTCGATTCACTTATGAAGGGTTCGGGAATGAAGGGTGTGTGGCTGGCAATGCTGTTTCTGGTCAACGCGCAAGCGTTCGCGGCCGAGCCGCGCGAGATCAAATGGGAACAGATGATCCCGCCCGATGCGCCGGCGATCAAACCGCAGCTGGCGCCGATTCATGATATGTCGCAGTTGAGCGACGCACTGGCTGCCGAATCCGCCCCCGCCGCCCGCCAGCAATCGCCGGCCGCCCCGGTAGTGAAGGCGCTCGATGGCCAGCAGATCAAGTTGCCGGGCTATATCGTGCCGTTGGAGGTCAGTGACGAAGGTCGTACCACCGAGTTTTTGCTGGTGCCTTACTACGGCGCCTGCATTCATGTGCCGCCACCACCCTCCAATCAGGTCGTCCACGTATTCAGCGAGATCGGCATCAAGATCGAGGAGTTGTATCAGCCCTACTGGATCGAGGGGCCGATGCAGGTCAAGGCATCGAGCAGCGAACTGGCGGATGCCGGTTATCAGATGGAAGCCGAGAAGATCTACGCCTACGAGTTGACGCAGTAATTCGCCTGTTTGTGCGCTTCATTGACTCGGATCAATGAAGCGCACTGCCCCCGACCCGCGTCCTTGAGCTGGGTCAAAAGCCGCGTGCCAGACGCTCCTTACCATTGGACCATGCTTTTTTAACGTCCTTTGGAGCCCCCATGAACACGTCCCTGCTCGGCGCCTCGCTGATTGCCTTGGCGCTCGCCTCCCCTATGGCCATTGCACACCAGGCCGGGGATTTCATCATCCGTGCCGGCGCAGCCACCACCGCCCCCAATGAAGACAGCGGTGAGCTGGAACTGGACGGGGCAAAGATCTCAGGCACCAAGGCGACCCTGGACAGCGACACACAACTGGGCCTGGCCTTCGCCTACATGGTCACTGACCATTTGGGTATCGAACTGCTGGCCGCCACGCCGTTCCAACACACGGTCGGTGTACGCGGTATCAGCAATGCCACGGGCATTGCCGGCCTGGATGGCGAGCTGGCCGACGTCAAGCAACTGCCGCCGACCCTGTCGCTGCAGTATTACCCGCTGGCGCCCACCTCAAAGTTCCAGCCCTACGCCGGCATCGGCGTCAACTACTCGCTGTTCTATGACGAAGAATTGAGCCGTGAGCGCAAGGACCAGGGCTTCAGCAACCTGAAGCTGAAGAATTCGCTGGGCGTTGCCGGACAACTGGGCTTTGACTACATGCTGACCGACAACATGCTGGTGAATGCTTCGGTCTGGTATGTGGATATCGATACCGAAGCGACGGTGGACGGCCCGACGGCGCTGGGTGTTGGCCGGACCAGGGTCGACGTGGATGTCGACCCGTGGGTGTATATGGTCGGTGTGGGTTACACGTTCTGAATTAGGCTAAAAATCATTCGCGGGCTTACCCGCGAATAGGCCTCCCAATCTCAGCGGCCCAGAAGCCGAGCCAAGCCTTCCACCATCGGCGTCGACTCAGGGAAGTCGAACCGATCCAGCAACCGGGTGTTATTGGCCCGCGAGTGGCGAATATCACCGGAACGCGCCGCCGCATGGGTAATCGCCGGCAGCCCGCCGAGCACTTTTTCCAATGCCTCCAGCAGCTGATTCAGCGACGTGGCCTGATTCAGGCCGACATTCACCGCGCCCTCCTCAACCTCTGGTTTTTCCAGCGCCTGCACCAGCACCTGCACCAGATCGCCCACGTACACAAAATCCCGCGTCTGCTCGCCATCGCCGAACACGGTGATTGGTTGCCCTTTCTGCGCGCGCTCACTGAAGATGCTGATCACGCCGGAGTATGGCGAGGAGGGATCCTGGCGCGGGCCGAAGATATTGAAGAAGCGAAAGATTGCCGGCTCCAGGCCATGCTGGCGACGGTAAAAGTCCAGGTACTGCTCACTGGCCAATTTGTCGACGGCATAAGGCGTCAGCGGCGCTTTCGGGACATTTTCATCAATGGACTGGCCTTCGCCATTGTTGCCATACACGGCAGCACTGGAGGCGAACACCACACGTTTGATACCCGCCAGGCGCATGGCCTCGCAAACATTCAAGGTGCCGATGAAATTGCTCTGGTGGGTCTTGACCGGATCTTCGACCGAAGCCTGCACCGAAGCCACCGCCGCCAGGTGGACCACCGCCCGGCATCCACTGGCCGCACGGGCCACCAGCGCCGCATCGGCCACATCGCCTTCGATCAACTCGATCCTGGGGTTATCCAGCGGCAGGTTGCGGGCTTTGCCGGTGGACAAGTCATCGAGCACACGCACGGCGTAGCCCTTGGCAAGCAGGGCATCGGTCAGGTGCGAGCCAATGAAGCCGGCACCGCCGGTAATCAGAACAGGAGAGTCAACCATGACGATAGAACCGGTCCAGTAGGGTCGGCAGGCCGGCGCGCCAGGCACGCGGCTTGATGCCGAACGTGTGCAGAATTTTCTTGCAGGCCAACACGGCATGCTGGGGCTCTTCGGCAGCATCGGGCCGGGCCGCATGGGCCTGAGCGGTAGGCGCCTCGACGGCCAGCTGGCGCAAATTGGCGGCCTCGCTAAGGATAGCCTGCCCCAGCGCCAGCGGTGTGGTCGCTTCATTACCGGCGTAGTGATAGGTACCCCAGAGTGGCGCGGCACAATCGAGTTGCTTGAGGACCGAGATGATCACCCGGGCGGCATCGTCCACCGGGGTCGGGTTGCCGCGCCGGTCGTCGGCCATCAGCAATTCCCCGGCCTGCTCGGCCTTGGCCAGAAAGCGCCCGAGCACACCGTCGACGCTGTCGTCGAGCAACCAGCCAAAGCGCAGTAATACGTGCTGAGGACAGGTCGCACGCACGCTCTGCTCCATGCGCCAGAGCGCCTGACCGCGCAGGCCCAGAGGCACCGGCTCATCTTTTTCACTGTAGGCAGTGGCGCGCGAGCCATCAAAGACGCGGTAGCTGGAGGGCTGAATCAGGATGATTTCGTGGTGCTGGCAAAGCTCGGCCAGGCGCTCGACCGAGCGCTCCTGCACCGTCAGCCGCGTTGGCGGTACGCTTTCGGCCTGAAACCAGTCGTAGTAATAGGCCAGATTGACCAATGCATCGGGCCGGGTGTCGTCCAGCAGCTGGGTGAGGCTGGCGGCATCCCAGCCGTTTTCCGGAGGGCGCGGGGCGAGAAAACCGATGTCTTCCTCAGCCCCAAGGCGAATCAGCGCTTGCCCAAGGGCATTTCCTCCGCCCAACAGCATAAGGCGCATTCGCATAGCGTCGCAGGTCCCGTCAGGTTGAAAGACAAAGAAATCATTTTGCGGCTTCCTGCGGGCGAAGTCCAACCACCCTGCGCTGGGGGAGGCTGACTTGTAGGAGCTGGGCTTGCCCGCGATGGCTTCAACGCGGTATGCCTGACATACCGCATCGCTTGCATCGCGGGCAAGCCCCAATGCCAGTCAGTTAAGGCATTGAACGACACAAACCCTGTGGGAGCGGATTTATCCGCGAATGAAAACACCGCGGTTTATCAGGCATTGCGCGGCGCCTACATTCGCGGATAAATCCGCTCCCACATGCTCTGCGCCTTAACTGACCGGCATTGGGGCAAGCCCAGCTCCTACACAGGCTCAAGCCACCTTGGGATTACGCACATAACGCGCAATCACGAACGAACACAGCAACAGTATCGGCACGATCGATAGCATACCCATGTAGGAAATACCCGTCAGATCATTGATATAGCCGACCATCACCGGTGCCACCATACCGCTGAGCTGACCAAGGGAGTTGATGGCTGCCGTGCCGCTGGCAATCGCAATCCCGGAGAATGTCGACTGCGGGATCGTCCAGAAGATCGGTATGGCGATAAACGACCCGGCCGTTGCCAGAGTCAGCGCCAGCATCATGATCACCGGGCTTTGGGAGAACAGGCACGCCAGCAGATAACCGACTGCCGCGGCGAGCATGCACATCAACAAATACGACTTGCGGTCGCCGGACCGGTCCGAGCGGCGCGTCAGGATGATCATGCCGATGCAGGCGATCACGTATGGCAGGGAGGTCAGGATTCCCACGTAGGTGAGGTCCTTGACCCCGGACTGCTCGATCAGGTGCGGCATCCAGAAGTTCAGGCCGTAGGCCGCCAGCTTGACGCAGAAGTAGATACAGGCAAACAGCGCCACTTCGCGGGTCAGCAGCACGCGCCACAAGGAGGTATGCGCTGGCGGCACTTTCTTGCGGTCGTGCTCCAGGTTCGCTTCCAGCAGGGCCTTCTCTTCGCTCGACAACCACTTGGCTGACTGGATATCACGGTCCAGCTTCCACAGCACCGCCAGCCCCAACAACACGCACGGCAAGCCCGAGAGCAGAAACAGCCAGTGCCAGCCGGCCAGGCCCAGCACGCCATTCATTTTCGCCAGCACCAGACCAGCCGCCGGGGCCCCGATGGCGCCCGCCAGCGGCACAGCGAGAAACCAAAGACCGTTGATGCGCGCCAGGTACTTCTTGGGAAACCAACAGGCCAGATAGAACAGAATCGCCGGGCCAAAGCCGGCCTCCATGACCCCGACCAGAAAGCGCAAAAAGTACAGGGTGTACTGGTTGTAGGCGAACATCAGGGCCGCTGTCGCCAGCCCCCAGGAAATCATGATCCGGCAAATCCAGTTCGGCGCACCGTATTTCTTCAGGCCTATCGCGCTCGGCACTTCGAATATCACATAACCGATAAAGAACATGCTCGCGGCAAGCCCGTAGGCGGCATCGCTGAGCCCCAGTTCGGACTGCATTTGCGCCTTGGCGAAGCTGATATTGATCCGGTCGAAGTAGGAAAACAGAAAACAGATAATGGCCAGCGGAACGATGCGCCAGGCCACCCGCCGGTACAGCAGCAGTTCCTTGAGCTTTGCATCTTCCTGCTCGGCATCGGCAAGACGTTCGGTGATTGCCACCATGGTGTTTCTCCAGTTCTTGTAATTGTTGGAGACGGTCGGCGCTGGGGCGCCTTCGATCGTTGCAGTGGCCGGGCTAGCGGCCACTGTTGTTCTTCAATCCAGCCTGACCAGCCCGCGCTTGTAGACCTGCGCCCGCTCGACGTACTCGGCGGCATTGGCGTGCATGCGCGCGATGGCGGCTTCATCCAGCTCGCGCAATACCTTGGCGGGCACGCCGACAATCAGCGAGTGGTCCGGGAAAACCTTGCCCTCGGTCACCACCGCACCGGCGCCCACCAGGCAGTTCTTGCCGATGACCGCGCCATTGAGGATGACCGCCTGTATGCCGATCAGCGCGCCGTCGCCGATGCTGCAGCCATGCAGCATCGCCTGGTGGCCGACGGTCACGTTGGCACCGATGCGCAGCGGGTAGCCGGGATCGGTGTGCAGTACCGCGCCTTCCTGGATATTGCTGCCGACGCCGACGTCGATCACTTCGTTGTCACCGCGCAGCACCGCTTGGGGCCAGACGCTGACGCCGTCGTGCAGCACCACCTTGCCGATCACGGTCGCGTCGCTGGCGACAAAGGCGCTGGCGTGGATATCTGGAGCACTGTCGTCGATCTGGTAAATAGCCATGAAAATTCTCTTCCCAGGAATGAACCGGCTCAGTCGTCGGTACGGAACACGCCGGCAGCGCGCAACTCTTCGATCTGTGCTTCGCTGTAACCCAGCCCCCGCATGACCTGGCGGGTGTGCTCGCCGATGCGCGGGATCGAACGGCGCGCCTGCAGACGATCACCGTCCAGCGACAACGGCAGCAGCGGCATATCGGTGTGCGAGCCGTCTTCCAGCTCCAGCTGGGCCAGGCCACCGCTTTCGATCAAATGAGGATCGTCGAACAGCTCTTCGGGACGGCGAATCGGCGCAAATGGAATGCCGTTGGCTTCCAGCTGCACGGCCAGGGCCTGGGCATCCATGCTGGCGAAGACTTCAGCCAGGTGCGCCAGTAGGCGCGGGCGCTGCAGGACGCGGTCGTTGTTGGTCGCAAGGGTCGGGTCGGCCAGCAGTCCCGGTTGGTCGAGCAACCGGCACAAGGTGCTCCACTGCCCTTCCCCGGTCGCGGCGACGAACATCTGCTCGTTGCCGGCGAACTGGAACACGTCATAAATGGCCCAGGCGCTGATACGGTTGGGCATGGGCGCTGCCGCTTCGCCAGTCACCACGTATTGCTGCATGTGCTGGGCCGCGAGCAACACGCAGTTTTCGTACAGCGCGCTTTGCACCTCTTTGCCACAGCCTGTGCGGTGACGCTCATTGAGCGCCGCGAGCACACCAATGGCGCCGAACATGCCGCCCATGATGTCGTTGACCGAGCTGCCTGCACGCAACGGCCGCCCCACCGGGCCCGTCATGTAGGCCAACCCCGCCATCATCTGCACCACTTCATCCAGCGCCAGGCGTTTGTCGTACGGGCCGCTGAGAAACCCCTTGTGGGAGGCATACACAAGCTTCGGGTTACGCTGGCGCAGGCTGTCGTAGTCCATGCCCAACGCCTTCATCCGACCGGGCTTGAAGTTCTCGATAAACACGTCGGCGCGGTCGATCAACTCCAGCACTGCAGCGCGGCCCAGCGGGTCATCCAGATCTACCGCGATGCTTTGTTTATTGCGATTGAAGGTGCGAAAGAAACCGGCGCCAGCACCCAGCAGGCGGCGAGTGCCGTCGCCGCGGGTCGGTTCGACCTTGATTACTTCGGCACCCAGGTCACCCAGGATCATGCCGCAGGTGGGGCCCATGACCATGTGGGATATTTCGACGACGCGAATGCCGTCCAGAGGCAGTTTCGACATGCTGGTGTCTCCATTGGATTCAGCGGGCGGGCGGGTAATTGAGCGGCAGGCCGGCACGGGCGATGTAGCCGTACAGCGGGTCATCGGGCAGCGACTGCTTGAGCACGTCGCGCACGGCAATCAGCTTTTCAAGGTCAATGCCGGTTTCATAACCCGAGCCGTTGAGCATGAACACCAGGTCTTCGGTGACCGTGTTGCCAGAGGCACCCGGCGCGAACGGGCAACCACCCAATCCCGCCAACGAGGCGTCCAGTTCACGAATCCCTAGCTGGGCCGCCACCAGGCTGTTGGCCAGCGCCAGCCCGCGAGTATCGTGGAAGTGCGCGGCCTGCAGTTTGTCACCGGCGATGGCTTGCACCGCCTTGAGGGTCTGCGCCACCTGGCCCGGCGTGGCATAGCCGGTGGTGTCCCCCAAGGAAATCAAATCGCAACCGGCTTCCAGCACCTGGCGGCTCAGCTCGCACAGGTCTTCCAGCGGCACATGGCCCTGGCGCGTGCAACCGAAAGCGACCGACATCCCGGCCACCATCCGGACCTTGCTGTTGCCGCTTTGGTGGCGCAGCTCACACATGCGGGCGAATTCTTCGACCATCTCCATCGGGGTGCGGCGCACGTTCGCCAGGCTGTGGGCCGGGCTGACCGAAATCGGCGCGATGATTCGATGAGCGCCAGCAGCCAGGGCGTTTTCCACTCCGCGCAGATTCGGTGCCAGTACCGTCACCACAAGGTCGGGACAGGTCAGGGCGTGGGCGACCACGGCGGCAGCATCGGCCATCTGCGGCAGCAGCTTGGCCGGCACGAACGAGGCGACTTCCATATGCCGAATGCCGGCCGCATAGGCGGCGTCGATCCAGCGTTGCTTGTCGGCGGTGGGCATGATGCTGTGCAGGCTTTGCAGGCCGTCACGCAGGCCCACTTCGTTGATGATTATTGTTGTCATGAGTGGCTCTCAGGCTGTGATGCATGGGCTTAGCCTAGAGAGCCCCCTTCAATGGGAAAAGACGTCATTCACGGCTGCATCCATCGCCATCGGAGATGGATAGAGCGGCTTGATTGGCGCCAGCCCGCACCGGAACGCGCGCCAACAGATGATTGAGCAGGCGCCGGGCCGACAATGACAACGAATCGACATCGCGCACGCAGATAACAAATTGCCCCTTGGCCCAATCGTCCAGCAACGGGATGACCCGCAGCCCGAACAGATCGGTATAGCGACTGACCGCCTCCTGGGGGAAGATCACCAGCCCCAGCCCGGCCTGGACCAGCCGGTTGGCGGCATCGAATGACGACACATAGCTGCGAAAGCGCAGCTCCCGCCCCTGCTCTCGGGCAACGCGCTGCATAAAGCCATTGAGGGTGGCGAAGGCCGAAAGCCCCAGGTGTTCGTAATCCAGCGTCTCGGCGAAGCGGATGCAGTCGAGGTCGGCCAAGGGGTGCTTGTGGTTGACCACGACGGCCAGTTGATCGGTGCGGTAGGGAATAAATTCCAGATCGCCTACCGCCATCGATTGCCGGCAGATCCCGAGGTCGGCATTGCCCTCGGCGACACCACGCACCACGTCGGGGCTGAAGCGCTCTTCGATATCGACCTGGATGTTCTCGTTAGCCAGCAGAAACTCGGACAAATCCTCGGGCAAAAATTCCATGATCGACGAGATATTGGCCAGGACCCGCACATGCCCGCGCGCCCCTTCGGCGTACTCGCTCAACTCACCCTGCAAGCGCTCCATGCTGCGCATTAACTGCCGGGCGTGGCGCAACAGGGCCTGGCCGGCGGGTGTGGGTTCGACCCCGCGCTTGCTGCGAATCAACAAGGGTGTGCCAATCGCCGCTTCGATATCGGCAATGCGCTTGCTGATCGCCGAAGGCGCGATGAACTCCCGCTCACTGGCGCGAGTGATGGTGCCTTCCTCGCAGACAGCGATGAAGTGCCGAAGCGAAACCGGGTCTATCTGCCACATCAGCTCCATCCCTCCAATCGCAGCGTGGCGCGGACCAGCCGCTGCTCTTCCTGCTCGATGTCCTTGAGGCTGTCGCGAATGCCATGGATGTGGCTGCGCGCCGCCCGCTCGGCCTGCTCTGGCAAGCGCTCAATCACCGCGTGATACAGCTTCGAGTGCTGGCGGTCCAGCTGCTTCATGCTCAGCGGCCGGTGGTAGAGGTTATTGACCGACGCGAACACGGTGCTGAGCATCAAGTCGGTCAGCGATTGCAATGTGTGGACCAGCACCGGGTTATGCGAGGCTTCGCAAATCGCCAGGTGGAAGGCGTGGTCCAGCCGGGCGTGCTCCTGCGAATCCAGCCCCTTGGGTGACTCATGGGCTACAAGCATTTCTTCGTAACGCCGGCGGATCATCACAAAGTCCGCCTGGGTACCGCGCAATGCCGCCAGACGCGCAGACTCGCCTTCCAGCAGCGCGCGCACTTCGAGCAAGTCATACAAGGTACGCGGTTGCGAGCTGAACAGGTGCATCAGCGGGCTGGCATCCCGGTGGCCGGACAACTGCGCCACAAACGAGCCGCGCCCTTGGCTGGTTTCGATGATACCGCGCCCGCGCAATACCCGCAGGCCTTCGCGCAGGGCCGAGCGGGAGATGCCCAGCTTGTCGCACAAGCGCCGCTCGGAGGGCAGCGCCTGACCGACCTTGAGCACGCCGTCGACAATCAATTGCTCAATGCGCTCGGCCACCACATCGGCCAGTTGGCGCCGTTCCTTACCCACTTCCAGAGCCATGCCAATCTCCTTTCAACTGGTAGGACCAGCCTGTAAACGGTCAGCCTCTGTCGGCTCAATCCGTCCCCAAGCATAGGATTACGCTGCATTTGCTGGAATAGCCAATGTCGGTCTTTACTTAAAAACTGGTAGGACCAGTGATAAGAGCATTGGACGCCGGGCAAATCCCGGGCGGATGATCGGGGAAACGATGGCCGGCATGACCGGCGCCTATAACGACAAGAACATCGAGCCTGCCATGAACATTCTCTACGACGAACGCGTCGACGGCGCGCTGCCAAAGGTGGACAAAGCGGCGCTGCTGGCACGGCTGCAACAGGCCTTGCCCGACCTCGACGTTCTGCACCTTGAGGAAGACCTCAAGCCGTACGAGTGCGACGGCCTTTCGGCCTACCGCACCACCCCGATGATGGTGGTGCTGCCCGAGCGCATCGAGCAGGTCGAAACCTTGCTCAAGCTGTGCCATGAACAGCGCATTCCGGTGGTTGCGCGGGGTGCCGGCACCGGGCTGTCGGGCGGCGCCTTACCGCTGGAGCAAGGCATCTTGTTGGTCATGGCTCGCTTCAATCGCATTCTGGAAGTGAACCCGGCCGGGCGTTTTGCCAGGGTTCAGCCCGGGGTGCGCAACCTGGCGATTTCCCAGGCAGCCGCGCCTTTCGAGTTGTATTACGCCCCTGACCCGTCCTCGCAAATTGCCTGCTCCATCGGTGGCAACGTCGCCGAAAATGCCGGTGGCGTGCACTGCCTCAAATACGGGCTGACGGTGCACAACCTGCTCAAGCTCGACGTCCTCACCGTCGAAGGTGAAGCCATGACCCTGGGCAGCGACGCACTCGACAGCCCAGGCTTTGACCTGCTGGCGCTGTTCACCGGCTCCGAGGGCATGCTCGGGATCGTCACCGAAGTAACCGTCAAACTCTTGCCCAAACCGCAGGTGGCCAAGGTGCTGCTGGCCAGCTTCGACTCGGTGGAAAAAGCCGGTCGCGCCGTAGGCGACATCATCGCCGCCGGCATCATCCCCGGCGGCCTGGAGATGATGGATAACCTCGCCATCCGCGCCGCGGAAGACTTTATCCATGCTGGCTACCCGGTCGACGCCGAGGCGATTCTGCTCTGCGAACTGGACGGTGTTGAAGCCGACGTGCACGACGATTGCGAATGCGTGCGCGAGGTGCTCGAAAAGGCCGGCGCCACCGAAGTGCGCCAGGCCCGCGACGAGGCCGAACGCGTGCGCTTCTGGGCCGGGCGCAAGAATGCCTTCCCGGCAGTCGGTCGTCTGTCTCCCGATTACTACTGCATGGACGGCACCATCCCGCGTCGGGAATTGCCGGGCGTGCTGCGCGGCATTTCCGAGTTGTCTGCCGAATACGGCCTGCGGGTGGCCAACGTCTTTCATGCCGGCGACGGCAATATGCACCCGCTGATTCTGTTCGACGCCAACCAACCAGGCGAGCTGGACCGGGCGGAAGCGCTGGGCGGCAAGATCCTCGAATTATGCGTGGCGGTGGGTGGCAGCATTACCGGTGAGCATGGCGTGGGGCGGGAGAAGATCAACCAGATGTGCGCTCAGTTCAGCAGCGATGAGCTGACGCTGTTCCACGCGGTCAAAGCCGCGTTCGATCCGGGCGGCCTGCTCAACCCCGGCAAGAACATCCCCACCCTGCACCGCTGCGCCGAGTTCGGCGCCATGCATGTGCACATGGGCAAGCTGCCCTTCCCGGAACTGGAGCGATTCTGATGAAATCGACTGATTGCGACGGCAGCGCCGAGCTGCTCGACCAGGTCTGCGCCGCCATCGAACAGCGCACGCCGCTGCGCATCCAGGGCAGCAACAGCAAGGCGTATCTGGGGCGCCAGATCGAAGGGCAACCGCTCGATACCCGCATCCATCGCGGCATCGTCAGCTATGACCCGACCGAACTGGTGGTCACTGTCCGCGCCGGCACACCGCTGGCCGAGCTTGAGCAAACCCTGGCCGAACAGGGCCAGTTTCTCGCCTGCGAACCTCCACACATGGGCCCGCAAGCCACCGCCGGCGGCATGGTCGCCGCCGGTTTGTCCGGGCCACGGCGGCCCTGGTCGGGCTCGGTGCGCGACTTTGTGCTGGGCACGCGGGTCATCACCGGCCACGGCAAACACCTGCGCTTCGGCGGTGAAGTCATGAAAAACGTCGCCGGTTATGACCTCTCGCGCTTGCTCGCCGGTAGCCTGGGTTGCCTCGGGGTGTTGACCGAGGTCTCACTCAAAGTACTGCCGCGCCCTCGCGCCAGCGCGAGTTTGTGCCTGCAGATGAGCCGCGACCACGCACTGGCCAGGCTCGCCGAATGGGGCCAGCAACCGGTGCCGATCAGCGCCGCCTGCCATGACGGCGAACGCCTTTACTTGCGCCTGGAAGGGGGTGAAGGGTCGGTCAATGCCACCCGTGATCGCATAGGCGGTGAGCACCTGGAGCCCAATTTCTGGCAGGACTTGCGTGAACAACGCCTGTCATTTTTCAAGTCTTCAGAGCCGCTGTGGCGCCTGTCGTTGCCCCAAAACACCCCGGCGCTCGACCTGCCGGGCCAACAGTTGATCGACTGGGGCGGCGCCCAGCGCTGGCTGGCTTCCAGCGCCGACCCCGCCACGATTCGCCAATGCGCCGCCCAGGCCGGTGGCCATGCCACCTGCATGAGCGCCAGCGATGAACCCTTTGCGCCCTTGAGCGCCCCGCTGCTGCGCTACCATCGCCAGCTCAAGGCGCAACTGGACCCGCACGGGATCTTCAACCCCGGGCGTATGTACGCACACTTCTGAGGCCGCGCCATGCAAACCCATCTGAGTGATCAGGCCCGCGCGCTGCCGCGTGGCGAAGAAGCCGAACGTATCCTGCGCACGTGCGTGCATTGCGGCTTCTGCAATGCCACCTGCCCGACCTACCAACTGCTCGGCGATGAACTCGACGGCCCGCGTGGTCGCATCTACCTGATCAAGCAAGTACTCGAAGGCGCTGAGCCCAGTGCCCACACCCTGGAGCATCTGGACCGTTGCCTGACCTGCCGCAATTGCGAAACCACCTGCCCGTCCGGGGTCGACTATCACAACCTGCTGGACATCGGCCGGGAAGTCATCGAGCAGCGCGTCCCGCGCTCATTTGGCGAACGCAGTTTACGCGCCGGTCTGCGAGCGGTCGTGCCGCATGCGGGGCTGTTCAAGGCACTGGTCAACAGCGGTGAAATGCTTCGCCCACTGCTGCCGGAGGCGCTGCGGGCCAAGCTGCCGCGGCAGATTCGCACGGCACGTCCACGCCCGCAGTCACAGCATCAACAACGCGTGCTGATGCTTGAAGGTTGCGTACAACCGGGCCTGTCGCCGAACACCAATGCGGCGGCGGCACGGGTGCTCGATCGTCTGGGCATCAGCGTTGAACCGGCACGCGAGGCCGGTTGCTGCGGCGCCGTGGACTATCACCTGAACGCCCAGCACACCGGCCTGAATCGTGCCCGGCGCAATATCGACGCCTGGTGGCCAGCCATTGAAGCCGGTGCCCAGGCGATTGTGCAAACCGCCAGCGGCTGTGGCGCCTTCATCAAGGATTACGGTCACTTGCTGGCCGATGACCCGCTGTATGCCGCCAAGGCAAAGCGCGTCAGCGAGCTGACCAAGGACCTGGTCGAAGTGCTGCGCGATGCACCGCTGGAAACCCTCGGTGTGCACAGCGATTTGCGCCTGGCGTTCCATTGCCCGTGCACCTTGCAGCACGCCCAGAAACTCGGCGGCGCCGTCGAAGGCGTGCTGACTCGGCTGGGCTTTCACCTGACCGCCGTCCCCGATGCGCACCTGTGCTGCGGCTCAGCCGGCACCTATTCGATCACCCAACCGGCGTTGTCCCGACAGCTGCGCGACAACAAGCTCAACGCGCTGGAAAGCGGCAAGCCGCAAGTCATCGCCACCGCCAACATCGGTTGCCAGAGCCATCTTGATGGCGCCGGCCGCACCCAGGTTCGACACTGGATCGAGCTGGTCGATGAAGCCATGGATCACCCCCTTTAAATCGGATACCCAGGAATCGCCATGTACACCAAAGCCGTGCTCAGCCATACCGATGTAGCTTCCATTCTGACCGCCGCCCGCGCCGAAGCCGATCGCAACCAATGGGCCGTCAGCATTGCTGTGGTCGACGACGGCGGCCACCCGCTGGCGCTGGAGCGGCTGGATGGCTGTGCGCCGATCAGCGCCTACATCGCCATCGAAAAAGCCCGCTCCGCCGCGCTCGGTCGACGCGAATCCAAAGGTTATGAAGACATGGTCAACGGTGGGCGCACAGCCTTTCTGTCTGCGCCGCTGCTGACCAGCCTCGAAGGTGGCGTACCGGTGCTGGTCGATGGCCAGGTGGTCGCGGCCGTCGGCGTCTCGGGCGTCAAGGCCGAGCAGGATGCGCAGGTAGCCAAGGCCGGCATCGCCGCCCTGAGCGTTTGAACTGAACACCGTTATTGAATTGGAGACCGCCATGGGCACCCGTACTTCCCGCCAGCGCCTGCAGATTGCAGAGAACCTCGTACGTTTTATCGAAGACGAAGCCTTGCCCGGCACAGGCCTTGCGCCGGATGCGTTCTGGCAAGGGTTCGACGCGCTGGTCCACGACCTGGCCCCGAAGAACCGCACCCTGCTGGCCGAGCGCGACCGCCTGCAACGGGAGCTCGATGGCTGGCACCGCGCCAATCCGGGGCCGGTGCGTGACATGGCCGCCTACAAAAGCTTTCTTGAACAGATCGGCTACTTGCTGCCGGTACCGGAGCAGGTGCAGGCCACTACCACCCACGTTGACCGCGAGCTGGCCGTCCAGGCCGGCCCGCAGCTCGTGGTGCCGATGTCCAACCCGCGCTACGCGCTGAATGCGGCGAACGCCCGCTGGGGTTCGCTGTATGACGCGTTGTACGGCACGGATGCCATCGCTGAAGAGGTCGGCGCCGAGAAAGGCCAGGGCTATAACCCAGAGCGTGGCGCCAGGGTCATCGCCTTTGCCCGCGCCTTCCTCGATCAGGCCGCGCCGCTGGCCAAAGGCTCTCATGCGCAGGCCAGCGCCTATCGCGTGGTCGATGGTCAGCTTCAGGTCACCTTGGTTGATGGCCAGAGCGGCCTGCGCGATCCCGCCCAGTTTGTCGGCCATCGCGGCAACGGCGCGACGCCCGAAGCCGTGCTGTTGCGCAATCATGGCCTGCACTTCGAAATCCAGATCGACCCCAATCATCCGATCGGCCGTACAGACGCTGCCGGGGTCAAGGACGTCCTGCTCGAAGCGGCGCTGAGCACCATCCTCGACTGCGAGGACTCGGTGGCGGCCGTGGATGCCGATGACAAGGTACAGGTCTACCGCAACTGGCTCGGCCTGATGAAGGGCGACCTGACTGAACAAGTGAGCAAGGGCGACAAAACCATCACCCGCCGCCTGAACCCGGACCGCGACTACACCGCCGCCGACGGATCGACCCAGAGCCTGCCGGGGCGTTCGCTGATGTTTGTACGAAACGTCGGCCACTTGATGACCAACCCCGCCATCCTCGACGGCGACGGCCAGGAAATCCCCGAAGGCATCCTCGATGCCGTGGTCACCACCCTCGGCTCACTGCACGACCAGACCCAGCGCCGCAACTCGCGCCAAGGCTCGATCTACATCGTCAAACCGAAGATGCACGGCCCGGCCGAAGTCGCCTTCGCCAACGAACTGTTCGGCCGCGTCGAAGACCTCCTCAAGCTGCCACGCCACACCCTGAAGATGGGCATCATGGACGAGGAGCGGCGCACCAGCATCAACCTCAAGGCCTGCATAGCGGCAGCTTCGGCGCGGGTCGCGTTTATCAACACCGGGTTCCTCGACCGCACCGGCGATGAAATCCACAGCGCCATGGAAGCCGGCCCCATGCTGCGCAAGGGCGACATGAAAGGCACGCCCTGGATCGCTGCCTATGAGCGCAACAACGTCTTGGTCGGCCTCGCCTGCGGTCTGCGCGGGCGCGCGCAAATCGGCAAAGGCATGTGGGCGATTCCGGACCAGATGGCCGCCATGCTCGAACAGAAAGTCGCCCACCCCAAGGCCGGCGCCAACACCGCCTGGGTACCGTCGCCAACCGCGGCGACCCTGCATGCGCTGCACTATCACCAGGTCGATGTGCCTGCCGTACAGGCAGAACTTGAATGCATCGACCTGGCCGCCGAGCGCGACGCCTTGCTCAATGGCCTGCTGACCATACCGGTGGCCTCGGCGCCGAACTGGAGTGCTTCGGCCATCACCGAGGAAATCGACAACAACGCCCAAGGCCTGCTTGGCTACGTGGTGCGCTGGGTCGAACAAGGCATCGGCTGCTCCAAGGTGCCGGACATTCACGACGTCGGCCTGATGGAAGACCGCGCCACTTTGCGTATCTCCAGCCAGCACCTGTCCAACTGGCTGCGCCATGGCGTCATCAGCCGCGACCAGGTACTGGACACCTTGAAGCGCATGGCGGCGGTTGTGGATAAGCAGAATGCCGGGGATACGCAGTACACGCCGATGGCCGCAGACTTCGACAAGTCCGTTGCCTTCCAGGCGGCTTGCGCGCTGGTGTTCCAGGGTTGTGAGCAGCCGAGCGGGTATACCGAGCCATTGCTGCACAGATTCCGACTGGCCTACAAGTCGGCCTAATCATTCGTAACGCCGCAATTTCGGCAGAAATGAAGATCGGTGTGGGAACCAAGCTTGCTCGCGATACAGGCGCCGCGGTGAATCTGACATACCGCAGTGTGTTCATCGCGAGCAAGCTTGGCTCCCACGCCGATCTCCACACATACCCAATCTGCGCGAGGTATGAAATTGTTTGAAACCATGTTCGCAGGTTTGCTGTAGGACGCTTCTGATTCATACTCCGCGCCCCGCCAAGCGGTTGCGCCTGTCCATGCCCCTCCCTACTCTTGGTCCGTCGTTGACACTCAACGACCGGATGTCGCAGTCCGAGGCATAACGCAACGCTCCATGTTTCATGGCGGCTGTGCGTGGGGCACCTTCGGGTGCGCCGGTTTCCATGCCCCGGTCTGCGAACCCGCGTACAGCTGCCACCCAATCGTTTCGCAGCGAACGGTGCCAGCTCAACCGGCAAGGAGCTCCATCATGAAAAAGATCGTACCCGATCCACCCGCCTTCGAATTGCTCGGCACCCGCACCGCCAGCACAGATTTCGGCGCCACAGACGTCAACTGCAAACCCTTCTTCAACGTCAATGCCGGCATCTGCGGCGAAGATGCGCTGATTCACGCGACCCTTCTCCTCGACTGCGCTGAAGCCGCCGGCTGGGACGCCGTGGATCACCTGACCAAGAACAACCGCAAGATGGTGCTTGGCATGATTCAGAAAGTTGAAATGGGGCGGGCGTTGATTAATGCGTTGCTGAAGGGGGTTGAGGTCGCTCGAGTCAGCAAAGCAGAGCCGAAAGCGAGTCCCGTGTAAGAAGTTGCTCGCAAGCAAACTTGCGCTCCGGAGGTAGCCTACAACCGGAACGGAAATGCCTGACTATTGTGCGAATGGGTTGCGGCGCTTAATTGTCGTAACCCTCGCAACAGGCAAGAAAGTGTCTGGCGGCACGGTTTCAATCTTGACGAGGTGAATCATCAACTCACTATCAAGAGAAGCCTCATGCCAGAAGTCGATTTGGTACTAATTCTGATGCTTGCCTGTGTTGCGCTGCTGGCTGGCTTCTTCGACGCCATCGCAGGCGGCGGTGGCCTGATCACCCTTCCCGCGCTGATGATTGCAGGCATCGACCCTGTCACGGCAATCGCCACCAACAAGGTTCAAGCAGCCTCTGCCTCGGTGTCCGCTACAGCAGCGTTCGCCAAAAAAGGAATGATCGAATGGCGCAGCGGATTGCCGATGGCTCTAACGGCTTTCATAGGTGGGGCAGCAGGCGCTCTCGCTTTGAGCTCAGTCCCCAAGGGGTGGTTGCAGGCTTTGGCACCCGTACTGCTCATACTCGTTGCCGCCTACTTTGCGTTCAGTCCCAAGCTTGATAATGAACAACGACGAGCTCGATTCTCGGCAAGCATCTTCTGTATAACGCTCGTCCCCTTGATTGCCTTTTACGACGGCGTGTTTGGCCCGGGTACTGGCTCGTTTTTCATGGTCGCGTTTGTTGTACTGATGGGCCAGGGTCTATTGCGCGCCGTCTCTAACAGCAAACTCCTGAATGCCTCCAGCAATTTGGGGGCGCTGGTTGTGTTCTCCATGACCGGAGCCATTATTGTCCCGATCGCCTTGGCCATGGCCGTAGCTGCAGTCGTTGGCGCACAACTCGGAGCCCGCTGTGCGCTACGCTACGGCCAGCGACTTATTAAACCGCTGCTCGTTAGTGTTTGCTGCTTGATGGCTGGCAAATTGTTGATCACTCCAGATAACCCCCTGAATCAGTTCCTCCGCCACTATTTTTCTTGAATCAGGAGTTATTTTGACCGGACGCCCACAACACCAGCATCTCTGGCAATTCAACGAGCCGTGTCAGGGAACGGAGGGGTTTATCACCCAGCACTTCGGTGAATACACTTTGGAAGGCAGAGTACTCGGCATCGAACACCAGCAGCTTCCCAGCGTTTTCGTCATAGCCGGCGCACGGTCGGACTATACAAAGCTCAATCCTCTGCTCTACCGACTACAAGCACGCGGTATCGCATCATTGACGGGCAATCTATCCGGGCACAGCGACTGCGCAATGCTAAAGCCAAGCCCAACGACATTGAACGCCAATCTGCGCGAGGCCGAACGGTTCCATAATCTTCACAAGGACACTCTCAACATAATCATTGGCCATAGCCTCGGTGGGGCACTGGCGCTGAAGCTGGCCGCCAGGTATTCGACCTCAACACAAAAGCTGATACTTATTTGCCCAGCAATTTACGCCGACTCCGCCTATCCCGTTGAATTCGGCCCTGGATTCAAGCATTTGATCAGTCAGCCTTACAGCTTCCTCTTCAGCGATACCTTTGAGTTTCTACGCACCTTCGAGGGGAGGGTGTTATTGATTATGGGTCAGTACGACGGGCTGGAGGGGGCGGCACACGGCCAAAAACCAGGTACAAGTGCAGGGTTGATTTCTCTCGACGGAGCCGTCCGCTACAGCCCGATTCCCAAAGAAGTTATCGATAAGATAAAGCAGTCCGCCCGCCATCTAATATCAATAACCTTGCCTGGTTGCGACCACTACATCGCCGCTCACCTGCGGGCTAATCCCGTGATAGCCGAACACCTTGCCGATGAAGTTTTTGCTTTTATCAACAACTGATTCCAAGCCATAAAAAAAGCGCCACCCCCGAGGGAGTGGCGCTTCTGCGTGTTACTGATGATTCCCGAAATCAGAACGGGATATCGTCATCAAAGCTGTCGAAATCAGGAGCCGGCTGCGGCGCTTGCTGCTGAGGCGCTGGGGCCTGGCGCTGTGGCGCTTGTTGCGGACGCGGGGCCGATTGACGAGGGGCCTGCTGGTTGTAGTTGTTGCCACCCTGCGGCTGGGAGCCGTCCTGGTTCTGCGGACGGCCGCCGAGCAGCTGCATGGTGCCTTGCATGTCGACGATGATTTCAGTGGTGTAGCGCTTGATGCCGTCTTTTTCCCACTCGCGGGTCTGCAGCTTGCCTTCGATGTACACCTGCGAACCCTTGCGCAGGTATTCGCCGGCGATCTCGGCAACCTTGCCGAACATCGATACGCGGTGCCACTCGGTGCGCTCGACCTTCTGGCCGGTCTGCTTGTCAGTCCACTGCTCGCTGGTGGCCAGGCTGAGGTTGGTCACTGCGTTACCGTTAGGCAGGTAACGTACTTCAGGATCCTGACCGCAAGTGCCGACCAATATGACTTTGTTAACCCCACGGGCCATAACGTTCTCCTAGGCTTCGCACGTCTCGGATGCCGGATTGACCAGGCGTTCCAGGGACGAGCGATCCAAAATTTCAGTATCCAATTTGATATAGATGGCGGCTTCGTCTGCCACCACTACCGCATCTGTTACACCCGGCACGGCGCGTAGGCGCTCGGTCAGGCCTGCTTCACGTATCGCCTCAGGCGATAACGGCATGCGCAGGCTCGTCACATACGGAGGTTCGCGCATAGTAACAGCTATGGCCAGCCATAGGGCACAGAGCCCCGCGCAGCCGATGAACACCACGCTCAAACCACCGTGCTGGAACAGCCAGCCGCCGAGAATCCCGCCCATGGCTGCGCCCAGAAACTGGCTGGTCGAGTACACGCCCATGGCCGTGCCCTTGCCACCCGCTGGCGAAACCTTGCTGATCAGGGAAGGCAGCGACGCCTCCAGCAAGTTGAACGCGGTAAAGAAGATCACCGTGCCGATCACCAGGGCCTGCAAGCTGTCGCCGAACTTCCAGAAAAACAGCTCGGTCACCATCAACACGCCGACCGCACCGAGTAGAACGCGCTTCATCTTGCGCTTCCTTTCGCCGTAAATGATGAACGGAATCATCCCGAAAAAAGAAACCAGCAAAGCGGTGAGGTACACCCACCAATGCTGCTCTTTCGGCAACCCGGCGCGCTCGACCAGGGCCAGCGGCAAAGCGACGAAACTGGCCATCAGGATGGCGTGCAGCACAAAGATACCGACATCCAGACGCAGCAAGTCTGGATGGCGCAAGGTTGCGCCCAAGGCTTGCTTGGCGACCCCGGACTCGCGGTGCTGCAAAGGGCCACCCGAGCGCGGCACGACAAAGGCGACCAGGCCAATGCCCAGCACCGCCATGGCGGCCGTCGCCAGGAACAGGCCCGAAAGCCCGAAAGCACGCGTCAGCAAGGGGCCGGTCACCATCGCCACGGCAAACGAAAGGCCGATGCTCATGCCGATCATGGCCATGGCCTTGGTCCGATGCTGCTCGCGGGTCAGGTCCGAAAGCAAGGCCATCACGGCGGCGGAAATCGCCCCCGCACCTTGCAGGATACGTCCGGCGATCACACCCCAGATCGAGTCGGCGTTGGCGGCCAGTACGCTGCCCAGGGCAAAGATGATCAGCCCTGCATAAATCACCGGGCGCCGGCCGATACGGTCGGAAAGGATGCCGAATGGAATCTGCAGACAGGCCTGGGTCAGACCGTAGGCGCCGATGGCCAGGCCAATCAGTACCGGCGTGGCGCCGGCCAGGTCCATGCCATAGGTGGCCAGAACCGGCAGCACCATGAACATGCCCAGCATACGAAAGGCGAACACCAGGGCCAGACCGCCTGCTGCGCGGGTCTCGCTGCCACTCATGCGGTCGCTGTGGGGATCGTGCATGGAAAAACCTCATGTGAACCGGCGGCGATTCTACCAGTCCCATCGATTAACGGCATATACGTGACGCTTTGCCGCGTACAAGCCTTGCGCCGTATACTCACGCGTTTATGCCCGCCAAGCGAGGCCGCAGTGGACAAGATCCTGATTCGTGGGGCGCGAACCCACAACCTGAAGAATATCGACCTCACCCTGCCCCGGGATAAATTAATTGTCATCACCGGGCTTTCGGGCTCAGGCAAGTCCTCCCTGGCCTTTGACACGCTGTATGCCGAGGGCCAGCGACGCTACGTCGAATCGCTGTCGGCCTACGCCCGCCAGTTCCTGTCGATAATGGAAAAGCCCGACGTCGACACCATCGAAGGCTTGTCGCCAGCGATTTCCATCGAACAGAAATCGACGTCTCATAACCCGCGCTCGACCGTCGGCACCATCACCGAGATCTACGACTACCTGCGCCTGCTCTATGCGCGGGTCGGCACGCCGCGCTGCCCCGATCACGATATTCCGCTCGAAGCCCAGACCGTAAGCCAGATGGTCGACCTGGTGCTGGCACAGCCCGAAGGCAGCAAGCTGATGCTGCTGGCGCCGGTGATCCGCGAGCGCAAGGGCGAGCATTTGGCGGTGTTCGATGAGCTGCGCGCTCAAGGCTTCGTGCGCGCCCGTATCAACGGCAAGCTGCACGAGCTCGATGAACTGCCCAAGCTGGACAAGCAAAAGAAGCACACCATCGAAGTTGTGGTCGATCGCTTCAAGGTCCGCAGCGATTTGCAGCAGCGTCTGGCGGAGTCCTTCGAGACCGCGCTGAAGCTGGCCGATGGCATCGCGCTGGTAGCCGCGATGGACGACGAACCGCTCGAAGAGATGATCTTTTCGGCGCGTTTTGCCTGCCCAATCTGCGGCCACGCGATCAGCGAGCTGGAACCCAAACTTTTTTCGTTCAACAATCCGGCGGGTGCTTGCCCGACCTGCGACGGCCTGGGCGTCAAACAGTTCTTCGATATCAAGCGCCTGGTCAATGGCGAGCTGACCCTCGCCGAAGGCGCCATTCGCGGCTGGGACCGGCGCAACGTTTATTATTTCCAGATGTTGGGCTCGCTGGCGTCGCATTACGACTTCAGCCTTGAGGTGCCTTTCAAGGATCTGCCCGCCGATCAGCAGAAAGTCCTTCTGCAGGGCAGCGGCAGCAAGAACGTTGATTTCCGCTACCTGAACGACCGTGGCGATATCGTCAAGCGCTCTCACCCGTTCGAGGGCATCGTGCCGAACCTGGAGCGGCGCTACCGCGAAACCGAATCAGCCACTGTGCGCGAGGAGCTGGCGAAGTTTTTGAGCACACAGCACTGCCCTGATTGCCGCGGCACGCGATTGCGTCGTGAAGCACGGCATGTCTGGGTCGGGGAAAAAACCCTACCTGCGGTGACCGGCCTTCCCATTGGTGATGCTTCCGATTATTTCGGCGGGCTGAAACTGACGGGCCGACGCGGCGAAATTGCTGACAAGATTCTCAAGGAAATCTGTGAGCGCCTGCAGTTCCTGGTAAACGTCGGGCTTGATTATCTGACGCTCGATCGCAGCGCCGACACATTGTCCGGTGGTGAAGCCCAGCGGATCCGCTTGGCCAGCCAGATCGGCGCAGGCCTCGTCGGTGTCATGTACATCCTCGATGAGCCCTCGATTGGCCTGCACCAGCGCGATAACGACCGCCTGCTGGCGACCCTCAATCACCTGCGTGACATCGGCAACACCGTGATCGTGGTCGAGCATGACGAAGACGCCATTCGCATGGCTGACTATGTGGTCGACATCGGCCCTGGCGCAGGCGTGCACGGCGGCCAGATTGTGGCTGAAGGGACACCGGCAGAGGTCATGGCGCACCCTGACTCGCTGACGGGTAAATACTTGTCCGGCCGAGTGAAGATCAATGTGCCGGCCAAGCGCACCCCGCGTAACAAAAAACTGTCGCTGTCGCTCAAAGGCGCTCGCGGCAACAACTTGCGCAACGTTGACCTCGAGATCCCGATCGGCCTGCTCACCTGTGTGACGGGGGTTTCCGGCTCCGGTAAATCGACGCTGATCAACAATACCCTGTTTCCATTGAGCGCCACCGCGCTCAATGGCGCCACGACCCTTGAAGCCGCTGCTCACGATAGCTGCGATGGTTTGCAGCATCTGGACAAAGTGGTGGATATCGATCAGAGCCCCATCGGGCGAACCCCGCGCTCCAACCCGGCCACCTATACCGGGCTGTTTACCCCGATTCGCGAGCTATTCGCTGGCGTGCCGGAATCACGTTCGCGTGGTTACGGGCCTGGGCGCTTCTCGTTCAACGTCAAGGGCGGCCGCTGTGAAGCCTGCCAGGGCGACGGCCTGATCAAAGTCGAGATGCACTTCCTGCCCGATATCTACGTGCCCTGTGACGTGTGCAAGAGCAAGCGTTACAACCGCGAGACGCTGGAGATCAAGTACAAGGGCAAGACCATCCACGAAGTGCTGGAGATGACCATCGAAGAAGCGCGTGAGTTTTTCGATGCCGTGCCGGCGCTGGCGCGCAAGCTGCAAACGTTGATGGATGTGGGGTTGTCGTATATCAAACTGGGCCAATCGGCGACCACCCTGTCCGGTGGTGAGGCGCAGCGCGTGAAGCTGTCTCGCGAGCTGTCCAAGCGTGACACCGGCAAGACCCTGTACATCCTTGATGAGCCAACCACCGGCTTGCACTTCGCGGATATCCAGCAACTGCTGGATGTGTTGCACCGACTGCGCGACCACGGCAACACGGTGGTGGTGATCGAGCACAATCTGGATGTGATCAAGACCGCCGACTGGCTGGTGGACCTTGGCCCTGAGGGCGGCTCCAAAGGCGGTCAGATCATCGCTTGCGGCACGCCCGAGGAAGTCTGCGAGATGAAGCAGTCCTATACAGGGCACTACCTCAAGCCGCTACTGCTACGCGACCGCGCATAGGGCGATTCTGGCGACACAAAAAACCTCTGTCATTCGCATGGCAGAGGTTTTTTATACGGCGCTGCAGATCAGAACTGCGATTGCAGGTAATTCTGCAAGCCGATGGACTTGATCAGACCTTGCTGCTGTTCCAGCCAGTAAGTGTGGTCTTCCTCGGTATCGGCCAGTTGTGCACGTAGAATCTCGCGGCTGACATAGTCTTTGTGCAGCTCGCACAGCTCGATGCCCTTGCACAGCGCGGCGCGTACTTTGTATTCCAGGCGCAGATCGCTGGCCAGCATCTCCGGCACGGTGGTACCGACGTCCAGATCATCAGGACGCATGCGCGGGGTGCCTTCGAGCATCAGAATACGGCGCATCAGGGCATCGGCGTGCTGCGCCTCTTCTTCCATCTCGTGATTGATGCGCTCGTAGAGCTTGGTAAAGCCCCAATCTTCGTACATACGCGAGTGAATGAAATATTGGTCACGCGCTGCCAGCTCGCCCGTGAGCAACGTGTTGAGATAGTCGATAACGTCCGGGTGACCTTGCATCGCCCTGCTTCTCCCTGCTTGAAAGTTAATAGTTTGAACCAAGCTGACCGGAAGGTCACTCGCCACGAGAGAAAAACAGGTAGAAAAGTGAAGAAAAGCGGGTAAATGGTAGGCAATTGTATTGAAAAACCGCCCAAATGAGGGCGGTTCTTCTTATCACTTCGACTCAGACCAATTGAACGCCCAACGCCTTGGCAACACCTTCGCCGTAGGCCCGGTCGGCCTTGAGGAAATGTTGTAATTGGCGCTGCACGACATCACTGGAAACACCCGCCATGGCGCCAGCGATGTTGCTGACCAACAGCGCTTGCTGATCGGCATTCATCAGACGGAACAACGCTCCAGCGTGGCTGTAGTAATCGGTGTCCTCGCGATGATCATAACGATCGGCTGCGCCACTGAGGGACAATGCCGGCTCAGCGTACTGAGGTGCTTGCTTGGGCGCCTCTGCATAGCTGTTTGGCTCATAGTTAGGAGCCGCACCGCCGTTGGCCCCAAACGCCATGGAACCATCACGCTGGTAAGTATTGACCGGGCTGCGCGGGGCATTGACCGGCAGCTGCTGATGGTTGGTTCCGACGCGATAGCGGTGAGCATCGGCATAGGCGAAAACCCGGCCTTGCAGCATGCGGTCTGGCGACAGGCCAACACCTGGGACCATATTGCTCGGGCCAAACGCCGCTTGTTCAACCTCGGAAAAATAGTTGAGCGGATTGCGATTGAGCTCAAGCTCGCCAATTTCAATCAGCGGGAACTCTTTCTGCGACCAGGTTTTGGTCACATCGAACGGGTTCTCATGGCGTGAAGCCGCTTGCGCCTCGGTCATGATCTGGACGCAAACGCTCCACTTTGGAAAGTCGCCTCGTTCGATAGCACCGAAGAGGTCGCGTTGTGCGTAGTCAGGGTCGGTACCCGCGATGCGAGCGGCGTCAGCCGGCGCCAGGTTCTTGATTCCTTGCTTGGTCTTGTAGTGCCATTTAACCCAGTGACGCTCACCCTGAGCGTTAATCACGCTGTAGGCATGGCTGCCAAAGCCGTGCATATGGCGGTAGCCGTCCGGAATCCCGCGGTCGGAAAACAGGATGGTGACCTGGTGCAGCGCCTCAGGAGAGTGCGACCAGAAATCCCACATCATCTGGGCGCTTTTCAGGTTGCTTTGCGGCAGGCGCTTCTGGGTATGGATAAAGTCCGGGAACTTGAGCGGATCGCGGATGAAGAACACCGGCGTGTTATTACCCACGATGTCCCAGTTACCTTCCTCGGTGTAGAACTTGATCGCGAAACCACGCGGATCTCGCTCGGTGTCTGCCGAGCCGCGTTCGCCACCGACGGTGGAGAACCGAATGAAGATCGGAGTTTGTTTACCCACCGCGTCAAAGAGCTTGGCGCTACTGTACTGAGCAAAATCGCGGGTTAGGGTGAACGTACCGTATGCCCCCGAGCCCTTGGCGTGCACGCGGCGCTCAGGGATGTTCTCGCGGTTGAAGTGGGCTAACTTCTCAATCAGATGAAAATCATCCAGCAACAGAGGGCCACGCGGCCCGGCTGAACGGGAGTTCTGGTTATCGGCGACGGGTGCGCCGCTAGCGGTGGTCAGTGTTTTATTCTGGCTCATGTAGTGTCTTCCTCAGTCAGGCTTGATCTGTCGGCTGATCGGCCGTGAGTGAGTATTGACGCCAAACGTGACACTCGCCAAATTCATTGAGTGACTTGGATCAATAGATTTTTACTAAACATGTGAAAACAAAAAACCGGGCACAAGGCCCGGTTCTTTGTACAGACTGTTCGTCTTACTCAGCAGCTTCTACTACGCCACCGACAGGACGATCGACCAGCTCGACGTACGCCATAGGCGCGTTGTCGCCAGCGCGGAAACCGCACTTCAGGATACGCAGGTAGCCGCCTTGACGGGTGGCATAGCGCTTGCCCAGATCGTTGAACAGCTTGCCGACGATTTCTTTCGAACGGGTACGATCGAAAGCCAAACGACGGTTAGCAACGCTGTCTTCCTTGGCCAGAGTGATCAGCGGCTCGGCAACGCGGCGCAGTTCTTTGGCTTTCGGCAGGGTAGTTTTGATCAGCTCGTGCTCGAACAGCGACACCGCCATGTTCTGGAACATGGCCTTGCGGTGAGAGCTGGTACGGCTCAGGTGACGTCCACTTTTACGATGACGCATGGTTCATTCCTTACCAAACACTACGTTCGGTGATTACGACGATCAGGCAGTCGCCTTGTCGTCCTTCTTAAGACTTGCAGGCGGCCAGTTGTCGAGGCGCATGCCGAGGGACAGACCGCGGGAGGCCAGAACGTCCTTGATTTCAGTCAAGGATTTCTTGCCCAGGTTCGGAGTCTTCAACAGTTCTACTTCGGTACGCTGAATCAGGTCGCCGATGTAGTAAATGTTTTCCGCCTTAAGGCAGTTAGCCGAACGTACAGTCAGTTCCAGATCGTCAACCGGGCGAAGCAGGATCGGGTCGATCTCATCTTCTTGCTCGATTACCACTGGTTCGCTGTCACCTTTGAGGTCGACGAACGCAGCCAACTGCTGTTGCAGAATGGTTGCTGCACGACGGATAGCCTCTTCAGGATCCAGAGTACCGTTGGTTTCCAGATCAATTACCAGCTTGTCCAGGTTGGTACGCTGTTCGACACGGGCGTTTTCCACCACGTATGCGATACGGCGAACCGGGCTGAACGAAGAGTCGAGCTGCAAGCGACCAATGCTGCGGCTCTCGTCTTCATCGCTCTGACGCGAATCGGCCGGCTCATAACCACGACCACGAGCTACGGTGAGCTTCATGTTCAAGGCGCCGTTAGACGCCAGGTTAGCGATTACGTGATCGGGATTAACGATCTCGACATCATGATCCAGCTGAATATCGGCAGCGGTAACCACCCCCGAACCCTTCTTCGACAAGGTCAGCGTAACTTCGTCACGACCGTGCAGTTTGATAGCCAGGCCCTTCAGGTTCAACAGGATTTCAATGACGTCTTCCTGTACACCTTCGATTGCGCTGTACTCGTGGAGTACACCGTCAATCTCGGCCTCGACTACTGCACAGCCAGGCATGGAGGACAACAGGATGCGGCGCAGCGCGTTGCCCAGGGTATGGCCGAAACCACGCTCGAGAGGCTCGAGCGTAATTTTAGCGCGGGTTGGACTGACGACCTGCACATCAATGTGGCGGGGCGTCAGGAACTCATTTACCGAAATCTGCATGGATGCACCTATTTTCTAGCCCTTACTTGGAGTAGAGCTCGACAATCAGGCTTTCGTTGATGTCAGCAGACAGGTCGCCGCGAGCCGGAACGTTCTTGAAAACGCCGGATTTTTTCGCAGTGTCCACATCTACCCACTCAACGCGGCCACGCTGGGCGCACAGTTCAAGGGCTTGAACAATGCGCAGCTGGTTCTGCGATTTCTCGCGAACTGCGACCACGTCACCCGGACGAACTTGGTAGGACGGAACGTTTACAGTCTTGCCGTTAACGCTGATCGCTTTGTGCGAAACCAGCTGACGGGATTCAGCACGAGTAGCGCCGAAGCCCATACGATAAACGACGTTGTCCAGACGGCATTCGAGCAGTTGCAGCAGGTTCTCACCGGTAGCGCCTTTCTTGCCGGCAGCTTCCTTGTAGTAACCGCTGAACTGACGCTCGAGAACGCCATAAATACGACGGACCTTCTGCTTTTCACGCAGTTGGGTGCCGTAGTCGGACTGACGACCACGACGCTGGCCGTGGATACCTGGGGCTGCTTCGATGTTGCACTTCGATTCCAGAGCGCGAACGCCGCTCTTCAGGAACAGATCAGTGCCTTCACGACGAGACAGTTTGCATTTTGGACCAATGTAACGTGCCATTTATCTGTCTCCTGATTACACGCGACGCTTCTTCGGCGGACGGCACCCGTTATGCGGGATTGGCGTCACGTCGGTGATGCTGGCGATCTTATAGCCACAGCCGTTCAGAGCACGAACAGCGGACTCACGACCTGGACCTGGACCCTTGACGTTTACGTCGAGGTTCTTCAGACCATATTCCAGCGCAGCTTGACCAGCACGTTCAGCAGCTACTTGAGCAGCGAACGGGGTGGACTTACGCGAACCGCGGAAACCCGAACCGCCGGAGGTAGCCCAGGACAGCGCGTTACCTTGACGATCGGTAATGGTCACGATGGTGTTGTTGAAAGACGCGTGGATGTGGGCGATGCCATCAACCACTGTCTTTTTGACTTTTTTACGAGGACGAGCAGCAGGTTTTGCCATGTCTAAATTCCTGTCGATTCGCTGGTGCGATTACTTGCGGATCGGCTTACGCGGACCTTTACGGGTACGCGCGTTGGTCTTGGTACGCTGACCGCGTACTGGAAGACCCCGACGATGACGCAGACCGCGGTAGCAGCCCAGGTCCATCAACCGCTTGATTTTCATGTTGATGTCGCGACGCAGGTCACCTTCGGTGGTGAACTTCGCAACTTCGCTACGCAGCTGTTCAATCTGCTCGTCGCTCAGATCCTTGATCTTTGCGGCTGGGTTGACCCCAGTGTCTGCACAGATTTTCTGTGCAGTGGTGCGACCAACACCGTAGATGTAGGTCAGCGAGATAACAGTGTGCTTGTTATCTGGAATGTTAACGCCTGCAATACGGGCCATTCAGTGGGACTCCAATTGACAGCTACCTACGCCCCGGAAGCCAAGAAATAGGGCGCGAGATAATATCGCTGTAATAACAAATAATCAACCCAGCAGCGCACTAGCTGCTGGGCTTGAAGCGCAGATCACAATCAGCCTTGGCGCTGCTTATGACGTGGTTCCGCGCTGCAAATTACTCGAACGACACCTTCGCGGCGAATAATTTTGCAGTTACGGCACAGCTTTTTCACCGATGCACGAACTTTCATCACCAACTCCTCGAACCTTAAGGGTCTCTCAGCGCAGCAAACCGCTGCCGCCGTAGCCTTTCAGGTTGGCTTTCTTCATCAGGGATTCGTACTGGTGCGAAACGAGGTGCGATTGTACTTGGGACATGAAGTCCATCACAACCACTACCACAATCAGCAACGAGGTCCCGCCAAGGTAGAACGGAACGTTTGCCGCAACCACCAGGAACTGGGGCAGCAGGCACACGGCCGTCATATAAAGAGCACCGAACATGGTCAAGCGGGTCAGAACGCCATCAATGTAGCGCGCCGACTGCTCACCTGGACGGATGCCCGGAATAAAGGCACCGGACTTCTTCAGGTTTTCCGCTACGTCTTTCGGATTGAACATCAACGCCGTATAGAAGAAGCAGAAGAAAATAATCCCTGCACTAAACAGCAGAATATTCAACGGCTGACCAGGAGCGATCGACTGCGAGATGTCCTGCAACCAGCCCATACCTTCAGACTGACCAAACCAGGCACCCAACGAAGCCGGGAACAGCAAAATGCTGCTCGCGAAAATAGCAGGAATAACACCGGCCATATTCACTTTCAGCGGCAGGTGGCTCGTCTGCGCAGCAAAAACCTTGCGGCCCTGCTGACGCTTGGCATAGTGAACGGCGATACGACGCTGACCACGCTCGATGAAGACCACGAAACCGATAATCGCTACTGCCAGCAGACCGATGGCGACCAAGGCAAAAATGTTGATATCGCCCTGACGTGCAGACTCGAAAGACTGCCCAATCGCTCTCGGAAGACCGGCGACGATACCTGCGAAAATCAACATCGAGATACCGTTGCCTACACCGCGCTCTGTGATCTGCTCACCCAGCCACATCATGAACATCGCACCCGCCACAAAGGTGGAGACCGCAACGAAATGGAAGCCAAAGTCAGCAGAAAAAGCAACGCCCTGACCGGCCAAGCCAATGGACATGCCAATCGCTTGAACCAGGGCCAGGACGACGGTGCCGTAGCGGGTGTACTGGCTAATCTTGCGACGGCCAGCCTCACCTTCCTTCTTCAACTGTTCCAGCTGCGGGCTGACAGCGGTCATGAGCTGCATGATGATCGACGCCGAAATGTACGGCATGATCCCCAGTGCAAAAATACTCATCCGCTCCAGCGCGCCGCCGGAAAACATGTTGAACAAGCTAAGAATGGTCCCCTCATTCTGCCGAAACAGGTCCGCGAGCCGATCCGGGTTGATACCTGGAACTGGGATATGCGCACCGATCCGATAGACGATAATCGCCAGGAACAGGAAACGCAGACGAGCCCAGAGTTCGGACATCCCGCCCTTGCCTAGCGCTGAGAGAGCACCTTGCTTAGCCATTTATTCCTCGAACTTGCCGCCAGCTGCTTCGATAGCCGCACGCGCACCTTTGGTGGCTGCGATACCCTTGATGGTGACCGCGCGAGTAACCTCACCGGACAGCATGATTTTCACGCGCTGTACGTTTTGGTTGATCACGTTGGCATCCTTCAGGGATTGCACGGTGACGATGTCGCCTTCCACTTTGGCCAGCTCGGACAGACGCACTTCTGCGCGATCCATGGCTTTCAGCGAAACGAAACCGAATTTCGGCAGACGACGGTGCAGCGGCTGTTGACCGCCTTCAAAGCCTGGAGCAATGGTGCCACCGGAGCGGGAAGTCTGACCTTTGTGACCACGGCCACCAGTCTTACCCAAACCACTACCGATACCACGGCCCGGACGATGCTTCTCGCGACGGGAACCCGGCGCTGGACTCAGATCATTGAGTTTCATCGATTAACCCTCGACGCGCAGCATGTAGTAAGCCTTGTTGATCATCCCGCGATTCTCGGGAGTATCCAGGACTTCTACAGTGTGACCGATGCGGCGCAGACCCAGACCCTTAACGCACAGCTTGTGGTTAGGGAGACGGCCGGCGGTGCTTTTGATCAGCGTTACTTTAACGGTAGCCATGATCAACGGATCTCCTCAACGCTCTTGCCGCGCTTGGCAGCAATGGACGACGGGGATTGCATGGTTTTCAGACCCTTGAAAGTGGCGTGTACCACGTTCACTGGGTTGGTCGAACCGTAGCATTTAGCCAGTACGTTCTGAACGCCAGCCACTTCCAGCACTGCGCGCATAGCGCCGCCAGCGATGATACCGGTACCTTCAGAAGCAGGCTGCATGTAAACCTTGGAAGCGCCGTGGGCGGATTTCAGGGCGTACTGCAGGGTGGTACCGTTAAGGTCCACTTGAATCATGTTGCGGCGAGCAGCTTCCATGGCTTTCTGGATCGCAGCAGGTACTTCGCGCGATTTGCCACGGCCGAAGCCAACACGACCTTTACCATCACCAACCACGGTCAACGCGGTGAAAGTGAAGATACGGCCGCCTTTAACGGTTTTAGCTACGCGGTTAACTTGAACCAGCTTCTCGATGTAGCCTTCGTCGCGCTTTTGGTCGTTATTTGACATAACTTAGAACTCCAGCCCAGCTTCACGAGCAGCATCAGCCAGCGCTTTAACGCGGCCGTGGTACTTGAAGCCAGAGCGGTCGAAAGCCACCTGCGAGACGCCAGCGGCTTTCGCACGCGTAGCGACCAGCTGGCCAACCTTAGTGGCCGCGTCGATGTTGCCAGTGGCACCATCACGCAGTTCTTTGTCCAAAGTCGAGGCGCTTGCCAGGACTTTGCTGCCGTCGGCCGAAATGACCTGGGCATAGATGTGCTGCGAGGAGCGGAACACGCAGAGACGCACGGCTTCGAGCTCGTGCATTTTCAGGCGTGCTTTGCGAGCGCGACGCAGTCGAGTAACTTTTTTGTCGGTCATTTGCTATGCCCTACTTCTTCTTGGCTTCTTTACGACGGACGACTTCGTCCGCGTAACGCACACCCTTACCTTTGTAAGGCTCTGGTGGACGGAAATCGCGGATTTCAGCGGCCACTTGACCCACCAGCTGCTTGTCGATGCCCTTGATCAGGATATCGGTCTGGCTAGGAGTCTCAGCGGTGATGCCTTCCGGCAGTTCGTAGTCCACTGGGTGCGAGAAGCCGAGAGCCAGGTTCAGCACTGTGCCTTTTGCTTGTGCCTTGTAACCAACACCGACCAGCTGGAGCTTGCGCTCGAAGCCTTGGCTTACGCCCTGGACCATGTTGTTTACCAACGCACGAGTGGTACCGGCCATTGCACGAGTCTGTTGATCGCCATTGCGAGCAGCGAAACGCAGCTCACCAGCTTCTTCAACGACTTCAACGGACGAGTGAACATTCAGTTCGAGAGTGCCCTTGGCACCCTTCACCGAAAGCTGTTGGCCGACGAATTTGACTTCGACACCAGCCGGCAGCTTTACGGGGTTCTTAGCGACGCGAGACATGCTTATCCCCCCTTAGAACACTGTGCAAAGAACTTCGCCGCCGACACCGGCAGCGCGCGCAGCACGATCAGTCATCACACCTTTGTTGGTGGAGACGATAGACACACCGAGACCGCCACGAACTTTCGGCAGATCTTCGACGGACTTGTACTGACGCAGGCCTGGACGACTTACGCGCTTGACTTCTTCGATAACCGGACGGCCTTCGAAGTATTTCAGCTCGATGGAAAGGGAAGGCTTGGCCTCACCACTTACCTGATAACCCGCGATATAACCTTCGTCCTTGAGAACTTTGGCTACAGCCACCTTCAGCGTGGAAGACGGCATGCTTACGACGGACTTTTCAGCCATCTGGGCATTACGGATTCGAGTTAGCATGTCCGCTAACGGGTCCTGCATACTCATGGGCTAGACGCTCCTGATACAAAAAAAATGAGCCTTGCGGCTACTACGTCGCCGAGACAATTCCGAGCAAAAAACCCGGGCTCAGGCGAGCCGGTCATTCTAGACACACCCCAGAAATGAATCAAGCCCCGAAAGGGGCTTGATTCATACTCAAGGTCACCGGTGGTCGGCTGGATTACTCCCCCGCCACCCCGACTTGGGCCGTGTTGCTTACCAGCTGGCTTTAACCAGACCTGGTACGTCACCACGCATTGCAGCTTCACGCAGTTTGTTACGGCCGAGGCCGAACTTGCGGTAAACGCCGTGCGGACGACCAGTGATGCGGCAGCGGTTACGCATGCGCGAAGCGCTTGCGTCACGTGGCTGCTTCTGCAGAGCTACGGAAGCTTCCCAACGCGCTTCTGGACTTGCGTTCAGATCAACGATGATAGCTTTCAGCTCAGCACGCTTCTTGGCGTACTTGGCAACGGTGAGCTGACGCTTCAGCTCACGGTTTTTCATGCTCTTCTTGGCCATTTTCCTACTCCAATCAGTTGCGGAACGGGAATTTGAAAGCGCGCAGCAGTGCGCGACCTTCGTCATCCGTCCGAGCAGTGGTGGTCAGGGTAATGTCCAGACCGCGGAGAGCATCGATCTTGTCGTAATCAATTTCCGGGAAAATGATCTGCTCTTTCACGCCCATGCTGTAGTTGCCACGACCATCGAAGGACTTGGCATTCAGGCCGCGGAAGTCGCGGACCCGAGGCAGGGAGATCGCCAGCAGGCGGTCCAGGAACTCGTACATACGATCGCGGCGCAGAGTAACTTTAACGCCGATCGGCCAGCCCTCACGGACCTTGAAGCCCGCGATGGATTTCCGAGCGAAAGTTACAACGGCTTTTTGACCGGTGATCTTTTCGATGTCGGCAACTGCGTGCTCGATGACTTTCTTGTCGCCGATCGCTTCGCCCAGACCCATGTTCAGGGTGATTTTGGTAACGCGCGGAACTTCCATCACGTTGGCCAGCTTAAGTTCTTCCTTAAGCTTCGGCGCGATTTCCTTCCGGTAAATCTCTTTCAGTCGTGCCATGGTCTTCTACCTAGCAGTGTTCAAGCATCAACCGCTTTTTGGGTCGACTTGAAGACACGAATTTTTTTGCCTTCTTCTACTTTGAAACCAACGCGGTCAGCCTTGTTGGTTTCGCCGTTGAAAATGGCGACGTTGGAAGCGTGCAGTGGCGCTTCTTTTTCGACGATACCGCCTTGTACGCCCGACATAGGGTTAGGCTTGGTATGGCGCTTCACCAGGTTGATCCCACCAACGACCAGACGGTCGTCAGCGAGCACCTTCAGCACCTTACCGCGCTTGCCTTTGTCTTTGCCGGCGATCACGATGATCTCGTCGTCACGACGAATCTTTTGCATGTCGGATCTCCTTACAGCACTTCTGGGGCAAGCGAGACGATCTTCATGAACTTCTCAGTACGAAGTTCACGGGTCACTGGCCCAAAGATACGGGTGCCGATCGGCTCTTGCTTGTTGTTCAAAAGAACAGCAGCGTTGCCATCAAAGCGGATAATGGAGCCGTCAGCACGACGGACACCGTGGCGAGTGCGGACTACAACAGCAGTCATCACTTGACCTTTCTTTACCTTACCGCGAGGAATTGCTTCCTTGACGGTTACCTTGATGATGTCACCGATGCCGGCGTAACGGCGGTGAGAACCGCCGAGCACCTTGATGCACATGACGCGACGAGCGCCGCTGTTATCGGCCACATCGAGCATGGATTGAGTCTGAATCATAAAATTTCTCCGACCCCTAGCCCTTAGACTTCAACAGCGCGTTCGAGAACTTCAACCAGTGCCCAGGACTTGGTCTTGGCCAGCGGACGGGTCTCGCGGATGGAGACCTTGTCGCCGATATGGCACTGATTGGTTTCGTCGTGCGCGTGCAGCTTAGTCGAACGCTTAACGTATTTACCGTAGATCGGGTGCTTTACGCGACGCTCGATCAGTACGGTGATGGTCTTGTCCATCTTGTCGCTGACAACACGGCCAGTCAGCGTACGGACGGTTTTTTCGGCTTCAGCCATGATTACTTACCTGCCTGCTGGTTGAGCACAGTTTTCACGCGAGCGATGTCACGCTTCACTTGCGAGAGCAGGTGAGACTGCCCCAACTGGCCAGTTGCTTTCTGCATACGCAGATTGAACTGGTCGCGCAGCAAGCCGAGCAGTTGCTCGTTCAGTTGCTGTGCTGATTTCTCACGAAGTTCATTCGCTTTCATCACATCACCGTCCGCTTAACAAAGGAGGTGGCGAGAGGCAACTTTGCAGCTGCCAAGGCGAAAGCCTCACGCGCCAGCTCTTCAGAAACACCCTCGATCTCGTACAGGACTTTGCCTGGCTGGATCTGGGCAACCCAGTACTCAACGGAACCTTTACCTTTACCCATCCGCACTTCGAGAGGCTTCTTGGAGATCGGCTTGTCCGGGAATACACGGATCCAGATTTTACCGCCACGCTTCACGTGACGGGTCAGAGCACGACGTGCCGACTCAATCTGGCGGGCGGTGAGACGACCGCGGGCAACAGCTTTCAAGGCGAATTCGCCGAAGCTGACTTTGCTACCGCGCAGTGCCAGACCACGGTTGTGGCCAGTCATCTGCTTGCGGAACTTCGTACGCTTAGGTTGCAACATTTGGCGTACCCCTTACTTAGCAGCTTTTTTACGAGGCGCTGGTGCTTGTGGTTTCAGTTCTTCTTGGCGACCACCAATTACTTCGCCTTTGAAGATCCAAACCTTCACACCGATCACACCGTAAGTGGTGTGAGCTTCGTAGGTGGCATAGTCGATATCGGCACGCAGGGTGTGCAGCGGCACACGACCTTCGCGATACCATTCAGTACGTGCGATTTCAGCACCGCCGAGACGACCGCTCACTTGGATTTTGATGCCTTTGGCACCAATGCGCATGGCGTTCTGTACAGCGCGCTTCATAGCGCGACGGAACATTACGCGACGCTCCAGCTGCTGAGCTACGCTCTGCGCAACCAACATACCGTCGAGTTCCGGCTTGCGGATCTCTTCGATATTGATGTGCACAGGCACACCCATTTGTTTGGTCAGGTCCTGACGCAGTTTCTCAACATCTTCACCTTTCTTCCCGATAACGATACCTGGACGAGCGGTGTGGATGGTGATGCGTGCAGTTTGAGCCGGACGATGGATATCGATACGGCTAACGGACGCGCTTTTTAGTTTGTCTTGGAGGTACTCACGCACATTCAGATCTGCGAGCAAATAGTCCGCATAAGTCCGACCGTCTGCGTACCAGACGGAGGTGTGCTCCTTGACGATTCCCAGGCGAATGCCAGTGGGATGTACTTTCTGACCCATCTGATCGACTCCGTTACTTGTCCGCAACCTTGACAGTGATATGGCAAGACCGCTTGACGATGCGATCAGCGCGGCCTTTGGCACGCGGCATGATACGCTTCAGCGAACGCCCTTCGTTGACGAAAACGGTGGAGACCTTCAGGTCATCAACGTCTGCGCCTTCGTTATGCTCGGCGTTGGCTACGGCCGACTCGAGGACTTTCTTCATGATTTCAGCGGCTTTCTTGCTGCTGAAGGCCAACAGGTTGAGCGCTTCGCCCACCTTCTTCCCGCGGATCTGGTCGGCGACCAAGCGGGCTTTCTGGGCGGAGATGCGAGCGCCCGACAACTTAGCGGCTACTTCCATTTCCTTACCCCTTAACGCTTGGCTTTCTTGTCAGCCACGTGCCCGCGGTAGGTGCGGGTACCGGCAAACTCGCCCAGTTTATGGCCGACCATGTCTTCGTTCACGAGAACTGGGACGTGTTGGCGACCGTTGTGTACCGCGATGGTCAAACCGACCATTTGTGGCAGGATCATGGAACGACGCGACCAGGTCTTAACTGGTTTGCGATCGTTCTTCTCCGCCGCCACTTCGATCTTCTTCAGTAGGTGAAGATCAATAAAAGGACCTTTTTTCAGAGAACGTGGCACTGTCGTATCCCTCTATTTACTTGCGACGACGGACGATCATTTTGTCGGTACGCTTATTACCACGAGTCTTCGCGCCCTTAGTCGGGAAGCCCCATGGCGATACCGGATGACGACCACCGGAGGTACGACCTTCACCACCACCATGCGGGTGGTCAACCGGGTTCATGGCAACACCACGAACGGTTGGGCGAACGCCACGCCAGCGTTTGGCACCAGCTTTACCCAGCGAACGCAGGCTGTGCTCGGAGTTCGAGACTTCACCCAGGGTCGCACGGCATTCAGCCAGGACTTTACGCATTTCACCAGAGCGCAGACGCAGGGTCACGTAGACACCTTCGCGAGCGACCAGCTGAGCCGAAGCACCAGCGGAACGAGCGATTTGTGCACCTTTGCCTGGCTTCAGTTCGATGCCGTGAACGGTGCTACCCACTGGGATGTTGCGCAGTTGCAGGGAGTTGCCCGGCTTGATTGGAGCCAGAGCACCTGCGATCAGCTGGTCGCCAGCACTCACGCCTTTAGGGGCGATGATGTAGCGGCGCTCGCCGTCTGCGTAGCACAGCAGTGCGATGTGAGCAGTACGGTTTGGATCGTATTCGATACGCTCGACAGTGGCAGAGATGCCATCTTTGTCGTTGCGACGGAAGTCGACCATACGGTAATGCTGCTTATGACCACCACCAACGTGACGAGTAGTGATACGGCCATTGTTGTTACGACCACCAGACTTCGATTTTTTCTCGAGCAGCGGTGCGTGAGGAGCGCCTTTGTGCAGCTCCTGGTTGACCACCTTGACCACAAAACGGCGGCCAGGGGAAGTCGGTTTGCATTTAACGATTGCCATGATGCACCCCTTCCTTACTCAGCACTGCTGCTGAAATCGAGATCTTGGCCTGGCTGAAGGGAGATAACTGCCTTCTTCCAGTCATTACGCTTGCCCAGACCGCGAGCAGTGCGCTTGCTCTTACCCAGAACGTTCAGGGTAGTGACGCGCTCTACTTTCACGCTGAACAGGCTTTCGACGGCCTTCTTGATTTCCAGCTTGGTTGCGTCAGTAGCAACCTTGAAAACGAACTGGCCTTTCTTGTCAGCCAGAACCGTGGCCTTCTCGGAAACGTGCGGGCCAAGTAGAACTTTAAATACGCGTTCCTGGTTCATCCCAGCAGCTCCTCGAATTTCTTCACGGCCGACACAGTGATCAACACTTTGTCGTATGCGATCAGACTAACTGGATCGGAACCCTGTACATCACGGACATCAACGTGCGGCAGGTTACGAGCAGCCAGGTACAGGTTCTGATCAACAGAATCAGACACGATCAGAACGTCGGTCAGACCCATGCCATTCAGCTTGTTCAGCAGGTCTTTGGTTTTTGGCGCTTCAACAGCGAAGTCCTGAACCACGACCAGACGATCGGTACGCACCAGTTCAGCAAGGATGGAGCGCAGTGCTGCGCGATACATCTTCTTGTTGAGCTTCTGCGAGTGATCTTGTGGACGAGCTGCGAAGGTGGTACCGCCGCCACGCCAGATTGGGCTACGGATGGTACCAGCACGAGCACGGCCAGTACCCTTCTGACGCCATGGGCGCTTGCCGCCACCGGAAACGTCGGAACGGGTCTTTTGCTGCTTGCTACCCTGACGGCCGCCAGCCATGTAGGCCACGACTGCTTGGTGAACCAGCGTCTCGTTGAATTCGCCGCCGAAAGTCAGTTCGGAAACTTCGATCGCTTGAGCGTCATTTACATTTAATTGCATTTCAGCTTCCCCTTAACCGCGAGCCTTGGCTGCCGGACGCACAACCAGATCGCCGCCAGTAGCACCAGGAACGGCACCCTTGACGAGCAGCAGATTGCGTTCAGCGTCGACGCGCACAACTTCCAAGGACTGAACGGTCACGCGCTCTGCGCCCATATGACCGGACATTTTTTTGCCCTTGAATACACGACCAGGAGTCTGGCACTGGCCGATAGAGCCAGGGACGCGGTGGGAAACGGAGTTACCGTGGGTGTTGTCTTGACCGCGGAAGTTCCAACGCTTGATGGTACCGGCAAAGCCTTTACCCTTGGACTGACCGGTAACGTCTACCAGTTGGCCTGCAGCGAAGATTTCTGCATTGATCAAGTCGCCAGCCTGGTACTCGCCTTCTTCAAGGCGGAATTCCCAGACACCGCGACCAGCGGCAACGCTCGCTTTAGCGAAGTGGCCTGCTTGAGCAGCAGTCACACGCGAAGCACGACGCTCACCTACAGTGACTTGCACTGCACGATAGCCATCGGTTTCTTCAGTTTTGAACTGGGTGACGCGATTCGGCTCGATCTCAATGACCGTGACCGGAATGGAGACACCTTCTTCGGTGAAAATACGGGTCATACCGCATTTACGACCGACTACACCAATAGTCATGTTGTAAACCTCATGAGTGTACGGGGCTTTCACCCGCTATGGCCGCCCATTTCAGAGCGTTACACGACTAAGACCCAAGTCTTAGCCGAGGCTGATCTGCACTTCCACACCGGCCGCAAGATCAAGCTTCATAAGAGCATCAACGGTTTTATCCGTTGGCTGGACGATGTCCAGAACGCGCTTATGAGTACGGATCTCGTACTGGTCACGCGCGTCTTTGTTGACGTGCGGGGAGACCAGAACGGTGAACCGCTCTTTACGGGTAGGCAGTGGAATTGGACCACGCACTTGAGCACCAGTACGTTTCGCGGTTTCCACGATTTCCTGGGTGGATTGGTCGATCAGGCGATGGTCAAAAGCCTTCAACCTGATACGGATTTGCTGATTTTGCATTGGATTTCAGACTCCAGGCTGCTATTCCCACCGGACGCACTACGCCCGTTAAAAGGAGGCGTGATTCTATAGACGCCCCTATTGGGTGTCAACCCAATAAAAAAGCCCCCGCTGAGCGGGGGCTTTTCAAATCAATCGAAATTACTCGATGATTTTGGCTACGACGCCAGCGCCGACGGTACGACCGCCTTCACGGATAGCGAAACGCAGACCGTCTTCCATTGCGATGGTCTTGATCAGGGTGACAACCATTTTGATGTTGTCGCCTGGCATTACCATCTCAACGCCTTCTGGCAGCTCGCAGTTGCCAGTTACGTCGGTAGTACGGAAGTAGAACTGTGGACGGTAGCCTTTGAAGAACGGAGTGTGACGACCGCCTTCTTCCTTGCTCAGAACGTACACTTCAGCTTCGAACTTGGTGTGCGGCTTGACCGAACCTGGCTTGACCAGAACCTGGCCACGCTCAACGTCGTCACGCTTGGTACCACGCAGCAGAACACCGCAGTTCTCGCCCGCACGGCCTTCGTCCAGCAGCTTGCGGAACATTTCAACGCCGGTGCAGGTGGTGACGGTGGTGTCACGCAGACCAACGATTTCCAGCGGATCCTGAACCTTGACGATACCGCGCTCGATACGACCGGTAACTACAGTACCGCGACCGGAGATCGAGAATACGTCTTCGATTGGCATCAGGAATGGCTTGTCGATCAGACGAACTGGCTCAGGGATGTAGGTATCCAGAGTTTCAACCAGTTTACGAACGGCAGTGGTGCCCATTTCGTTGTCGTCCAGACCGTCCAGCGCCATACGAGCCGAACCGATGATGATTGGAGTGTCATCACCCGGGAAGTCGTAGGTGCTCAGCAGGTCGCGAACTTCCATCTCAACCAGTTCCAGCAGCTCAGCGTCGTCTACCAGGTCAGCCTTGTTCAGGAAGACCACGATGTACGGAACGCCAACCTGACGGGACAGCAGGATGTGCTCACGGGTTTGTGGCATCGGACCATCAGCGGCCGAGCAAACCAGGATCGCGCCGTCCATCTGGGCAGCACCGGTGATCATGTTCTTCACGTAGTCAGCGTGACCTGGGCAGTCAACGTGAGCGTAGTGACGAATGGTCGAGTTGTACTCAACGTGCGCGGTGTTGATGGTGATACCGCGAGCTTTCTCTTCTGGGGCGCTGTCGATCTTGTCGAAGTCAACACGAGCCGAACCGAAAACTTCGGAGCAAACGCGAGTCAGAGCAGCAGTCAGAGTGGTTTTACCATGGTCAACGTGACCGATGGTGCCAACGTTGACGTGCGGTAGGGAACGATCAAATTTTTCTTTAGCCACGACAGTGAACCTCTTGCCTAAAGGGCTGGATTAGCCTTGTTTTTTAACGAGAGCTTCGACGATATTCGACGGAGCTTCGGAGTATTTGGAGAATTCCATGGAGTAGCTCGCGCGACCCTGAGACATGGAACGAACGTCGGTCGCATAACCGAACATTTCACCCAGCGGTACTTCAGCACGGATAACCTTGCCGGAGACCGAGTCTTCCATACCTTGGATCAGACCACGACGACGGTTCAGGTCACCCATCACGTCACCCATGTAGTCCTCTGGGGTTACTACTTCAACCTTCATGATCGGCTCAAGCACAACACCGCCGCCCTTCTGGGCCAGTTGCTTGGTCGCCATGGAGGCTGCCACTTTAAACGCCATCTCATTGGAGTCGACGTCGTGGTAGGAACCGTCAAACACGGTTGCCTTCAGGCCGATCAGCGGATAGCCGGCGACAACGCCGTTCTTCATCTGCTCTTCGATGCCCTTCTGGATCGCTGGGATGTATTCCTTCGGAACCACACCACCAACTACCTCGTTGAGGAAGACCAGACCCTCCTGACCTTCATCAGCCGGAGCAAAGCGAATCCAGCAGTGACCGAACTGACCACGACCACCGGACTGACGAACGAACTTGCCTTCGATTTCGCAGTTTTTGGTGATTTTTTCGCGGTAGGAAACCTGTGGCTTACCGATGTTGGCTTCGACGTTGAACTCACGGCGCATCCGGTCAACCAGGATGTCCAGGTGCAACTCGCCCATGCCGGAGATGATCGTTTGACCAGTCTCTTCATCAGTCTTGACGCGGAACGACGGGTCTTCCTGGGCCAGCTTGCCCAGAGCGATACCCATCTTCTCCTGGTCAGCCTTGGTTTTCGGCTCTACAGCTACCGAAATTACCGGCTCAGGGAAGTCCATACGCTCAAGGATGATCGGCTTGTCGGCGTTGCACAGAGTGTCACCGGTGGTGACGTCCTTCATGCCGATCAGCGCAGCGATGTCGCCTGCCAGTACTTCTTTGATCTCTTCACGCTGGTTGGCGTGCATCTGCACCATACGACCAACGCGCTCTTTCTTGCCCTTGACCGAGTTGATCACCGAGTCGCCGGACTGCAGCATACCCGAGTAAACGCGGACGAAGGTCAGAGTACCAACGAACGGGTCGGTGGCAATCTTGAACGCCAGAGCCGAGAACGGTTCTTTGTCATCTGCATGACGCTCGTCGTAATCCGACTCGACCAGCTCTTCCTTGGATTTCTCGATGAGATCCGGATGAATACCCTTGATCGCAGGGATCTCGGTCGGAGCAGGCAGGAAGTCGATAACGGCGTCGAGAACCAGGGGAACACCCTTGTTCTTGAACGACGAACCACAGACAGCCGGAACGATCTCGCTGGCCAGGGTGCGCGCACGCAGACCGGCTTTGATTTCGTCGACGGTCAGCTCACCGCCTTCAAGGTACTTGTTCATCAGCTCTTCGCTGGCTTCAGCAGCGGCTTCGACCATATTGGCGCGCCACTCTTCAGCCAACTCCAGCATATCGGCAGGAATTTCTTCCTCGCGATAGGTAGTACCTTTATCGTCATCGTTCCAATAGATAGCCTTCATCTTGATCAGATCAACCTGACCCTGGAAGTTATCTTCGGAACCGATTGCCAGCTGAACAGGAACCGGGGTGTGACCCAGACGGTTCTTGATCTGACCGACAACGCGCAGGAAGTTTGCGCCAGCACGGTCCATCTTGTTCACGTAAACAACACGTGGAACGCCGTACTTGTTGGCTTGACGCCATACGGTTTCGGACTGCGGCTCAACACCGGAAGTACCGCAGAACACAACGACAGCACCGTCGAGTACGCGCAGCGAACGCTCTACTTCAATGGTGAAGTCTACGTGGCCTGGGGTATCGATGACGTTGACGCGGTAGTTGTCGAACTGACCGCGCGAACCTTTCCAGAAGGTCGTTACAGCAGCGGAGGTGATGGTAATACCACGCTCCTGCTCCTGAACCATCCAGTCGGTAGTCGCCGCACCGTCATGCACCTCACCCATCTTGTGGCTGAGACCTGTGTAGAACAGGATCCGCTCGGTAGTAGTGGTTTTGCCCGCATCAACGTGCGCGCAAATACCAATGTTACGGTAGCGGTTAATCGGAGTAGTACGAGCCATAAAGCCCTCGCAAATTGAGTGACGCTAAAATTAGAAGCGGTAGTGCGAGAAAGCCTTGTTGGCTTCAGCCATACGGTGCACGTCTTCACGCTTCTTGACTGCAGCACCCTTGCCTTCGGCAGCGTCCAGCAGTTCGCCAGCCAGGCGCAGAGCCATGGACTTCTCGCCGCGCTTGCGGGCGAAGTCTACCAACCAGCGCATTGCCAGCGCGTTACGACGGGACGGACGAACTTCGACCGGAACCTGGTAAGTGGCACCACCAACACGGCGCGACTTAACTTCGACCAGCGGAGCGATGGCGTCGAGAGCTTTCTCGAAGATCTCCAGGGGATCGCTGTTCTTGCGTTCTTTGACCTTGTCCAGCGCACCGTAAACGATACGCTCGGCAACGGCCTTCTTGCCGCTTTCCATCACGTGGTTCATGAACTTGGCGAGGATTTGGCTTCCGTATTTCGGATCGTCCAGAATCTCACGCTTGGCTGCTACACGACGTCTTGGCATTGATAAGCCCTCAAACGGTCTTCAGGTTAGCCCGGGACAGTGAACCGCAAAGGGTGCGTGCCCGACCTTACTCTTATCGACTCAATAAAATGAATAACTGCAAATTGCTGCAAACGGCCGATTACTTCGGACGCTTGGTACCGTACTTCGAACGACCCTGGTTACGGCCTTTAACGCCGGAGGTATCCAGAGAGCCGCGAACGGTGTGGTAACGAACACCTGGCAAGTCTTTTACACGACCGCCGCGGATCAGTACCACGCTGTGCTCTTGCAGGTTGTGGCCTTCACCACCGATGTACGAGGAAACCTCGAAACCGTTGGTCAGACGCACACGGCATACTTTACGCAGTGCCGAGTTAGGTTTTTTCGGCGTGGTGGTGTACACACGGGTGCACACGCCACGACGTTGCGGGCAGTTCTGCAGCGCAGGAACGTCGGATTTCTCGACGATACGCTTACGCGGCTGACGTACCAGCTGGTTGATAGTTGCCATCTACTAGCTCCACTGTTGTCTTGCGACGCTATTGTCTTACAAGAAAAGCAAAATGGCAGGACGAAGTCCCACCAAATTTAGGGGTACAAGAGTCTAAAGAGGATCTTGCCCCCAGTCAAGGCAAGGCCCCGGCCTGCCCTCCCCGATCATCGGCAACAAATTATGTCGCCGATGCTCGAGAAGGACTTGCCAGGGCCCTACTCTCAATTGCCGCTGGAGTTCAGCGCTTCAGTCAGTGCGGCTTCCACCTCACTGGCGCTGACACGCAGCGGTTTGTCTGCATCACGGCGACGCTTGCGCTCGCTGTGGTATGCCAGACCGGTACCGGCAGGGATCAGACGACCCACGACCACGTTTTCTTTCAGTCCACGCAGGTAATCGCGCTTGCCGGTTACTGCCGCCTCGGTCAGAACTCGAGTGGTCTCCTGGAAGGAGGCCGCCGAGATGAACGATTCGGTCGACAACGACGCCTTGGTGATACCCAGCAGGACGCGAGTGTACTTGGAGATGAACTTGTCGTCCGCGCTCAGGCGCTCGTTCTCGACCAGTACATGCGTCAACTCCATCTGGTCGCCCTTGATGAAGCTGGAATCGCCCGACTCGGAGATCTCGACCTTACGCAGCATCTGACGCAGGATGGTCTCGATGTGCTTGTCGTTGATCTTCACGCCTTGCAGACGGTAAACGTCCTGGATCTCGTTGACGATGTACTTGGCCAGCGCACTGACACCCAGCAAACGCAGAATGTCGTGTGGATCGCTCGGGCCGTCGGAGATAACTTCGCCGCGGTTTACCTGTTCGCCCTCGAAGACGTTCAGGTGACGCCACTTCGGAATCAGCTCTTCGTACGGATCGCTGCCATCGTTCGGGGTAATGACCAGACGGCGCTTGCCTTTGGTCTCTTTACCGAACGCGATGGTGCCGCTGACTTCAGCCAGAATCGAGGCTTCTTTCGGACGACGCGCCTCGAACAAGTCGGCAACGCGTGGTAGACCACCGGTGATGTCACGGGTTTTCGACGTTTCTTGCGGAATACGCGCAATAACGTCACCCACGCCGATTTGAGCACCGTCAGCCACACCAACCAAGGCGTTGGCTGGCAGGAAGTACTGAGCCGGTACGTCGGTACCTGGCAGCAGCAGATCCTTGCCATCGACACCCACCATCTTGATGGCCGGGCGAATTTCTTTGCCCGCAGCAGGACGGTCTTTCGGATCCAGTACTTCGATGTTGGTCAAACCAGTCAATTCGTCAGTCTGACGTTTGATGGTAATACCTTCTTCCATGCCCACGAAGGTCACGGTACCTTTCATCTCGGTGACGATTGGGTGAGTGTGCGGATCCCACTTGGCCACGATGGCACCAGCGTCGACCTTGTCGCCTTCCTTCACCGAAATCACTGCACCGTAAGGCAGTTTGTAACGCTCGCGCTCACGACCGAAATCGTCGGCAATCGCCAACTCACCGGAACGCGATACCGCAACCAGGTTACCGTCAGCACGGACGACTTGCTTCAGGTTGTGCAGGCGGACAGTACCGCCATTCTTGACCTGAACGCTGTCGGCCGCCGAGGTCCGGCTTGCCGCACCACCGATGTGGAACGTACGCATGGTCAGCTGGGTACCCGGCTCACCGATCGACTGTGCAGCGATAACACCGACAGCTTCACCGATGTTCACCTGGTGACCGCGAGCCAGGTCACGGCCGTAGCACTTGGCGCAGATACCGTAGCGAGTTTCGCAGCTGATCGGCGAACGCACGATAACTTCGTCGATGCTGTTCAGCTCGATGAACTCAACCCACTTCTCGTCAACCAGAGTACCGGCAGGAACGATGACGTCATCGGTGCCTGGCTTGAATACGTCACGAGCGATAACACGGCCCAGTACGCGCTCACCCAGCGGCTCTACAACGTCGCCGCCTTCGATGTGCGGAGTCATCAGCAGACCGTGTTCGGTACCGCAGTCAACCTCAGTCACAACCAGGTCTTGCGCCACGTCTACCAGACGACGAGTCAGGTAACCGGAGTTAGCGGTTTTCAACGCGGTATCCGCAAGACCCTTACGAGCACCGTGAGTCGAGATGAAGTACTGCAGTACGCTCAGACCTTCACGGAAGTTCGCGGTGATCGGCGTCTCGATGATCGAGCCGTCCGGCTTGGCCATCAGACCACGCATACCCGCCAGCTGACGAATCTGAGCGGCCGAACCCCGGGCACCGGAGTCAGCCATCATGTACATGGAGTTGAAGGACTCCTGATCGACTTCGTCGCCATTGCGGTCGATGACCTTCTCTTTCGAGAGGTTGGCCATCATCGCCTTGGACACTTCGTCGTTCGCCTTGGACCAAAGGTCGATTACCTTGTTGTACTTCTCGCCCTGGGTTACCAGGCCGGAAGCGTACTGGCTTTCGATCTCTTTCACTTCGTCGGTAGCAGTACCGATGATGCGAGCTTTTTCATCAGGGATGACGAAGTCGTTAACACCGATGGAAACGCCGGAGATGGTCGAATAAGCAAAACCGGTGTACATCAGCTGGTCAGCGAAAATAACGGTCTCTTTCAGACCAACCACGCGGTAGCACTGGTTGATCAGCTTGGAGATCGCCTTTTTCTTCATCGGCTGGTTGACCACGTCGTAGGAAAGACCTGGTGGCACAACCTGGAACAACAGTGCACGACCGACAGTGGTGTCGACGATACGGGTGTTCTTGACACTGCCGCCGTCACGATCGTTCACGGTTTCGTTGATACGAACCTTGATCTTGGCGTGCAGCGCAGCTTCGCCGGCGCGGAATACGCGGTCGACTTCCTGCAGGTCAGCGAACACTCGACCTTCGCCCTTGGCGTTGATCGCTTCACGGGTCATGTAGTACAGACCCAATACAACGTCCTGCGACGGAACGATGATTGGCTCACCGTTGGCTGGCGACAAAATGTTGTTGGTCGACATCATCAGCGCACGCGCTTCCAGCTGGGCTTCCAGCGTCAGCGGCACGTGAACGGCCATTTGGTCACCGTCGAAGTCGGCGTTATAAGCCGCACAGACCAGAGGGTGCAGCTGGATAGCCTTACCTTCGATCAGTACTGGCTCAAACGCCTGGATACCCAGACGGTGAAGGGTCGGCGCACGGTTGAGCAGTACGGGGTGTTCGCGAATCACTTCAGCGAGAACGTCCCACACTTCTGGCAGCTCGCGCTCGACCATCTTCTTGGCAGCTTTGATGGTGGTTGCCAGACCACGCATTTCCAGCTTGCCGAAAATGAATGGCTTGAACAGCTCGAGAGCCATTTTCTTCGGCAGACCGCACTGGTGCAGACGCAGGGTCGGACCTACGGTAATTACCGAACGACCCGAGTAGTCAACACGCTTACCGAGCAAGTTCTGACGGAAACGACCCTGTTTACCCTTGATCATGTCAGCCAGGGATTTCAGAGGACGCTTGTTCGAACCGGTAATGGCGCGACCGCGACGACCGTTGTCGAGCAGTGCATCGACCGCTTCCTGCAGCATGCGCTTTTCGTTGCGCACGATGATGTCCGGCGCGGACAGATCGAGCAGGCGCTTCAGACGGTTGTTACGGTTGATCACCCGACGATACAGATCGTTCAGGTCGGAAGTCGCGAAGCGACCGCCATCCAGCGGCACCAATGGACGCAGATCTGGCGGCAGAACCGGCAGAACGGTCAGGACCATCCACTCAGGCAGGTTGCCCGAGCCTTGGAAGGCTTCCATCAGTTTCAGACGCTTGGACAGCTTCTTGATCTTGGTTTCCGAGTTGGTCTGCGGAATTTCTTCGCGCAGGCGACCGATCTCGTGCTCCAGGTCGATAGCGTGCAGCAGCTCACGGACAGCCTCGGCACCCATGCGGGCATCGAAGTCATCACCGAACTCTTCCAGCGCTTCGAAGTACTGCTCGTCGTTCAGCAACTGACCTTTTTCCAGCGTGGTCATGCCCGGATCGATAACGACATAGCTCTCGAAGTAGAGAACGCGTTCGATATCACGCAGGGTCATGTCCATCAGCAGGCCGATACGCGACGGCAGCGATTTCAGGAACCAGATGTGGGCAACTGGAGAGGCCAGTTCGATGTGAGCCATACGCTCACGACGGACTTTGGCCAGGGCGACTTCAACGCCGCACTTTTCACAGATAACGCCACGGTGCTTCAGGCGCTTGTACTTACCGCACAGGCACTCGTAGTCCTTGACTGGGCCAAAGATCTTGGCGCAGAACAGACCGTCACGCTCAGGCTTGAACGTACGGTAGTTGATGGTTTCCGGTTTTTTAACTTCACCGAACGACCACGAACGGATCATCTCAGGCGATGCCAACCCGATACGGATGGCGTCGAACTCTTCGACTTGACCCTGGTTTTTCAGCAAATTCAGTAGGTCTTTCAAGGCCTTTCCTCCTGGCGGAGCAGGGAGCGGGCTTGTTCAGCCACGCTCCCGATTCGCGTCACGTGTTATTCGGTTTCCAGATCGATATCGATACCGAGCGAACGAATCTCTTTGATCAACACGTTGAAGGACTCGGGCATGCCCGGCTCCATACGGTGATCGCCGTCCACGATGTTCTTGTACATCTTGGTCCGACCGTTCACGTCGTCCGACTTCACTGTGAGCATCTCTTGCAGGGTGTATGCCGCGCCGTATGCTTCCAGCGCCCACACTTCCATCTCCCCGAAACGCTGACCACCGAACTGCGCCTTACCACCCAGCGGCTGCTGGGTAACCAGGCTATAAGAACCAGTGGAACGCGCGTGCATCTTGTCGTCCACCAAGTGGTTCAGCTTGAGCATGTACATGTAACCAACGGTCACTGGACGCTCGAACTTGTTACCGGTGCGGCCGTCGAACAGCTGCATCTGACCGCTTTCTGGCATGTCCGCCAGTTTCAGCATGGCCTTGATTTCGCTCTCTTTGGCGCCGTCGAAAACTGGGGTGGCCATCGGCACACCGCCTTTGAGGTTCTTCGCCAAGTCCAGGATTTCCTGGTCGGTGAAGTCCTCCAGACTTTCCTGACGACCACCGATCTCGTTGTAGATCTCGGTGAGGAACTTGCGCAACTCGATGACTTTACGCTGCTCTTCGAGCATGCGGTTGATCTTCTCGCCCAAGCCCTTGGCCGCCAGGCCCAGGTGGGTTTCGAGGATCTGACCAACGTTCATACGCGATGGTACACCCAGTGGGTTGAGTACCACGTCCACTGGCGTACCGTTGGCGTCGTGCGGCATGTCTTCGACCGGCATGATCACGGAGACCACACCTTTGTTACCGTGACGACCGGCCATCTTGTCGCCCGGCTGGATGCGACGACGGATTGCCAGGTAAACCTTGACGATTTTCAGCACGCCTGGAGCCAGGTCATCACCTTGCTGCAGCTTGCGCTTCTTGTCTTCGAACTTGTCGTCCAGCAGGCGGCGGCGGTCAACGATGTACGCCTGAGCTTTTTCGAGCTGCTCGTTCAGAGCGTCTTCAGCCATGCGCAGCTTGAACCACTGACCATGCTCGAGGCCGTCCAGCACTTCGTTGGTGATCTCGGTACCTTTTTTCAGGCCCGCACCACCTTCGACGATTTGGCCAACCAGAGCAGAACGCAGACGCTCGAAGGTCGCACCTTCGACAATACGGAACTCTTCGTTCAGATCCTTGCGGATCTCGTCGAGTTGCATCTTCTCGATCGACAGAGCACGGCTATCACGCTCAACGCCGTCACGAGTGAAGACCTGTACGTCGATGACGGTACCTTTGGTGCCAGTTGGCACGCGCAGGGAGGTGTCTTTAACGTCGCTGGCCTTCTCACCGAAGATTGCGCGCAGCAGCTTCTCTTCTGGTGTCAGTTGAGTCTCGCCTTTTGGCGTGACTTTACCGACCAGAATGTCGCCAGCGCCCACCTCGGCACCTACGTAAACGATACCGGCTTCGTCCAGCTTGTTCAGTGCAGCTTCACCCACGTTCGGGATGTCCGCAGTGATCTCTTCCGGGCCAAGCTTGGTGTCACGAGCCACACAGGTCAGTTCCTGAATGTGGATCGTGGTGAAACGGTCTTCCTGAACAACGCGCTCGGACAGGCAGATGGAGTCTTCGAAGTTGAAGCCGTTCCACGCCATGAATGCGATGCGCATGTTCTGACCCAGAGCCAGCTCACCCATATCGGTGGACGGACCATCGGCCATGATGTCGCTACGCTGAACGCGATCACCTTTGTTAACCAGCGGACGCTGGTTGATGCAGGTGTTCTGGTTCGAGCGGGTGTATTTGGTCAGGTTGTAGATGTCGACACCGGCTTCGCCTGGCTCTACTTCGTCATCAGCAACACGAACCACGATACGGCTGGCGTCGACGGAATCGATCACACCACCACGGCGAGCAACGACGCAAACGCCGGAGTCGCGAGCCACGTTACGCTCCATACCGGTACCCACCAGCGGCTTGTCAGCACGCAGGGTAGGAACAGCTTGACGCTGCATGTTCGAACCCATCAACGCACGGTTGGCGTCGTCGTGCTCGAGGAACGGAATCAGCGAGGCTGCGACCGAAACTACCTGCTTCGGCGAAACGTCCATCAAGGTAACGTCTTCCGGCGCCTTGACGGTGAATTCGTTCAGGTGACGAACCGCTACCAGCTCATCGACCAGCTGATTTTTTTCGTTCATTGCGGCCGAAGCCTGTGCAATGACGTGATCCGCTTCTTCGATAGCCGAAAGGAACACGATCTCGTCGGTAACCAGCGCATCTTTCACAACGCGGTACGGGCTCTCGAGGAAACCGTACTGGTTGGTGCGCGCATAGGCCGCCAGGGAGTTGATCAGACCGATGTTCGGACCTTCCGGCGTTTCAATTGGGCATACACGACCGTAGTGAGTCGGGTGTACGTCACGAACTTCGAAGCCTGCGCGCTCACGAGTCAGACCACCAGGGCCGAGTGCAGAGACACGACGCTTGTGAGTGATTTCGGACAGCGGGTTGTTCTGGTCCATGAACTGAGACAGCTGGCTGGAACCGAAGAACTCTTTGACCGCTGCAGCGACTGGCTTGGCGTTGATCAGATCCTGAGGCATCAGGCCTTCGCTTTCTGCCATCGACAGACGCTCTTTGACCGCACGCTCAACACGCACAAGGCCAACGCGGAACTGGTTCTCTGCCATCTCGCCAACGCAACGTACGCGACGGTTACCCAGGTGGTCGATGTCATCGACGATCCCTTTGCCGTTACGGATGTCGACCAGCGTCTTCAGAACTTCGACGATGTCTTCCTTGCTCAGCACGCCCGAACCTTCGATTTCGGTACGACCGATACGACGGTTGAACTTCATCCGGCCGACCGCAGACAGGTCATAACGCTCAGGACTGAAGAACAGGTTGTTGAACAGGGTTTCAGCAGCATCCTTGGTTGGCGGCTCGCCAGGACGCATCATGCGATAGATCTCGACCAGCGCTTCCAATTGGTTGCTGGTGGAGTCGATTTTCAGGGTATCCGAAATGAACGGACCGCAATCGATATCGTTGGTGTACAGCGTTTCGATGCGAACGACCTGGGCCTTGGCAATCTTGACCAGGACCTCAGTGCTCAGCTCGGTGTTGCACTCAGCCAGGATTTCACCGGTGGCAGGGTGCACGATAGCTTTGGCAGTGGTACGACCCAGCACGTATTCCAGAGGAACTGCCAGCTCTTTGACACCGGCTTTTTCCAACTGGTTGATGTGACGAGCGGTAATACGACGACCCTGCTCAACGATGACTTTGCCAGCGCCGTCATGGATGTCCATGACGGCGATTTCGCCACGCAGGCGCTGAGGCACCAGCTCCAGGCTGAGCGTTTCGCCCTGAACGTGGAATACGTTGGTGGTGTAGAAGGCGTCGAGCACTTCTTCAGTGCTGTAACCCAGCGCACGCAGCAGCACGGAGGCCGGCAGCTTACGACGGCGGTCGATACGGACGAATACGCAGTCTTTCGGGTCGAACTCAAAGTCCAGCCACGAGCCACGGTAAGGAATCACGCGAGCCGAGTACAGCAGTTTGCCCGAGCTGTGAGTCTTGCCACGGTCGTGGTCGAAGAATACACCCGGCGAACGGTGCAGCTGGGAAACGATGACACGCTCGGTACCGTTGATTACGAAGGTACCGTTCTCGGTCATCAGTGGGATTTCTCCCATGTAGACTTCTTGCTCTTTAATGTCCTTGATCGCTTTGTTCGACGACTCTTTGTCGAAAATGATCAAGCGGACTTTTACCCGCAGAGGTACGGCGTAGGTCACGCCACGCAGGACACATTCCTTGACGTCGAATGCCGGTTCACCCAGACGATAGCCAACGTACTCCAGGGCAGCATTGCCGGAGTAGCTGATGATCGGGAAAACCGATTTGAAGGCCGCATGCAGGCCCACGTCGCGGAACTGATCTTTGGTCGCCCCCGCCTGCAAGAATTCACGATACGAATCCAGCTGGATGGCCAGGAGGTAAGGCACATCCATGACGTCCGGCAACTTGCTAAAGTCCTTGCGGATACGTTTTTTCTCAGTGTATGAGTAAGCCATCAGCGTTCCCCAGCTTGGTCACCTGCTTGTTTGGCTTCTCCCGACGGGAGTAGCCAGAAAATCTGCAAGCCCCTTGGCTTGCTCCACCGCATCGGGTGGGTACTGCTCGCGCTACAGGGGTCGACCTGGTCGACCGCCTATAACGGAAAAAGGCCGGTGGCATGAGCCACCAGCCATCAGCCGTTTGCTTTACGCTCAGGCTGGAGACGCAAAGTCGATGCTTACTTGAGCTCGACTTTGGCGCCTGCTTCTTCCAGAGCTGCTTTGGCTTTGTCAGCTGCGTCTTTGGCAACAGCTTCCAGAACCATGGCAGGAGCGCCGTCAACAACAGCCTTGGCTTCTTTCAGGCCCAGACCGGTCAGCTCACGTACTGCCTTGATCACGTTAACTTTCTTCTCGCCAGCTTCGGTCAGCATGACGTTGAATTCAGTTTGTTCTTCAACAACGGCAGCGGCAGCAGCTGGGCCAGCAGCGGCAACAGCAGCGGTAACGCCGAAGGTTTCTTCCATTGCTTTGATCAGCTCAACAACTTCCAGAACGGTTTTCTGGCCGATTGCTTCGATGATTTGCTCGTTAGTCAGAGACATGACTTTAAATCCTGTATTGGGGTGACAGCCTACGCAGCCATCAAATTAAACATATGATTTTGAAAGAGTTTACGATGCCTTAGGCAGCGGAAGCTTCTTTCTGGTCGCGAATGGCCGCCAGAGTACGAGCCAGCTTGCTGGTAGCGCCTTGGATCACGCTCATCAGCTTCGCAATAGCTTCGTCGCGAGTTGGCAGCGAAGCCAACACGTCGATCTCGTTTGCTGCGAGGTACTTGCCCTCAAACGCAGCTGCCTTGATCTCGAACTTGTCCTGACCCTTGGCGAACTCTTTGAAAATACGAGCAGCAGCGCCCGGATGTTCCTTGGAGAATGCAATCAGGGTCGGGCCTTTGAACACGTCGTTGAGAACCGAATACTCGGTGCCTTCAACAGCGCGCTTGAGCAGGGTGTTACGTACGACACGTACGTATACGCCAGCTTCGCGGGCCTCTTTACGGAGTCCGGTCATAGCGCCTACAGTCACGCCACGGGCATCAGCCACGACAGCGGACAGAGCGCCTTTGGCAGCCTCGTTGACTTCAGCGACGATGGCCTTCTTGTCTTCGAGTTTAATTGCCACGGGTTTAACTCCTGCTTGTTACCGTTTCATCCCCCCGAAGGCGGATGTCGTTTTGGTGTCTGATTCGGTAAGGAACCGGGAGCACCATCTGCGTAGGCTTTAAGGTTTAAGACTTTCGCCGCCTACGGTCTTGGATAGCCCCCGCCAGGCAGGGACCCCAATTTTTCCAATTGGCGCAATTTCTTGCGCCAACGGTTGTCTTACGCGTTCAGCGAGCTCTGGTCGATAACCAGACCTGGGCCCATAGTGGTGCTCAGGGTAACGCGCTTGACGTAGATACCTTTCGAAGAAGCTGGCTTGATACGCTTCAGATCAGCGATCAGGGCTTCAACGTTTTCCTGCAGCTTGACAGCGTCGAAACCGACTTTGCCAACGGAGGTGTGGATGATACCGTTTTTGTCTGTACGGTAACGAACCTGACCAGCCTTGGCGTTTTTAACCGCGGTGGCTACATCTGGAGTTACGGTACCGACTTTAGGGTTAGGCATCAGGCCGCGAGGACCCAGAACCTGACCCAGCTGACCTACAACACGCATGGCATCAGGCGATGCGATAACGACGTCATAGTTCAGGTCGCCGCCTTTCATTTCGGCAGCCAGATCGTCCATACCAACGCGATCAGCGCCAGCAGCCAGAGCAGCTTCAGCAGCTGGGCCCTGGGTGAAGACAGCAACACGTACAGTCTTGCCAGTACCGTGTGGCAGCACAGTAGCGCTACGTACGACCTGGTCAGATTTACGTGGGTCAACACCGAGGTTAACAGCAACGTCTACAGACTCGCTGAACTTGACGGTGGACAGTTCGGTCAGCAGCGCAGCAGCTTCAACGAAGTTGTAAGCCTTGCCAGCTTCGATTTTCGAAGCGATAGCCTTTTGGCGCTTGGTCAGCTTAGCCATTTACACACCCTCCACGTTGAGGCCCATGCTGCGAGCAGAACCGGCGATGGTACGCACGGCTGCTTCCATGTCAGCGGCAGTCAGATCAGCATTTTTGGTTTTTGCGATCTCTTCCAGCTGAGCACGAGTCACAGTGCCAACCTTAACGGTGTTCGGACGTGCAGAACCGCTGGTCAGACCAGCTGCTTTCTTCAACAGAACCGAAGCCGGGGTGCTCTTGGTTTCAAAAGTGAAGCTACGGTCACTGTAAACAGTGATGATCACTGGAGTCGGCAGACCGGCTTCTTGACCCTGAGTACGGGCGTTGAAGGCCTTGCAGAATTCCATGATGTTCACACCGTGCTGACCCAGTGCTGGACCAACGGGTGGGCTAGGGTTGGCCTGGCCGGCCTTTACTTGCAGCTTGATGTAAGCCTGAATCTTCTTAGCCATGAGCTACTCCAATATCGGGTACGAACGCCAGATGGCTCCCCGGTTACTTGCGTTTTATCCCGAGACGACAAAACCCCGCAGCACAGGGCTGCGGGGTGTGGGATGCTCGCTCAGCTAGACCTTTTCGACCTGACTGAACTCAAGCTCTACCGGAGTAGAGCGACCGAAAATAAGCACGGCAACTTGAATGCGGCTCTTCTCGTAGTTAACTTCTTCGACAGTGCCGTTAAAATCAGCGAACGGGCCATCAGTGACTCGTACGACTTCACCTGGCTCGAACAAGGTTTTCGGCTTCGGCTTGTCGCTACCGTCAGCCACGCGACGAAGGATAGCTTCCGCTTCCTTATCGGTGATCGGTGCAGGCTTGTCGGCAGTTCCGCCAATGAAACCCATCACCCGAGGAGTATCCTTGACCAAGTGCCAAGTACCCTCATTCATGTCCATCTGAACCAGCACATAGCCTGGAAAGAACTTACGCTCGCTTTTGCGCTTCTGGCCATTACGCATCTCTACCACTTCTTCGGTAGGGACCAGAATTTCGCCAAAACCGTCTTCCATGCCAGCCAGCTTTACGCGCTCAATCAGAGAGCGCATTACATGCTTCTCGTAACCCGAGTAAGCATGCACAACGTACCAACGCTTAGCCACGGGACACCCTTAGCCAACAATCAAGGAAACAAGCCAACCCAGCAGGGAATCAAGCCCCCACAGGAGCAACGCCATCACCAGCACAACCGCAACAACAATCAGGGTGGTCTGGGTGGTTTCCTGGCGAGTCGGCCAAACGACTTTACGAATCTCGGTGCGAGCTTCCTTCGCCAGCGTAAAGAACGACTTACCCTTGGCAGTCTGCAAAGCCACGAACGCAGCAACAGCTGCAATAACGAGCAATGCCAATACGCGATACAGAATCGGGGATGCGGAATAGTAATGATTACCGACTACGCCGACAACCACCAACGCGACCACAAGCAGCCACTTGAGCAAATCAAAGCGAGAATCTTGGGCTTCGGCCTTGGGAGTCATCTAGGAGGATCCTGTGAAAAGAAAGCCAGACACACCGAGTGAATCTGGCAGGTCAGGAGGGAATCGAACCCCCAACCTACGGTTTTGGAGACCGTCGCTCTGCCAATTGAGCTACTGACCTAAAACTTGAATCAGGCCGACCATTATGCCGGCCCGAAGAAGGCATTTCAACTACTTATTCAATAATCTTTGCTACGACGCCAGCGCCGACGGTACGACCGCCTTCACGGATAGCGAAACGCAGACCGTCTTCCATTGCGATGGTCTTGATCAGGGTGACAACCATTTTGATGTTGTCGCCTGGCATTACCATCTCAACGCCTTCTGGCAGCTCGCAGTTGCCAGTTACGTCGGTAGTACGGAAGTAGAACTGTGGACGGTAGCCTTTGAAGAACGGAGTGTGACGACCGCCTTCTTCCTTGCTCAGAACGTACACTTCAGCTTCGAACTTGGTGTGCGGCTTGACCGAACCTGGCTTGACCAGAACCTGGCCACGCTCAACGTCGTCACGCTTGGTACCACGCAGCAGAACACCGCAGTTCTCGCCCGCACGGCCTTCGTCCAGCAGCTTGCGGAACATTTCAACGCCGGTGCAGGTGGTGACGGTGGTGTCACGCAGACCAACGATTTCCAGCGGATCCTGAACCTTGACGATACCGCGCTCGATACGACCGGTAACTACAGTACCGCGACCGGAGATCGAGAATACGTCTTCGATTGGCATCAGGAATGGCTTGTCGATCAGACGAACTGGCTCAGGGATGTAGGTATCCAGAGTTTCAACCAGTTTACGAACGGCAGTGGTGCCCATTTCGTTGTCGTCCAGACCGTCCAGCGCCATACGAGCCGAACCGATGATGATTGGAGTGTCATCACCCGGGAAGTCGTAGGTGCTCAGCAGGTCGCGAACTTCCATCTCAACCAGTTCCAGCAGCTCAGCGTCGTCTACCAGGTCAGCCTTGTTCAGGAAGACCACGATGTACGGAACGCCAACCTGACGGGACAGCAGGATGTGCTCACGGGTTTGTGGCATCGGACCATCAGCGGCCGAGCAAACCAGGATCGCGCCGTCCATCTGGGCAGCACCGGTGATCATGTTCTTCACGTAGTCAGCGTGACCTGGGCAGTCAACGTGAGCGTAGTGACGAATGGTCGAGTTGTACTCAACGTGCGCGGTGTTGATGGTGATACCGCGAGCTTTCTCTTCTGGGGCGCTGTCGATCTTGTCGAAGTCAACACGAGCCGAACCGAAAACTTCGGAGCAAACGCGAGTCAGAGCAGCAGTCAGAGTGGTTTTACCATGGTCAACGTGACCGATGGTGCCAACGTTGACATGAGGTAGGGAACGATCAAATTTTTCCTTAGCCATCAATAGCACTCCCCGCAGAAGAATTAAACAAACGTCACTAACCATTAAAACAAAGGCAGATATTTTCATATCTGCCTTTATATATGGAGCTCTTGAGCGGATTTGAACCGCTGACCTCACCCTTACCAAGGGTGTGCTCTACCAACTGAGCTACAAGAGCGATACATCTTTGCAAAAACAGCAAACTTGGAGCGGGTAGCGGGAATCGAACCCGCATCATCAGCTTGGAAGGCTGAGGTTCTACCACTAAACTATACCCGCGGAGCTTGCAGCTCTCGCTAAATTGGTGGAGGGGGAAGGATTCGAACCTTCGAAGTCGTAGACGTCAGATTTACAGTCTGATCCCTTTGGCCGCTCGGGAACCCCTCCTAAGCGTGGGCGGCATTTTCAACTCTTGCCGCCTTCCTGTCAAGCTTTTTCTCATTAAAATCTTGAGGTTAGCTAATTTGACAGTCGCTTCACAGTTCGTTGTCTTCGACATCTCCCTGTTCAGCGGGCGCCATTCTATGCAAACTATTCGAAGGATGCAACACCCTCGCACAACATTATTTTATGTTTTAACTCTTTGAAATCCCGAGAAAGATTCCTGAGCATCGCCTCGTCCAGCGAATCGCGATTTTGCTCCGAAATACGCACCCAAAAACCTGGGTTATCCATGATCTTTCCTACCGGCTTTGCAGTGATATCCAGCGAAAGCAACCTCTGCTCCAAGGCCTCCATGCGCTCAAGAGCACTCACGCCGCCGACAAACAAACATTCTGCAGGTTTTGCAGAGGAGGCCTGCGACACCTCACTCGCCCCCTCGCGAGCAGACTCGCTTAGAAGCTGAATCCCTTGTCGATTACCCTTGTAAAGCGAAAGCGGCATCACTTCCTTGGCCTTGAGTGGCGCCTCTTGCTGATGCCATACGTAATAGAAAGCGTTCAGCACTACCAGCAGCAGAAATAACCAGCGCATAGATACCTCAAGACAGGGGGCACGCCATGGCGAGGCCGATAAACACCAGATCGGACACTACACGAGCCTGAGGCACTAACTCTTGCACGAGATCCGCATCACCCCCGGTCAGGAACAACTCATAGTCATGCCCCCAAAGAGAACGGGCATGCTCGACCTGGGTCAATACAAACCCACGCAGCATTAACGTACATCCGCGCTCGACAGCCTCAACGGTGGAGCGCCCCGGCTGAAGACTCACGTGGGCTTTCTGCGCAGACGCATCATCGTAGCGAATTCGCCGCGTATGGGTTCTTAGCTGATTCCTCATCAGAGGCATACCAGGACAAATGAATCCCCCCAGGTGCTCTCCGTCTGCCGCAACGAAATCAGACGTTGCAGCGGTCCCTAAATCGATAACGACGCAGGCTCTCCCGGCCAGATGATACGCACCCAGTACCGCGAGCCATCGATCCAGACCCAATCGCTCGTACTCGCCATAGCCATTACGCACACCGGCCATCTCTCGAGCCGGCTTTGCACAGACGATTGGAATAGCGAAGGCCTCTGCGAGCACCTGCACGAGCCTGGACGTTTCTTCCTCTGTCCTGACGCTGACGAGCCGACACCGCTCAAGACGGAGCTCGCACAGACTGTGCAATGCAGTCACCAACGCCTGATCGGAGTCGACAATTCCACCGGCCACTACTTTATTGCCACCAGAGGACAAGACCCGCCATTTAATGAAGCTGTTCCCGCAGTCGAGCTCAAGAATCATCACGCAACCTCAAACTGAGCTCTCCACCACTGAAGTGCTTTTCAACGTTTCCTACCTGCAGTCGCAAGGCGCCCTGCTGGTCAATCCCGAGCACAACACCATCAACTTGCTGCGCACCTGCGATCAGAGAGACTTGCCGCCCCTGCCACAAATGACAACGCTCCCACTCCGGCTGAATAGCTGCAAAGCCTGAGTCGCGATGCCGCGCCAGATACGCCTGCAGTTTGGCATTCAATAGGCCGACCAGAAGATTTCGATCCACAGACCTACCAGTCTCCAACTGGATCGATGTCCAATCTTGATCAACCTCATCGGCCGTACGCATATTGGCGTTTATGCCAACGCCGAGAACCACATGACACACATCCGCCGGATCACCAACAAGCTCAAGCAGTATCCCTGCGATCTTGCGTTTACCGACCAACACATCATTTGGCCATTTTAATCCAGCTTCGGCTATACCGAGCTCTCGCAAGGCCTGCAATACCGCAAGACCCACAACCAGACTCAACCCTTCCAGCTGTCGCATTCCGCCATCTATACGCAATACCAGGCTGTAGTAGAGGTTTTCGCCAAACGGGCTGACCCACTTGCGCCCTCGACGACCACGGCCAGCCGTCTGCCGTTCAGCCAGCACCATAAATGGCGCCGGTTGCCCACGCTCAATCGCACGAAGCGCTTCTGCGTTCGTGGAATCAATAGAGTCGAATACCATCGCCGACCAGGAAGCCGAATCTCTGGAAGCAATGAGCTGCTCATCCAGCAGTACTAATGGTGCAGCCAATTGATAGCCACGGCCGCGCACCTTGTGGATTTTCAGGTTCAGCTCGGTTTCCAGGTGTTGCAACTGCTTCCACACCGCGCTGCGGCTAATACCCAGGGCGACACCAAGTGCCTGGCCGGAATGAAAGCGGCCATCCTTGAGGAGTTTCAACAACGTCAGCATGCGAGCCTCGCATCACAATGAGGGAGGCATAATAGCCATGCAGTGAGCTGTTGCATAGAAAACCCCGGCAGCCAGGAACACAGCAAAGCAGCGGAAGCGCTGAGATACGACCGCCGAATTTATTCGGGAAAAGACAAAACCCCTACCTGCGTACGCAGATAGGGGTTTCGGAATTTAATCTTGACGATGACCTACTCTCACATGGGGAAACCCCACACTACCATCGGCGATGCATCGTTTCACTGCTGAGTTCGGGATGGGATCAGGTGGTTCCAATGCTCTATGGTCGTCAAGAA
>NZ_JAAAMT010000002.1 GCF_009905435.1 Pseudomonas sp. R5(2019)
CTGGCCGCGATGGGCTGCGAAGCGGCCCCGGCGATTCCGAAACCGCCCGCACTCCCAGGGCTTGTCGTAGATATCACCGGCCTCGGGGGCTGCTGCGCAGCCCATCGCGGCCAGGTCCGCTCCTACAAGGGTTTCGTCGTTCTATTCCTTAACTGACTGGCATTGGGGCAAGCCCGGCTCCTACAACGGCTGTAGGAGCAAGGCTTGCCTGCGATGAATTCACCACCGATCTCAGATCACAAACAAATCCACAAACCGATGAACAGCCGTCGCCTCCAGCTTCACCTGATCCTTGCACAGCGCAAAAATCTCAGCCGAACGCTGGGCCGTGAAGCGGGTCGCCAGGTTTGCCCTGAACTTGTCTTCCAACAACGTGATCCCCTCCAACCGGCGTCGACGGTGACCAATCGGGTATTCAACGCAGACCTTCTCGGTGCTGCTGCCATCCTTGAAAAACACTTGCACCGCATTGGCGATCGAGCGCTTGTCAGGCTCCAGGTATTCAAGGGTGAAGCGCGGGTCTTCGACAATCTCCATCTTCTCGCGCAGCAGATCGATCGCCGGGTGCGCCGCGTGAAATGCATCCTCATAGTGCTCGGCCACCAAGGTGCCGTAGACCAGTGGCACGGCAACCATGTATTGCAGGCAATGATCACGGTCGGCGGCATTGGCCAGCTTCCCAACCTTGGAAATGATGCGGATCGCCGACTCAGTGGTGGTGATCACGATCCGGTCGATGTGCGGCAACCGGTTGCGCACCAGCGGGTGCAAGGTGACCGCCGCTTCACAGGCGGTCTGCGCATGAAATTCAGCCGGGAAGCTGATCTTGAACAGCACGTTTTCCATTACGTAGGTGCCGAATGGCTGCGAGAGCTTGAACGTGCGCGCCTCTTGCGGTTTAAGCGCCAGGTCCTTGTTGGTGTGACTGAACAGCACGTCATAAAAGCCCCACTGCGGCGCGCTCAACACGCCAGGGATGCCCATTTCTCCGCGCAGGGCGATGTCCGCCAGGCGCACACCGCGACTGGTGGCGTCCCCCGCCGCCCAGGATTTGCGCGACCCGGCATTGGGCGCATGCCGGTAAGTGCGCAGGGCCTGGCCGTCAACAAAGGCGTGAGACAGCGCCGACAACAACTGCTCGCGATTGGCCCCCATCAGCCGGGCGGCCACTGCAGTGGAGGCGACTTTCACCAACAGCACATGGTCCAGGCCGACCCGATTGAAGGAATTTTCCAATGCCATTACGCCCTGGATTTCATGGGCCATGATCATCGTTTCGAGCACGGTGCGCATGGTCAACGGCGTTTCGCCATTAGCCACCTGTTTTTGCGACAGGTGGTCGGCCACCGCAAGGATGGCGCCCAGGTTATCCGATGGATGGGCCCATTCCGCAGCCAGCCAGGTGTCGTTGTAATCGAGCCAGCGAACGGCGCAGCCAATATCCCAGGCCGCCTTGACCGGGTCCAGGCGATAGGAAGTGCCAGGCACTCGCGCACCATAAGGCACAAGGGTGCCTTCGACCATCGGCCCAAGGAGCTTGGTGCACTCGGGGAAGCGCAGCGCCAGCAGGCCACAACCCAGGGTGTCGATCAGGCAGTTGCGGGCGGCGTTGAAGGCTTCGGGGGAGTCAATCGTGTAGTTCAGGACATAGTCAACAATGTCCTGCAGAACAGTGTCGTAATCGGGGCGTTCATTCAGATCAACGTTGGCGCTCATCTTCGATTCCCTCTCGCAACTGTAGGAGCAACTTCAGCTGCTCCTACGAAAAGGGAGGGTGTCCCGGTTTAGAAAGCATCCCCCGGCACACGCACCCAGCCTTCCATCAAAACCCGTGCACTGCGGCTCATGATGGCCTTGGTCACGGTCCACTCGCCATTGACCTGCCGCGCCTCGGCACCGACACGCAAGGTGCCCGACGGGTGGCCAAAGCGCACCGCGCTGCGCTCGCCACCACCGGCCGCCAGGTTCACCAGCGTGCCTGGAATCGCCGCTGCCGTGCCGATGGCCACCGCTGCCGTGCCCATCATGGCATGGTGCAGTTTGCCCATCGACAGCGCCCGCACCAGCAAGTCGACCTCAGCCGCCGCGACTCGTTTGCCGCTGGAAGCAGTGTAGTCGGCCGGCTTGGCGACAAAGGCGACCTTGGGCGTATGCTGGCGCTTGGCCGCTTCCTCCACATGGGCGATCAGGCCCATGCGCACGGCACCGTGGGCACGAATGGTTTCGAACATCGCCAGCGCCTTGGGATCGCCGTTGATCGCTTCCTGCAACTCGGTACCGGTGTAACCGATGTCCTGGGCATTGACGAAAATCGTCGGGATGCCGGCATTGATCATCGTCACATTCAGCGTGCCAACGCCTGGAACATCCAGGTCATCGACCAGGTTACCGGTCGGGAACATCGAACCACCGGCGCCCTCCTCGTCCGCTGCCGGGTCGAGGAACTCCAGTTGCACTTCCGCTGCCGGGAAGGTCACGCCATCCAGCTCGAAATCACCGGTTTCCTGCACCTCACCGTCGGTGATCGGCACATGGGCGATGATCGACTTGCCGATATTGGCCTGCCAGATCCGCACCACCGCCACACCGTTGTGGGGAATCCGCTCGGCATCGACCAGGCCTGCGCTGATGGCGAACGAGCCCACCGCCGCCGACAGGTTGCCGCAGTTACCGCTCCAGTCGACAAACGCGGTGTCGATCGCCACCTGGCCAAACAGGTAGTCGACGTCATGCCCGGGCTTGCTGCTTTTGGCCAGAATCACCGTCTTGCTGGTGCTGGAGGTGGCGGCGCCCATGCCGTCGATTTGCTTGCCATACGGGTCGGGGCTGCCGATCACCCGCATCAACAGCGCATCGCGGGCCGGGCCCGGGACCTGGGCGCGCTCGGGCAAGTCCTGCAGGCGAAAGAACACGCCCTTGCTGGTGCCACCACGGATGTAGGTGGCGGGAATCTTGATCTGGGGTACGTGTGGCATGTTTATGATTCCGGGTTGGGGCTGAGGGCCTCTTCGCGGATGAATCCGCTCCCACAGGTAATGCAGAGCCCTTGTGGGAGCGGATTTATCCGCGAAGCTTTTTTACTCAGGCATGCGCCGATTCAAGAAAGTCCTGGGCAAAGCGCTGCAACACGCCGCCCGCCTCATAGATCGAGACCTCTTCGTCGCTGTCCAGGCGGCAGGTCACCGGCACTTCCACGCGCTCACCGTTACGGCGATGGACCACCAGTGTCAGGGTGGTGCGCGGGGTGCGCTGGCCGATCACGTCATAGGTCTCGGTGCCATCCAGGCCCAGGGTCTTGCGGGTGGTACCCGGCTTGAACTCCATCGGCAGCACGCCCATGCCGATCAGGTTGGTGCGGTGGATACGTTCGAAGCCCTCGGCGGCAATCGCTTCGACACCGGCCAGGCGTACGCCCTTGGCCGCCCAGTCCCGGGACGAGCCCTGGCCGTAGTCGGCGCCGGCAACAATGATCAGCGGTTGCTTGCGGTCCATGTAGGTCTCGATCGCCTCCCACATGCGCATGACCTTGCCTTCCGGCTCGACGCGGGTCAGCGAGCCTTTCTTGACCTGGCCATCGACCACGGCCATCTCGTTGACCAGTTGCGGGTTGGCAAAGGTCGCGCGCTGGGCGGTCAGGTGGTCGCCACGGTGGGTGGCGTAGGAGTTGAAGTCTTCTTCCGGCAAGCCCATCTTCGCCAGGTACTCGCCCGCCGCGCTGTTCAACATGATGGCGTTGGACGGCGACAGGTGGTCGGTGGTGATGTTGTCCGGCAGCACTGCCAGCGGGCGCATGCCCGTCAGGGTGCGCTCACCGGCCAGGGCGCCTTCCCAGTACGGCGGACGGCGGATGTAGGTGCTCTGCGCGCGCCAGTCGTAAAGCGGGCTGACTTTCGGGCCGTTGTCTTCGTGAATGGCGAACATCGGGATGTAGACCTTGCGGAACTGCTCGGGCTTGACCGCCGCCTTCACCACCGCGTCGATTTCTTCATCGCTCGGCCAGATATCCTTCAGGCGGATTTCCTTGCCGTCGACCACACCCAGCACATCCTTCTCGATATCGAAACGGATGGTCCCGGCAATGGCGTAGGCCACCACCAGCGGCGGCGAGGCGAGGAAGGCCTGCTTGGCGTAAGGGTGGATGCGCCCGTCGAAGTTGCGGTTACCCGAAAGCACAGCCGTGGCGTAGAGATCTCGGTCGATGATTTCCTGCTGGATGACCGGGTCCAGTGCGCCGGACATGCCGTTGCAGGTGGTGCAGGCAAAGGCCACCACGCCAAAGCCCAGCTGCTCGAGCTCGCTCGTCAGCCCGGCTTCGTCCAGGTACAGCGCCACTGTCTTGGAGCCGGGCGCCAGCGAGGATTTCACCCACGGCTTGCGCGCCAGCCCGAGCTTGTTGGCATTGCGCGCCAACAGCCCTGCCGCAATCACGTTGCGCGGGTTGCTGGTGTTGGTGCAGCTGGTGATGGCGGCGATGATCACGGCGCCGTCGGGCATTTGCCCAGGCACCTCTTCCCACTGGCCGGCAATGCCCTTGGCGGCCAGGTCCGAGGTCGCCACACGGGCATGCGGGTTGGACGGGCCGGCCATGTTGCGCACCACCGAGGACAGGTCAAAACGCAGCACGCGCTCGTACTCGGCGTCTTTCAGGCTGTCGGACCACAGGCCGGTATGTTTCGCGTAGTTCTCCACCAGCTTGACCTGCTCGTCTTCGCGGCCGGTCAGCTTCAGGTAGTCGATGGTTTGCTGGTCGATGGAGAACATCGCCGCCGTGGCGCCGTATTCGGGGGCCATGTTGGAGATCGTGGCGCGGTCACCCAGGGTCAGCGCGCTGGCGCCTTCACCATAGAATTCCAGGTAGGCCCCCACCACCTTCTGCTGGCGCAGGAATTCGGTCAGGGCCAGCACCACGTCGGTGGCGGTAATGCCCGGCTGCGGACGACCGGACAGCTCCACGCCGATGATGTCTGGCAGGCGCATCCAGGACGCGCGACCGAGCATCACGTTCTCGGCTTCAAGGCCGCCGACGCCGATGGCGATGACGCCCAGCGCATCGACGTGCGGGGTGTGGCTGTCGGTGCCGACCAGGGTATCGGGAAAGGCCACGCCTTCACGGGCCTGGATCACCGGCGACATCCGCTCCAGGTTGATCTGGTGCATGATGCCGTTGCCCGGCGGGATCACGTCGACGTTCTTGAACGCCTGCTTGGTCCAGTTGATGAAGTGGAAACGGTCTTCGTTGCGACGGTCTTCGATCGCGCGGTTCTTGCTGAAGGCTTCCGGATCGAAGCCACCACATTCGACCGCCAGGGAGTGGTCGACGATCAGCTGGACCGGCACCACCGGGTTGACCTTGGCCGGGTCACCGCCCATGTCGGCGATGGCATCACGCAGACCAGCCAGGTCCACCAGCGCGGTTTGGCCGAGGATGTCATGGCAGACCACACGGGCCGGAAACCACGGAAAGTCCAGGTCGCGCTTGCGCTCGATCAGTTGGCTCAGCGAGGCGTTCAGGGTGGCGGGGTCGCAGCGCCGTACCAGGTTTTCGGCAAGGACCCGGGAGGTGTAAGGCAGCGTGGCGTACGCGCCCGGTTTGATGGCCTCGACCGCCGCACGGGCGTCGAAGTAATCCAGGGCGGTGCCGGGCAGAGCTTTGCGAAATTCAGTATTCATGGCGCGGGGACTCAATCACGGAATAGTCAGTGCCAGGGGAAACCGGTAACGCTGCTCTTTGTGTAGGGGCCGGGCCTACCCTTGTGGGAGCGGATTTATCCGCGAATGAAGACGACGCGCAATATCTGAAAAACTGCGGTGCATTCATTCGCGGATAAATCCGCTCCCACAGAGTCTATGCCTTAAGCTCCTACAGGCATCAAAGCGTGTTACCGGTGCTTCCCTGGCTTGTCAGCGTTGCTCGATTGGCACGAACTTGCGCTGTTCAACGCCGGTGTACTCGGCGCTCGGGCGGATGATGCGGTTGTTGGCGCGTTGTTCGAACACGTGGGCAGTCCAGCCGCTGGTGCGCGAGCAGACGAAGATCGGCGTGAACAGCTTGGTCGGGATGCCCATGAAGTGGTACGCCGAAGCATGGTAGAAGTCGGCGTTGGGGAAGAGTTTCTTCTGCTCCCACATGGTCTTGTCGATGGCTTCGGAGACCGGGAACAGCACCGTGTCGCCCACCTCCTCTGCCAGCTTTTTCGACCAGCCCTTGATCACCTCGTTGCGCGGGTCGGACTCTTTATAGATCGCGTGGCCAAAGCCCATGATCTTGTCCTTGCGCTCGAGCATCTTCAAAAGCTCTGCCACGGCTTCGTCAGCCGAACCGAAACGCTCGATCAGCTCCATCGCCGCCTCATTGGCACCACCATGCAATGGCCCGCGCAGGGTGCCGATGGCACCGGTGACGCAGGAGTACAGGTCCGACAGGGTCGAGGCGCAAACGCGGGCGGCAAAGGTCGAGGCGTTGAATTCGTGCTCGGCGTAGAGGATCAGCGAGACGTTCATCACCTTCTCGTGCAGCGCGCTTGGCTTCTTGCCATGCAGCAGTGCGAGGAAGTGGCCGCCAATGGTGGCTTCATCGGTCACGCAGTCGATGCGCTTGCCTTCGTGGCTGAAGTGGTACCAGTAGGTCATGATCGCCGGGAACGCGCCGAGCATGCGGTCGGCCACGTCACGCTGCTGGTCGAAGTTCAGCTCCGGCTCCAGGTTGCCGAGCACCGACGCGCCGGTGCGCATCACGTCCATCGGGTGGGCGTCCTTGGGCAGGCGCTCCAGCACTTCCTTGAGCGCTTGCGGCAGGTCGCGCTGAGCCTGCAGTTTTTTCTGGTACGCGGCCAGTTGCGAGGCGTTTGGCAGCTCGCCGTACAGCAGCAGGTAAGCGACTTCCTCGAAGATCGCACCCGCCGCCAGGTCGCGCACATCATAACCGCGGTAGGTCAGGCCGGCGCCTTCCAGGCCGACGGTGGACAGGGCTGTCTGGCCGGCGACCTGGCCACGCAGGCCCGCGCCACTCAGTACTTTTGCTTCAGCCATGGTTATCTCCTCATTCTTGAACTTGTTCTGTGGATCCATCAACCGCAGGTATTCGGTGCCCGGGCCCCTAATGAAACTTGAGGGGCCCGGGCCGGGCCGGGATCAGCCGTTTTTCTTCTGGGCGAACAGCGCGTCGAGATGCTGCTCGAAGGCGTGGTAGTTGATACGGTCGTACAGCTCCATGCGCGTCTGCATGGTGTCGATGACATTTTTCTGGGTGCCGTCGCGGCGCAGCGCGTTGTAGACATTCTCGGCAGCCTTGTTCATGGCCCGGAACGCCGACAGCGGATACAGCGCCAGGGAAACATCGGCCGAGGCCAGTTCTTCGGTGGTGTACAGCGGGGTCGCGCCAAATTCAGTGATGTTGGCCAGGATCGGCGCCTTCACCCGCTCGGCAAAGGTCTTGTACATCGAAAGCTCGGTGATGGCTTCCGGGAAGATCATGTCGGCACCGGCCTCGATGCAGGCAGCGGCACGTTCCAGGGCCGACTCCAGGCCTTCGACCGCCAGCGCATCGGTACGCGCCATGATCACGAAGCTGTCATCGGTACGGGCATCGACCGCGGCCTTGATGCGGTCGACCATTTCCTGCTGGGAAACGATCTCTTTATTAGGGCGGTGACCGCAGCGCTTGGCGCCAACCTGGTCTTCGATGTGAATCGCCGCCGCGCCGAACTTGATCATCGACTTCACGGTACGGGCCACGTTGAAGGCCGAGGAGCCGAAGCCGGTGTCGACGTCCACCAGCAGCGGCAGGTCGCACACATCGGTAATACGCCGCACGTCGGTCAGCACGTCGTCCAGGCCAGTGATGCCCAGGTCAGGCAGGCCCAGGGAGCCTGCGGCAACGCCGCCACCGGACAGGTAGATGGCCTTGAAGCCAGCCCGCTTGGCCAACAGGGCATGGTTGGCGTTGATCGCGCCGACCACTTGCAGCGGGTGTTCGGCGGCAACTGCATCGCGAAAGCGCTGGCCGGGACTGCTCTTCTGACTCATGACTCACCTCGTGGGCTGTTAGCGTCCAGGTAGTGACGCTCTATATTGCGTTTGGAGGCGCCGATGTGGCGGCGCATCAATAGCTCGGCCAGTTCGCCGTCACGGTCGGCAATGGCATCGAGAATCCGGTGGTGTTCGGCGAACGCCTGGCGGGGGCGGTTCGGCGTGGCGGAGAACTGGATGCGGTACATGCGCACCAGTTGATAGAGCTCGCCGCAGAGCATCTGGGTCAGCGTGCGGTTGCCGCTGCCCTGAATGATCCGGTAGTGAAAGTCGAAATCGCCCTCTTGCTGGTAGTAGCCGACGCCGGCCTGGAACGCCGCATCGCGCTCGTGGGTGTCGAGCACCCGGCGCAGTTCGTCGATTTCAGCGTTGCTCATGCGCTCGGCGGCCAGGCGACAGGCCATACCTTCCAGCGATTCACGGATTTCATACAGTTCGATCAGCTCGGCATGGCTAAGTGACACCACCCGCGCCCCGACGTGCGGCACCCGCACCAGCAGGCGCTGGCCTTCAAGGCGGTGGATGGCCTCGCGCAATGGACCGCGGCTGATGCCGTAAGTCCGCGCCAGCTCTGGCTCGGAGATCTTGCTGCCCGGGGCGATGTCACCCTTGACGATGGCCGCCTGGATGCGCCGGAAGACGTTTTCGGACAGGGTTTCCGAATCTTCCTGATTGAGGCCGGGGGCTTGGGCTGCATCCCACATATTGTCGACACCTTAGAATTCCATGCCTGCAAAACTAGCTAAATCGGCGCTGACAGTCAAAGAAAAAATATACATTGTCGACAATTATCTAATAACGAACTTACATAGCCCTGCGGTTGTCTGAAAGCGCATCCGCTGGCGTCATAAAGCCAGCGTGATAGAATGCCGCCCCGCCCCGCCTCGACCCGAGGGGCGAAGTACTTTGTCTGTCATCTGCTTTTTGGAAAGCAAAGAGTGGTAGGCACCGAGGAAGCTTGCGCAGTACTGCCAGTCGCCTTGACCCGAAAGATCGCACAGCACCGCGCCCAGGATTTATGAGACTCAAGCCTTACCTATTGCTGCTTTGCCTGCTCGCCCTGCCCGGCTTGAGCGGGGCCGTTGAAAAGTCCGTGTACGGCCTGAACGAATACGCCAGGCTCGCCGACATCGACCTCGAAGTCGCGGCCAAGCTCGACACCGGCGCCAAGACCGCCTCGCTCAGCGCCCGCGATATCAAGCGCTTCAAGCGCGATGGCGAGTCATGGGTGCGGTTTTACCTGGCGATAGACGCGGCCCATTCCCATCCGATAGAACGGCCACTGGCGCGCGTGAGCAAAATCAAGCGCCGCGCCGGCGACTACAACGCGGAAGAAGGCAAGCCGTACACCGCCCGCCCGGTGATTGCCCTGGACATCTGCATGGGCAATGCCCTGCGCACCATTGAAGTCAACCTGACCGACCGCAGCGCCTTCCAGTACCCGCTGCTGATCGGCTCCGAAGCGCTCAAGCGTTTCGATGCACTGGTCGATCCAAGCCTTAAATACGCTGCCGGCAAACCCGCCTGCGCCACTGACGCTCATACCGCAGAGTAACCCCAATGCGCTCTCTGACTCTTCATCTGAAAATCCTGATCGCCGTGCTGGTGACGCTGGGCATTGCGATCACCGCCTACCAGATTTTCGCCCTCGGCATCCCGGTCACCGAGGATGAAACCGACGACCTGTGGAACATCGACGCCAAGGTCGAATTCGTGGCCAGCACCAAGGACCCGGTCAAGGTGCAGATGTTCGTGCCGCCCTTGAACCGCGACTACGTCAGCCTCAATGAAAGCTTTATCTCCAACAACTATGGCGTGAGCGTCAACCGCGTCGACGGCAACCGCAAGGTCACCTGGTCGGCCCGGCGCGCCAACGGCAACCAGACCCTCTACTACCGCCTGGTGCTGACCAAGCGCTATGCCACCGACAAGGCCAAGGTCAAAGGCCCGACCTTCCGCGACAGCCTGCCGATCGAAGGCCCGGAAAAGATCGCCGCCGAAGCGCTGATGGCGCCGATTCGCCAGCACTCGGCCGACGTCGAGACCTTCGTCGGCGAGACCATCAAGCGTGTCAACAATCTCAACGATGACAACGTCAAGCTGCTGCTGGCCGGCGATACCTCGTCCCAGAACAAGGCCCGCATCATCGACCTGGTGCTGTCGATCGCCCACGTGCCGCTGGAGAAGGTCCACACCATCCGCCTGGTAGCTGACCAGCCGCAAACCCCGGAACTCTGGCTGCGCAGCTTCAACGGCACCGACTGGCTGTACTTCAACCCGGACACCGGCGAACAAGGCCTGCCCGCAGACCGCCTGCTGTGGTGGACCGGCGATGACAACCTGATCACCGTCGATGGCGGCAAGAGGGCCGCCGTCAGCTTCAGCATGAACAACAGCGAAATGAACGCCATTCGCCTGGCCAAGCTGACCGACGAAAACACCGACGCGGACTTCCTCGAATACTCGCTGTACGGCCTGCCGCTGCAAACCCAGCAAACCTTCATGATCATGGTAGTGATCCCGATCGGCGTACTGGTAATCCTGATCCTGCGCAACCTGATCGGCCTGCAGACCCTGGGCACCTTTACCCCGGTGCTGATCGCCCTGGCCTTTCGGGAAACCCAACTGGGCTTCGGTATTGCGCTGTTTACCGTGATCACGGCACTGGGCCTGTCGCTGCGCTCCTACCTTGAGCACCTGAAGCTGCAAATGCTGCCGCGCTTGTCGGTAGTCCTGACCTTCGTGGTGGTGTTGATTGCCGCCATCAGCCTGTTCAGCCACAAGCTGGGCCTTGAGCGCGGCCTGTCGGTAGCGCTGTTCCCGATGGTGATTTTGACCATGACCATCGAGCGGCTGTCGATCACCTGGGAAGAACGCGGCGGTGGCCATGCGATGAAAGTCGCCATCGGCACCCTGTTTGCCGCCTCGCTCGCGCATCTGTTGATGAGCGTGCCGGAGCTGGTGTACTTCGTGTTCACCTTCCCGGCGGTCCTGTTGATTCTGGTGGGCTTCATGCTGGCCATGGGTCGTTATCGCGGCTACCGCCTGACCGAGCTGTTCCGGTTCAAGGCCTTCCTGAAGGCTGAAAGCTGATGTTCGGTCTCTGGAAAACCTGGAAGGCCCTGGAAGCCCGGGGCATCATGGGTATCAACCGGCGCAATGCGGACTACGTCCTCAAGTACAACAAGCGCCACCTGTACCCGATCGTCGATGACAAGATCATCACCAAGGAACGCGCCATCGCGGCGGGCATTCACGTACCCGAACTCTATGGGGTGATCTCCACCGAGAAGGAAATCGACCGGCTGGGCGAGATCATCGGCGGGCGCAGCGACTTCGTCGTCAAGCCCGCCCAGGGCGCGGGCGGCGATGGCATCCTGGTGGTCGCCGACCGTTTCGAGAACCGCTACCGCACGGTCTCGGGCAAGATCATCAGCCACGAAGAGATCGAGCACCAGATCTCCAGCATCCTCACCGGGCTGTACTCACTGGGCGGTCACCGTGACCGCGCGCTGATCGAATACCGGGTTGTGCCCGACCAGATCTTCAAGAGCATCAGCTACGAAGGCGTGCCGGACATCCGCATCATTGTGCTGATGGGTTACCCGGTGATGGCCATGTTGCGCCTGCCCACCCGTCAGTCGGGCGGCAAGGCCAACCTGCACCAGGGCGCCATCGGCGTCGGTGTCGACCTGGCCACCGGCCTGACCCTGCGCGGCACCTGGCTGAACAACATCATCAGCAAGCACCCGGACACCACCAACGCGGTGGACGGGGTGCAACTGCCGAACTGGGACGGCTTCATGAAGCTGGCTGCGGGTTGCTATGAGCTATGCGGGTTGGGCTATATCGGTGTCGACATGGTCCTGGACCAGGAAAAGGGCCCGTTGATTCTCGAACTCAACGCCCGCCCCGGCCTGAACATCCAGATCGCCAACGACTGCGGCCTGACCCAGCGCACCCATGCGGTCGAAGCCCACCTGGAAGCGCTGGCCAAGAACGGCGAGCAGGAAACCCCGGAGCAGCGGGTGAAATTTGCGCAGGAGCTGTTTGGGCATATCCCTGCTCGGGAAGTATGAACAACCTCAAAAGCTTCGCGGATAAATCCGCTCCCACATGTGGGAGCGGATTTATCCGCGAATGACGCCCGCCAGACCAGCAATGTATTCATGCACACCACAAAGCTAGGCGCTTTTCCTGCAGCAGACTACAATCGCTCCCCCGCACCCATGGCAATCCGGCCCTGATGTCTATCTGCACCGTACACCCCCTGCCCTACCACGCCGACCCCGCGGCCTATTTCGCTGGCGTGCGCCACGCCCCCGGCGCCGTGCTGCTGGACAGCGCCCGCCCAGTCGCCGAACGCGGTCGCTTTGACCTGCTCAGTGCCTGGCCGCTGGAGCAGTTCAGCCTCAAGACCGATGAATCCGGACTGGCGTTTCTGCAGCGCTTGCGCGAGGGCCTGGCGCAACTGGGCCGGGCTGAATTGCCGGATGCACTGGAGCTGCCCTTCGCCGGCGGCCTGATCGGCTACCTGAGCTATGATTTCGGCCGCCGCCTGGAGCGCCTGCCCGAACACGCCATCGATGACCTGCAATTGCCCGAGGCCGGGCTGGGCCTCTACGCCTGGGCATTGATCAGCGACCACCAGCTGCGCACCAGCCAACTGGTGTTCCACCCTCGCCTTGCGGCCCGCGAACGGGATCGCCTGATTGCGCTGTTCAGCCAGCCAACGCCGAGCGCCGAACTTGCGTTCAGCCTGCTGACGCCTATGCGCCCGGACATCAGCGCCCAGGCCTATCAGCAGTCCTTCGACCGGGTGCAGGAGTACATCAAGGCCGGCGACTGCTACCAGATCAACCTGACCCAACGCTTCAGCGGCACCTGCCAGGGCGACCCCTGGACCGCCTATCGTGCGTTGCGCGCGGCCTGCCCAACGCCCTTCTCCGGTTTCCAGCCGCTGGCCGACGGCAGCGCCTTGCTGAGCTTTTCGCCGGAGCGCTTTATCAAGGTCCGCCAGAACCAGGTCGAGACCCGCCCGATCAAGGGCACCCGCCCACGCGGGCGCACGCCGGCCGAAGATGCCGCCAACGCCGAAGAGCTGCTGGCCAGCGCCAAGGACCGCTCCGAAAACCTGATGATCGTGGACCTGTTGCGCAACGACCTGGGCCGCAGCTGCCGGATCGGCTCGGTCAAGGTGCCGGAGCTGTTCAACCTGGAAAGCTACCCCAACGTGCACCATATGGTCAGCGCCGTGACCGGCGAACTGGCGCCCGGCAAAGACGCCCTGGACCTGATCGGCGGCAGTTTCCCCGGCGGTTCGATCACCGGCGCGCCGAAGATCCGCGCCATGCAGATCATCGATGAGTTGGAGCCGAACCGCCGTGCGCTGTACTGCGGGTCTTTGCTCTATGTGGACGTGCGCGGCGAAATGGACAGCTCGATCGCCATCCGCAGCTTGCTGATCAAGGACGGCAAAGTGACGTGCTGGGGCGGCGGCGCGGTGGTCGCTGACTCCGAGTGGCAATCCGAATACGAAGAGTCGATCACCAAGGTCAAAGTGCTGCTCGATGCCCTGCAAAACATTTGATGCCGGACCACCGCGAAGTTTTTGACTTTAAAGGCTGAGGGTGCGGCAGGAAGCCTTGATGAACGCCTGCTTCAACGCCGTAAAATCATGCACCGCCGGGAACTGCGGGAACTCGCGAATCACATTCTCCGGCGCATGGAACAGAATCCCCGCATCCGCCTCCCCGAGCATGCTGGTGTCGTTGTACGAGTCACCGGCGGCAATCACCCGGTAGTACAGGCTCTTGAACGCCAGCACCGATTGGCGTTTCGGGTCTTTCTGGCGCAGTTGGTAGCCGGTCACCCGATCGGTCTCGTCGGTGATCAAACGGTGGCACAGCAGCGTCGGGAAGCCCAACTGGCGCATCAGCGGTTGCGAAAACTCATAGAAGGTGTCCGACAGGATCACCACCTGGAAGCGCTCGCGCAGCCAGTTGACGAAGTCAACCGCGCCATCCAGCGGCTTGAGGGTGGCGATCACTTCCTGAATATCGGCAAGTTTTAGGCCGTGCTCATCGAGGATGCGCAGGCGCTGCTTCATCAGCACGTCATAGTCGGGAATATCGCGGGTTGTTACCTTGAGCGCTTCGATTCCGGTTTTTTCTGCGAAGGCGATCCAGATCTCCGGGACCAGCACGCCTTCGAGGTCGAGACAGGCAATTTCCACAGCACACTCCTCGATCAACACAAAATGGAAGCCGAACTCTAGCAACGCCACTGCATCAACGCGACCCGGCCCGAGGTAATAATTGATCGACACCGTTTTGGTAAGAGCCGGGCTCGCCCGCGATGAACGATGACGCGCAATAGCTGTAAAATCGCGGCGTCCTTATCGCGGGCGAGCCCGGCTCCTACAGTTGCCCGGCTTGGGGTCATTTTTTGATAAGATCTGCCTCATACGAGCGCCAAGCGCCATTCAATGACCGGAAGCCGCCTGATGAGCCAACCCTTCGACGTCGCCGCCCTCGCCGCGACTTACGCCAACAAGTCCCCCCAGGACATCCTCAAGCTTGCCTTCGAGCACTTTGGCGATGAGCTGTGGATTTCCTTCAGCGGCGCCGAAGACGTCGTGCTGGTGGACATGGCCTGGAAACTGAACAAGAACGTCAAAGTCTTCAGCCTCGACACCGGCCGCCTGCACCCGGAAACCTACCGGTTCATCGAGCAGGTGCGCGAGCATTACAACATCGCCATCGAGGTGATCTCCCCCGAGCACAGCAAGCTGGAAGCGCTGGTCAAGGAAAAGGGCCTGTTCAGCTTCTACAAGGACGGCCATAGCGAATGCTGCGGCATCCGCAAGATCGAACCGCTGCGCCGCAAACTGTCCACGGTCAAGGCCTGGGCCACCGGCCAGCGCCGCGATCAGAGCCCCGGCACCCGCAGCCAGGTGGCCGCGCTGGAAATCGACGGCGCCTTCTCCACCCCGGAACGCCCGCTGTACAAGTTCAACCCGCTGACACAGATGACCAGTGAAGAAGTCTGGGGCTATATCCGCATGCTCGAACTACCGTACAACAGCCTGCATGAGCGCGGCTTCATCAGCATCGGCTGCGAGCCTTGCACCCGCCCGGTATTGCCAAACCAGCACGAGCGCGAAGGCCGCTGGTGGTGGGAAGAAGCCACCCAGAAGGAATGCGGGCTGCACGTGGGCAACCTGATCAGCAAGGGCTGACGCCATCAGCGCTCGCAGTAGCGCTCAAGATCCTGCTCAAGTTCCAGAATCGCCTGACGCAGTACCTCCACCAGCTGGGTGATGCGATGGGCCGGCGCGCTGTGCGAGCATGCCTGCTCAAGCTGCGCACAAACCCCCAGCAGACCTTGCGCCCGGATAATCCGGGCGCCACCCTTGAGCCGGTGCACCAGGTCGGCAAGCGTGCGCAAGTCCTTGCCATTGTGCAGGCTGTCCAGGCGCCGCAGATCCTGCCGATTGCTGCTGAGCAGATCCCCGAGCAAGGCCTTGACCGCCTCTCGGTCGCCGCCCGTCAAGGCCAGCAGGCTGGACATATCCATCCCCGCCGGGGCCTCCCCCATCACCGGCTCGGCTTCGCTTCGCGACGCACCACTGAGCGCATCCGACAAGCCATTGAGGCTCAGCGGCTTGAACAGACAGGCATCCATCCCCGCCGCCCGACAGCGTTCGTGTTCAGCGGCCTGCGCATTGGCGGTGAGCGCCAGAATCAAACAGGCCGGCTTGCGCCTGCGGCGTTCATGTTCACGGATGGCCCGCGCCAGCCGGTAGCCATCGAGCACCGGCATGTTGCAATCGGTAATCACCACATCGAACGCTTCATTCAGCCAGCTGCGCAACCCTTCACGGCCCTGCTCGCACACCCGGACCCGATGCCCCAGGTAGCTGAGCTGTTGCATCAGCAGCATCCGATTGGCCGGGTAGTCATCCACCACCAGAACGTTCAGTGGCCGGGGCTGACGACGGGTTGGCATGGGCAGCGGCGCAATGGCGCGGGCAGCCAATGTCGGCAAACAGCTAAGGTCCAGGTGCAGCTCAACCCGCGTCCCCACGCCCATGGCGCTCTCCAGCTGCAGGCGCCCGCCCATCAGCTCGCACAGCGAACGGCTGATACTCAAGCCCAAGCCGGCACCGCTACGGGCTGATTGCCGGTTGTTGCTGGCCTGGCAATAGGGTGCGCCGAGGCGCGACAGGTCGGCGGCGGGGATGCCCATACCGGTGTCCTCGACCACCAGCCTGACCGCCAGCAGCTGCCGCTCGCGGGCCGCCTCAAGACAGACCCGCACTTCGCCCTCGAGGGTAAACTTGATGGCATTGCTGATCAGGTTGGAAAGAATCTGCTTGAAGCGCAGCGCGTCCAGCAACACCTCGCCGTCAAGATCACCGGCAACCTCCAGCCGCAACCGCAGCCCCTTGATCATCGCCTGATGTTCGAACATCCGAACAACGCCTTCAACGTGCTGACGCAGTTGAGTACGCCGGGGCTCAAGGGCCAGCTGACCGGACTCGATACGGGTGATATCCAGAATGTCCCCCAGCAACTCCAGCAAACCTCGGGCGGAGCTCAACGCCACGTCAATCGCCAGGCGGTCGAGCACACCCTGATCAGCCTTTTCCAGCGCCAGTTCGAGCATGCCCAGCAATGCGTTCATGGGGGTGCGGATTTCGTGGCTCATGGTCGCCAGAAAGGTGGTCTTGGCCCGATTGGCGGCCTCCGCCTGATCCTTGGCCTCCTGAAGCTCGGCATACAGGCGGCTCAAGGCCTGTTCGGCCTGTTCACACTTGCGAATCGCCTGGTGCAGGTAGTGAATCCAGATCAGCGCCAGTGCCAGCAAGCTGGCGACCAGGGTACAGGCCTGCGCAATCAGTCGACCGTGCTGGTGCCAAAAGCTGTCGACCCTCGACAACGTTGCACTGTGTGCGATCGAGGCCTGCGCCTGCGCTTCGAAGGCCCGTAATCCCCGGACTGCATCCGGCCAGATGCCGCGCGGCGCTTCCTGGGCGGCAGCAGTCAGCGCCAAGCACAGCAGCGCCAGCAACACTGCCCATTGCAACAAACGGTAGCGCACAAAATTCGGCAACCTAGATAAGCAGATTGCGCTTGGCGACATCCGCCAGGTCCACCACCGATTGGACCCGCAGCTTTTCAATCAGCCGGGATTTGTAGGTACTGATGGTCTTGTTGCTGAGCAGCATGGTTTCGCCAATGGCCTTGTTGCTCAGGCCACGGGCCAACTGCTGCAGTACCAGCAGTTCGCGGTCGGTCAGCCTGGCGATGCATTCGGCTTCCGAGCTGCGCACATCAACCTTTCTCACCGAGCTGAGCGACACTTGCGGAAAGTAGCTGTAACCCGACATCACCGCGTGCACTGCCTTGCTCAGTTCGCACAGGTCATCGGTTTTCGACACATAGCCGACTGCCCCGGCTTTCATGCAGCGCAGGGAAAAGTAATCGGCATGTTGGGAGGTCAGGATGAGGATTTTCACCGTCAAGCCCATGGCCTTGACCCGGGCGATGACTTCAAGCCCATCGAGGCTCGGGATACTGATATCGAGGATCATCACGTCCGGCTGCAGCTCTCGCGCCAGCCGCACGGCATCGATGCCGTTGTCGGTCTGGCCGACCACCTCGAACCGCTCGCTCTTGAGCAGCAGGTTGACACTGGAACGGATAAACGGGTGGTCATCAACGATCAATGCCTTGTACATGGCGAGTAGTCCTCGGCGCAGCCCTCAACCCTTGAATTCGATCTCGCGACTGGTTCCACCCTCAATCAGTTCAAAACGGTAGTGTCGGCCACTTTCTTTCTTGAATTCACGGCGGCTGCCCGGCAACAGGTGATGCTTGGTCGCGGCCTCGCACTGTTGGCCATTGGCCTGGCAGTGCTTGAAGTGATCGAGCACGATCGTGGCGTTGCCCTTGTTGGGAACGAAGAAGCGGCCCGGCTCATGTTCAACCTCAGTCTGGTAGCGGGTGTCGCCAGGCCGGACAAACAGCAGCGAACCGTAGCCGGCGAGAATATTGACGCCCACCTTGAGGGCTTGTTCGTACTGCTCGGCTTCGGCTTCGGTGATGGCAAAGCCGTCGTTCGCCTCCGGCAGCACCGGAATGAAGCGCACCCTGAAATAGCGCTCCTGGTCGCGCGAACCGCGGTACAGCAGGCGCACCGCCTGCATGCCATTGGCAGGTACGATCAAGCGTGCGGGGCTGACGATCAGGCCGCGCTGCTCCGCCTGGAGCCCGTCCATTTCAATTTCCCGAGAGCCGCCCGCGCTGTCATACACAAGCTCAGCCACGCTGACCTTGACGAATGCGGTGGTGTCGCCACCGTTACGGACACGCTTGAGCAGCGTGCTCTTGTTGCCGTCCAGATAGTCGTAGAGCCCGCCGATGTTCAACTCGGGCGCGGCGTTCGCCGACAGTGGCAACAGTAACAGCGACAGCAGTGCAATCTGCTTCACTTTCATCCTTTACTCTCCTGATGAGACATAACAAGTAGAGGCCACTTGATATCGCCCTTCATGGGCGCCATGGATTATCCCGGCCTCCATTCCAATCTGCCTACAAGACGTTTCCGATATTGGCAGAGAAATTTCCGATGGTGCTTCACCAGCGCTGTCGGTCATAGCTCCGCATCGAAGACCAGGGTCACGTTGCCTGAATAGGTGGTGCCGGGGTATTTGAGCATCTCGCCAGCGTGCTCTCGGGCTACCTCGTAATGCAGGCGCCCTTGCCGATTGAGGGTCGGGGCAAGGCTGTCGAACACCAGCGCAGCGGTCTCACGGGTGGGGATGGGCAGTTGTTTGACCGGCGTGCCCGAGTGGGTGATGGTTTCCGGCAGAGACAGTGCCACCTGCACCGGCACATCGTGCCCCTCACTGTTCTGGATGGCGCACGCTTCACCCACAGACTGGTCGCAGCGCATGTAAACCTTGAACGGCCCGGAAGACCAGATTCTGAACGGGTGCTCGCGATACAGCCGCTGGGGCTTGCGCCCGCGGTTGACCCAGTCGAGCCAACCGTTGGGCGGCTCAAGTACTGCTCGCTCCGAACCTGGCGGAAAATCCAGCACAAAGGCGTGCTTCACATCCAATTCGAAATTGAGGGTCACGGTCGGCGAGTTCAGGTTGGTTACATTGTTGCCGAAATCAAAATCCGCACCCGGACCGATCGTGTAGATGATCTGCCCTCGATAAAGGCCGTGTTTCATTCGTAAAGGTGAGGGCATGGCCAGCCCGTATTCAATGCCAAAGTCAGTGTTGCGGGTGTCTACCTCAGTCCCTGCGACAGGGCCGTCAGCATTGGAACTGCAACTGGGAGGACTCACAGGATTTGGCACTCCCCACAAATATTGCGACCAATTGACAAAGCCGTAGGTCAGGCGATATCTACAACCCCCGACATACGCAGTGAATACCGGGTTATTGTATAGACCTCCGCTTGCAGCGACCCGTTGACTGATTGCACGGAACTCGAACGTTATAGGGTAAGAACTCCCATTTTCGGCATTCGTTACGGTCACGACACGTGATGCAGGCACTTTCACAAAGAACCGGTCTCGCACATCGGGTGCAGTTTTGACGGCCTTTTTGTCGTAACTGATGGGTAGGCCCACGGTGAAACGACCTAAGCAGTTGCCAGGCCAGCGCCCACAAAACCCGGCCTGAGGCGTAGTGTTTTCAAAGTTGACGCCATTTCCCATATAGCGAGCCGTGATGGTCACTTCGTCGGCGCTCAGTGGCGCGGACTGCAATCCAGACAGCATCATCCCTATGCCTGCCAGTAGCCTGCACCAAAGCCGCTGCTGCCTGAGTATCTTAAACATCGCGCGCTCCTTGCCTATCGGGCTCATTCCGCGATGGAGAGCCCGGCGTTGCCTGTCATAGTTCCGCATCGAAGACCAGGGTCACGCTGCCTGAATAGGTGGTGCCGGGGTATTTGAGCATCTCGCCAGCGTGCTCTCGGGCTACCTCGTAATGCAGGCGCCCTTGCCGATTGAGGGTCGGGGCAAGGCTGTCGAACACCAGCGCAGCGGTCTCACGGGTGGGGATGGGCAGTTGTTTGACCGGCGTACCCGAGTGGGTGATGGTTTCCGGCAGAGACAGTGCCACCTGTACGGGCACCTCGTGCCCCTGAGCGTTCTGAATGGCGCATGCTTCACCCACAGACTGGTCGCAGCGCATGTAAACCTTGAACGGCCCGGAAGACCAGATTCTGAACGGGTGCTCGCGATACAGCCGCTGGGGCTTGCGCCCGCGGTTGACCCAGTCGAGCCAACCATTGGGTGGCTCAAGCACTGCTCGCTCCGAACCTGGAGGGAAATCCAGCACGAAGGCGTGATTCACTTCCAGTTCGAAATTGAGGGTCACGGTGGGTGAGTTCAAATTGGTCACGCCGTTACCCAAATCGAAATCCGCACCCGGGCCAACCGTATAGGTGGTTTGCCCCTTATACAATCCGTGCTTCATCCGTAATGGCGAAGGCATGCTTAACCCATATTCAATGCCAAAAGCCCTGGTGCTGGTGTCTGCCACGGTCTCTGCGGGTGAGCCGATAGCACTGGAACTGCAACTGGCCGGACTTTGAGGGTTGGGCACGCCCCACAGATACTGCACCCAAACGTGAGTGCCATACGTCATTAGATACCTGCAACCCACGGGATATCTAGTGAACACAGGGTTGGAGTAAATACCTCCACTAGAGATGATGACGGTTTGGCTGAATGCCCGAAACTCGAACGTGACAGGGTAAGATGTCCCATTTTCAGTACTCGTTACAGTCACTACACGTGGTGCAGGCACTCTCATGAAGTACCGATCACGCGCATCCGGTGCTCCCTGGACGGCTTTTTTGTTGTAAATGATGGGTAGCGCCACAGTGAAACGGCCGACGCAGTTTTGAGGCCAGGTCACGCAAAACCCTGCCTGCGGCGTGGTGTTTTCAAAGTTGACGCCATTTCCCGTATAGCGAGCCGTGATGGTCACTTCATCGGCGCTCAGTGGCGCGGACTGCAATCCAGACAGCATCATCCCTATGCCTGCCGGCAGCCTGCACCAAAGCCGCTGCTGCCTGAGTATCTTAAACATCGCGCGCTCCTTACCTGCCGGGCTCATTCCGCGATGGAGAGCCCGGCGTTGCCTGTCATAGCTCCGCATCGAAGACCAGGGTCACGTTGCCTGAATAGGTGGTGCCGGGGTATTTGAGCATCTCGCCAGCGTGCTCTCGGGCTACCTCGTAATGCAGGCGCCCTTGCCGATTGAGGGTCGAGGCAAGGCTGTCGAACACCAGCGCAGCGGTCTCACGGGTGGGGATGGGCAGTTGTTTGACCGGCGTACCCGAGTGGGTGATGGTTTCCGGCAGAGACAGCGCCACCTGCACCGGCACATCGTGCCCCTCACCGTTCTGAATGGCGCATGCTTGACCCACAGACTGGTCACAGCGCATGTAAACCTTGAACGGCCCGGAGGACCAGATTCTGAACGGGTGCTCGCGGTACAGGCGCTGGGGTTTGCGCCCGCGGTTGACCCAGTCGAGCCAACCATTGGGCGGTTCCAGGACTGCCCGCTCCGAACCCGGTGGGAAATCCAGCACGAAGGAGTGATTCACTTGCAACTCGAAGTTGAGGGTCAACGTTGAGCTGTTGAGATTAGTCACACCGTTGCCGAAGTCGAAATCTGCGCCTGGGGCAATGGAAAAAGTGGTCTGCCCCCTATACAGGCCGCGCACCATGCGTAACGGTGAGGGCATGGTCAGCCCATACTCAATGCCAAAGTTAAAGGTGCTGGTCTGAACAACCGTGCCTATAGCGCCACCGGTTGCACTGGAGTAGCACCCCACCGGACTCAAGGGGTTACGCACCCGCCACAGATACATCGTCCTGCCTGGCACGCCATAGGCTTGGAGATAGGTACATCCACCCGGGTTATGCGCAATAAACACAGGATTGAGAAGTGTACTTCCAGGCGCATTGACCTGTTGACTGATTGCCCTGAACTCAAAGGTCACCGGATAAGTCCGGCCATTCTCGACACTCGTGACGTTGACGACTCGCGCCCCCGGCACTTGAACAAAATATTGATCACGCGGATCAGGGGCGCGGTTCACGGCACTTTTGTCGTAAGTGATGGGTAATCCGACCGTAAAACGACCTGCGCAATTTTGGGGATATCGAATACAAAACCCCGCCTGCGGCGTGGTGTTTTCAAAGTTGACACCATTACCAGAGTAACGGGCTGAGATAGTCACTTCATCGGCACTGAGGTGTGGGGACAACAGCCCGACCGGCAGGACGCAAGCAGCAATCAGCCACTTGAGCCGTTGTTTCTGCTCCTTCAAGACGTCAAACATCGCCTTTGACTCCCTGCGTTACCTGCACCAACTCAGGCGCCACACACGCCTGATCACCCACCAGCAATACATCGTTCTCCCGCTCTGCCTTGCCCGGTTCAAAGCTGAGCACACACACCGCCCCACCGCCGTGGCGAACCTCCAGGGTCGGCGTCGATTCGCTCATCTCCACCGCAAAAAAGCCGTCCGCCTCACTGACACTGCGGCTGGCATGGTTGATCACCAGGGCGCCCCTGAGCGGTTGCCCCTTGGCATCGACCAAACGCCCGATCACCGTCAGCGTGCGCATCACCCGAATCTGCCGGTACTCGACCCCGCCCCGGTTCAGGTGATACCCCACGCTCGGCGGCTGGATCACGGCGGCATGCGCATCGCCGCTGGCAAAATCGAACTGCACCTGGCCTGACTTGTAGGCTTTCACAGGGATCACGTTGCGCCCGGGTCGCAGCGACGCGCTCTGCCCCTGCGGGTCATCGGCGCGCAACTCCAGGTCTGGAAGGTCAGAGGTTACGTCGACAATCAAGCCGGCCTCATGGGGCAGGTATTGCCCGGTCACTGCCACTTTGCCGGCGCCCACGGCAACGATGCTGTCCAGGTTCAGGCCGGCGCTCAGCGCGCCGTTGAACGACGAGGTTTGCGCATAGGCATCGCCGTGCAGCACGCTGTTCTGGAACTGGGCATTGCCCGACAGCCCTGTGCCATATCGGTCCACGGTTGCGGTGGTACCGACGCTGCGCAAGGTGCTGTGGTCGAGATCCTGCTGATAGGAGAGCGAGGCGTTCTGATCACGACCGCCATCGCGTGAGGTACGGCTACCCAGGCTCGCCGAGACCCGACGGCCGGGGCCGCCCAGGCTCATGTTCAGGCTCAGGTTCACGCCGCGGTTGCGGGCATCGCCGGTGCTGGCGCTGCCGGGCCGGTCAAACACTGAAAGCCGCCAGTTGGCATCGGAGCCCAGCAACTTGCCGTAATAGCCCCAGCCCAGATCAACGCCCGTGCCGCTGGCCGCGCCGGTGCTGTGGGACAAACGCACGGTAGCCGTGCTTTGGCGGTCAATCCGGTGGTTGAGCGACATCGAACTCTGACTCACCTCGCGCACCTGCGAGCGGTCAACCCCATTGTCGTCCGTGCCTTGCAGCCAGGAACGGCTGTGGCTCAGCACCAGCGAACCGAGGTCATAGTTGTAGATGCCTTGCAGGTCGTATCCGTTGCCAAGGCCCTGGGAGTGAAAGACATTGCCGTAGAGTTTCAGGCGGTCGACCAGGTCCCAGTCCAGCGAACTGCCGTACTGCATGCGCTCATCGATGCGCTGGGCCGAGAGGCCGACCACCGCTCGCGGGTGCAACAGGTAATTGGTGAAAATGCCGCTGGTCAAACTGCCCTCGGAATCGTTCTCCCAATTGCTCAGCAAATTGCTCTGGCGCCCCACATAGGCGTTGTAGCGCCACGGCGACTGCGCTCCGTTCCAGTTGGACGGTTTGTAGATGAATTCTTCATTGCGCGAGGTTTCCTGGCCGTCTTCGATCAGGCGCACCTCCACCTCATAGATGCCACCGGGCAGTACCCGGGTATCGAGGGTCTGCAAGCCGAGTTGCACCGGCTGGCTGTTGATCAGTACCCCGTTGCGGTAAATCTCCACCACGCCCGGACGGTTGGGCGTGACGTAAATCGGCGTGGCGCTGGCCTTGCCGTTATCGATGACCAGACCCTCACTGCTGCCGAACATCAGGCCCAGCGTGGTGTCCGGCAGGTTGCCGAGCAAACGTGGCTGGCGCGTCAGCCCTTGCACACCCGGCGTGAAGTAACCCAGCCGATAGAAATGCGCTTCGTGCAGCCGCTCGCCATAGAGCTGGTCGACTCGATGGCGCGTCTGATCGGCGTTGTCGCTGCTGCGATCCACCTGCGCCTCGGCCAGTGCGGTCCAGTGACCGACGCTGCCTTGCCCTTGCAGGGCATAGCGGCCGGTAGTCTGGTTGTCGCCACCGGTCAAATTGAGTTGGTTGCGCACCAGCAAGCCGTAACTGCCTTGCTCGGGCTGCGCATGGTAAATCGCCGCTACGCCGTCGCGCTCGGCTTCACGGGTGAGAATGGAGAGCTGCGAGTTCACCAGGCTGTAGTGCAAGGCCAGTAATTGGTTGGTGCAGTCGCGGGTGCAAGTGCCCAGCGCGCGCTGTTGCGACAGAAACTCGACCCAGCGCTGGCGGGTGGCCTCGGGCTCCAGGCTGTCAGTGGTATCGGTGAACGCAAGCAGTTGGACTCGCTCATCGCGAGAGAGCACCACCATGGCATCCCCCAGGTTGCGACCGTCCAGGTCAACCCGTACAGCCAGGGGCACATCGAAAAAGTGTTCGTCAAATTCCTTCGGCAGCCCTTGAGCCTGGCTCAATACGCCCAGGTAACTGTTCTGGCCCGGTGCGTCGGCCAAGGCCGGCGGCAGGTTCAAGCAAACCGTGCAGCCCAGCGCCAATCGGACTGATGCTGCAATAGACACGTTTTTGGCCATGACCATCTTCGCAGGCAATACTCACCCCGCCCTCAAGCAAGCGCATGAGGAACGAGGTGAACAGAGGGGATGTTGGATAAGTACCGGAGGTGCGACTTAAGGCGTTGGCGCTGCGGTCTCGAACATCATGTTGACGACACCCTGGTAGTTGCCTGCTACATATTTCCCGGCCGCAGGTTTAATGGCAGCGATTTCAAAACCGACGACGGTGCCTGGCGCGGCGGCGGCGGCAGCCACCACAGGCTGAGCGCTGGTGGTCAGTTCAGTGCCGGCGATCGAGACGGCCAGACCGATGCTGTTGGCTCCGCTGGCGATGATCGGTGGATCCAGCAGCCGCGCCGAGATCGCGCCTATGGTGCTTTTGACCTGCAGCTGTTTCTGGATCGGCTCCAGGCTTTCCTGGACAGGGTTCCAGCGCATGGACTGAGGGTCGTTCATCCAGTTGCCACCGACGGGTTCAACGTAGAAGTTCTCGGTAGGGATCGACGCCGTAACCGTGACTTGCTTCTCGATCGGGTCGGCAGCGAAGGCGTTGCCCGCGACCAGCAGGGCCAGAGGCAAGGCGAGAAAGGTGTTCTTCATGAATAAACGCTCCTTGGGTAAGACCTGTGAAATTCGTCACAGATGCCGTGCCAGTACCGCACTGTGCGGTTGGCGAGGAGGATTATTCGGTAGATGACGCGCACAAAAAGTCGGACCGGTCCCAGCGAGCCTCAGAAATTTCCCAAATAAAACGAACGTTTAATTGCCTACGGCAACGGACGACGTATCACCCACTTTGCGGAGAAAATACAGCGTAAAAAAGGTTCATCGCGCAATTGCGGGAAAGCCACACCGAAACCACACAGATCTAAAGCCGAACAAACAAGGCTGGCAACTCCAAATTCACAGGCCATGGCACGTTGCAACAAATGTGGGAGCGGATTTACCGGAGCGCCGGACCGCCGCGAAGCGCCGCGCGGGCGGCGCTCGATTTCGGCAGCGCCGCAAAACCCAAGGCAAGCACCTGGAAGCCTTGATACGGTCCTCAGGCAACCTCTTCATCCTGATGGGGGAGGCGTGGGGGCCTGCCAGCAGATCGCATGAGCCGTGGGAGGTGCCTGCCTTGGTTTTTCCATTGTTCTTGAGATAGCGCGCCGCCCGCGCGGCGCTTCGCGGATAAATCCGCTCCCACATTTGTTGCAACGTGCCATGGCCTGTGAGATTGGGGTTGTCAGCCTTGCTTGTAGGGCGGGAGATCGCGGTGGCGCAAAAAAAAACGCCCCGGCCGGGGCGTTTCAGACTAAGCGTTGACTTCAAAGGCGCCATCATTCTCTTGTTGGAGCGGACCCGGCCGCGATGGGCCGGGACGCCGGACCGCCGCTCCTACAGAGGGTTGCGTTGTTCAATTCCTTGACTCAATGTACCGGCAGTTCCACGCCATCAAACAGCTCTTCAAGTTCCTGCTTGTTATGGCACTGAATCGCCTTGGCCATCACTTCACGGGTCAGGTGGGGGGCGAACTTCTCGATGAAGTCGCACATGAAACCACGCAGGAAGGTGCCGCGACGGAAACCGATCTTGGTAATACTGGACTCGAACAGCTCGCTGGCATCCAGCACCACCAGGTCACTGTCGAGCTTCGGATCGACCGCCATCTTGGCGACGATGCCCACGCCCAGGCCCAGGCGCACATAGGTCTTGATCACGTCGGCGTCGGCTGCGGTGAACACCACTTTAGGGGTCAGGCCACGGTGGCTGAAGGCCTCGTCTAGCTTGGAACGGCCGGTAAAGCCGAATACGTAGGTGACGATCGGATACTCGGCCAGCACTTCCAGCGTCAGCTTGGGCAGCTTGGTCAGCGGGTGCCCCTGGGGCACCACCACGCAGCGGTTCCAGCGGTAGCACGGCATCATCACCAGGTCGCCGAACAACTCCAGCGCCTCGGTGGCAATGGCAAAATCAACCGTGCCGTCCGCGGCCATTTCGGCGATCTGCATGGGCGAGCCCTGATGCATGTGCAGCGCCACTTCCGGGTATTGTTTGATGAAGTTGCTGATCACCGGTGGCAGCGCATAACGTGCCTGGGTGTGGGTGGTGGCGATCGACAGGGTGCCTTTCTTCTCGTTGGAGAATTCCTGGGCGATCTGCTTGATGCTTTCGACCTTGCGCAGGATCTCGCCTGCGGTGGTGATGATACGTTCGCCGGCCGGCGTGACGCGCGTCAGGTGTTTGCCGCTGCGAGCGAAAACCTCCACCCCCAACTCGTCTTCCAACAGGCGAATCTGCTTACTGATCCCGGGCTGGGACGTATACAGGCTCTGCGCCGTAGCGGAAACGTTGAGGTCGTGGTGCGCCACCTCCCAGATGTAGCGCAATTGTTGAAGCTTCATAGGTATCCCTCAAATCAGCCGGATGCCACATGCTCCAGCGACGTGTTTATAACTATATTAACGACACGAAGAATAAATCTAGAACTTTTTATCGAATTGCCTACATTCTTTGGTCGGCAAACCTACGCTTTTCGTCGCCCCAGATGTTGCGACAGCGGCACCATGTACACCGGCACCTTGGACAATTGCAGCACCCGGGCGGCGGTGCGCCCCAACGGAATTTCGGCGCCAGCGCCTTGACTGTGGCTGCCGACGATCACCAGGTCCACCGCCAGACGCTCGGCCTGGTCGAGGATGACTTCTGCCGGGTCGCCCTGGCGGACCCGAACGGCACGGATCAGTGCCAGATCCTGCTGCCCTTCCCCCAACTCTTCACGAAAACTGGCGAGCACCTTTTGCTCGATATTGGCCATGACCGTGGTGACACCCTGGTTCTGCAGGTTGGTCAGGGTCGATTCATCCAGATAGCTCTGCAACACCGACTCGGCGAACAGCCCCATGGGTTCGACGGCGTGGATGACATAGAGCTCGGCGTTAAAGGCACGTGCCAACGTCAGGGCATGCTGCATGACATAAGGAGCGTAAAGACCGAGGTCGGTTGCATACAACAGAGAGCGAATCATGTGACCTCCTCGACTGCCGATACGGCAGGACAAGCTTGAGCTTAGCAGCGCCATTGGCACTCGGAAGCGCCACTCAAGCGTGTCAGAATCAGGGCGTCAGATTTTCCGCTCGTTGCTGATTCCGTGGGGTACATGACCGGTCGCGACCACGCCCAGCGCCAGTTCGCAGTGCCCGGGCTGGTCGTCGAAAAACACGTCGGCGGCGAATGCTTCGAGGAACGCGGCCTTTTCCAGCCCTCCCAGAAACAGCGATTCGTCCAGCCGAATATCCCACTCGCGCAAGGTCCGGATCACCCGCTCATGAGCCGGTGCCGAGCGGGCTGTGACCAGCGCGGTGCGGATCGGGCAGGTACCCTCGGGGAATTCTTTCTGCAGCACATTGAGCGCCGCCAGAAACGGCTTGAACGGGCCGCCCGGCAATGGCCGCCGAGCCGATTCGCGCTCATTGGCCTGAAAGGCTTCCAGCCCATCCAGTTGATAGACCCGCTCGGACTCATCGGAAAACAGCACCGCATCGCCATCGAAAGCAATCCGCAGCTCCGCGCTGTCAGCACGGCGGGCACCGCCGGACAAAATGGTCGCCGCTGCGAAACCGTTGTCCAGGGCGCTGCGTACATCTTCGGCATCGGTGGACAGAAACAGGTGACAGCCAAATGCCGACAGGTACGGATAAGGGCTACGCCCACCGACGAACGCAGCACGGGAAATGCCCAGCCCATGGTGCTGGATGGAGTTGAACACGCGCAGGCCGGTGTCGGCGCTATTACGCGAGACCAGTACCACTTCCACGCGCGCCTGGCCCAGCCGGGCATTGAGGCTGAGCAATTTTTCCACCAGCAGATAGGCATCACCGGGCTCGAGGATTTCGTCCTCATGCTCGATCTGGTACTGGCGGTAGGCCTCTACCCCTTCGGTCAGATAGACCCGATGGCTTTCACTCAAGTCGAACAGCGCACGCGACGAAATCGCGACGACCAGCTTGTCCCCCAACCCCTTGCCCATATCACCGATTCCCCTGCCTTATATGCCGATGCCCACATGGTAGCTGGTCAGGTGCTCGACGGGCCGCCTTGTCGAGCGCATCGGTCAGCGCGCCAGCAGAGCCTGATCTATATTCAAATCAGTGTGTTCCATTTCGCTCACTACACTCACATCAGGACAGTCAGAAAGTCGACGCTCGGAGTCGGTGTTCATGAATCGTTTTCTACCCCATCCCTTCGATGTTCCCGTGGTATTGAGCCCCCGTAAATGCTCAAGTCTTTCCCGGCAACGGCTGCACACGATCAGCCTGGGTGGCGTGGCCTGCAATCATTACCGTGCCTACCGGCGCGGCACCGCCATCGATATGGCCATACCCAGCCTTGGCGAAGACACCCACTACCCGGGTTATGTGGCCTGGTGCTACAAACTCGACGAAGGCTACCTGATCGGCATCGCCTTTACCGACGAACAGACGTTGTTCGGCGCGCGCATGGGCGAGCAGGTGTGCCAGATCAAGCATTACTGCGAGCAGCATGCCCAGCTCGATGGCAGCGACGACGCAGCCATCGCCGCCCTCGCCCAGGAATGGGTCGAGCATCACGCCGTCGAGTTTTCCCATGCCAGTCTCAGCCTGATTCAGGAAGAAGCACCGCCGCCGCTACAACTTTAGTGGCCCAAACGTGCCGCAAAGGCACGAAACCGGGCGCCCCCCATTGTCCGCCCCGGTGTAACGCGCTAAGGTTCCGATCCCCGCTGCGCTCAATCATGCTGCGCTCCGCCGCGCGGGGATCGCTGGCGGCCGGCACCCGTGACCTGACGAGTAACACGATGGCTGATTTACCGATCGACGACCTTAACGTTGCCTCCAACGAGACCCTGATCACCCCCGATCAGCTCAAGAAGGAAATTCCCCTGAGCGCCACTGCGCTGCAGACCGTGACCGGTGGTCGCGAAGTCGTGCGCAATATTCTTGATGGCAAGGATCATCGCCTGTTCGTCGTGGTCGGCCCGTGCTCGATCCATGACATCAAGGCCGCTCATGAATACGCCGACCGGCTCAAGGCGCTGGCCGAAGAAGTCAGCGACACGCTCTATCTGGTGATGCGCGTCTACTTTGAAAAGCCGCGTACCACTGTGGGCTGGAAAGGCCTGATCAACGACCCGTACCTGGACGACTCGTTCAAGATCCAGGACGGCCTGCACATTGGTCGCCAGCTGCTGCTGGACCTGGCCGAAAAGGGCCTGCCGACCGCTACCGAAGCCCTGGACCCGATTTCCCCGCAGTACCTGCAAGACCTGATCAGCTGGTCGGCCATTGGCGCGCGCACCACCGAATCCCAGACCCACCGCGAGATGGCCTCCGGCCTGTCTTCGGCGGTCGGCTTCAAGAACGGCACCGACGGCGGCCTGACCGTTGCCATCAATGCCCTGCAGTCGGTTTCCAGCCCGCACCGTTTCCTGGGCATCAACCAGGAAGGTGGCGTGTCCATCGTCACCACCAAAGGCAATGCCTACGGTCACGTGGTGCTGCGTGGTGGCAACGGTAAGCCGAACTATGACTCGGTCAGCGTTGCGCTGTGCGAGCAGGCCCTGAAAAAGGCCGGCATTCGTCCGAACATCATGGTCGACTGCAGCCACGCCAACTCCAACAAGGACCCGGCCTTGCAACCGCTGGTGATGGAAAACGTCGCCAACCAGATCCTGGAAGGCAACCAGTCGATCATCGGCCTGATGGTCGAGAGCCATCTGAACTGGGGTGCCCAGTCGATTCCGAAAAACCTGGACGACCTGCAATACGGCGTCTCCATCACCGATGCCTGCATCGACTGGACGGCGACCGAAACCACCTTGCGCAGCATGCATGCCAAGCTCAAGGATGTGCTGCCCAAGCGCGCCCGCGGCTAAAAGCCGATCAAGCACACACAAAAACGCCGGGCATCGCCCGGCGTTTTTGTTTGAAGCGTTTCAACCCCGCTGCCAACGCAACAAGGTCGAGAGTTCAGATTTTTGCCGAATGGCGCTGGTGACGTTCCATGTAACGCTCGACATAGGAGCACGACGGAATCACCGTGTAGCCCATGCTGTCGGCATACTCCAGTGCCTGCTCGGTGAGTGCCGCGGCAATGCCCCGGCCTCGCAGCGCGTTGGGTACGAAGGTACGGTAAATATCCAATGTCTGCTTCCCCAGATCCATATAGGTCAGATAGGCACGATGACCGTCGACATTGGTCTCGAATTGATGACTAGCCTGGTCATGGTGGATGGACAACGCCTCGCTCATCACTGCTCCTCGCGGGTCTTGTAATCTGACCCCTACCTTACCGATGTTTTGCCGGCGAAGGAACCTCTACGCCACCCCGTGCCTGTTTCGACACTGAAAACCGCCAAGTCGTTCTCTTCAAAATGTGCACGTACCAAATAGTAGGCGCCAATCCTGCCAACGCTCAAGACATCGATCAACAAATCTCGGATTTGAGACAGCCGAATATCCGAGCCCGAGGTTCGGCAAGAGGGCCTGTTGTTGTGCAGGGGCAAGACGAACTCTGGCAACTAAAGTCACGAGAAGTTCACAAAAAACAACAACAAACTGCTTGCCCTCGCAGGCCAGCCCGAAGAATAGCAGCGGATTGCTTATTGCCACCCTCAAGTATTCGCCAACACAGCGGTGGCGTTTGGCTCCACGTAACAGGGATTGAACCAGCCGGTTGCTGGTTTTTTGCTCAAGGTGTTCAATCACTAGTGCAAAAAGCGTAGATTTTTTCGCAGTTCTTGCGCTCAGTCAGTTTACTTACTACAAGTAATGGGTACTATGTACGCCGGCTATTTTCTCACTCACGAGAGATGGCTATTAATAGAAAGTCCTTGAAGGGGAACACGATGAACAACGTTCTGAAATTCTCTGCTCTGGCTCTGGCCGCAGTTCTGGCTACCGGTTGCAGCAGCGTATCTAAAGAAACCGAAGCTCGCCTGACTGCTACCGAAGACGCAGCAGCTCGTGCACAAGCTCGTGCTGACGAAGCGTATCGCAAAGCTGATGAAGCTCTGGCTGCAGCTCAAAAAGCTCAACAGACTGCTGACGAAGCTAACGAGCGCGCTCTGCGTATGCTGGAAAAAGCTAGCCGCAAGTAATAATCCTTCGGGGTTATTGCAAAAAAAAAAGCCGATCCATTCGTGGGTCGGCTTTTTTATTGGGCGCTGGACTTAATTCAGCGCCAAGGCCTCTCACCCGGCTCACGGGCCAGAGGCTGACAAGGCAGTTACTCCAACTCGACCGGCGCGCTCGAAATCATCGGCGCCTGGCCCGGTACAGCAATCTCGACCGGCATGCCATCTTCGGCAGCAATCACGTCACGTACCAGGTCCCAGTTCATTTGCAGGTTCTCGCCCAGATCCTTGCGGCTGAGCAAGGCATTGATCACTGCGGTGTGTTTATCCACCACCGATGGGTCACCCTTGTCGTCCAGCGGAGTGTGCGCTTCCAAGTAGACCTTGCCGCCGCTCACACCGAACTTGTAGGGTTCGTTGATGATGCGCACCGGCGTGCCGACCGGGGCCATGCCCGCCAGTTCCAGCACGTTGTTGTTGAACATGCGGAAGCAACCGTGGCTGGTGCGCATGCCGATGCCAAACTTCTTGTTCGAGCCGTGAATCAGGTAGCCCGGTAAGCCCAGGGTGAACTTGAACGGCCCCAGCGGGTTATCCGGGCCGGCCGGGACCACGCTTGGCAGCGGGTCGCCGTCAGCCGCGTGCTCGGCACGGATGGAGGCCGGCGGCGTCCAGCTCGGGTTCGGGGTCTTGGCCGCGACCCTGGTTTGCGCAATCGGCGAACCCCAGCCTTCGCGACCAATGCCCAGCGGGTAGGTATGCACCACGTTCTGGCCTTTGGGGAAGTAGTACATCCGGTATTCAGCCAGGTTGATCACGATGCCTTCACGTGGGCCCGGCGGCAGGATGAAGCGGGTCGGCAGGATGATTTCGGAGCCGGCGCCCGGCAGCCAGGCGTCGACACCCGGGTTGGCTGCTACCATTTCCAGATAGCCAAGGTCGTTGGCGGTACCGATGTCGGCAAAAGTATCTTCATACTTGGCCTGGATCGTCTGGATCTGGCCAACGATGTCCTCGCCAGGAGGCGGCAGAGGAAGCTCCAGGGCCGATGCAGAACCTGTCGCGAACAAAGCGGCCACGGAAAGGCAACGGGTAACGGCGGAAAAACGCGGCAACATCCGGAAAATCCTTCGCAAATTCGATTAAGTCAAGGCATCGATTGTACACCGCCATCCGAAAATTCGGGAGGTGCACTGCCGCGCCGCCCATTCGGCGCCGCTGATCAGAGCTCAGGCCAGATAGGCCGGGTGCCGCGCCGTTGCGCGTCGAGGATGGCGCGACACAGTTTGCATAACCGTTTGTCGCGATAAATGGCAGACTCCACGCCCAACCAGCGTGGTTGAGCGGGCAGCAGGGTCCCGCACAATGTGCGGTCGGCCGAGCCCCCGAGTTCCAGTTGACGTGCGACCAGGTGCACCCTCACCTCCTGACAGGCGAACAGGTCCAGCTGCTCGTCAGGTTCGATCAGTTTGTAGGCGTAAAGGGACCAGGCGGGACGCGACATCGAGGGCTCCAGATCGGGGGGCGCCACCTTAGCCCAAAGCCGGTCCATAGAAAAGCTCAAAGCAGCGGTTTTAGCGTCGGCCAGACATTTTCCAGCAACTTGCCCTGCGCCCCCTGGGCGGGATGAATACCGTCGGCCTGCATCAGCTCCGGCACGCCACCGACCCCTTCGAGAAAAAACGGCACCCACGGCAGTTTTTTATCGAAGGCCAGCTGTTTGTAGACACCGGCAAAGGCCTGGGTATAGCGCGCGCCGTAATTGGGTGGCAGTTGCATGCCCAGCAGCAAGACCTTGGCGCCCGCCTCCCGGGAGCGATCCACCATCGAGGCAAGATTTTGTTGCAATTGCGCTGGCTGTTGGCCACGAAGGCCATCGTTGCCTCCCAGCTCAAGGATCACCAGGCTCGGCTTATGCTCGGCAAGCAGCGCCGGCAGCCGCGCCTGGCCCCCGGCGCTGGTGTCGCCGCTGATGGAGGCATTGACCACCTTATCGTCGAAACCCTCGGTTTCAAGGCGTTGCTGCAGTAACGCGACCCACCCCTGGCGGGTATCCAGGCCGAAAGCCGCGCTGATACTATCGCCAACGACCAGGACGGTCCCCGCCGCTGCGCCTTGGGCCAGGCACAGCATGGCCAGACCGGCACTCACTAACCACACTCGCATACGGACTCTCCATGGGCGCAAGCATTCTCACTGCGCGGAACCTTAGCAAAGTGGTTCCCAGCGCGGAAGGCGATCTGACCATTCTGCACTCACTCTCGCTGGAATTGGCCCGAGGCGACAGCCTGGCCATTGTCGGCGCCTCGGGCTCGGGCAAGTCGACCCTGCTCGGTCTATTGGCTGGCCTCGACCTGCCCAGCGTTGGCGCGGTGGTTCTGGCCGGCAACGACCTGAGCACTCTGGATGAGGACCAACGCGCCCAGGTGCGGGCCGAGCATGTCGGCTTTGTGTTCCAGTCGTTTCAATTGCTCGACAGCCTCAACGCCCTGGAAAACGTCATGTTGCCGCTGGAGCTCGATGGCCGCAAGGATGCCCGCTCCCAGGCCCGGCACCTGCTGGAGCGCGTGGGCCTGGCCCAGCGCCTGACCCATTCGCCACGCCAGCTGTCCGGTGGTGAGCAACAGCGCGTCGCCATCGCCCGGGCTTTTGCCGCCGAGCCGTCGGTGCTGTTCGCCGACGAGCCGACCGGCAATCTCGACAGCCACACGGGCGAACGCATCAGCGATCTGCTGTTCGAACTGAACAAGGAACGCGGCACCACCCTGGTGCTGGTGACCCATGACGAGCGACTGGCGCACCGCTGCCATCGCCAGATCCGCCTGGACGCCGGCCGCCTGGTCGGCCCTCTGGAGCCCTGATGACACCTCCCTCGCGCTTGTTCGGCCTGGCCATGCGGCAACTCTGGCGCGATGCCCGCGCCACGGAACTGCGGGTGCTGTTTTTCGCCCTTGTGGTGGCGGTGGCCGCCAGCACCGCCATCGGCTATTTCGGCGCCCGCCTCAATGGTGCCATGTTGTTGCGGGCCACCGAATTTCTCGGCGCTGACTTGATCCTTCAAGGCTCATCCCCAGCGCGGCCAGAACAGATCCGCAGCGGTGTCGACCAGGGCCTGACCCACGCCAGCGTGGTCGAATTCTCAAGCGTGGTGGCCACCGACAACGGTATCCAGCTGTCGAGCATCAAGGCCGCCGACAACACCTACCCGCTTCGCGGCGAGCTCAGGAGCGCGGCCGAACCTTATGGGCCCGAAGTCAGTGGCGGCGGGCCGGCGCCCGGAGAAGCCTGGGTCGAGCCGCGGCTGTTGGCGGCACTGAACCTGAAGGTCGGCGACAGCATCGACGTCGGCATGAAGTCCCTGCGCATGACCCGGGTACTGACCCACGAGCCGGACCGCGCCGGCAACTTTTACAGCCTTACCCCGCGCGTGCTGATCAACCTCGACGACCTGGGCGCCACGGGCGTGGTCCAGCCCGGCAGCCGAGTGACCTACCGGGAACTCTGGCGCGGCAACCCCGAGGCACTGCTGGTCTATCGCAATGCCATCAAAGCGACCCTTGAACCCCATCAGCGCCTGCAGGATTCGCGCGACGGCAACCGCCAGATCGGCGGCGCGCTGGGCAAGGCCGAACGCTACCTGAACATGGCCAGCCTGGTCGCGGTGCTGCTCTCTGGCGTGGCCGTGGCCTTGTGTGCCAGCCGCTTTGCCAGCCGCCGCTTTGACGCCAGCGCCCTGCTGCGCTGCCTGGGCCTGTCGCGTCGGCAGGCCTTGAGCCTGTTCTGCATGCAGTTGGCCGCGCTGGGTCTGGTCGCCAGCGTGGCCGGTGCGTTGCTCGGCTGGCTGGCGCAACTGGTGCTGTTTCAGTTGCTCCAAGGCCTGTTGCCGGCCGAGGTACCGCCCGGCGGCGTGCTCCCGGCGCTGGCGGGCATCGCCACCGGGCTGGTGGCACTGACCGGGTTTGCCCTGCCGCCACTGGCCGCGCTGGGCCGGGTGCCGCCCTTGCGGGTGCTGCGCCGCGACCTGCTGCCAGTCCCGCCCAGCAGCTGGCTGATTTATGGCGCGGCGCTGCTGGCCTTGACCCTGATCATGTGGCGGCTGAGCCTGGATCTGGTCCTGACCTTCGCCCTGTTGGGCGGCGGGCTGGTCGCTTCAGTGCTGCTCGGGGGGGTGTTGCTGCTCGGCCTGCGCACCCTGCGCCGGGCCTTGGCCGGGGCCTCGCTGCCCTGGCGACTAGGCCTGGGCCAGCTGCTGCGTCATCCGCTGGCGGCGGCCGGCCAGGCGCTGGCCTTCGGCCTGATCCTGCTGGCGATGGCGCTGATCGCGCTACTGCGCGGCGAGCTGCTCGACACCTGGCAAAACCAGTTGCCCAAGGATGCGCCCAACTATTTCGCGCTGAACATCCTCCCCGCCGACAAGGACAACTTCGCCGCCCAGCTCAGCGATTTTTCGACACAGGCGGCGCCGCTGTACCCGGTCATTCCCGGCCGCCTGACGCAGATAAACGGCGAAGCGGTCCGCCAGATCGTCAGCAAGGACTCCAGCGGCGACCGCGCGATCCAGCGCGATTTAAGCCTGACCTGGGCCACCGAGCTGCCCAGCGGCAACGCCCTGATCTCCGGCAGCTGGTGGACCGACATCAAGGCCGATGACCTGCCCGGTGTCTCGGTGGAATCGGAACTGGCCACCAGCCTCAAGCTCAATCTGGGCGACCGCATGACCTTCAACGTCGGCGGCATGATCCGCGAGGCCCGCGTCACCAGCCTGCGCCAGGTCAACTGGGACAACTTCCAGCCCAATTTCTACATGATCTTCCAGCCCGGCACCCTGCAAGACCTGCCGACCACCTACCTGACCAGCTTCTACCTGGCGCCCGGCCACGACCAGCAAGTGGTGGCGTTGTCCCGGACCTTCCCGGCAGTGACCATTCTGGAAGTCGAAGCGTTGCTGGCGCAGCTGCGCAGCATCCTCGCGCAAGTCACCCTGGCCGTTGAATACGTGCTGTTGTTTGTGCTGGCGGCGGGCCTGGCCGTGCTCTTCGCCGGCCTGCAGGCGACCCTGGATGAACGTATTCGCCAGGGCGCGCTGCTGCGGGCCCTGGGTGCCGAACGGCGCCTGTTGCTCAAGACCCGGCGGATCGAGTTTGGCCTGTTGGGCGCCACCAGCGGCCTGCTGGCGGCGATCGGTTGCGAGGTGATCAGCCTGGTGCTCTACCGCTACGCACTGGACCTTGCGTGGACACCGCACCCCTGGCTGTTGCTGTTGCCCGTGGCGGGCGCTGTGCTGGTCGGCGGTGCCGGGATCTACGGCACCCGCCGGGCCTTGAACACCGGCCCACTGACCGTATTGCGCGAAGGGTGAGTGGATTCAATCAGGCTTGGGGAGGTAGTGGATGTCATTCACCCACCAGCACATGTCGCCTGAAGGCGTGGGGACGATGACCTCGTCCCCGACTTCTTTCTTGAGCAGGGCCCGGGCCATGGGTGAATCGATGGATATGTAGTCCATGCGCCCATAAATCTCGTCATAACCGACGATACGGAACTTCTTCAGTTCCCCTTCTTCGTTCTCGATCTCGACCCAGGCACCGAAAAACACCCGGCCGTCCTGCTCGGGGGAGTATTCCACCACGCGCATGTCTTCCAGGCGCTTGCGCAGGTAGCGGACGCGGCGGTCAATTTCGCGCAGCAGCTTCTTGTTGTACTGGTAGTCGGCGTTTTCGCTGCGGTCGCCCAGCGAAGCGGCCCAGGCGACCTTCTGGGTGATATCGGGACGGTGTTCGCGCCAGAGGTAGTCAAGCTCCTTTTTCAGCGCGTCGAAGCCTTCCTTCGTGATGATCTTGGTACTCACAGCCTGCTTTCCTTCTCTGCGCACAGGGCAGGAAAATACCACAAGCCCAACTACCTGCGCTGTAGCAGCGCTTGCTTCTAGTGGGAGCGGATTTATCCGCGAATGAAGGCACCGCGCAATACCAGAAAAACCGCGGTGTCTGGATTCGCGGATAAATCCGCTCCCACAGGGTTTATGTCGTTCAATGCCTTAACTGACTGGCATTGAGGCAAGCCTTGGTTTGCCAGTCAGGTCAACGATGATCGGCAGTGATGATCTCCCGACGCTGCGCCCACTCCGCCGGCACCTGCGCCTCGTCCATGTAAAACTGGCTATACCAGTCGCGCAGCTGGTAGATCGGCCCATCGCCCTCGGCCAGCACCGGCGCCTCGACCCGGGTCTTGGTCTTCCAGATGTCGACGTCCTGGTAGAACGAAGTGCGGTTGTTTTGCACGTACTCCAGCGCCAGGGCGCGGTTTTGCTCTTCGCTCCAGCCCGGCACCTTCTTCACCAATACGCCAAAGCGCAATTCGAAGCTGTTGGGCGTGACCGGCACATGGCAGTTGAGCAGGATCGAGTGCACGGTCATGCCGTCGAACTCGGCGCGCATGCGTGTGAAGTGGGTGGCCGGGCCGTAGTAAGCGCTATCCGCCACCAGGTCACCGCCCAGGCGCTCCGAATCGCCGTGGAAAATCTGATGGCCAATATGGCCTTCGAATACGTTGGCGAAGTACTTCACCGGCGTGCCGTGCACCGGGCCGAAGTGCTGGGCATCGGCCAGGTTATCGACCAGCTCGCGCGGGTGGGTCTCGATCGTCAGCAGGTCGATGTGCCAGTCGCTGGACCACTCGTCGCTGTCGATTTCCGGCAGGTAAGGAATCTCGACCCCCTGCGCCGGTGGATTGCCTTCCGGGTTGTTCCAGATAAACAGCAGTTTGTTGACTTCGCAGGTCAGCCAACGGCGGGTCTTGGCCTTGGGTGGAATGCGCTTGCAGTAGGGGATCTCGCTGCAACGGCCGTTGGCCTCGTAGGCCCAGTGGTGGAAGGGGCAGACCACCCGGCCATTGACCAGCTCGCCTTGCGACAGGTCGGCGCCCATGTGCGGGCAATAGGCATCCAGCACGCTGATCTCGCCGGCCTGATTGGCGAAGCCGACCAGGCGACCGCCAAAGATATTCAGGGTGTGCAGCTTGCCATCGCGAAAGCTGTCAGCCTCGCCCAGGCAGTGCCAGCCGCGGGCGTAGCGATAGTCCGCGGTCTCGGCGACCGGCTTGATATCGATCAGTTGGGTCATCTCAAGGTCCTCATTCTCATTCTTGTCGGTGGGCCAAAGACCACATCGTTGTCAGGGAATGATCGCCAAGCCCGCTGGCGTGCTCATCCTTCAAGTGGACTAGGTTCGCGCCAATCGGCCACGATCCGTTGCTCCAGGGCGAAGGGCTGGACGTTGATGGTGCGGCGCTGATGCTTGCCTTCCCGGTCTTCAAGCGCCAGCCAGCGCATCACCTGGGCCGGCACGCTGGGCGGGGCCGAGCCGTTGCGCAGGGCGATCACGCCTTGTTCGCCAATGGTCGCCTGCAAGGCTTCGGTGCGAACCACCCCAGGGTTGATCGTGTAGGCCCGCAGCCCGGCACCGCCCAGCTCGACGGCCAGCACACCCGAGAGGCGCGAGACCATGGCCTTGCCGGCCCCATAGGCATACCCCCAGCCGCCTTGCCCGGCGGGCACCGGCGGGTTGCTCTCGCCCGCCCCGGAGGTGACGTTGATGATCACCCCATCGCCGCGCTCGAGCATGTGCCGCGCCAGCGCCTGGCAGAGCAGCACCGGGGCCAGCAAGTAGGCGCGGTAGATGCGCTCGAGGGTGTCGGCGGTCAGCTGCAACAACGGCAGATTCAGGTCGCTGCCCTGGTAGATCGCATTGTTGACCAGTACATCGACCCGCCCGGCCTCGCGCAGCACCTGCTCGGCAGCGGCAGTGACCGAGGTGGCATCGAGCAAGTCCATGGGAATGATCCAGGCCCGGCGACCGAGGGCTTCGATGGCGGCTGCGGTGCCGCGCAGACTGCCCGCCAGCGGGGCGCCATCGGCGTGGCTCAGGGCGTGGGCATGACGCTCGCCTTCTTCCAGGGTGCGGGCGCTGATGGCCACATCGAAGCCCTGGCGGGCGAATTCCAGCGCCGTTTCGCGGCCAATGCCACGGCTGGCGCCGGTAATGAAAGCTACCTTGTTCATTGACGATCTCCTGGGGTCCGGTCACCAGCATGGCGCCGGACCGCGGGGACTAGCATCGTCAATTCAGACCAGAAGGGCTGGGCGCAACACCGATTCTACCGAACGCGCTTGAGCTCCGGCCGTGGTGCGGCTTCGGCCGGGCGCTGCAACGGCGTCATGCCATTGGCCCCCAGACTCACCACGCTGTTGAGCATCACCCGCACCAGCTCGGCCTGGCGTCGTACCCCGGTCTTGGAGAAGATCGCGCGCAGGTGCGCCCGCGCGGTGTTGCGCATGATTCCCAGCTCTTCCGCCGCCTCTTCCAGCGACAGGCCGTTGGCCAACTCGAGCGCCAGTGCGGTTTCCGCCGGGGTGAAGTTGAACAGTTGCTTGGCGACGCCGTTGTTGGCCTGGGACTTGCCCACCGCATCGCGCACATACACCACCACCCGCGGCTGGCCCTTGCCCTCGCCCCAGCCTTGCGCCGGAATGGCTTCCACCACTACCCCAAGGTTGACCTCGCCCGACGGCCGGGAAATCGACAGCACTTCGCGCGAATCCCGCGCTCCCTGTTGGTGGGCCTGGTCGAAGGCACCATGCAGCAGTTTGTGCAGTTCGCGGTTGTCGCTGGGATAAGTGGCTTCCAGCCGGCCACCGACCAGTTTCAACCCGTCGGCCTGGTCCAGCAGGCTGCGGGCCACGTCATTGAGTTGCAGCACGAAACCGGACTCGTCCAGCACGATGGAGGCCAGCGACAGCCGGTTGATCGCCTGTGCATACAGCTCACCCAGCGACTCGCTGCGGCCCAGCAGGTTGTGCACGTGCAGACTCTGGCGCAGGTGCGGAATCAGCAGGGCGCAGAGCGCGCGGTCTGCGCTGTCAAAACTCGCCCCCTCGCTGGATCGGGTGATGCGCAGGCGCAACACGCCTTCATCAACGGTGGAAACGTTCACGCCCATGATGTGGCGCACGTCGTAGCTACGGCAGCAATCGAGGAAGTAGCTGCACGAGACCCACTGTTCGTCGGTCATCACGTCTTGCTCGGTGAACACGGTGTCAACCGGTTGGCGCGCGAACGGCGTGATGGAGTGACGGTAAGTCAGGTAGGTCACCTGGCCATGGGCCTCGAAATTGCCGACCACCATCATCAGGCCGATATCCTCGACGCCGGGAATGCGCAGGATCAGGGTCACGTAGTTGGCATCGAATTGTACGCGCAAGGCTTCCAGCGCCACGCTCAGCGCCTGGTTCTCCAGGCCACCTTCATGAATCGCGCGAACCAGCCGGTCATAGTCGAACATCGAGATTTGCGGTTGTACCACAGGCGCCACCAAAGACATCGAACGCATGACGTGAACCTCATTGGCCGATCACCTCGCGCGTGCGGGTGTCGGCATTATTGTTTTTGTTCATGGACTCGGCTCGCTGCCCGGTCCAGGCAGTAAGCCACTCTAACCACAGCGTCCTACTTCAACAAGCGGCCCGACACGGCGCCCGTCCGATGACCCGCTGCTGCAGTCGCCTGGCTTGCAGGTTCCACCGCCACCAGCGCCCGCGAGCGGTGGAACCAGGCCGCCAGCCCAGGCAGCAGGAAGATCGCGCCGAACACGTTCACCAGGAACATGAATGCCAGCAGGATGCCCATGTCGGCCTGGAACTTGAGCGGTGCAAACGCCCAGGTGCCCACGCCGATGGACATGGTGAAGGCGGTGAACAAGGCGGCGGTGCCGCGTTGGCACATGGCCTCGTAGAAGGCGTTGCGCAGGTCCTTGCCGCTGGCCAGTTCATGCTGCATGCGCTCATACAGGTAGATGCCGTAGTCCACCCCCACACCGACCCCCAAGGCCAGGACCGGCAGCGTCGCGACTTTCAGGCCAATGTCCAGGGTCGCCATCATGGCGTTGCACAAGGTGGCGACAATCGCCAGTGGCGTGATGATGCACAGCACCGCGCGCAAGGAGCGGAAGGTCAGCCAGCAGAACAGCGCCACCGAACCGAGCAACGCGGCGTGCATCTGTACCTCGGCCCGCTTGACCGCCTCGTTCGAGGCCGCCATGACCCCGACGTTGCCACCGGCCAGGTGGAACTGCACCTTCGGCTGCTCGATGGCCGCAATAATGCGCTCAAGCCCGGCGACCACCTGGGCCACCGTGGCGCCATCGTGGTTGTTGAGAAACACCAGAATCTGCATGGTGCCGCAACCGTCGACCACCAGCCCATGAGAACTGGTGTAGGCCTGGGAACCTGGCTGCAGGCCGCGCTCGGAACCGGGGATGGCGGCCCAGCGCGGGTTGCCTTCGTTGTTGCCGGAGATGGTCACCTTGCCCATGCTCGCCACGCTCTGCACCGACTGCACACCCGGCAGGCTGCGGGCCTTGAAGTCGAGCTCTTCGATGGCGCGCATGACGTCCGGGTCCAGGCAGGCTTCCTTGACCTGGGGGGCTTGCATGTAGACCGCCAGCACGTCCAGGCCGATGGAATAACGGTCAATGATGTTGGCGTTGTCGCGGTTGTAGCGCGAGTCGCTGCGCAGCTCCGGTGCCCCGGTGCCGACATCGCCTACCACCAGCTCGCGGCTTGTCAGCGTGCCACCGACCAGCAACGCCAGGCTGATGGCAAACACCAGCAATGCAGGCTTGGGCTCGGCCACCACCGACAGCCGCCACCACAGCCGATGCTTGTGGCCGGGGGCGATGTAGTTGGTGTGTGCCGAGCCAGGCTCAAGGGTCAGGTGCGAGATGATGATCGGCAGCATCATCTTGTTGGTGACGATCATCAGCATCACGCCGATGCAGGCGGTGACCCCCAGCTCATGGACGATGGGAATGTCGATCAGCATGATCACACCAAAGCCCAGGGCATTCATCAGCAAGGCCAGGGCGCCGGGAATGAAGATCTTGCAGAACGCCGAGCGCGCCGCCTGCACCGAATCGCTGCCGGCCAGCACATCCTGTTTCCAGGCGTTGGTCATCTGCACGGCATGGGACACGCCGATGGAAAAAATCAGGAACGGCACCAGGATCGACATCGGGTCGATACCCAGCCCCATCAGCGGCAGCAAGCCCAGCAGCCAGACCACCGGCAGCATCGCCACCACCAGCGAGACCACGGTCAGCTTGATCGAACGGCAGTACAGCCAGAGCAGGGCCGCGGTAATAAAGAACGCCATGATAAAGAAGCCGACCACCACGAACAGGCCATCGACCACATCGCCGACCAGCTTGGAGAAGCCGACGATATTCAGCTCGATATCGGCGTTGTCATACTTGGCCCGGATCGCTTCCAGCTGCGCGGCGATCTTGACGTAAGAGACCCGCTCACCAGTCTCCGGGTTGAACTCCTGCAAGTCGGCCCGAACCATCGCGGCGCTGAAGTCGTTGGCCACCAGCGCGCCAATCTGCCCGGAACGCGCGGTGTTGCTGCGCACCTGTTCCAGGTCCTTGGGCGTACCGCTGAAATGCGGTGGCACCACCACGTCGCCGAAGTAACCGTCTTCGGTGATCTCGATGTAGCGCACGTCGGGGGTGAACAGCGAGCGCACGCTGGCGCGGCGCACACCGGGGATGAAAAACACGTCGTCGGTGACGTTCTTCAGTGTTTGCAGGAAGGCCTTGTTGTAGATATCGCCCTCACCTTTCCAGCGCACGCTGACCAGCACGCTGTTGGCCCCGGAGAAAATCTCGCTGTAGCGCAAGAAGCTCTGCATGTAGGGGTGAGTGATGGGTATCTGCTTGTTGAAGCCTGGGTCCAGGCGCAGATGCGTTGCGCTGTAGCCCAGCGCTGCGGTGATCAGCAGGAACACCAGCATCAGTGCCTTGCGCCATGCCAGCAGGCGGTCGGCACAGCCGTGCACCCAGCGATTGACCCGATTGTCGCGCTTGCTCATGTTCACCTCTTACTTGCTCGCCGCCGTGAGAAGGCCACTGCGCTGCTGCAACAGGCCACGCTGGCCCGCCACGATCAATGTGCCGTCCGCCAATGTGACCGCCGATGTCAGCGTACCCAGGCCCTTGATGAAACCGCTCTGGCCCAGGCTTCCCTGGCCGTCCAGGCGCACGAAGGCGCCGCCGGTGCCGACAATCACCACCCCGGCGCCCTGGGCAGCCTTGGCATGGCCATACAGCGGAAATTCGTGTTTCAACTCGACCTGCACCCAGTTGCGACCGTCGTCGTGGCTGACGAACACATGCCCGCGCATACCATAGGCGACCCAGTTGTGCTCGCTGAGCAGGGCGACGCCGAACAGCGAACCGTTGTAGAACGGCTCGACCGCGCTCCAGTGCTGGCCATGGTCGTCGCTGCGCAGCACCAGCCCGGCCTCGCCGACCAGCACCTGACGGCCATCGGCGCTGCCATCCAGGCTGTTCAGGTGCTGGCCGGAGATGGGCAGCGCCTGGGCAGTCCAGGTCTGGCCGGCATCGCTGGAGAGGAAGAATTTGCCGAAGCTGCCGAAGGCGTAGGCATGTTTGCCATCGCTCCAGACACCCAGCAGTGGCTCGCCCTGGGCGGTGTCGAGCATGACCTGCTGCCAGTGAGCGCCGCCATCGTGGCTGCGCAGGATCAGGCTGTCATGGCCGACGGCCAGAAGCGTGCTGGCATCCAGGGCGGCGACGTCAGTGAGTGTTACCCGGCTGTCGCTGTTTTGCAGCTGCCAGGTCTTGCCCTCATCCGCACTTTTGACGATCAGCCCGCGCTCGCCCACTGCGACCAGTTGCGAACCAACCCGAATCAATTTGTTGATCTGCACCCGCCCGAGGTCCAGGGCCAGGCCCTGCTGGTCACGTGAATCACGGGGAGAAAAGGCGAAGAGCACCAGTGCGGCCACGACAAGACAAAAGGCATAGCTGATCAGCTTGCTCATGGGCAACCCGTCCTCTAATGATTGTTGTTATGAGTGGGCAGCCAGGCCGTCGGGCCGCTGCCTTGAGCCGATACTCGGCTTGAATGGGGGGGAGAGCATCGTCCGAATGGCTTACTTGGAGGGGGAATGTCTGAGATCGCTGGGGGCCGCTGCGCGGCCCATCGCGGCCGGGTCCGCTCCTACATACACCGCGTGATCAATGTAGGAGCGGACCCGGCCGCGATCGCCTGCGAAGCAGGCGCAGGATCTAACGGCCAATCACAACTCAAACAACCCCGCCGCCCCCATCCCGCCGCCGATGCACATGGAAATCACCACATACCGCGCCCCACGCCGACGCCCTTCCAGCAACGCATGCCCCACCATCCGCGCACCGCTCATGCCGAACGGGTGGCCGATGGCGATGGCGCCGCCGTTGACGTTCAGGCGCTCATTGTCGATGCCCAAGGTGTCGCGGCAATGCAGGACCTGGCAGGCGAAGGCTTCGTTGATTTCCCACAGATCAATGTCCGACACCCGCAGCTTGAAGCGCTCCAGCAGCTTGGGCACCGCCAGCACCGGGCCGATGCCCATTTCTTCCGGACCACAGCCGGCCACGGCGATGCCGCGGTAGGTGCCCAGCGGCGTCAGCCCACGGCGGCGGGCCTCGGCGGCGCTCATCAGCAGGCAGGCTGCCGCGCCGTCGGAAAACTGCGAGGCGTTACCCGCCGTGATGAACTCGCCCTGCTCCACCCATTGGCCATCCTTCCAGGCCGGCTTGAGGCTTTGCAGCCCTCCCAGCGTGGTGCTGGCGCGGTTGCACTCGTCACGGTCGGCAGTCACCTGCTTGTGCCCGGCCGGGTTGCCCTCGGTGTCAAACAGCAACTGCTGCACGGCCAGCGGCACGATCTCTTCGGCAAAAAGCCCGGCCTGCTGGGCGGCGGCGGTACGCCGCTGGCTTTGCAGGGCATATTCGTCCTGGGCCAGACGGCTGATGCCATAGCGACGCGAGACGATTTCGGCGGTTTCCAGCATCGGGATATAAGCGCTCGGCATCCGCTCCAGCACCGCCTGCGACCGCGCACGGTAGGCGTTCTTGTATTTGTTCTGGGTCAGCGACAGCGACTCGACACCGCCGGCCACGGCAATCTCCAGGTCGCCGGTGATGATGCCCTTGGCGGCGTGGCCGATGGCGATCAGGCCAGAGGCGCACATGCGGTCCACGGCCATGCCCGGCACGCTGGTGGGTAAACCTGCGGTGTAGGCGCTGAGGCGGCCGATGTTGTAGCCCTGGGTGCCCTGCTGCACGGACGCGCCCATGATCACATCACCCACCTCGCTGGGGTCTATGCCGGCGCGTTCGACCACGCTGCGCACCACATGGCCGCCCAGCACCGGCGCTTCGGTATCGTTGAACGAGCCCCGGAAGGATTTGGTCAGCGCAGTGCGCGCAGTGGAGACAATGACAGCTTCTTGCATGGGAATATCCTCAAGTCTCGGGGTTGAAGGTGTAACGGCTGATGGTGTCGACCACACAGCCCGGGCGCTGGGCGCCTTCGATCTCGATGCTGACCCGCACGACGACTTGCAGGGCGCCATTGGCCTGAGGTTCGACCGCGGTGATTTCACCGACCCCGCGCACCCGCGCGCCGACCGGCACCGGCGCCGGGAAACGAACCCGGTCGCAGCCGTAATTGACGCCCATCAGCAGGTTGTCGACGCGCATCAGTTGCGGCAGGAAGTAGTTGACCAGCGCCAGGGTCAGGTAACCGTGGGCGATGCAGCCGCCGAACGGCCCTTCGGCGGCGCGAGCCGGGTCGACGTGAATCCACTGGTGATCGCCGGTGGCCTCGGCAAACAGATCGACGCGGGCCTGCTCGATCGGCAGCCAGTCGGTGGCGCCGAGGCTCAGGCCACACGCGCCAAGCAGCTGTGCGGGGCGGGAAAAAATCTTGGTCATGGCACTGCCCTCATGCCTGTTGAGAACTGACCGGCAGAATTTCGCCGGTCATATAGGAGGCGTAGTCACTGGCCAGGAAGATCATCACGTTGGCGACTTCCCAGGCTTCGGCGGCGCGGCCAAACGCTTCCTTGGCCTCCAGTTGTTCGAGCAACGCCTCCGGCGCCGACTTGCGCAGCATCGGGTGCAGCACCAGCGACGGTGCCACGGCATTGATGCGCACATTGATTTCGGCCGCTTCCAGCGCACTGCAACGGGTCAGCGCCATGACCCCGGCCTTGGCGGCGGCGTAATGGGCCTGCTCCTTCTGCGCCCGCCAGCCCAGCACCGAGGCGTTGTTGACAATGGCCCCGCCCTTGCCGCGCGCCTTCATCACCCGCAGCATGTGCCGGGTCATGCGCATGGTGCCGGTCAGGGTCACGTCGATGACCTTGTGCCATTCGGCATCCTGCATGTCGATCAGCGCACAGCTGGTGCCCAGGCCTGCGTTGTTGATCAGCACATCGACGCCTTGCAGGCGGTCTTCGGCAAAGTCGATCAGCGCTTGCACCTGCTCTTCTTCGGCAACGTTGCAGACCTGCCCCCACACCGCGGCGAGCCCGGTTTCGGCCTTGAGCGCTTCGACCGAGGCTTGCAGCCGGCCTTCATGAATGTCGCTGATGACAATGGCGCGACAGCCTTCTTCAATGGCCTTTTTTGCAGCGGCAACACCAATGCCGGCACCGGCGGCAGCGGTGATCAACACCGACTTGCCAACCAGCAGGCCATGGCCAGGAACGTATTCGGGGCGTTTCAGATCAATACTCATGATTAGCGGCCTTTGGATTGCTTGGGCATGCCGAGCCCGCGCTCGGCAATGAGGTTGCGTTGGATCTGGTTGCTGCCGCCGTACAGGGTGTCGGCGCGCGTGAAGAGGAACAGCGACTGCAGGCGCGTGAGTTGATACGGCGCGGCTTCCAGCAGTTCGGCTTCGGGGCCGAGCACGTCCATGGCCAATGCGCCCAAATGGCGGTGCCAGCTGGCCCAGTGCAGCTTGTAGACCAGTGCCGCCGGGTCATCGCCGGCCTTGGCCGAGAGCATGCGCAGGGCGTTGTAGCGCATCAGCCGCAAGCCGGTATGGGCCTCGGCCAGGCGCTGGCGCAAGGCTGGGTCCTGCGCCGCGCCGTTGGCCCTGGCGATGCGCACGATCTCGTCCAGCTCGTTCTGGAACGCCATCTGCTGACCGAGGGTCGAGACACCGCGCTCAAACCCCAGCAAGGCCATGGCGATTTTCCAGCCATCGCCGGACAGGCCAATCAGGTCCGTGGCCTTGGCATCGTCGAAAAACACCTCGTTGAACTCCGAAGTGCCGGTCATTTGTTCGATGGGCTGCACCGTCACGCCGGGCTGCTGCATCGGCACCAGGAAAAACCCCAGGCCTTTGTGCGCCACGGAACCGGCTTCGCAGCGCGCCAGCACAAAGCACCAATGCGCTTCATGGGCCAGGGAGGTCCAGACCTTCTGGCCCTTGATCGTCCACTGACCAGTGGCCGGGTCAAGGTGGGCGCGGGTCTTGACGTTCGCCAGGTCCGAACCTGCCCCCGGTTCCGAGTAGCCCTGGCACCAGAGTTCGGTGCCATTGATGATCCCCGGCAAATAACGCTGGCGCTGTTGCTCGGTGCCGAAGGCGGCGATGGTCGGGCCCGCCAGGCCTTCGCCAATATGACCGACACGGCCCGGCGCACCGGCGCGGGCATATTCTTCAAAGAAAATCACTTGCTGGGCGATGCTCGCCCCGCGCCCGCCGTGCTCGCGCGGCCAGCCGACGCAGGTCCAGCCGCCCTCGGCGAGCTTGTGTTCCCACTGGCGGCGTTCGGCGGCAAAACTGTGTTCATCGCCCGGCCCGCCGCGAAACCGCAGGGCGGCGAATTCACCGCTGAGGTTGGCCTGCAGCCAATCGGCGACTTCCTTGCGAAAGGCTTCATCTTCAGTGCTGAAAGTCAGTTTCATGGCCGTTCAATCCAACAGAAGTCGAGCAATCAGTTCACGTTGCTGTGCACCGTTGCCCAGATAGAGTTCACTGGCCTTGGCGCGCTTGAAGTACAGGTGCACGTCGTATTCCCAGGTAAAGCCGACGCCGCCGTGCAACTGGATGGCGCTGCCGGCGTTGAAGAACGCCGCATCGCTGGCGGTGGCCTTGGCCATGGCGGCGGCCTCTTCCAGCTCGGGCGTGGCTTGCTCGGCGACACAGGCGGCGTAATACACCGCTGCGTGGGTCAGCTCGCACTTGAGTAGCATGTCGGCGGCCTTGTGCTTGAGGGCTTGAAAACCGGCCAGCGGACGCGCGAACTGTTCGCGCTGTTGCAGGTAGTCAACGCTCATGTCCAATGTGCGGCGGGCCACACCCAACTGCTCGGCGGCCAGCGCCACCTTGGCCAGGGCGATTACCTGTTGCAACTGCGGCCAGGCGTCGCCTTCGCTGCCAAGACGCTGGCTGGCCGGAACGATCACCTGATGAAGATGGATTTCACCCTGGCGGCGAGTCTGGTCCATGCCAGGCAGCCAGCGACGCTCGATACCCGGATGGTCAGCGTCGAGGGCAAACAACGAGACGCCCAGTTCGCCACGGGCCGCGATCAGCAGCAGGTCAGCGTTATGGCCGTCGATCACATAGCGCAGGCAACCCTCGAGTTGGTAACCCTCGGCCACGGGCCGGCAGGTGGCACCGATGGATTCGATGCCCCACTGCCCGCCATTGCGCGCGGCCTGCGGCCCGGTGTAAGCCAGGGTCGCGGTCAGTTCGCCGGCGGCAATCGCTGGCAGATAACGCTGCTTTTGCGGTTCATCCGCTGCCAGCAACAGGGTCGGCACCGCCAGGCAGACGGTGGCGAAAAACGGCGAGCACGCCAGCGTGCGGCCCATCTGCTCCAGCACAATCGCCAGCTCCACATAGCCCAGCCCCAGGCCTCCATAGGCTTCTGGAATGCTGATGGCCTGACAGCCCAGTTCCTGGCACAAGCGCTGCCATACCGTGCGGTCATACCCCAACTCGCTGGCCATGGCCTCGCGTACCGCTGTCGACGACGACACTTCACTGAAGAAGGCCGCCGCGCTGTCACGGATAAGGTGCTGCTCATCACTGAAGCGAAATTCCATGCTCAGTTCCCCGACTCAGGTGCCGTAAACCTTCTGCGCCGCCACTTCAGTGGCCAGCAGTGACTGGATCGCTTCGCCGACTTCGGCCGGTGCCCAGCGCGCGCCCTTGTCGACACCCGCCGTGCTGCGCCAGCCATCGGCAATCGAGATGCGCCCGCCTTCGGCCTCGAACACCCGGCCCGTAATGCCGGACGCGGCGCTGGAGGCCAGCCAGGCCAGCAACGACGAGACGTTCTCCGGTGCCCAGTAATCGAACCGGTCACCCTCAGGCTTGGCCATGCGCGTGGCCATCGATTCGACCGCTGTCGTCATGCCGGTGCGCGCCGCGGGTGCCACCGCGTTGGCGGTGATGCCGTAGCGTTGCAGTTCGGCGGCCTGGTTCAGGGTCAGGGCGGCGATGCCGGCCTTGGCGGCGGCATAGTTGGACTGGCCGATAGAGCCTTGCAGCCCGGCGCCGGAGGTGGTGTTGAGAATCCGCGCATCCACCGCTTGCCCGGCCTTGGCCTGATCGCGCCAGTAATGCACAGCGTGGGAGCTGATGCAGAAGTGCCCCTTCAGGTGCACCGCCATGATCGCGTCCCAGTCGGCCTCGGTCATCGAGGCGAACATGCGGTCGCGGTTGATCCCGGCGTTGTTGAGCACCCCGTGCAGCGCACCCCAGGTGTCGAGGGCCTGGCGCACGGCCAGGCCGCTGTCGGCGTAATCGGTGATGTTGCTGGTGTTCACCGCCGCCTGCCCGCCGGCTGAAATGATCTGATCGACCACCGTTTCGGCGGCCTCACGGTTGATGTCATTGACCAGCACGCAGGCGCCTTCAGCGGCGAACACCCGCGCGTGGGCCGCGCCCAGCCCGCCACCGGCGCCGGTGATGATGAATACCCGTTTATCGAGAATGCCCATGATTGCTCCTGATAAATAATTGGTGCCCCACCACCCTGTGGGAGCGGATTTATCCGCGAATGCGGACAACGCGCAACGCCTGAAAAACCGCGGTGTATCTATTCGCGGATAAATCCGCTCCCACATGAATTTCCCACATGGATTACGGCGGTCCATTCCTTAACGGCGTCAGAGCCGTTCGATGATCGTGACGTTGGCCTGCCCGCCGCCTTCGCACATGGTTTGCAAGCCATAGCGGCCACCGCTGTGCTCCAGCTCGTGCAGCAAGGTGGTCATCAACCGCACGCCGGTCGCCCCCAGCGGGTGGCCAAGGGCAATGGCGCCGCCGTTGACGTTGGTGCGCGCCGGGTCGTAATCGAGCTCCTGCTGCCAGGCCATGACCACCGAAGCGAAGGCTTCGTTTATTTCCACCCGGTCGATATCGGCCAGGCGCATGCCGGCTTTTTTCAAGGCGGCGCGGGTGGCCGGTATCGGTGCGGTGAGGTGCCAGATCGGGTCGTCGGCCAGCACGCTCAAGTGGTGAATGCGCGCCCGTGGCGTCAGGCCGTAACGCTTTAACGCCGCTTCCGAGACCACCAGCATGGCCGCCGAAGCGTCACAGGTAGAGCTGGAAACAGCGGCCGTGATCGATGGATACGCTGGGTCGACCGGCTCCAGGCTGGCCATTTTTTCCAGGCTGCTCTGGCGCGGCGTTTCATCGAACGACAAACCTGCCAAAGGCACAATCTCGCGCTCGAAACGCCCTGCTGCCATGGCCCGCAGTGCCCGCTCATGGCTTTGCAGCGCATAAGCTTCCATGGCCTCGCGGCTGATGTTCCAGTGCTCGGCAATGCGCTGGGCGGCATAGAACTGGTTGACCGGCTGGTTGCCAAAACGCGCCTGCCAGCCGCGGCTGCCGCTGAACGGGTCGGGAAAGCCCAGTGGCTGGCCCGCCAGCATGGCTGAGGCAATCGGGATCCGGGTCATGGTCTGGACGCCGCCGACGGCGATCACATCCTGGGTCCCGCTCATCACCGCCTGGGCGGCGAAGTGCAGGGCCTGCTGGGACGATCCGCACTGGCGATCGACGGTGGTGCCGGGCACATTCAGCGCCAGCCCGGCCGCCAGCCAGCTGCTCCGGGCAATGTCACCGGCCTGGGCGCCAATGGTGTCGACGCAACCGAAAATCACATCGTCATAGTCTTCGGACGGGATGCCGTTGCGCTCCACCAGCGCCTTGAGCACGTGGGCGCCCAGGTCAATGGCGTGGACATCGGCCAAGGCGCCCTTGCGCTTGCCGGTCGGGCTGCGCAGGGCATCGACGATATAGGCTTGTGGCATCGTTCAGTCCTCGAAGGTGTAAGACGGACCGATGGCCGCGTCGTCTGCAAGGATGGCGCTGGCCACCCTCGATTTGTGCAACGCGCGGTCGCCCCAGGACGAATCCAGCGCCCAGGCGCGCTTCATGAACATCTGCAAGTCGACTTCCCAGGTGTACCCCATGGCGCCGTGCACCTGGATGCCATGACGCGCCGCCAGCCAGGCCGCTTCGCAACACGCGAGCTTGGCGTGGGAGACGTGCAGGTCCCGGCTGGCTTCGCCTTTGGCCAGGGCATGGGCGGCGCGGTACAGCACCGGCTTGGCGAATTCGATGCGGCTGGCGACGTCGGCCAGTTGGTGCTTGATGGCCTGGAAGCTGCCGATGGCCTTGCCGAACTGCTTGCGCTGCACGGCGTAGTCAATCGACAGGTCCAGCATGCGCTGGGCCAGGCCCAGGCATTGCCCGGCCACGGCCAGGGCGCCACGGTTCAAGGTATCGGCCCACAACGCCTGGCCGACCTTGCCGTCGACCAGCAAGGTGCTGGCGTCCGGGTGCCAGTGCACCCGGCTCAAGCGCCGCGAGCTGTCGATGCTGGCGTTGCGTTCGGTGCCCAGCGCATGGCCCGGCACGGCGTGTACCGCGCCCTCGTGTTCAAGCAGCACCAGGTCGGCCAGGTGCACATCGGCGACCATCGGGTTGACCGGATGCCCCACCGCAATCCGCACATCACCCTCGGCGATGCGCGCCAGCAGCACTTCGCGTTGTGGCGTGCCTTCCGGCAGGCTGCTCAGCAGACCGGTGGCGACATAGGCGGTGTCGGCCATGGAGTCGGGAATCGCGTAGTAACCCAGCTCCTGGGTCAGTTGCGACCAGGCAATGTCGTCCATGCCCAGCCCGCCCTGTTGTTCGGGGACCGAGAGCGCCGTCAGCCCTTGCTCGGCGATCTTGCGCCGCAGTTCGGGGGAGCGGCCCTGTTCGGTTTCCCAGAGGTCGCGGAGCAGTTCCGGCGGCGCTTCGGTCATCAGAAAACGGCTGATGGCCTCGCGAAAGGCGAGTTGATCGTCGGTAAAGGTAAAGTCCATGATCGCCCCCTCAATCTCTGGGCAGGCCGAGCATCCGCTCGGCAATGATGTTGCGCTGGATTTCGTTGGTGCCGGCGTAGATGGGCCCGGCCTGGGCAAACAGGAAACCCTCCAGCCACTGGCCGTGCTCGACCGCCTCGGGGGCGTTGCCGCGCAGCTCGCCACGGGCACCGAGAATGCGCATGGCGGTCTCGTGCATCTTCAGATCCAGCTCCGACCAGACCACCTTGTTGATGCTGGCCTCGGCACCGATCTTGTTGCCTTTGTTGATCAGTCCGACCGTGTGGTACGCCGAGCAGGCATACGCCTGGGCGCCCATCCAGCTTTCGATCACGGCATCACGCAGGCCCGGGTCCTGACGGGCCACGTCGGGGTTGGCCTTGTACAGCGCCACCAGGCGGCGGGCGGTCTGTTGGAAGCGGGCCGGCGAGCGCAGCAGCAGGCCGCGCTCAAAGCCGGCGGTGGCCATCGCCACATGCCAGCCCTGGCCTTCGTCGCCAATACGGTTGCTGACCGGCACGCGCACATCGTCGAAAAACACTTCGGCAAACGCATCCTTGCCGTTCAGCGCCTTGATCGGCCGCACCGTCACGCCGGGGGTGTCCAGCGGCACCATCAGGTAGCTCAAGCCGTGGTGACGACTGCTCTCGGGGTCGCTGCGAAACAGGCCGAATACCCAGTCGGCGAAGCTGGCGCGGGTCGACCAGGTTTTCTGGCCATTGATGACGTACTCGTCACCCTCGCGAACCGCCTTGCTGCGGATCGCCGCCATGTCGGAACCGGCGCCCGGCTCCGACCAGCCCTGGGCCCACATGTCTTCACTGGAAGCGATGCGCGGCAGGAAGTGGCGCTTCTGCTCCTCGGTGCCGAACTCCATCAGGGTCGAGCCGAGCAGCAATTGGCCGTTCTGATTGACCCGCATCGGCGCACCGGCGGCGTAGTACTCCTCTTCGAAGATCAGCCACTCGATCAGGTCGCAGCCGCGACCGCCCAAGTGATCAGGCCACATGACCATGGACAGGCGGCTGTCATACAGCTTGCCTTCCCAGGCGCGGTGCTGCTCGAAGCCTTCGCGGGTGTCATAGCTGGCCAGCGGCCGGGTCGGCGCATTGGCCTTGAGCCAGTCGCGCACGTGGGCGCGGAAGGCCTTCTGTTTGTCGGTGTAGGTCAATTGCATGGCGTGGGTCTCAAAAAGTCGCTTCGCGCTTTTCAACAAATGCCCGGCGGGTCTCGGCCGAGTCCGACTGGTTGTAGGCTTCGAGGGTGAAGCCCTGCTCCCAGCGGTATTTGTCTTCCAGGTTGCCGTCCTCGATACCGTTCAAGGCCTCTTTGGCGATGCGGATCATGGCCGGGCTCTTGGCCGCGATCGATGCGGCGATTTCACGCGCGGTAGCGGCCAGTTCGGTCTTGTCCACCAAGCGCTCGATAAAGCCGTACTGCATGGCGTCCGGCGCACTGATGGCGGCGCCGGTGAAGAACAGGTAGCGAACCTTTTGCACCGGGAACAGGCGCTGCAAGTGCGCGCCGCCACCCATGGCACCGCGGTCGACTTCCGGCAGCGCAAAGCGCGCGCAGGTGGAGGCCACGACGATGTCGGCCGCGCCGGTCATGCCGATGCCGCCGCCGAGCACAAAGCCGTGCACCGCGACGATCACCGGCACCGGGCAACGGTGGATGGCCTTGAAGGTGGCGTAGTTGCCGGCGTTGACCTTGACGATCCGCTCGGGGTGAGCGTCCAGCTCCTTGATATCGACCCCGGCGCAGAAGCCCCGGCCTTCGGCGCGGATGATCAGCACCCGCACCTGCGGGTCAGCGCCGAGTGCATCGATGGCACCCGCCAGGGCCAGCCATTCGCTGCTGTCCAGGGCATTGACCGGGGGTTTGTCGAGGATCAGTTCGGCGATCCCGCCGTCACATTTCACGTTGAATGCGCTGTTCATGCCTGGGCTCTCCCCGCTGGGCTGATGGTGGACGCGTGAGCACGCGCAAAAAGCTGTTGCAGACAGGCCTCGGCCTCGGCTGCGATCTGTTCGAGCAGGGCCTGGCAACTGGGCAATGAGTCGATGGCGGCGGCCACCTGGCCGCTGGGCAGAATGCCTTCGTCGGGCCGGCCTTCGACCATCGAGTGCTGCAGCAGCACCGGCTGGTTGGCGGCCATGACCACCTGCGAAAGGCTGGCCGGGTCTTCCTTGATCGCTTTGAGCAAGGTCTTGAGCATGTGCGCGCTGCTCATGCCGGTCTGCGCCTGCCAGCGCCGGGCGCTGCGCAGGGCCAGCCACAAGCGGCCCAGGGGGCTGGCGCTTTCCAGGCGCTGGATAAAAGGGTTATCGATCATGCGGTGGCGCATGCCGTCGACGGCGGTGGTGACGCGAATCTTCTGCGGGTCATCGACCGCCAGGTAGCGAGCCAACGTGGCACGCGGGGTTGGCGAATCGCTGGTCATCATGAAGCGCGTGCCCATGGCGATGCCGTCGGCACCGGCGGCCAGTGCCGAGGCCAGGCCACGACCGCAGGCATAACCGCCAGCGGCGATCACCGGCACCTTCACGGCGTTGAGCACTTGCGGCAGCAGGATGGTGGTCGGCACGCCGCCGGTGTGGCCGCCGCCCTCGCCGCCCTGCAGGGTGATCATGTCGGCACCCAGTTCCACGGCCTTGAGCGCATGCTTGAGCGCACCGACGGTGGGGATGCACAGCACGTCGGCCTTCTTGAAGCGGGCGATGGTGGCCTTGTCCGGGCCACGGCCGTAGCTGACCGCGCGCAAGCGGTAGCGGATCGCCAGGTCAACGCACTGGGCGGCGTTCTCCTGGAACATATGAAAGTTCAGGCCGAACTGGCTGCCGCCGGTGGCTTCGATCACTTTCTGGATCTGCCCTTCCAACTGCTCGGCGGCAATGGTGGCGCCGGCCAGAAAGCCAAAGCCGCCGGCGCGGGTGGTGGCCGCCACCAGGTGGGCATCGGCGACCCAGCCCATGGCGGTCTGCACCACCGGGTAACGGCAGCCGAGGGCTTGTGTCAGCGGAGTCTGCAACAGGCTGCTCATGACTGCCCGCCTTCGGCCTGGGCCTTGTTGGCGGCGGCCATGGCCTTGCCGTCGAAGCCGCCGAGCTTGTCGCCGCTGATCTGTTCGTTGTGGACATGGGCGAAGTGGTGCCAGGCGAACGCCGCGTCCATGCCGGTGCGCTTGCCCTGCAAATCTTCGATGTGATTGACCGCCTGCTTGGTCAGCGCCAGGCCCATGCGCGGCTGGGCGCCAATGCGTCGGGCGATGTCGAGCGTGGCGCTTTCAAGCTGCTCACGCGGCACCACGCGGTTGACCATGCCCAGCTCATAAGCACGCGATGCGGGCATGCGCTCGCCGAGCATGAGAAATTCCTTGGCGATGCGCGGGTGCATTTCGAAGGCGTGGGCGAAGTACTCGACGCCGGGAATACCCATGCGCACCACCGGGTCCTGAAAGAACGCGTCGTCACTGGCGACGATCAGGTCGCAGACCCAGGCCAGCATCAGCCCGCCGGCAACGCAGGCACCCTGGACCATGGCGATGGTCGGCTTGGGCATCTCGCGCCAGCGCCGGCACATGTTCAAGTACACCTCTTGCTCGCGGGCATAAAGGAACTCGCCGCCGGGCTTGTTGCTGTGGTCCCACCACAGTTGCACGCGCTCGAACGGCTTGTTCACATCGCGACCGGGAGTGCCAATGTCGTGGCCGGCGCTGAAGTGCTTGCCGACCGCGCCGAGTACGATCACCTTGACCGCGTCATCGTCGATGGCGCGGCGAAAGCAGGCGTCCAGAGCGTAGGTCATCTGCGAGTTCTGGACGTTATTGAACTGCGGGCGGCTGAGGGTCAGGATCGCAACGCCGTCTTCGACCCGGTACAGCACCGGCTCCTCGGTCTCGTAGACCGATGCATCCTGCCGGCTGACAAATTCGGCGTCATGGCTCATGCGCGCACCTGCTCGAGTGTGCGGATACCCGCCGGGTTGCCCTTGAGCTGTTTGCTGCGCAGGTCATGCGGGTCGAGGCGGCGAATCAGCGCCAGTTGCGCGTCGGTGGGGTGCGCGGTTTCAGCCAGGCCGGGGGCCTTGAGCAGCTCGAAACCGGTACGTTCCTGCACGGTGGCAAAGTCCACGCCGGGGTGCAGCGACAGCACCTGGGGCGCGTGGTCCGGGCCATTGAAGTCCATCACGCAGAGGTCGCTGACCACGCGGCCGACGCCCATGAAATCGCGGCGCATGCCCGGCTGCCAGCGCTCGGGGTTGAAGCCGACGCCGCTGACCATGTCGACTTCGCCGTCGACAAACACGCGCTTATTGTGGCTCGGCACGAAAAACGAATTGAGGTGGTTGATGCTGTTGCCCGGCAAGCCACGCACACCGAGCATGGCGACCTTGGGCTTGTGGTAGTCACCGACCACCGAGAGGTTGGTCTGGGCCCAGCGATCAATCTGGGTCGGGCCGATCATGGCGTGCCGACGGCCGTGCCAGACGCACTCGAAGATCCGCTCGAAGGGCATGTAACCGGCGTATTTGGGCACGTAGTCGCCGCGCGGGCCGACCGGGATCGGCTCCTCGACCAGGAAGGCTTCGCTGTCGGTCATCAACAGCTCGGGGCTGTGGCTGAGTTTGGCCAGGCCCGCGCCCAGGCGCGGAATAATGCCAAGGCCGGAGGCCAGCAACTCGCCGTTGCCGCGCCAGGCTTCACTGGCGGCGACGATCATCAGTTCAGCCAGGCTGAAGGATTGGTTGGACATGCTGCAGCTCCTCAAAAAATCGGCAGGGGCAGGTTCGCCATGCGTTCGCTGCCGCCGTTACGCTCGCGGTATTCGATGTCGCTGCACGCCACATAGGTGTGCAGGTACTGCTGCCAGCCAGCCTCCTCGTTCGCGCTGTCGCTGTAGGCTTTGAGGTGCGTCATGTCCCAGCCGTAGTCCGGGCCGCAAGCGGTCGGGTGGGCGCCCAGCGGTGCTTCGATCACACCGCTGACCAGGCTGCGCTCGAAGGTGTTGAAGCGCGCACTGTTGGCGTCCAGCTGCAGTTGTGGGCTGACTTGCTCGGCCGAAACGAAGCAGCGCTCGGCGGCGCGGGCGAACAGGTGGTCGAAGTAGCTGTCGGCGCCGGTCACCAGGGTGTTGCCCAGGTAATCGGCGTGGTTGACGTGGACAAAGGCCACGTCCAGGTTCAGCGCCGGCATGGCCAGCAGCACTTCGCCGTCGGCATAGGGCGAGGTGACGGTGCGCAGCTGCGGGTTGTGAGTCAGCACGTCGGTGGCAAGGCCGGCGCGGGCCGGCAGGAATGGCACGCGCATGCCGGCGGCTTTCAGGCCCCACTGGAACAGGCCTTCATCCAGCTCCATCACCGGCAAGCTGCCCGCCTCGCGGGCCTTGCGGAAATACGGCTCCAGCGGGATGGCATCGAGGGTGGCAAAGCCGAACACCAGTTCGCGGACCTTGCCGGCAGCGCAGAGCATGCCGACTTCCGGGCCACCGTAGGCCACTACGCGCAGGTCTTTCACCGGCGAGCGCAGGATCTCGCGCACGATCGCCATGGGCTTGCGCCGCGGCCCCCAGCCACCAAAGCCGACGGTCATGCCGTCGCGCAATTGGCCGACGGCATCGGCCGCTGTCATCAGTTTGTTCATGGTTATTCTCCTTGCGCCTGGCCAACACTGAAGTCATGGCCCCAGACGCTCACGCGGGTGAATTCGAAGGCCGAGTGCTGTTGCCAGTCGACCAGCAGCCCGCCGTAGCCGTATTCCAGGTCGAAGCCGGACGGGGTCTGCATGTAGAAGGAGGTCATGCGGTCATTCAGGTGCTGCCCCAGGGTCGCCGACAGCGGTACGCCATGGGCCTGGAGACGGTCATGGGCGCGGCCGACTTCGGTCATCGAATCGACCTCGACCATCACGTGCACGCAGTTGGACGGCACCGGGTATTCGGCAATCGCCAGGCTGTGGTGACGCGGGTTGCCGCAGTGCATGAAGTGGATGCGGACGGGGTCCGCATCCGGGGCGGGTCGGAAATTGAACATGTCGGAAATTTCGAAGCCCAGCACGTCCTGGTAGAACGCGGCGCAGTCATCGAATTGCGGTGCTGGCAAGACCGTGTGGCCCAGGCCCATGTCACCGGTGAGAAAGCGCGGTACGCCCTGCGGCGAGATGAAAGGCTGGCAGTCGGACAGGTAGCCCCAGCTCAGTTCGTGGCAGTTACCGACCGGGTCGCGGACCACGGCAATGTCCTGCACCTTGCGCTGCTCACGCAAGGCGGCATCACCGCGCTGGTATTCGACGCCGGCGGCCTCCAGACGAGCCAGCAGGCGCTCGAAGGCGGGCTTGCTGCCGGTGTCCCAGCCCGAGGCCAGGTAGCAGGAGGTCGGGCCCTCAACAATTAGAAAGCGAAAGGGGCGATCGTCCATTTTCACGTACAGACCGCCGCCGGGTGCAGGTTGGGTCATCATGCCCAGCACGTCTTCGGCGTAGCGCTGCCAGCGGTCCAGGTTATCGATTTGGGCGACGCAGTAACTCAATGCGCGGATGTCGGTCATGCTGCAGAACCTCAAGCACTGAAGGGGTGGCTTGAGGGGATTGTCGCGGGTGGGGGGTGGGGGCGAATCGTCCGTTGAGACTAACGGGGTGGTACGGGATAACCTCAACACTTGTAGGAGCGGACCTGGCCGCGATGGGCTGCGAAGCGGCCCCGGCGATTCTGAAATCACCTGCACTCGCTGGCTGAATCGCAGATGCCGATCGCCTCAGGGGCCGCTTCGCGGCCCATCGCGGCCAGGTCCGCTCCTACATGGACCGTGCGCACTGATGAAATGTCTTACGCGTTTTGGAGCAATGTTCTGTAGCAGGGCTCAGGGCTTGGGAAATACCCTACGCACCGCGTCGTCTGCCATGAACTTGTCCATGGGAAGCCATGCCCCTAGGCTTTTGCGGTCGCTGAATGGTTCAGCGATCGGGTGTGGTAACCCGGGGGGAATTAGCTGTCTCAATGGCGGCTGTACGCGGGAGAGCTTCGGCTCTGCCGGCCTTATTCCTCCGGTTTACCACCCCGCGTACAGCTGCCACCCACCGTGTGGTAACGAGTGGATTGCGGCTTAGCCCAAGGAATAACTCATGAAAAAAGTAGTGCCCGATCCGCCAAGGAAAGTCCTCGCCAAAACCGCCAAAATGCCCATCGACAACTGCAACGCAGGCCACATGCCTCTGCTTGCCGTCCAGCCCGGCATCCACGCTGAAGACGCACTGATCCACACCACCCTGTTCTTGCAAAACAGCATCGACACCCTCAACAGACTCATCGACCAAGCCCCCGCCCCCTGCAAAGGCCTGGCGTTGACGAGCCTGCATTCCATCGAGATGGCCAAAGGTGTGGTGGAGTCGGTTCTGGGTGGCATGAAGCGGGGTGATCCCGGGACCCGAAACTGACACCTCCACCGGCACACCCTCTAATGTGGGAGCGGATTTATCCGCGAATAGCCTCACCGCGCTTCGCCTGACACACCGTGGTGAAGCAATTCGCGGATAAATCCGCTCCCACAACCCCCACTCACATATACAAAATCACCAGATCATTGATCACCGAAGGCCGCTCCTGCCCGACGATGTGCACATTCACTTCCAGGGTCATCTGCACACCGCGCTTGCCGCGCTCAACCGATTTGACCCGTGCCCGGGAATGCACCAGCGAGCCAGCCGGCACCGGCGAGGGGAAGCGCAAGCGGTCGGAGCCGTAGTTGACCATATTGGTGAAGCCTGTGACTTCGAAGGTCAACGGCACGTTCATCCTCGACGCCAACACCTGCACCAGTGCGCCATGGGCAATGGTGCCGCCGAACGGCCCTTGCTTGCGGGCCCGCTCGGGGTCGGTGTGCAGCCAGTAATCGTCGCCGGAAAGCTCGGCGAAGGCGTCGATCAGCGGCTGGTCGATCAGTACCTGGTTGCTCCAGTCGCTGTACTGGTCGCTGACCAGCGCCTTGAGCGCGGCGTCGTCATTGACGTCGACAGGCGTGCGCGCAGGCGCTTCAGTCTGCACGGCGTCGGGCTGGCGTACGACCTCATCACGGTGATCCAGCGCCACCTCGGCACCGGTGTAGCGCAGCAAGGTGGTGCCATCCTCTTTCACTCGCGCGAACACCGGCTTGACCGGCATGCCGATACGGATCGCTTCCGGGTCCAGACCAATCAGGTTGGTGTTGATGCGCACGCCTTCAGGCAGCTCGACCACCGCCAGAATCTGCGGCTCGGGGCCGCCGAACTCTGGCAAGGTCGGCACCCGCGCCACGGTAAAGGTGTACAGCGTGCCGTGGCCGCTGACGGCCTTCCAGCTCAGGTCATGGGCCAGGCAGTGGCTGCAGTGGCGGCGCGGGTAAAAGGTGAAGCGCTGGCAGACGTTGCACTGCTGCAGGCGGATCTCGCCGGCTTTCAGGCCGTCCCAGAAAGGCGCCGACAGGCTGGTGTGCAGCGGCATGGGTTTGTTTGACATGCTCAAGCTCCCTGAAGAATCAATGCGCCCTGCTCACTCATCACCCCACCGGTGCCGGAGACGAAGACCTGGTCGCAGCGTTTGAGTTGACGGTCACCGGCCTTGCCGGCCACCTGGGCAAAACCTTCGATCACCTGCGAAAAACCGCCGGCGGCGCCGGCCTGGCCAAAGCTGAGCTGGCCGCCGTGGGTGTTCATCGGAAAGTTGCCGCGCCAGGTCAGGTCATGCTCGCGGATAAAGCGCATGCCCTCGCCCTTGGGGCAGAATCCGGCGTCTTCCAGGGTCAGCAGGACGGTGATGGTGTAGCAGTCGTAAATCTGCGCCGCATGAATGTCCGACGGCTTCAGGCCGGCCATCTGGAAGGCGCGCTGGGCGGCTGGGCCGACCGGCGTGCGGGTCATGTCGACGGCGTAGCTGGGCGACTTGTAGCCCAGGTGTTCGCCAAAGCCTGTGATCATTGCCGGGCGGTTGCGCGAGCGTGCGGCCACCTCTTTAGAGGCGACGATCACTGCCGCGCCGCCGGCCACCGGCATGACGATTTCAAGGATGTGCAGCGGGTCGGCGACCAGTTTGCTGTTGAGCACGTCTTCGGCCGTCAGAGACTGGCCGAGAAAGATCGCATCGGGGTTGGCCTGGGCATTGGTGCGCTGGTCGACGGCGATCTTGGCCAGGGCCAGCGGGTCGTAGCCATACTGGGCAGCATAACGCTGGGCGATCATCGCGTAGCCGGTGTTCTGGCCCATATGCCCGTACGGCAAGTCGAACTCGGCCTCGGGCGCGCCGAAGTTCGTGCTGTGGCCACCAAAGCGCATGGAGCGAGCCATGGCGCTCGGGTCTTCATCAGGCCCCATCGGCGCCAGCCGCGCCGGCAGCACACAGAGCACCGCCTGGCACAGGCCCAGCTCGATGGCGGCCGCCGCGCGCCAGATCATCCCGACCGCCGTGGTGCCACCGAGGTCGACCACCTCGGCGAAGTTGACGGCAATGCCCAGGTATTCAGCGGCCATGGCCGGCACGAATACCGAGGCTTCATGAAAGTGCGGGCCGTTGATCACCAGCCCGTCCAGATCGCTGGCCTGAAGGCCGGCATCGGCCAACGCGCGGGCGGCAAGGTCGGCCACCTGCTCCAGGTGAAACATGCGCGGGGCAGTGGCGTAGCGTTCAGGCTTGTACTGTGCAGCGCCAACAATGGCTGCGTGGCCTTTTAGTCCCATGACGGGGTAACTCCTTATTTGAAATATCTGTGCAATTGGGGCTGCTTTGCAGCCCATCGCGGCCAGGTCCGCTCCTACAGGAATCGTGGAGCGGCCCCAACACTCAGAAGGTGTATTTGGCCGAAAAGGTCAGGTAATCCCGGTCTGCCAGCTTGCGGCGCAGCGGGTCGGCCTCGCCCAGGAAGGCGTTGTACTTGGTCGACAGTTCCAGGTTGCCCAGGCGCTTGAAGGTCGCACCGACCGACAGTCGACGGTCACCCGCACCGCCGGCAATGGCCCCGGCCATCGGCGTGAAGCCGTCGACCACGTGGCTGAAGCTGACCGGTACGTTCATGTCCCAGCCCGGGAACAGCCCGGGATAGCCCAGGGTCACGCCCAGGGTGTAAGCCGTCGCCGAGGCGCTCTGGCGTGCCGCGCCGGTGTTGAAGGTGAAATCGTGGGCGCCACGCACGTCCTCGACGCTGGTTACCCAGACCCGCACCACTTCGCCGGTGAGGGTGGTCTGTGGGGCCCAGAAGCGGTCGCCTATCAGGTACACCATCGACAATTGCGCCTGCTGCCCCTTGGCCTTGGTCAAGGCGGTGGCGCCGGTTGCGGTCCGCACGCTGGTCGGCGCGCCGTCGCGGTAGCTCCATTCACCGCTGACCTGCACATCGCCAATGCGGGTCGAGGCACTGAGGCCGCTGAGCTTGATGTCTTCGAAGTACTCGATGGTGTAACGCAGTGCCGGGAAGGTTCCCCCCACCGTCACGCCGGCCGGGTTCTTGTCGTGGTAGTTGATGTGAAAGGCCGACAGTTCCCAGTCGGAGTTCGGCCGGTAACGCACTTGCACCCCGTACTGGCCGCTGTCGCGCGGCTCATTGGTGCCGGCATAGCGGATCGGGATCACAACGCCCGGCGCCACTTGCTGAGCGATAAACTCGCGGCCCGGGCCGACCACGTCGGTGGTCGACAGGTAGCTGCCCACCGGCGGCAGTTCGGTACCCAGCCACTCGTACTGGTAGTAGGCACCGAGGCTGAACTTGGAGTTGATATTCCACAAGCCCGAGACCTGGCCGACCGGCAGGAAGATTTCCTTCACCTCGACCCCCGGCAACGAGGCCTTCACCGCATCGGAAGGCGACTGCGCCCCGGACACGCCCGGGTAGAACAGGCTCTCGCCCCAGGACTCGACATGGCGGCCGGCCTTGACGTCCAGGCGCTGGCCGTTGTCGAAGCTCCAGCCATTGAACGCATAGGCATCCAGGAAGCGGCTGCGCCCACCGCTGTAATAACGCGTGCGGCTGGTGAACTCATCGAAGTCGCCGGCCTTGTTGACGGTGGCCGGCGAGTCATTGTCGTTGTGGCGGTGGTACACCGCATCATAGAAGGTACTGCCGCGCAGCACCGCGCCGTAGCTGTCCTTGCGCACGATCAGCTCGCCCAGCGCACTGACCTGGTTGGTGACCAGGCTGTGGCGATTGAAGTTGCGATCGCCGTCGTCGGCGTTACGCGGCGCGGTGAGTTCGTCCGCCTGCTCTTCCATGCGCATGCCGATGCCGTAGTTGGTGGTCAGGCTCCAGTCCACCGTCGCGCCATTGTCGAAGTAGATCGTTTCACCGGCCTGCGACACCCCCGACTGCAAGGTCAACGCCACCGCCGTAGCGAGGCTGGCGAGGGCGAAGCGTTTGGGCGCAAGCCCACTGTTATTGTTATTTTGCATGTCACTCTCCAGAGAACGGACACAGGCCCCAGGGCCCAACTTTTAACGACCGCGACCGGCTCAGAGGTGGATATCCGCTGACAGGTCAATCGGCTGGTCACCTGAGTGGCTCAGGCAGAATCGGTACACCCCGTGACTGCGCTCACGCAGCAACACTCCCTGCTCGACCAGCAGGTGCAGGTGTGCCAGCGTTTCCCCGAGGGCCATCAACAGGTCGAAGCGGTTCTTGATTTTCGGGAACAGAATCGGGCGGATTTGCGCCGCGCTCATGGGGCCGCGCAGCTGCTCGGTGAGCGCGCGCAGGTGGACCTCATGGTGGCTGCGCAACTGATCCAGGCGCTGGTGCAGGCCATAAAACGGCCGCTCATGGGCCGGCAGCACCAGCACGCTGTCGGGCACGCTGCGCAGCTGCTCGACCGAGTTCAGCCAGTCGCCCAGTGGGTTGGCCAAGGGTTCAGTGACGGCGACGCACACACTTGAAGTGATGCGCGGCAACACCTGGTCACCCGAGATCAGCAGCTGATCCTGCGGGCAGTACAGGCAGGCATGCTCCGGCGAATGGCCGGAGCCGATCACCACCTGCCACCGGCGGGTACCGATCTGCAGGGTCTGGCCGCCTCTGAGACGGCGAAAGCTGCGCGGCAGCTCGCTGTGGAAGACCGAGTCGTTGATCACCGGCACCAGGCCCTTGACCTCCTCCTCCTCAAGCCCGGCCTGGCGGTAGAACTGCTCGAACTCCCAACCCGGCGTGGCGCCCTTGCCGGGCAGCACGTGCAAGGCCTGGAACTCGCCGGCGGTCATGTACAGCGGGCAACGAAAGCGCTCGGCCAGCCAGCACATCAACCCGGTGTGGTCGTGGTGAAAGTGGGTGGCGATCAGCGCGACAATCGGCAGGTTGGCCATGGCAGTGCTCAATACCTGCTCCCAGGTCGCCTTGCCGACGTCGGTGTTCAGGCCACTGTCGACCACCACCCAGCCCTCGCCGTGGCGCAACAGGTAGAGGTTGATATGGTCCAGGCCGAAGGGCAGCGGCATGCGCAACCACAGCAATCCCGGTGCGATTTCCAGCGTATGCCCGGCCGGCGGCGGCTCAATGAAGGGAAAGCGCAGGCCGTTGCGCACTTCCCCACCCGCTTCGATCTCGCCCATTACTGGTCTCCCGCGAAGGGCAGCAAACCGTTGTTTGCCAGCACCTCTTTGCTGTAGGGCAGGTAACGGGCGCTGCGTTCGTCGCGGACAAACAGCGGGTCGTCGAACTGGCGCGGGTCGTAGCCCTGGCGCTGCAAGTCGACCTTGCGCAACTTGAAGGTGCTGGTCAGGTCGGCGCTGGCGCAAACTCGCACGAACAACGGCGCGGCGTAGCGCGGCACGCGTTCCTGGGTCAGCTGGAAGAACGTCTGCGGGTCGAACACCTGCCCCGGCTGCATCAGCACCGCGGCCATGCCGGCCCGGCCTTCGTTCTGCGGCACCTGCACGCCGTAGATATTGATCAGCTCAAGGCCCGGGTAATCGCCCAGCGCATCGGCGACTTCCTGGGTCGAGACGTTCTCGCTTTTCCAGCGGAAGGTGTCGCCGATACGGTCGACGAAATAGCAATAGCCGTCCTCGTCATAACGCAGCAGGTCACCGGAACTCCAGTAGGCATCGCCCGGCTGGAAGACGTTGCGCAGGATCTTGCTTTCAGTGGCTTCGCGGCTGGTGTAGCCCTCGAAGCGCCCGGCGCCGATCTGCGGGTGGTCGATGATAAAGCCGATCGCCTCGCCCACTTCACCCGGCTCGCACTGCACGTAGAAGCCCTGTTCATCACGTACATGGCTCTGGCTTTCGGTGTCGAAGCGGATCAGCCGCACGTTGGTCTTTTCCCAGAACGGAACGCGTCCACAGGAGCCAACGCGGTTGTCGACGTTGAGGATGTTGGCGTTGGCCTCGGTGGAGCCCCAGCCTTCGTAAATCGGCAGGTTGCCGAAGCGCTCGATCCAGCGTTGCCAGATGTCCGGGCTTAATCCCGCGCCCAGCATGCAGCGCAGGCCGTGGTCGCGGTCATCGGGCTGCGGTTCGCGGCTGAGCAGGTAGCGGCAGATTTCGCCGATGTACTGGAACACGCTGATGCGGTGCTGGCGCACGTCCGGCCAGAAGGCGTTGACGCTGAACCGGCGGCGCACCACGATCGAGGCGCCGGCCGTCAGTGCGGTGGACGTCACCGAGGTAGCGGCCGCGCCGTGATACAGCGGCAAGCAGCAGTAGAAGACGTCGTCGGGGCTGACATCCAGGGTCACCTGCATCACATCGCCCGAGCTCATCCAGCGCATGTGGCTGTACCTGGCGGCCTTGGGCAGGCCGGTGGTGCCACTGGTGAAAATCAGCAGCATGGTGTCTTCGGCTCGCACCCCGGCTCGGCACACCGGGTCAATGGGCACAGGCTGCGCCTGGCTCAATTGCTGGCTGAAGGTCGGGTCGACGAAATCGCAGACCGACGGCGGCGCAGTCAGCTGCGGGTCATCGACCTGCCACAAGGGGTAGCTGGCCGTTTCCGGGGTCTGGACGAACGCCTGCAGGCATTCCTGGCCGACGATCACCGCTTTTGCGCCGGTGCTTTGCAGGGCATGCAGCAGCGGCTTGCCGGCCAGATGATAATTGATGAACGCGGTGACCGCGCCGAGCTTGGCCAGGCCGAACCAGGCAAAGAAAAACGCCGCGCGATTCTCCATGGCCAGGGCGCACACATCACCGCAGCCGATGCCGCGAGCGCGCAACACGGCAGCATAGCGATTGGCCTCACGGTCGACTTCGGCGTAGCTGTAGCGCCGTTCGCCGATCACCAGCAAGTCACGCTCGGCAAAGGCCGCCGCGCGTGCTTCGAGGCGGTCGGCGAGGGTGTAAAGATCGGCCGGCTTGATGGCCGACGCCGCCTGGGCGCGGCGGTCGAGCAACTGTTGGGTGTGCTCGCGGGATACCACGCCAGGCACCTGCCCGGTCATGCCAAGGTCGCTCATACGCCCTCCTCCACGGTTTGGTGCACGGGGTAGTCGCAGTAACCGGCGGCGCCTGCGCTGTACAGGGTTTTACGGTCGAAGCGAGCCAACGGCAGGCCGTGGCGAAAGCGCTCGACCAGATCCGGGTTGGCGATGAAATGACGGGCGAACGACACCGCCTGCGCCGCGCCATCGGTCAGCGCCTGGTGGGCGCTGGCAAAGTCAAAACCGTCATTGATCAGCAGGGCACCGCTGAAACCTGCACGGGCGATGGCGAAGGCGTCCAGATCCGGCACCTGTGCGCGCATCACATGCAGGTACGCCAGGCCCATGCCGTTGATACCGGCGAGCAGTGCCTGCAAGGTGGCCAGCGGATCACTGTCACGCACATCGTTGTAGGGGTTGCCGGGGCACACGCGCAGGCCGACGCGGCCGGCGCCGATGGCCTCGCTCATGGCCTTGAGCACCTCCAGAGGAAAGCGCACGCGGTTTTCCAGGCTGCCACCGTAGGCGTCGGTGCGCTGGTTGCTGTTTTCGGCCATGAACTGCATCGGCAGGTAGCCGCTGGTGGCGTGTAATTCGACCCCGTCAAAACCGGCGGCGCGGGCATTGAGCGCGGCCTGGCGGTAGTCTTCGATCACCGCGCCGATCTCGTCGGCGGTCAGGGCGTCGGGTGTCAGGGTCGGCACAAGGCCCGCGCTGTCGGTAAACAGTTCGGTCTGCGCAGCGATGGCCGACGGCGCCACGGTGCGCGCGCCGGCCGGTTTGTTCTCGGCACAGGCGACGCGGCCGCAGTGCATCAGCTGCAGGACGATGCGCCCGCCGCCGCTGTGCACCGCGTCAGTCACCCGGCGCCAGGCGCTGATCTGTTCGGGCGAATAAATGCCCGGTGTGCGGCAATAGCCTAGGCCGTGCATCGACGGCGCCGTGCCTTCGGCAATGATCAGGCCGGCGCTGGCGCGCTGAGCGTAGTACTCGACCATCTCGGCGGTGGGCAGTGCCTGTTCATCGGCGCGGCTGCGGGTCATGGGCGCCATCACCACGCGGTTGCGCAGTTCGAGGTCGCCAAAGCGCGTGGGCTGGAAAAGCTCGTTCATCAAAGGCCTCCTTAACGCACGCGAATGCGCGGTGCCGGGGTGTCGCGACGGATGCCGCGCAAAAAACCGTCCAGCGGCGCGGGGGCGGCGACCTGGGGCAGGCCGTCATCCGCGGGGCATTGGTTCCAGAAGGATTTCCAGGACGGGAACAGTTCGTGGAAGGTGCCGTGGTAAGGCTCGCGGCCCGGCCAGCGCATCTTCATGTCGCCGATCGGCGGTTTATTGAGGTCGGTGGCGTACCAGTAGCACGGCAGCCGACGGCGGAAGTACCACTGGCCGTCGATGCGCTCGTAGTCGTCCCAGTAGAGCATCTGCATGATGACCCACTCGTTGCCGGCCTCGTGCTCGTTCTTCGAATACACCACGCCGATGGCATGGTCAGGGTCGCTGAACTCGATAATGTGCTGGCCGACGTGGTGCGAGGTGCCGGTGAACTGGTAGCGCAGGGTGTCGTCGACCCAGGCCTTGAGGTGCGCGCGGCCGATCTTTTCACGGCCCACGCGGATATCGGCCGCGAACAGATTGACGTGGGCATCGAGGTCGCGCATGTCCAGCGACAGGGAGTATTTGCCCACCAGTTGGCGGATGGCCTCGGTGGATTCAAGGCGGTCGAGGCGTTCAAGCAGTGCTTGCTGATCCATGGTTGCGCTCACTCCAGCACCGTGTACAGCTCGGAGCCACGGCCACCGTCCACCGCCAGGCTCGCGCCGGTGATGTACGAGGCTTCGTCGCTGGCCAAAAACAGCACGGCGTTGGCCAGTTCGGTGGCGTGCCCGACGCGGCGCATGGGGATCAGCCGCTCGGTTTTTTCGCGGGTGCTGGCGTCTTCGAGCATGCCTTCGGTGGCCGGGGTGTGGACCACGCCCGGGATCACCACGTTGCAGCGGATGTTGCTGGCCGCCCCTTCCGAGGCCACCGCCCGGCTGAAGTTGATGACGGCCGCCTTCGCTGCCGAATAGCCGGCCATCCACGGCATGCCGAACAACCCGCAGATCGAGGCCAGGTTGACGATCGAGCCGCCGCCACTGGCCTTCATCAGGCGCATGGCCGTGCGGGTGCCCCAGAAGGTACCGTCGACGGTGGTGGAGAAGTTGGCGTGCCAGTCGGCGGTGGACATGTCGTCAATCGCGCCCCAGGTGTAGGCCATGGCGTTGTTGACCAGCACGTCGAGGCGGCCATATTGGTCGGCCACCGATTCGATGGCGGCGATAAAACCTTGCTCGTCGCTGACATCGGCGACCCGCAGGTCGGCCTTGCCACCGGCTGCGCGGATCTGTTCAACGATCTCGATCAGCGGCGCCTCGCGGCGGCCGCAGACAATCACCATGGCGCCCTCTTCGGCCATGCGCCGGGCCGTGGCGGCGCCGATGCCCGAGCCGCCACCGCTGATGAACACCACTTTGTCGTGCATTCTTGTTGTCATGGCTTGTTCCTCAGATGAAGGCCATGCCGCCATTGACGGCGACGTTTTGCCCGGTAACGAAGCTAGCTTCGTCGCTGGCCAGGAAGGCCGCCACCTGAGCGATTTCTTCAGGGCGGCACAGGCGCCCGAGCGGGATGGCCTTGACCATGGCCTGCATCCACTCGTCGGGAATGCCCTGCATCATGGGCGTGTCGGTCGGGCCCGGGACCAGGGTGTTGACGCGGATGCCGTGAGGCGCCAGGTCGCGTGCCAGGGTGCGGGTCAGGCCCATCACGCCGGCCTTGGCGGCGACGTAATGGCACGGCCCTTCACCGGTCACGGCGGCGGTGCTGGAGAGGTTGACGATGGCCCCGGATTGGCGGGCGCTCATCAGCCGGCCGGCTTCCCGGGCGCAGAGAAACACGCCGGTCAGGTTGACGTTGATGACTCGCTGCCAGTTTTCCAGAGGTGTTTCCAGAAAGGCGTCCACCGAACCGATGCCGGCGTTGTTGACGAGGATGTCCAAACGCCCGGCTTCGCTTTCGATGCGAGCCATGGCTGCCTGCACCGAGGCTTCTTCGGCGACATTGCAAATCAGCGGCCGGGCGCTGTTGCCCAGGCCTTCGCAGGTTTGTTCCAGCGCCTGGGCATTGATGTCGGCGGCATATACTGTGGCACCCTGCTCGACGAAATGACGGACGATGGCACGCCCCATGCCTTGCCCGGCACCGGTCACCAGGGCGATCTTGTCTGACAGTTTCATAGCGGTTCCTTGTCCGATTGCGTTGGTCGCCATCATTGCGACGCCGGGACAGGGGAACATCGTCCGTTGAGACTAACGCCCGACAAGAGCTTGAATTGGCTGGGCCGCCTTACCCTTGTGGGAGCGGATTTATCCGCGAATTGCGGTGTGTCAGACCCACAGCGGTGAAGCGATTCGCGGATAAATCCGCTCCCACAACATGATGGTCTGAACGGACGATGCCCCACCCCGCCACAACACTGACCATCAACCCAATACAACAAGAACAGGAGCATCACAGTGAGCGCCTCACCCCCCGTCACCTGGCGCACGCACTATGCGCTGGCCGTCATCGCCCTGATCTACATCTTCAATTACATCGACCGGTTGCTGGTCTCGATCCTGATCGAGCCGATCAAGACCGAGTTCGGTGTCTCCGACACCATGATCGGGTTGCTGTCAGGCGTCGCCTTCGCGCTGTTCTATACCGTCTTCGGGCTGCCGCTGGGGCGCCTGGCCGACCGCATCGGGCGCAAGCCGGTGGTGGCGCTGGCCTGCATCGCCTGGAGCCTGATGACCATGCTCTGCGGGCTGGCCACCAGCTTCGGCCTGCTGTTGTTGTTTCGCATCGGCGTGGCGATTGGTGAGGCCGGCGGCGCAGCGCCGTCGGTGGCGATGGTCGCCGATCTGTACCCCAAACACCTGCGTTCACGGGCCTTATCGGTGCTGTTGATGGGGCCGGCGGTAGGCGCGGTGGTGGGCCTGGGTGCCGGCGGCTGGATCGCCGAGCACTACGGCTGGCGCATGGCATTCATTCTGGTCGGCGCCCCCGGGGTGCTGCTGGGGCTGATTCTGGCCTGGACGGTGCGCATCCCCAAACATGTGCGCCCACTGGCCACCCAGGTCAATGATGGACTGGTCCAGACCTTGCGTACCTTGCTGCAAACCCCGAGTTACGGCCTGATGGTGATCGGCGCCAGCGCCGCCGCCGTTGCCGGGTACGCCCTCGGCACCTGGAACCCGAGTTTTCTGATTCGCTCCCACGGCCTGAGCATCCAGCACGCAGGGCTGCTGATCGGCCTGGGCGGCGGCTTGATCTCCGGTGTCGGTACGCTGCTGTGCGGGCTGGTCACCGACAAATTGTCGGCCCGCGACCCCGGCTGGCAGATCGGCACGGCGCTGGTGGGCACCCTGTTGAGCGTCCCCTTCGGCGTGCTGTATTTCATGTGGCCGGCGGGCATTGCCTTCACGCTGGGCAGCGTCCCGGTGCCCGCCGGGTTTCTGTTCTACCTGGGCTTCGCCTTCTTCGGCACCTGGTGGTCGGTGCCGTGCATCAGCGCCCTGAGCCACTTGTTCCCGGCCAGCAAACTGGCCCAGGCCACGGCGCTGTTCTTCATGGGCATCACCCTGCTGGGCGTCGGCCTTGGCCCGCTGGTCACCGGCCTGCTCAGTGACTTCTACAGCGCCCGGATCGGCATCGAGGCCCTGCGCTACGCGCTGGCCAGTTCCATCGGGTTGTTACTGATCACCTGTTTGTGCCTGCTGCTGGCCATTCCCCGCTACCGCGCTCAGATCCTGCAGCAACACCGTATCCCGTCAGCGCCCGCAGAAGCCGCCGCTGCCTGATTCCCTGAAGAGGACGTTACATGAGCCACAACGAAAAAGACTTGCCCCTGCCCACTGGCAACTACGTTCAGTTGCCCGATGGCCTGCGCCTGCATTACCTGGACATCGGCGAGGGCCCGGTGGTGATCTGGCTGCACGGCAGCGGCCCGGGCGCCAGCGGTTTCAGCAACTTCAAGGGCAACTACCCGGCGTTCCAGAAAGCCGGGTACCGCAACATCATCCTCGACCTGCCAGGCTTCGGTCGCTCGGACAAACCCTTGGATGCTCACTACAACCTGGACTTTTTCGTCGGCCACCTGAAGGCCCTGATGGATGCCATCGACATCGAGCGCTGCACCCTGCTCGGCAACTCACTGGGCGGCGCCATTGCCCTGGGGCTGACGCTGGCCCATCCGGAACGGGTGGAGCGGCTGATCCTGATGGCGCCCGGTGGCGTCGAGGAGCGCGAGACCTACTTTCAGATGCCCGGCATCGCCCACATGGTCCAGGTCTACAGCGAAGGGCCAATGGGCCTGGAGCAGATGCGCAGCGTGATGAACCTGCAGTTGTTCGACGCCAGCCAGCTGCCTGACAGCCTGCTGGCCGAGCGCGTGGCGGTGGCGGCGACGCAACCGGCCAACCTGTTTGCGACCATGCTGGTGCAGAACATGACCGAGCGCCTGCACGAAATCCGCTGCCCGATCCTGGGTTTCTGGGGCAGTGACGACCGCTTCAACCCGCCGGCGGGGGTGTTCAAGTTCCTGGCCCATGCGCCGCACGCGCGCTTCACTGTGCTCAACCGCTGCGGCCATTGGGTGCAGGTTGAACATCAGGCGCTGTTCAACCGTCAGTGCCTGGATTTCCTTCAGGAAGCCTGACCGCCGAGGATCACTGCCATGAGTCATTATCCTCATCTGCTCGGCCCGGGTCGCATCGGCTCGCTGGAGTTACGCAACCGCATCATCATGTCGGGAATGGGCTCCAACTTCGCCGAAGCCGACGGCACCTGTAGCGAGCGTATCCAGGCTTACTACGAAGCCCGCGCCGCCGGCGGCGCCGGGCTGCTGATCATGGGCGTCGGCTCGATTGCCTATCCGGCCGGTACTGCCGAGCCGTTTCAGGTCGGCCTCTCCGACGATCGTTTCATCCCTGGCCTGAAGGCCCTGACCGAGCGCGTTCACCGTCACGGTGCCAAGATCGCCATCCAGCTGCAGCATGCCGGCAAGACCGCGGTGCGCGACCTCGCCGAAGGTCGCGAGCTGTGGGTGCCGTCGATGCCGTCTGCCGTGAAGAGCAACATGATGAACTCGCTCACCCCTGAAGAACTGGGGTGCTTTATCAGCTCGGCCAAGGGCCTGGCCGGCAAGCCGGCGATCCGGGTGATGGGCAAGGCCGATATCGCCCAGATGGTCGAGTGGTTCGCCGCCGCGGCCGAACGCGCGCAGCGGGCCGGCTTCGATGGCGTGGAAATCCATGCCGCGCACAGCTACATCATCGCCGGCTTCCTCTCGCCGTATTACAACAAACGCGATGACGAGTACGGCGGCTGCCTGGAAAACCGCGCCCGCCTGTTGATCGAGGTGCTGCACGAGACCCGTCGCCGGGTCGGCCCGGACTTTGCGATCTGGTTGCGCCTGGATGCCTGCGAGCTGGGCCTTGAAGGCGGCATCAGCCTGGATGATGCCAAGGCGGTTGCACGCTTGGCGACGGCGGCAGGTGCTCAGGCGATTTCAGTGTCGGCCTATGCAGCGTTTACCACCGGCACGGCTTTTACCGAAGCGCCGCTGGTGCATCAACCGGCCGGCTTTCTCGCGTGGGCCGCGGCGATTCGCCAAGTGGTCGATGTCCCGGTCATCACGGCCGGGCGCCTGGAGCCGGAGGTGGCCGAGCGCGCCATCGCCGAGGGCCAGTGCGACTTTGTCGCCATGGCCCGCAAGCTGCTGGCTGACCCTGAGCTGCCGAACAAATTGATGCGTGGCGACCCCAAGGCGATACGCCCATGCATCTACTGCTATGTCTGCGTCAGCCAGATTTTTGTCAATGAACGGGTCAAGTGCGCGGTCAACCCGTTCACCGGCCATGAGTTTGAAGCAGTGATCAGCCCCGCCGCCGTGCCTCGGCATATCGCCGTGGTCGGCGGCGGCCCGGCCGGCATGGAAGCGGCACGGGTGGCGACGCTGCGCGGGCACAAGGTGACGCTGATCGAGCGCAGCAACCGGCTCGGCGGCACGCTGTTCTTCGCCGCCCTCGCCTACCCGGAAAACGGCGCACTGCTGGATAACCTGGTGCATCAGGTCAAGGCCCTGCCGATCGAGGTGCGCCTGAACACCGAGGCCACGCCAGAGCTGCTCCGACAGCTGGGGGTGGACCAGGTACTGGTCGGCAATGGTGCCCGCCGCGACGCCCCTGATATCCCCGGGGCGAAACAAAAGCATGTGTGGAGCGGCGACGAATTGCGGCGCTTGATGACAGGTGATCGCGCCGACGAAATCGCCCGCGAAAAGCTTTCGCTCACCCAGCGCGCGATGATGAAAGCCGGCAGCCTCAGTGGCGTGACCGACAGCGCCGATGCCCTGAAGACCCTGTCGAAACTGTGGATGCCGCTGGGCAAGCGCGTGGTGATCATCGGCGGCGGGCTGGTCGGGCTTGAGCTGGCGGAGTTTCTGCTTGAGCGCGGCCGCCAGGTGACCGTGCTGGAACCGGGCACCCATCTGGGTCGCGAGTTGTCGATCGTGCGGCGCTGGCGGGTGCTGGATAACCTGGAGCAGCATCAGGTGGCGATGTTGACCCAGGTCCACATCGACAGCATCGGCACCAAGGACGTCAGCTTCCGCCAGGGCGATGGCCCGCTGCAGCAACTGGCGGCTGACTCGGTGGTGCTGGCCTTGGGTGCCGGGCCTGATAGCCGCTTGGCCGATAGCTTGAGCGCCTGTGATGTGCCGATCAGCCGGATTGGGGATTGTGGCGAGATGGGCTATATCGAAGGCGCCCTGCGCAGCGGTACCCACGCGGCGCTAGCCTTGTAACCCCTGTAGGAGCGGACCTGGCCGCGATGGGCCGCGCAGCGGCCCCTTGGGCCTGTGACATCTGCGAATCAGCTTGCGAATGCCGGCGGTTTCAGAATCGCCGGGGCCGCTTCGCAGCCCATCGCGGCCAGGTCCGCTCCTACCAGAACGGTGTCGCTCAATCCTTAACTGCTACGGTCCGGCGTCCCGGCAAGCTCGGCTGTCTTTGGTTTATGCGCCTTTATGCTGAAATCCATAATTTATGAATATTTGCATAATTACGCATAATTGCGCTGATGTGACGCGTCGGTGCACACCGCATTGAGCTCAAGCATACTGCGCGAGAGCGCCGCAGAACTGTTCAACATCCCGTCAGGCTGACGTGTTGGCGCTTATGGCCTGGCCCCGACAACTGCTATGCTGCTCCCGATTTCTCCCAGATTCCGGAGCCCGAATTGCCCAGCCAAAAGGACATCGCCGAAGGCGCTGCACCGATGATTCCCGAGCAACGCCGCGAGCTGATCCTGCGGCAGTTGCGCAAGCACCAGGTACTGAGCGTCCATCAATTGATGGAGATGTTCGACTGCTCGCACATGACCGTGCGCCGCGATATCGCCCTGCTCGAACAGGAAGGCCGGGCGTACTCGGTCACCGGTGGCGTGCGCATCGCCAGCCAGCTGCACAGCGAGCCCAGCCATCAACTCAAGGCTGTGGTCGAATTGCCGCAGAAACAGGCGATGGCCAAGCTGGCCGCCAGCTTGTTGCACAACGACATGACGGTGTACCTGGATGCGGGCACCAGCACGCTGGAGATCGTGCCGTATATCAAGGCGATGTCCGGGATGACCGTGGTGACCAACGACTTCGGCGTTGCCCACGCGCTGACGGACGCACCGCATGTGACGGTGATTCACACCGGCGGGCAACTCGACCATTCCAACCTTTCCTGCGTCGGCGGCCTGGCCGTGGCGACCTTGCGCCAGATCGTCACCGACATTGCCTTCATGTCGACCAGCTGCTGGGACCTGCGCCGTGGCATCACCACGCCGTCGGCGTTGAAGGTCGAGGTCAAGCAGGTAGCGATGCAGTCCGCTTCCCAAGTGGTGCTGGTGGCCAGCAGCTCGAAGTACGGGACGTTCAGCATGTACAAGATCGCCGGGCTCGAGCAGTTCGACATCATCATCAGCGATGATGAACTGGCGATTGCGGCGGCGGACGGGATTCGCAAGCAGGGGGTGGAGTTGTTATTGCCTTCGGGGAAGGCTGGGCTTTGATTTGCGCTATTCGCGGCGGTCCGGCGATCCGGTAAATCCGCTCCCACATGTGGGAGCGGATTTATCCGCGAAGCTTTTGGCTATTTCAGATCAAAGCGCCTTCCAGTCCCGCAACCACTTCAACCCCACCGAAGTATCGCCCTTGGGCCGGTACTCGCAGCCTACCCAGCCGTCATACCCGAGCTTATCGATCAACGCGAACAGGTAGGGGTAGTTCAGCTCACCCAAATCCGGTTCATGACGGTCCGGCACGCCAGCAATCTGGATGTGGCCAATACCGGCGAAATCCCGGCGCAGCTTGGTCGCCAGATCCCCTTCGACAATCTGGCAGTGGTAACAGTCGAACTGCACCTTCACATTGCTCGCCCCCACTTCCCGGCAGATCGCCTGGGCCTGGTCCTGGCGATTCAGGAAAAAGCCCGGCATGTCGCGGGTGTTGATCGGTTCGAGCAGCACCGTGACGCCGACCTTGGCCGCCTGGGCCGCGGCATAGCCGAGGTTTTCCAGGTACACGCCGTGGTGACGCGGGCGGTCGCTTTCCGAGGGCAGCAAGCCGGCCATCACATGGATGCGCGAGTTACCCAGCACCGCGGCGTATTCCAGCGCGCGGTCAAAACCGCTGCGAAATTCCGCTTCGCGACCCGGCAAGCTGACGATGCCCCGCTCCCCCGCCGCCCAGTCACCCGGCGGTGCATTGAACAGCGCCTGCTGCAGGCCGTTGTCGCTCAAACGCTGTTTGAGTTCCGCGGCGCTGTAGTCATAGGGAAACAGGTACTCCACCGCTTCAAAGCCGTCGGCAGCGGCGGCGGCGAAACGGTCCAGGAAGGCATGTTCGGGGTACAACATGCTGAGGTTGGCAGCAAAACGAGGCATGGTAACTCCTTGGAAAAGAGGGTCAGACAAAGGGCCAGATCAGCAAGGTAATACAGAAGCCCAGGGTGCCCAACAGCGTGGTAATCACCGTCCAGGTGCGCAAGCCGTCGGCCACGTTCAAACCGGCCAGTTTGGTGAAGATCCAGTAACCGGCATCGTTGATGTGCGACATGGCCAGGCCGCCACCGCCCATGGCCAGGCACAGCAGGGCCATGTGGTTGGGGGTCAGGTCGAGGGTGGTGATCAGCGGGCTGATGATGCCGGCTGTGGTCACCAGTGCAACGGTGGTCGAACCCTGCACCGCACGCAACAGCATGGTCAACAGAAAGCCCAGGGCGAGCACCGGCAGACCCGTGGTGCGCAGCACGTCCGAGACCACCGCGCCGATGCCGGTGTCGACCAGCACTTTACCGAACACGCCGCCAGCACCGGCAATCAGGATCACCATGGCCACGCCCGGCAAGGCCGAACCGATGACATCGGAGACCTGGCTGCGGCTCCAGCCCCGGCGCGAGCCCAGCAGCCAGGCACACAGCAGGGTGTCGATCAGCAGCGCGACGAGCGGTGCGCCGAGCACGGTCATGACACCGCGCAGGGCCGATTCAGGCGGCAGCAACGAGGTGGACAAGGTTCCCAGCAGAATCAGGATGATCGGCAACAGGATCAGGCTGACGATCAGGCCAAAGCCCGGCGGCGGCGCCGGTGGCAGTTTGGAGACGATGGCGCTGGTGGCTTCTTCCAGGCCCATGTGCGAGGCGGCCTCGGCGGCCCGTGGGCTGGTGCTGCCGTTTTCACCGTTGGTCCAGGCGGCGAGGTCTTCGTTGGTGACATGCGGGCCGTAGACTTCGGCCCGAATGTCATCGGTCATCGGGTAATAACGACGGGTCATGCGCCCGGCCACGCGGTAGCCGACATAGCAGAGGAAGGCGGTGATCGGCAGGCCGAACATCAGCACCCGGCCCAGGTCCGCACCCAACTGGCTGGCGGCGGCGACGGCACCCGGGTGCGGCGGCAGGAAGGCGTGCACGGTGAGCAAGGCGGCGCACATCGGCAGCGCGAACACCAGCAGCGGCTTGCGTGCGCGGCGAGCGATACCATAGGCCAGTGGCATCAGGATGATCACACCGACCTCGAAGAACACCGGCACGCCGATGATAAAGCCGGCGATGGTCAGCGCCAGCGGTGTGCGCCGGTTGCCGAAGCGTTCGATCAAGGTCTTGGCCAGCGCCTCGGCGCCGCCGGAGAGTTCGATGATCCGCCCGATCATCGCGCCCAGGGCAATGATGATCGCGATATGGCCCAGGGTCTTGCCCATGCCGCCTTCGATAGTGGCGACCAGATCAGCCGGTTTTACCCCGGCCACCAGGGCCACCAGGATGCTCACCAGCATCAGCGCCACGAAGGGCTGGAACTTGTACTTGAGCACCAGGAACAACAGCAGCGCGATGCCCGCGCCCGCGGTCACCATCAGCAGAAGCGGGCTCATGTCCGACCTCCTGCACAGCGGCATGAAGGCAGGTGCATGTAATCAGAAACGAGAGTGCAGCAGCGAACATAAGTCATGCTGGAATGTCCTGTTGTTATTGTTTTCCAGGCAAGCCAGAGCCTTCGAAACCTCCGGACCCGGCTTGCACTATGGGGTGTTGGTCAGTCCGGCGCCTTACCAATGCGCGCCGAAGGTGTCTCGCAACTCATCGAGCGCTGCCTGATCCAGCGGCGCCGGCCTGGGCTGGCTCATCAGCCACAGCCGCGCGGTTTCCTCGAGTTCTTCCAGGGCGTAGCTGGCCTTGGACACCGAGCTCTCCCAGACCACCGGGCCGAGCCGCTCGAGCATCACGCCGCGCACACTGTTGGCCAGCTTGGCGACCTGTTCGGCGACCTTCGGCGAACCCGGGCGCTGGTAGCTGATCAACGGGATATGGCCGACTTTCATGACCTGGTACGGGGTCAGCGGCGGCAAGATGTCGTCCGCCTGCCAGACGCCGGCCAGGGTCAGCGCCACCAGGTGGGTGGAGTGAGTGTGGACCACGCCGCCGACACCGGGGTTGCGGTCATAGACCTGGCGATGCAGGGCCAGGGTCTTGGACGGCTTGTCGCCCGAGACCCACTCGCCGGCCAGGTTGACCTTGGCAATCCGCGCCGGGTCCAGGCGACCCAGGCAGACGTCGGTCGGCGTGATCAGCCAGCCGTCGTCCAGCCGCGCACTGATATTGCCGGCACTGCCCACGGTGTAACCGCGGGCGTAGAGGCTGCGGCCCACGTCACAGATTTCTTCGCGCAGGGCGTTTTCATTGCTCATTGCGCGGCTCCCGCGAGTTGCTTGAGGGCCTTGCTGAAAAAGTCGCGAGCACCAAAGTTGCCGGATTTGAGTGCCAGGGCCAGCGGCTGGTCACCGCTGCTGACGGTCGCCGGCACACCCGGATCAATCTGCGCACCGATTTTCAGCAGGCTGACATCCAGCGCCTGTACCACCGCGCCCGAAGTCTCTCCACCGGCGATGACAAAACGGCGCACACCGCTCTGGCGCAAGCCTTGAGCGATGGCACCAAAGGCTTGTTCGACCAGCGTGCCGGCCTGCTCGACACCGAGCTGGCGCTGCACGGCCTTGACGTCTTCCGGCGAGCTGGTGGCGTAGATCAACACGGTCTGTTCGTTGTCGCGGGCAAAGGCCAGCGCCTGTTCAACCACCGGCTCGCCGGCGGACAGCGCCAGCGGATCGAGACGCAGCGCCGGGCGACCGGCTTCAAGCCAGGCCGCGACCTGGCCATTGGTGGCGACCGACGCGCTACCGGCCAGCACCACTTCACCGCCCTGCACCGCCGGCAATTGGGCCGCGTCGAGGTCGCGCAGCTTACCGGCGCGGCGGAAGTTTTCCGGCAGGCCCAGGGCCAGGCCCGAACCGCCGGTCAACAGTGGCAGGTCGGCACAGGCGGCGCCCAGGGTATAGAGGTCGGCATCGCAGACGGCATCGGCAATGGCCATGCCGGTGCCCTGGGCGCGCAACTCGGCAATCCGGGCACGTACTGGCTCCACGCCCTTGGCGACGGTGTCGTAACGCAACAGGCCGACCGGCCGGGTGGTTTGCGCTTGCAGCACGCGCACCAGGTTGGCGTCGTTCATCGGCGTCAGCGGGTGATGCTGCATGCCCGACTCACTCAGCAGCTGGTCCTGGACAAACAGGTGGCCGCGAAAGATCGTCCGGCCGTTTTCCGGGAACGCCGGGCAGGCCAGGGTGAAATCGCTGCCCAAGGCCTTGAGCAAGGCTTCGCTGACCTGGCCGATATTGCCGGCGGCGGTGGAATCGAAAGTCGAGCAATACTTGAAGAAAATCTGCTCGCAGCCCTGCTCGCGCAGCCAGGCCAGCGCCGCCAGCGATTGTTCGATCGCCTCATTGACCGGCAAGGTGCGCGACTTCAGGGCGATCACGACGGCGTCGGCGTCCAGCCCCGCCGCGGCGTCGCCGCTGGGAATGCCGATGCTCTGGATGGTGCGCATGCCGCCGCGCACCAGCATGTTGGCCAAATCCGTGGCGCCGGTGAAGTCATCGGCAATGCAGCCCAGCAAAGGGCGTACCGTGGGGTGGGTCATCAGAGGCTCCTCAAACAGACTCGGGCTTGGCGGTCGGCAGGTCGATACCGGGGAAAATCTTGATCACGGCCGAATCGTCTTCACGGCCGAAACCGGCGCTGGAGGCCTGCATGAACATCTGATGGGCGGTGGCCGACAGCGGCAGCGGGAATTTGCTGGCCCGGGCGGTATCGAGCACCAGGCCCAGGTCCTTGACGAAGATATCGACGGCCGACAGCGGCGTGTAATCCGCCTTGAGGATGTGCGGTACACGGTTTTCGAACATCCAGGAATTGCCGGCGCTGTGGGTGATCACTTCGTAGAGGGCATCGGCATCGACGCCCTCGCGCAGGCCCAGGGCCATGGCTTCGGCGCTGGCGGCGATGTGCACCCCGGCCAGCAGCTGGTTGATGATCTTGACCTTGGAGCCCAGGCCATGGGCGTCGCCCAGGCGGTAAACCTTGCCGGCCATGCCCTGCAGCACGGCTTCGGCCTTGGCGTAGGCCGCTGCCGGGCCCGAGGTCATCATGGTCATCTCGCCCGCGGCAGCCTTGGCGGCGCCCCCGGAGATCGGCGCATCGAGGTACAGCAGGCCGGCTTCGGCCAGGCGCTCGCCCAGCTCGACCGCATAGGTCGGCGCCACGGTGGCGCAACCGATCACCAGGCCGCCTTGGGCCAGCGCCGCCACGGCTCCGTTTTCACCAAACAGAACGGTTTCAGTCTGCTCGGCGTTCACCACCACGGTGATGATCACATCGCACTGAGCGGCCATCTGGGCAGGCGAAGCGCAAGCCACGCCGCCTTCGCTGGCGAACTGCTCGGTAACTGCCGCGCGGACATCACAGGCATGCACATTGAAACCGCTGCGCAGCAGCGAACGAGCAATACCCAGGCCCATCGCGCCCAGACCTACAACACCGACATTCTTGTTGTTCATGGGGACTCCAGAGGAAAACAAACACTGTTGCCCCATCGCGCACCACGGCGGGGCTGTGAACAGATAATCCTCCAGTGAACGAATTATGTGAAGTAATTTTTTCACATAACATTTTTTAACATCGACATTGTCTTTTCAGTTTCCTGCAGCGCCTTGTCTTTCGCGGTGTATCGACGATTGAAGATGACGGCCGGAGCCTGGACGGCTTTCACAGATCACAACATCAGACCGCCATGACCGGATTGCGCGCACGGTGCAGCCCATCGGTTTTAGCGAGTTTTTCTCATCCACTGCCCGACAGTCTCCTAGAATCAAAATGCAAACAATTCGCTTTGATCTGGTTGGTTTAGTGCTTGACAGCCTGCGCCACACAGACCTGTGCCTGATAACTCAAAAAATCGCAGGAGTTGCCCAAGAATGTCTGCTCGTATTCCTTCGCTGTTCAAGAAAGCCCTTTTGACCACGGCCCTGCTCAGCGCAGGCGTTGTCAGCGCCGCGACGAGCCCGGAGGGCATCGTGGTCTACAACGCGCAACACGAAAGCCTGACCAAGGCCTGGGCCGAGGGCTTCACTCAGGAGACCGGCATCCCGGTCACGCTGCGCAATGGCGCTGACACCGAAATGGGCAACCAACTGGTGCAGGAAGGTGCCTCGTCCCCGGCCGACGTGTTCCTCACCGAAAACTCACCGGCCATGGTGCTGGTCGACAACGCCGGGTTGTTTGCCCCTGTCGCCCCGGGCACCCTGGAGCAAGTCGGCGCGCCGTATCGCCCGGCCCACGGCAAATGGGTTGGCATCGCCGCGCGTTCGACGGTGTTTGTCTACAACAAGGACAAGCTCAAGGAGGTCGACCTGCCCAAGTCCATCGTCGACCTGGCCGAGCCGAGCTGGAAAGGCCGTTGGGGCGCATCGCCCGCGGGTGCGGACTTCCAGGCAATCGTCAGCGCCATCCTGGAGCTCAAGGGTGAAAAAGCCACCCTGGACTGGCTCAAGGCGATGAAAACCAACGCCACCGCTTACCGTGGCAACAGCGCCGTGCTCAAGGCGGTGAATGCCGGGCAGATCGACAGCGGCGTGATCTATCACTACTACAGCTTCGTCGATCAGACCAAGACCGGCGAAAACAGCAAGAACACCGCCCTGCACTACTTCAAGCACAAGGACCCGGGCGCCTTTGTCAGCCTGTCCGGTGGCGGCGTGCTGGCATCGAGCAAACACCAGGAAGAGGCCCAGGCGTTCCTCAAGTGGATCACCAGCAAGGACGGCCAGGCGATTCTCAAGGACGGCAAGTCGTTCGAGTACGCGGTTGGCAAGGGCGTGGCGTCCAACCCGAAACTGGTGCCCCTCGACCAGCTGGATGCGCCCGCCGTCGACGCCTCCCGACTCAACAGCAAAAAGTCCGTCGAGCTGATGACTCAGGCGGGGCTGCTGTAAGTCGATGAACGAGCACCTGTCGTTGCCGGACACCGCCGAGGTCGCGGCGCCGGCGCTTGCACCCTTGCGTCGGCGGCGAACCGGCGGCGCCTGGGTGATTGGCCTGTCGGTGCTGGTGTCGGTGCTGGCCCTGATGCCGATTGCATTTGTGCTCGGGGTATCACTGCAGACGGGCTGGGACGGTATCGTCACCCTGGTGTTTCGACCCCGGGTCGGCGAGCTGTTGGTCAACACCGTGCTGCTGGTGCTGCTGACCCTGCCCTTGTGCATCGCGCTGGGGCTTGCCCTGGCCTGGCTGACCGAGCGCACCGACCTGCCCGGACGGCGCCTCTGGTCGCTGTTGGCCACCGCGCCGCTGGCGGTGCCGGCCTTCGTTCACAGCTATGCCTGGGTCAGCCTGGTGCCGCCGATTCATGGGTTGTTTGCCGGGGTGCTGATTTCGGTGGTTGCCTACTTCCCGTTTCTCTACCTGCCGATTGCCGCGACGCTGCGGCGCCTGGACCCGGCCATTGAAGATGTCGCCGAATCGCTCGGGCTCAAGCCCTGGGCGGTGTTTTACCGGGTGGTGTTGCCACAGTTGCGGCTAGCGATTTGCGGCGGTGCCTTGCTGGTGGGCCTGCACTTGCTGGCCGAGTACGGGCTGTACGCGATGATCCGTTTCGACACCTTCACCACGGCGATCTTCGATCAGTTCAAATCCACCTTCAACGGCCCGGCGGCGAACATGCTCGCCGGTGTGCTGGCGCTGTGTTGCCTGGCCATGTTGACGGTTGAATCGGCCGCTCGCGGGCATCTGCGCTATGCCCGGGTCGGTTCGGGCAGCGCGCGGGTGCAGCGGCTCACCGTGCTTGATCGCAAGACCTCGGCGCTGGCCTTGCTGCTGCCGATCCTCACCAGTCTGCTCGCCCTGGGCGTGCCGCTGGTGACCCTGGGCAGTTGGCTGATCGCCGGTGGCATCGAGGTCTGGCACCTGGACGAAATCGTGCCTGCGCTGGAGCAAACCCTGGTGCTGGCCACTGTGGGCGCGGTATTGACCACCTGCGCGGCGGTGCCCATCGCCTGGTTGTCGATTCGCTCGCCGGGGCGCTTGCACCGAGTGCTGGAAAGCTGCAACTACATCACCAGTTCACTGCCGGGCATTGTCGTGGCCCTGGCGCTGGTGACGTTCACGATTCATGTTGCCCGGCCGATCTACCAGACCCTCGTCACGGTGCTGCTGGCTTATTTGCTGATGTTTTTGCCCAGGGCACTGGTCAGCCTGCGTGCCGGCATTGCCCAGGCCCCGGTCGAACTTGAGCACATGGCCCGCAGCCTGGGCCGCACCCCGGGCCAGGCACTCTGGCTGATCACCCTGCGCCTGGCCGCGCCGGGCGCCGCGGCCGGTGCGGCGCTGGTGTTTCTGGCGGTGACCAATGAACTGACGGCAACCCTGCTGCTGGCCCCCAATGGCACCCGGACGCTGGCCACCGGCTTCTGGGCCATGACCAGCGAGATCGACTATGCCGCCGCCGCGCCCTATGCGCTGATCATGGTGCTGCTGTCGCTGCCGTTGACCGGGCTGCTCTACCACCAATCCCAACGCATGGCAGGCCGATGAGCGCCCTTGAACTGACCGCCCTTTACAAGTCTTTCGGCCCGCTCGCGGCACTGGAAAACGTCAATCTGTCGGTGCCGGCCGGCAGCCGCACCGCCATTGTCGGCCCGTCCGGTTCGGGCAAGACCACCTTGCTGCGCATGATCGCAGGCTTCGAGTTTCCCGACGCTGGCCGTATCGTGCTCAATGGCCGCACGCTGGTCGACGGGCGCCATGAAGTCCCCGCTCATCAGCGCCAGATCGGTTATGTACCGCAGGACGGTGCGCTGTTCCCGCACATGACGGTGGCTGGCAATATCGGTTTCGGCCTGCCGGGCACCGCGGCCGGCAAGCAGCCGCGCATCGATGAGCTGATGGACCGGGTCGCGCTGGACCGGCGCATGGCCCAGCGCTGGCCGCACGAGCTGTCCGGCGGGCAACAGCAGCGCGTCGCGCTGGCCCGGGCGCTGGCCCAGCAACCGCGGCTGATGCTGCTGGACGAGCCGTTTTCAGCACTCGACACCGGTCTGCGTGCCTCCATGCGCAAGATGGTCGCGCGGCTGCTGAGCAACGCCGGCGTCACCACCATTCTGGTGACTCACGATCAGGCCGAAGCACTGTCGTTCGCCGACCAGTTGGCGGTGATGCGCCAGGGCCGGCTGGTGCAGGCCGGCCCGCCGATGGACCTCTACCGCTGGCCGCAGGATGAGGAAACGGCGCTGTTTCTGGGGGATGCGGTGGTGATGCCGGCCTGGATCGAAAATGGCAGGGCCACGTGCGAATTGGGGTTGGTTCACGTCAACGGCACCTCGGTGACAGGCGCGGCGCGCATCATGTTACGGCCTGAACAACTGCTATTGACCAGCGAGCCGACTTGCCTTGAACGCACACCCGGCTGCTTCGGCGTGGTGACCGACCGCGACTTTGGCGGCAACACCTGCACCCTGACCGTGGAGCTGGCGGCGCCGCCCATGGCTACCCATGGCAGGCCCATGAACCGCGCCTTGCTGGTGCGCAGCTCGAGCATCGATATCCCGCCGACGGGGAGTACGGTGCGGATCACCGCGCTGGGTGAGGCGCATGTGTTGGGGTAAGTTTTTTGTCGCCTGTGCTGGCCTCATCGCTAGCAAGCTCTGCTCCCACACCCATCCCCGGTTCTGCCGAATCTAGATGTAGGAGCCGGGCTTGCCCCAATGCCGGTCAGTTAAGGCATAGATTCTGTGGGAGCGGATTTATCCGCGAATCCATTCACCGCGGTTTTTCTGGCATTGCGCGGCGCCTTCATTCGCGGATAAATCCGCTCCCACATGGATCTCGCCTTAACTGACTGGCATTAGGGCTTGCCCGCGATGAACGATGACGCGCAATCACTGAAAAACCGCGGTGTCCTCATTCGCGGGCAAGGTTCGATGCGGCTGCTGCCGACAAGTTTAAGCCATAGCCTAAGCTATCGAAGCTTCAGCGCTTTTTCATAGACTGCACCACGCTCTCGCTTGCCCACTGTCACTACGTTTCAAGTCGTTCGGCGAGTTTTTTCTTGAGTTGATCCCTTAGGGTATGTCCCAGCTTGCCCCATTCCTTGAGTGCTGATGGCAGAAACTCAAGCTTATAGGTCATCCAGACCTACCGGGACAGGTGTTTCGTGGCGTCGAGCGCGGACTAGCTCGGCCAGATCGAGATCATCCAGCCGCTCCATCATCGCTTCAAATACTTCGGCAGGCACCATATAGCCCATGACGCGGTTGTGGTTAAGCACGGCGACCGGGCTACCACCGGCGCCGCTCAACACGGCCGAGGGGTTTTTCTTCAATTCAGATACGCTGACTGCGATATTGGCCAAGACGTTTTGCATGATTAAGACTCCAAATTAGGTCTTAATACCGGTCCAAATTACTCTATTCATCAACCGCCACTTGGCGCCGAGACATCCTTGGCACCAAACCTCGATTCACATCAGCACCCGAACAGCCTGCAACGCCACCATGTGCCCCGGGTAAAACCAATACCCCCACTGCCGCACCGGCCAGACCTTGAAGGTGAGCCGCTGGCGCAGAAGCCACAGCCCAATCAGCGGCGCAGCCACCGCCGTGGCCAGCGACAGCAACGCAAACATCTCAAGACCCGCCGCCCTGCCCAGCAGTCCGGTGCGGCTGTTGATCAGCAAGCACAGGAGCGAGGGCAGCGACCACAAAATCCCCGGCTTCTTGATCGCCAGCAGCAATGCCGCCGGCACCAGCACGCCATGGAACCCATACATCAAGGGCTTATCCAGCGCATACCCCACCCCGACGGCAATCACCGCCAGCACCACGCTGGCGGCGGTGCGATGCTGAACGCCCCAGGCCACCACCAGCCCCAGCGCCAGAGTGGGCAGCACATTGAAGGTGCCCGAGGTACCGATGAAGTGATATGGCACTTCAGACAGGGCGCCGAACACGACCATCAAGGTGAAGTAACGGGCGTTGGCTGCCGTCAGAAACTCACCCGGTTTGGCGCGGGCGACGTTTGCGGCAATGGCGAGGCAGAAAAACGGGAAGGAGAAGCGTCCGAGAATGAACAGGTCGACCATGTGGGGCCAGACCAGGCGCATATGGTCGAGCAGCATGGTCAGCAGCCCTATCCATTTGATCAGGTCCAGGCTGGCGCTTCGAGTCTTGAGCGTGCCTGGAGCGGTTGCTGTGAGGGTCGTCATCTCCACGATTCAATCAGCTGCTGACGCTGAGCCTCACTGAGCAGCGGCCCGAACCCGGCACCGGCATTTTCCGCCATGTAACGCGGGTTACCTGTACCGGGGATCACACAGGTTACCGCCGGATGAGACAGCAGAAACTTGAGTGCCAGTTGCGGCCAGCTAACCGCCTCCACCTGCGCGGCCCATCCCGGCAGCGGCTTGTCTTTCATTCGGCCTATCAGCGCCCCGCCGCCAAACGGCCGGTTGCAGATCACCGCCACGCCGCGCTCACGGCATAATGGCAGGATTCTGTTTTCGACCGCGCGATCGTCCAACGCGTAGTTGATCTGCAAGAAATCCAGGGGCTCAGCCCTCAGCACTGCCTCCACCTGGTCGTAGGCGGACGAGGTGTAATGGGTGATGCCGATGTAACGGATGCGCCCTGCTTCCTTCCATTGGCGCAAGGTGGGCAGATGGGCCTGCCAGTCCAGCAGGTTGTGAATCTGCATCAGATCGATACGTTCGGTTCGCAACCGTTTGAACGACTGCTCCATCTGCGCAATGCCCGCTTCCCGGCCGCGGGTCCAGACCTTGGTCGCCAGAAACGGCGTAACGCGCGGGTTGAGGTTTGCCAACAGTTCGCCCGTCACCTGTTCGGCGTGACCGTACATGGGCGAGGAGTCGATCACCGTACCGCCCTTCTCGAACAAGGCATCCAGCACGGCAGGCAGGTCCTTGTAGCCCGGGTCGGACGGCGTGACATCAAAGCCGCGATAGGTCCCCAGCCCGATGACTGGCAGTGGCTCGGCGCTGGATGGGATCAGTCGGGTCAGCATTTTCCGCGACGACATGGCTGATTCTCCAAAGGCGGCATTCAAGCCCACCGCTGCCGAGGCGCCAGCAGCGAGCTTGAGGATGTGTCTACGGCTGAAAACAGTTGCGCGCGCCATACGGTTTCCTCATGAATCATTGGTTTTCGAGCGCTGCTCATGGCGCTTTGCCAACCAGCAGCACAATCCACCCCAGAGCCCGACAAAGGGCACGATCAGCACAGCCACCAGACCGAAGCCGGCGCCCAGTGCGGTGAGGCCAGCCGACAGCCAGCCGCTGGCCGCATCGCCGCCGCGATACACCACGGTTTCGATGACATTCTTGGCCTTGTACTTTTCTTCTCGACTGACCACCGTCCAGAGCATTTCCCGCGCCGGTCGCACCACCGAGAACTCGACCGCGCGGCGCAACCCTTGCGCCAACGCGACGGTTGCAGGAACGGGCGCCAGAGCCATCGCGCAAAACGCCACGATCGTCGCCAAGGGTAGCGCGAGCAACGCACCCACGACGCCGACCAGACGAATCAACGGCGCCGTCAGCAGTAACTGAAAGACCAGCGTCAGCGCCGACACGATCAAATCGACGACCGCAAAAAACTGTGTGCGACTGGCCACATCGGAAAAACTGCCGGCCACAATTCGACCCTGCTCGAAGTACAACAAGGTCGCCGCGCTGGTGTGCAACAGCATGAACAGCACTAGCCCGAGCAGATAGGGCGAGCCAAGAATCAGCGTTACCCCGCCAAGCATGCCACCGCCCAGGCGGCAATCATCGAGCGTGGATTTTCCGCTGCGCGCTTGAGTTCGGTGCAGAAGCGCCCAGTAACATCGCACCGCCAGCTCCAACAACACAGCAGCGCCCACCGTTAACGCAACCGGCCCCAGTTTCGTGACCGCGGTCGCCGCCAGCAGGGGCCGACGAATGTACCCAGGGTCCCGCCCGCCGCAATAAAACCAAACAGCCGCTTACCTTGCTCGCTGGAAAACCGGTCGACCAGCACGCTCCAGAAGATGGAGACAATGAACAGGTTATAAATGCTGATCCACACGAAAAATGCCCGCCCGACCTGAACCGGGCCGACGCGGTTGGCGATCAGCACCCCGAACACCAACATGGACAGCGCGATCAGACGATAAATCAACGGCACGAAGCGCCGGGCCGGCAATCGTGACACCAGCGCTCCAAACAGCGGCACCATCAACAGCATCACGATAAAGGTCGCGGTGAACAGCCACTGCAACTTGTCCGCCCCGCCCTCCAGCCCCATCGCATCGCGCAACGGCCGCACGAGGTAGTAGCTGGCGAGCACGCAGAAATGGAACAGGAAGCCCAGCAGCACGGCTGAACGTTCGACGGGGCGAACGTCTACCCATTTCAGCGTCGTCACTGGCACGCTTGTGTCCTCTGAGCCAGACAGCGTCAGCCATTAACAATAGGTGATTGATCAGGGAATCAGGCCATCGGGGCCAGTGCCCGTTTTCTATTTCGTCCGCCCCTGTTATTCCATGGTTGGCGTTTTGTCGCGGGTCAGGATCAGGCTCAGCAGCACAGAAGTCAGGATAATGCCGCCGACCAATGGCAGCGACCATTGAACTGGCATGTGGAACCACGGCGTGACCAACATCTTGCCGCCAATGAAGGCCAGCACGATCGCCAGGCCATATTTGAGCAGATGGAAACGATAGGCCATGTCTGCCAGCAGGAAGTACAGCGCCCGCAGGCCCATGATGGCGAAGATGTTGGAGGTGAAGACGATGAAGGGGTCGGTGGTGACGGCGAAGATCGCCGGGATGCTGTCGACTGCGAACACCAGGTCGCTGGCTTCGATCAGCACCAGCACCAGGAACATCGGCGTCGCCCAGCGAAGACCGTTCTGCATCACAAAAAATCGCTCTGCATGAAAATCGGCGGTGATCCGCAGGTGACCGCGCAACCATCGCAACAAGGGGTTCTTGTCGAGATCGCGCTGCCGCTGGGCAAAGATCAGCATCTTGATACCGGTAATGATCAAAAAGACGCCGAAGACATACAGCACCCAAGTAAACTGCGACACCAGCCAGACACCAGCGAAGATCATCGCGGCCCGCATGACAATCGCCCCGACCACGCCATACAAAAGGACCCGTCGCTGCAATTCCGCCGGCACGGCGAAGTAGCTGAAGATCATGACGAAGACGAACATGTTGTCGATCGACAGTGATTGTTCAATCAGATAGCCGGTGAGGAACTCCAGCGTTTTGCGCTGGGCAACTTCAACACCGAACGCGCCATTCAGATACCACCAGAGCAACGCGGCAAAGGCCAGTGCCAGCCCCGTCCACACCAGCACCCAGGACAGCGCCTCCCGGACCGAAACACGATGGGCCTTGCGCCCGCCGAACACAAAAAGATCCAGCGCCAGCATGGCAATGACGAAAGTGACGAAAGCACCCCACATCCAGGGTTCGCCGATGGTCATGCGGGACATACCGTGCTCCCGTTCCTATGACGGAGATTTCGCCGGCTCAACCTCGTTGGGCGCCGGGTCGGCGATCCTTCTGACTGTCTAAGTCATGCTAGCGATGATGTTGCTTCAGGAAAAATCGTTAATTACTTACGCTGGGTTCGTTTTTTTCGAAGTATTGGGAAGCCGATGACAGGTATCGTGATCGATTTTTCCGCAGAGCTAGAAACGCCTGTTGATCAAACTGACAACCACAGTTGAACAAATATACGTCAAAGACGTATGATCCCATCCATGCTGACGATCATCGAATCCCCGTTGTTTTCCAAGCTATGGCCTGACTACTGGACCGAAGAAGAACGTGGTGCCTTCATGTCGTATCTAGCGAACAATCCAGATGCCGGTGCGGTAATACCTGGCACGGACGGATGCCGAAAGGTTCGCTGGAGTATGGAGGGCAAGGGGAAGAGTAGCGCGGTAAGGATTATCTATACCGCGCAGCTTGCCTGTGGCGCTTTGGTGACTCTACTCATTTACGGTAAAGGCGCCACCGAGAATATACCTGCGCATATCCTGCGCAAAATCGCTAAGGAGCTGAATCATGCCCCTGACTGAAAAAGAACTCCTGGAGCGGGACGCCAAACGGAATATCGGTGAAGAATTGCTGGCTTCAATTCTGGACGTGAAGGCCGGGCGCCACGGTGCCGTTCACAAGATTGAGGTAACAGAGGCAGCCGAGGCTCGCAGCAAAACGGGGCTCTCACAACCGAAATTTGCCGAATTGCTCGGCGTGTCTGTACGTACGCTGCAGGAGTGGGAGCAAGGACGTCGCACGCCGTCTGGCGCAGCGCGGTCTTTATTGCACATTGCAGCATTGAGGCCTGATGTTTTCAGGGAGGTGTTGGCGCAATAGCTGCTTTCGAGGCAGCGACCTTTCAAAGGACAGGGCTGACCAGACGCCTGTCATCTTGAATCAGCAGACCTCGCCAGCACACCGGGGCGGATCGCGCGGCAAAGTGGCCGTGGACCCTGGGCAGGCGCTCTGACTGGGCCACTCCCCGAAACTGAACCGTACGCCTGTGGGCAGAGCTTGCTAGCGATGAGGCCAGCACAAGCGACAAAAAACTTGCCTGGGTAGACGCAGCTATTGGCGGCCCATTCTGAGACCAGGTCGGTACCATCGCGGCGGTCCGGCGTCCCGGCAAGCCTTGCCCACAGGCCGATGGCCACGCATCGTTGCACGCTCGTTTGAAGCATAATCACCTTCGCGCAGATATCCACTCGCCTTCCTCACTATCGGGCGGACCGCCTCCCTATTCACTCAATCAAGAGATCCCCATGGCAAACCACGACATCACCTTCCTCCCCGACCCCGACCCGGAGTCCATTTCCTCCGACGTTGCCGGTTTCGGCGGCCTGCTGGTCTCAACCCAGATCCCTACCCGCGCCGATGGCAGCCTGGAGCTCGGCGGCATCATCGAGCAGAGCGAGTGCACCCTGCAGGCGCTCAAGGTAGCGCTGGAGCGCGCCGGCAGTTCCATGGACCGGGTCCTGCACCTGACCATCTATCTCACCGACATGGCCGACCGCGCCGCCTTCAACGAGGTCTACCAGCGCTTCTTCGCCAAGCCCTGGCCGGTGCGCGCCGCCGTTGGCGTGGCCGCCCTGGCCGTCGAAGGCATGCGCGTGGAAGTCACCGCGATGGCGGCCAAGGGCTGAGTTCGCAGTCCGACGCGGTGCCTGCGGCGTAACCGGCGTCGGACCTATGCCTCGGCATGAGAAGGGGCATTTGAAATCGGAGTATGCTGGCGGCGCACCTCGTGCTCAGGCATTGCCGAGAGGACTTCCCCGCCCGGGTGAAATGCGCCGTTACAGTTGCATGCGTTTCTGGGCCTTCGGACCGCCAATGACGACGCCAGCCCGAGACATTGACTCAGCGAATTGCACTTGCGCCCTTTCGATATGTGTCAAGAGAAGGCACAATTCGCGTCCTTTTTTTGGCTGGCCTTGCCGGAGGCCTCGAAATGATCAAAACGCCGTACTACCTCATCGACAAACAGAAGCTGCTTGGCAACATGCAGAAGATCGCCTACGTGCGCGAACAGTCCGGGGCCAAGGCCCTGCTGGCACTCAAGTGCTTCGCCACCTGGTCGGTGTTCGACCTGATGCAGCAGTATATGGATGGCACCACCTCGTCGTCGCTCTACGAGCTCAAGCTGGGTCGCCAGAAGTTCGCTGGCGAGACCCATGCCTACAGCGTGGCCTGGGCTGACGACGAGATCGAGGAGATGCTCGACAACTGCGACAAGATCATCTTCAACTCCATCGGCCAGCTGCAGCGCTTCGCCGAGGCGTCCGAAGGCAAAGTCCGCGGTCTGCGGGTCAACCCTCAGGTCAGCAGCTCGGATTACCTGCTGGCCGACCCGGCGCGGCCATTCAGCCGTCTGGGCGAATGGGATCCGGTGAAGGTCGAGCAAGTCATCGAGCAGATCTCCGGCTTCATGTTCCACAACAACTGCGAAAACGGCGATTTCGGCTTGTTCGACCAGATGCTGGGCACCATCGAAGAGCGCTTCGGCCACCTGCTGCACAAGGTCGAGTGGGTCAGCCTCGGCGGCGGCATCCATTTCACCGGTGACGACTACGAGCTGGACGCTTTCTGCGCGCGCCTGAAGGCTTTCTCGCAGAAATACGGCGTGCAGGTCTACCTGGAGCCGGGGGAAGCGGCCATCACCCAGAGCGCGTCGCTGGAAGTCACCGTGCTCGACACCCTCTACAACGGCAAGCATCTGGCGGTGGTGGACAGCTCCATCGAAGCGCACATGCTCGATCTGCTGATCTATCGTCTGAATGCGAAGCTTGCGCCCAGCGAAGGCGAACACACCTACATGGTATGCGGCAAATCCTGCCTGGCCGGAGACATTTTCGGCGAATACCCGTTCGATCGTCCGCTGGCCATCGGCGATCGGCTGTCGTTCATCGACGCAGCAGGTTACACCATGGTCAAGAAAAACTGGTTCAACGGCCTGAAAATGCCGTCCATCGTCGTGAAACAACTCGATGGTAGCGTTGAAGTGGTTCGTGAATTCGGTTTTGACGATTACCTGTCCAGCCTCTCGTAAGCTGGCACATAAGGAGAGATAAAGAGATTGAAGAAGAACGTTCTTATCATTGGAGCAGGAGGTGTCGCCAAGGTGGTGGCCCACAAGTGCGCGCAGCATAACGATGAACTCGGTCGTATTGCCATCGCGTCGCGCAGCATCTCCAAATGCCAGGCCATCATCGACAGCGTCAAGGCCAAGGGCAGCCTCAAGCAGCCCGCCGAGATCAAAGCCTTTTCGCTGAACGCTCTGGATGTCGAGGCGACCAAGGTGCTGATCCGCGAAACCGAATCGCAGATCGTCATCAACGTCGGTTCCGCCTTCCTCAACATGTCGGTGCTGCGTGCCTGCATCGATACCGGCGCGGCCTATCTGGACACCGCCATTCACGAAGAACCGGGCAAGATCTGCGAGACGCCGCCCTGGTATGGCAACTACGAGTGGAAGCACCTCGAGGAATGCAAGCAGAAGAACATCACCGCCATTCTCGGCGTGGGCTTCGACCCAGGGGTGGTCAACGCCTATGCGGCACTGGCGCAACAACAGTATTTCGACAGCATTGATTCGATCGACATTCTCGATGTCAATGCCGGTTCCCACGGCAAGTATTTCGCCACCAATTTCGACCCGGAAATCAATTTCCGCGAATTTACCGGACAGGTGTGGAGCTGGCAGAACAGCCAGTGGACCAGCAACACCATGTTCGAAGTCAAGCGTACCGACGACCTGCCGGTGGTCGGTTCGCAGAACCTGTACCTGACCGGCCACGATGAAGTTCATTCCCTGTCGAAGAACCTCAACGTGCCCAACGTGCGTTTCTGGATGAGCTTCGGCGAGCACTACATCAATGTGTTCACCGTCCTCCGGAACCTGGGCCTGCTCTCCGAGCAGCCGGTCAAGACCGCCGAGGGCCTGGAAGTCGTGCCGCTGAAAGTGGTCAAGGCCGTGCTTCCTGACCCGAGCTCGCTGGCGCCGGGCTACACCGGCAAGACCTGCATCGGCGACCTGGTCAAGGGCACCAAGGATGGCCAGCCGCGCGAGCTGTTCATCTACAACGTGGCCGACCACGAAGAAGCCTTTGCCGAAACCGACAGCCAGGGCATTTCCTACACCGCTGGCGTACCGCCGGTGGCCGCCGCCCTGCTGGTCGCCCGCGGCGAGTGGGACGTGCAGCGCATGGCCAACGTCGAAGAACTGCCGGCTGAGCCGTTCCTCAAGGCGCTGGACGTGATGGGCCTGCCGACCCGCATCAAGGACGAGAACGGCGATCGTCCCTGGAGCTGAGTCAGCTCAAGCGCCAAAATGACGAGGTGCGCCGCGTCGCCTGCTTCGCGGGCAAGCCGGAACGCCGGACCGCCGGCTCCTACAGGGTTTTTGTGTAGTCCCGGCGTGTAGGAGCTGGGCTTGCCCGCGAAGCGATCTTGAAGGCCGCATCATCATTCGATCTGCCCATTCGAGTGCTATAAAAAAGGCGCTCCGTAGAGCGCCTTCGAAGGGTTACTGAACTTCAACTTTATGCTCACCTGCAATCTCATCCTCGCGATTGATTGCAATACGTTTGGCTTTGGCTTCTTCCGGGATCTCGCGCAGCAGTTCAATGCTCAACAAACCGTTCTTGAGCGTTGCACCTTGCACTTCAATATGATCGGCCAAACGGAAGGACAAGCGAAAAGCCCCGTGCATGATCCCTTGATGAAGGTACGTTACGTCGCTGCCCGTTTCCCGTCTTTCCCGGCGCTCACCGGAAACCGTCAGCACACCTTTTTCAACCTGCAACTCCAGATCCTCTTCGACCAGCCCGGCGGCAGCAATCACGATTCTGTAATGGTCATCGCCATACTTTTCAACGTTATGGGGCGGATAGGTCGTGCCTGTTTCGCTGCGCAGCGCCGACTCGAAAAAATCGTTGAAGCGGTCGAAGCCGATCGACTGGCGGAACAGTGGAGCCAACGAAAGTGTGGTAGCCATTTCGAAACCTCCTGAGTGTAAGCTCATTGAATCAAAGCGCCCTTGCGGGTAACGCTTATCACACTACATCGGGTACGACGGCAAAACAATCAAGGCCCCCTGCGCTGTTTTTCCGTGAGCGATAGAGCCTTATACGTTTGACTTATTTAAAGTTGAAGGCTCATTCCCTTTATGAACATCCAACACTTCATCAATTGTCCGTTGACAACAGCAGCATCGAGTTCAAGATTTAATACCCATAAACAACCAGGAGATCTTGTCATGGCTAAAGTCCAGATTTTAGCCGGCGATTTTCTGTGTGGTGACGGAGAGTATGACGACGGTGTTTTCAAAATAGAGACGCCTCTATTCCCTTGGCCAGGCCTGAAAATTCCGACTTCATGGATAGAATCGATCAAGACCATGGAAGACAAGGGCTCCGACCCGATCGACACAGCGCTGACATTGGGACTGGCAGGCGGCCTGGTTCTGGGCCCTCTCGGAGCGATGGCGGGCTTCCTGTTTCCTGACGATGATGCGCAGGTCACATTTATCGTCACGTTGAAGGATGGCAGGAAACTCACGCTGCTCTCCGATGGCGACACGTATCAGCAAATAAAGCAGCCATTGCTCCGCAAGCATCCGGCTGCTGATCGCCATGCAGGGTGAAAAGTCAGCCGCGCGAGCCATGAGCCACTGCAACGATACCGGCCAACACTGTGCAGACGCAGGCAATGCAACCGACGATCAGGGGAATGTTGTGCGCACGATTGCCCCGGTCCGGGCCGCCTCGGCGATAGCTTCGGTGATGATCAGATTTCGCAAGCCATCGCGTACGGTGACCAAGGGCTCCTCAGCCCCTCGAATAACCTGGCAAAAATGCTCGAGTTGAATCTCCAGCGGGTCGCGACGTTTGACTTCGGCAGTCGCGGTTTGAAACGGCTTCCACCACGATCGGTCTTCGACTCGCGCGAAATACTTCAGTCGCATGGTTGGTACTGAAAGTGAGCCACCCTTGCCGCTGACGACATAGCAGTCTTCGTCATCAAAAGCGGGGTAGCTCGCATTCTCCTGGGAGGTTTGCTCCCAGCTGCGTGCGCAGCCTGCCGAGTCCGAGAGCAGGAATGACCCCAACGCTCCATTTTCGAAGCGCAGGCCGATACAGACCGTATCCTCGACCGGAAAACCGCGCGCAGCGTTCGATTGCATGGCCTGAACCGCAACGATCTCGCCGCACAGGGAGCGCAGGTTGCCGATCTCATGAATCATGTTGATCAGAATGGGACCGCCACCCACCTGACGACGCCAGACGGCTGCATCGAAGTAATCGTCGGGTTTGTAGAACAGGGCGCTGCCTTGTACCGCAACGATCTCGCCGAGGACTCCTTCGCGGATCACTTCGCGAGCCTTTGCCAGGATAGGGCTGTGTGCCCGGTGGTGCCCCACAAGCAAACGCGCGCCCGTGGCCTGCGCGGCGGCCAGCAGACGCTTGCCCTCCTCGACGCTGTGAGCAACGGGTTTTTCAATCAGTGCGGCAACACCTGCATCGATACACTCCAGTGTCTGGGCGACATGCAGGGCATTGGGGGTCGCAAGTATCACGCCATCAGGCTTGCACTCGGCAAAAAGAGAGGACAGATCAGTGTATTGAGGAACGCCCAGGCTGTTCAGGTAGTCAGCGGGCACCTCCATGGGATCGACCACGGCAACCAGCTCGCAGGACGGGCTCGCTTGTACCAGTTCGATGTGACGACGGCCGATCAGGCCAACGCCGGCCACGGCAATTTTGATTTTTTCAGACATGGTTTGATCTTCGCGGGTTTTGTTTTTGTGTACCTGAGGGGCAACGCTGCCCCGCCAGATGCTGCTAGGATCAAGACTACTATCCCCGCCGAAGACCATAATTGGCTCAAATGGAAAATCAGAATTCTCTGCTACTGAACAATGATCCGTTCCTTCGGGATCTTCTGCTGTTCTCGACCATTGCCAGGCGTTCGAGCTTCGTCAGTGCGGGCGCTGACCTGGGCATCTCGCCCGCTCACGTCAGTAAACGGGTCGCGACCCTTGAGCAAACCCTTAACTGCAAACTGTTCAACCGGACCACCCGGCGCGTCACCATTACCCGTGAAGGCGAGGCCATGCTGATCTGGGCGAAACAGATTCTGGAAAACGTGCAGGGAATGCTGGAGGTGTCCCATGGAGACAGGGTCGAGCCCCGGGGTCTGTTGAGAATCAGCACCAGTCAACGACTGGGCCGTTTCCATATAGCGCCAGTGCTTGCGTTGCTGCGCAAACGCTACCCAAAACTGGAAGTCTGGCTTGAGTTGATGGACAGACGCACGGACCTGACGGGTGAGCAGTTCGACATTGATATTCGGGTTGGGGATGTCACCGAGCAGAATCTGATTGCCCATAAAATCGCCAGCAGCCAGAGAATTCTTTGTGCCGCCCCCAGCTATCTGGCTGAGCGAGACTATCCGACTTCGCTGACAGACCTGACGCAGCACGACTGCCTGTTGTTTCGTGACAGGGACAGCAGCTTTGGCATCTGGCGCCTTGAAGGCCCTGCCGGGATGGAAACAGTGAAGGTTACCGGGCCGATGGCTTCTAACTACAGCGACATCGTTCGCGAATGGGCCTATGAAGGTTTTGGCATCATCATGGCCTCTACCTGGGATGTAGCCCCTAGCATCGATGAGGGCAAACTCGTACGAGTGTTACCGGCCTACCGCCAACACGCCGATGTTTCAGCGGTCACCACGGTACGCGCATCGCAGTCCGAGAAAATCAGGGTTTGCCTGGAGTTTTTGAGCGAACAGTTGAGTAGCGGACCTTATGCACTCCGAGGGATCAAATGACGCCAAAGGGCAGCTCTCCTAAAGTCACAAAGGCAAAGGCCGGTCCTGGATGACCCGCTTCATGAGGCGCGTCCGGCCGCGGCTGTTGTCGTCAGTCGGCTGTCCGGGGCGGTGATGATCATCATCGCGGGGGTTTTGCTGAGTGAGCAGGTGATGGGTTAGTCCGTTGTTTTTCAGCGAGACAACACCCTGTGCATCCGCAGAAGGGGGTATGTCAACAATCTTGTCAGAGCGTTGACACGAGCATCCAGCAGGCACAAAATTGCCCCCAATCGCGCCCGAACCTCTGGTGTTGGCTTGTCCAGCATTATGTTTGGGCCTTCTTTTTTGTGGGACATGGACGTTGCAACAGTTAGCGCCCCCTAAACCATTCCAGTCGTATAGCGACCTGGCAAATCTTCTCGCTCATCGCGGTATGCAATTACCCGATAGAGCCCGTACCGAACGTAAACTGGTTCAGGTGGGTTACTATCGCTTGAGTGGTTTCTGGTTTCCCTGCCGTGAATTCATTCGCGACCCACAGAACAATGTTGTGATGTGTCGGGTCAGTAAAAAGCCTCTGCGCCAAGACTCCTTCGTGCCTGGCACCCAATTCGATGCAGTCTTTGATCTGTATCTTTTCGACAAGAAATTACGACAACTGATGCTCGATGCCATCGAGCGCATCGAGATTCATGTTCGTTCGGTCATTGCCCATGAGGTCGGATACCACGACCCTATGGCCTATCAGGACCCAGGCTTCATCAATCCGACACAGACTAGAAACTACACCGATAAGTCGGGTAAGCAGCGCAACATCTGGAGTGAATGGCTCAAGCGCCAGAACGACCAGATCAACAGGAGTCGGGAAGACAGCATCGAGTGGCACCGACGAAACCACAAAGCCATGCCGTTCTGGGTCGTCGTGGAAGCGTGGGACTTCGGTACAGTGTCGAAATATTTCGAGATTCTGAAAGGTAGCCACCAGAACCGAATCAGTCGTCGATTTGGAATCGCCAACCCTAAGGTGCTGAAAGATTGGCTGCAAGAGATCAACACCTTGCGCAATCGATGCGCGCACCATGCGCGGATCTGGAATCAGGTATCGTCAAACCCACTTCCCGTCATCACAGGCGATGCTTACTTTCAGGCGCTTTCGCTGGATGCAAACGCGGTAACCCGTCTTTATGGATTGATCGCTGTGCTGTGGTACCTGGTCAAGGCAATCGGCTCCAACTCGCAATGGATTCACCAAGTTGCAGACGTTATCGACTCGAAGCCCACCCTTCCTGGTTGTCCTTATACCGCCTTGGGCTTCGCCGACGAATCAGGTTTTCCGCGCAAGCACTTCGGCATCTGAAGGACCTTATCTGCTTCGGCACCATTGCCGAGGTGCAGTTGCGGCCCTCTATCAGTCGATGCTGAACCGAGTGTCAGCCGTCATATGGCTGGCCTGATTGAGCACACCACCCAGCTATAGTTGAGACGTGATGATCGTTGTGATGGGGCCGCAGGTGAGCTAATCGGGGGCTGTCCCCGGTTCAGGTTATTCGGGATATCTGGAGGGTGCCATGGCAGCTGTTACCGATACGCTGAAGCTGTTTCTCGCCGGCGACGTCATGACCGCCCGCGGCATCGACTCAATACTGCCGCATCCTGGCGATCCGCGGCTTTACGAAGCTTACGTCAAGAATGCCGGCGATTACGTCCGGCTGGCAGAAAGACTCAATGGCTCGATTCCCCGTCCAGTCGATTTCACCTATGTCTGGGGCGCTGCGCTGGATGAGTTCGAACATCGCCAGCCACACGCACGCATCATCAATCTGGAAACTGCGGTGTCCCGCCGCGGGCGACCGGAGCAAAAGGGCATTAATTACCGCATGAGCCCGGAGAACTTCCCGGCCATCAGCGCAGCCGGCATCGACTGCTGCGTGCTGGCCAACAACCATGTGCTGGACTGGGGGGCAGCTGGCCTGGCCGATACGCTAGATACCCTATCGAGCAACGGTATGTGCAGCGCCGGCGCCGGGCACAACCGGCAGTCTGCCGAAGCGCCCGCCGTGCTGTTGCAGACTGGCGGGCGGCGCTTGCTGGTGTTTGGCCTCGGCGCACCCGACAGCGGCATTGCGCCGCACTGGGCCGCCACGGATAGGCGCGCGGGCGTCGCGCGGCTGGAGGATCTGTCGATGCAAAGCCTGCGCCCTGTGGCCAAACGGATTCTGGAGGGCAAAAATCCGGGGGATCTGGTGGTCGCCTCCATTCACTGGGGCGGCAACTGGGGGTTCGATATCACGCGCGAGCAGGTCCGGTTCGCCCATGCCTTGATCGACGAGGCCGGAGTTGACGTGGTGCACGGGCATTCCTCGCACCACGTCAAGGGCATCGAGGTATACCGCGAACACCTGATTCTCTATGGCTGCGGTGATCTCTTGAACGATTACGAAGGCATCGAGGACCACACAGCCTTTCGCGGCGAGCTGGGGCTTCTATACTTTGCCTCGTTGGACCCGGGCGGGCGCCTGCAGTCACTTGAGCTGATACCCACCCGCCTGCGTCGCTTTCGCATCTGTCGCGCCGAAGGGGATGACCGTCAATGGCTGCACGACACCCTTTCTCGCGAGTGCGCACGCTTGGGTAGCAGCATCCAGCCGGGCGCGAGAAATGCCTTCGAGTTGCGTTGGTAGCTCGCGCGGACAGGGAAGGAACAACCTGGCTAGCGCAGTCAGAATGAACGCTATTTTTATCTTGCAAAATAGGGGACAGACCACGTTTTCCACGCAAGCTGACTTGAAAAGCTCTCGATAAGCTTCAATACGCCGAACGTCCGCGCTACCCAACGCCTTGTACTCAACATGAGGCGTCACAAGGGACCTTCTCATGCTGATTGTCTGCGCCAAGTGCCAGGTGATGTGCCGAACTGGCGTTTGAATGCGCGACTGAACGCAGCTTCGGACTCGTAGCCCACTGCAAGGCCAATTTGCGCCACATTACCGCGACCTTCGCGCAGGTGTTGAGCCGCCACGTGCATACGCCAGAGAGTCAGGTATTGCATCGGTGGTTGTCCGACCAATGCCGTGAATCGCTCCGCGAATACCGAGCGCGACATGCCCACTTCAAGCGCCAGGGCTTCTGCAGTCCAACCTTCCGTTGGACGAGCATGGAGCAGTGCCAATGCGCGCCCAATATGCGGATCTCGCAAACCCGCCAGCCACCCGCGCCGCTCAGCGGGGAGGCTCGCGACATACTGGCTGACGGCTTCGACGAATAGCAATTCGGATAGCTTGGCGATCACCGTTGTCGAGCCGACGCGCCCGGCCGCGGTCTCACTGACAGCGAAACGGAATGAGCTTTCAATCCAGGCTCCCGAAGCCGTCGCACGTACGTCTAATTTCAATACCGATGGCAGCGACGAAAGCAACGGACTGAAGGGTGTTTCAGAGCCGAGGAATCCGCACAATAGCTGCGTGGCCTCGCCGCCCCCGCCGTACTTGATTCGTGAAATGCCGCCGACTTCTGGTGGCCGAATAACTTCGCTCGCCGGCATGGGCGCAATGCTCAGGTCGCTGCCAAAAGAATGAGCGTCATTGCGAGGAAGCAGAACGAGTTCGCCTGCCCGCACGTCGATGGTGGCACCACCGTCGATTCGTAATTGCATGTTTCCGGCGGCGACAAAATGCGACGCAATGATATGTCGCGGTGCCGCCAGGAACGGCTTGCAATCGTCCGCGGAGATTTTTCCGTTGATGCACCAGGGCGCAGTGAATTCCGACTCGAGAAAGACCCCTCCAGACAGCCGAATCACGCGCAAGACATCAGATAGCGCATCCAACAATTGCCCGCCCTCTTTTCCGGAGTCCAGAGCACGTAATCAGGCGGACTGGTCATTCACTGCCTGAACTGCGAGGCCTAGATTAGCACCAATGCGGACTCAGTGATCGAGACCATCCCCAGACGCTTCACCAAGGGTCATTGGCTCCGACGTTAACCGTAATTGCCCCTTTCCAACTCGACCAGGGAAGCAGGAGATCGATATGAACACCGTCGCTACCATACCCGGCGCAGATTCGGGCAACACCGCCCGTTATGCTCAAATTCTCAGATCATCGAAGAAAGCGGAATGGCAGATCGATCGCGATTTGCTACAGGATCGCAGTTTCGACTTCTCGCGCAAATTCTTGCCCGACGGACTATCGCGGATCGACCGCCTGACCTTTCTCGCCGCAGACGAGGTGCGCCTGCTCAGTCAGATTCAGGGCCGAACCTATGCGTATATCTTTGGCCTGGTCGAGCGCTTTATCAGTGCCAAAATGCTCGATCAAGGTCGGGCCCATGTATTTGACGATCAGCTCGCACTCGAAGCGCTGGTGCGCTTTTCTAACGACGAGATCAAGCATCAGGAGCTGTTCCGGCGCATGGAGACGATGATGGGTTCGCAATTGCCAGCGGGATATCGTCAAGTTGCCGATCCAAACGATGTGGCGCGCGCGGTACTTGCGGCCAGCACCTGGTCGGTGCTGGCGCTGACCTGTCATATCGAGCTGTTTGTCCAGGCGCACTACGCGCAAAGCATCGCCCCGCGCGAGGAGTTGTGCCCACTATTCAAGGATGTCTTCAAATTTCACTGGAAGGATGAAAGCCGGCACGTCGTACTCGATGAACTGGAGTGGATGGCGGAGCACGCGAAACTCTCGCCAGCCGAGCGTGACCAGGCAGTGAACGATCTGATTGCGCTGGTGGCGGCTGTCGACGCAATCCTGCAGGCGCAATCGGCATCCGATGCCGACTACTTTATTCGAAATGTTTTACGATCGTTCAGTGTCGATGAAACAGCCCAAATCAAAGCCTCCGTACTGAGCGCCTACCGCTGGCAATACATTATCTCGGGCGTGCAGCATCCACACTTTGGCCGGCTGCTTGCGCGCATGACAACACCAGCACAGATGTCCATGATTCAGACCGCACTGGCGCCCATCATGAGCAATTGATCGACAGGGGGCGGCCGACCGCGCGTCGGCCCCGCGGCTGTGGGATGACGTGCTGAAAATGATTTATTGCGGATGGCAGCCATGACGATACCGATGTGGATGTTACTTGGATTTGCGACCTGGACTTTGCTGCTGTTGATGGCAACCGTCGGGGTGTATCGCTGGGTCAGAATCTTGTTCTCGAATGTTCCGATTGCCTCTTTCCGAAGCGATCAGCTCGAAGGCAAGGATTGGTATCGGCGCGGGACAAGAGCACACGCGAACTGTGTGGAAAATCTGCCTGTCTTTGGCGCCATCGTGTTCGTGATTTCAGCCCTTGGTGTCGACGGCCCTGCAGTGAGCTACTTGTCCATAATCGTTTTAATCGCCCGCGTGTGCCAGTCTCTGGTTCACGTATCCCATGTGCAAACCGATACGTTCGTGGCTGTTCGGTTTACCTTCTTTTGCGTTCAGTTGGTCTGTTTTCTTGCGCTCATTGTTATAGCCGCTTGTTACGGCGTATGGAATGCAGGTTGAGTGGCTGGAAAAAGCCCTCAAAAACCTGGAAGACGAAGCCAATTATATTGCCCTTGAAAATCCCAAGGCTGCTGACGACTTCGCAAGACGGCGCGCATCAGGTGTCGGCTGTCATCGGCGCCCGAAGGCGCACCAATGTAAGGGGCACAGCGTCGGCCGGTGAGCCTCATGAGCGTCGCGCTGGCAGCCAATAAGGGTTGCGGATACTGAGGATAATACGTGCAACATAAATGTTGCGCATGCAACATAAGAGTTGCACAATGCCTTCACCGAAACAGCACGAGACTTGAATATGAAGTACATTTTTCAACAGAGGTGAGGACCTATGTACGAGTACCCGCTTGAGATTCACCAGGAGCCGTCCGGTGTATGGCTGTCCTGCTGGGACATTCCCGAGATGCACGCATCCGGCGATACCCTGGCCGAGGCCTTTGCCGATGCCACGGATGCCATGGAGACCGCCCTGTCGATCTACGTCGATCAGCGCCGGCCGATTCCCGAGGCACAACCGCGGGGCGAACCGCACCAAGTGTTGCGTCTGCCGGCGCTAACCGTGGCGAAAATCGCCCTGTGGAATGCGCTGCTGGCCGAAGACGTCAGCAAGTCGGAACTGGCGCGGCGCCTGCAGGTGGCCCGGCCACAAGTCGACCGGCTGCTGGACTTCCTGCACGCCTCGAAGATCGAGCACGTCGAGCGGGCTTTGCGCCTATTGGGTCGCCGCCTGTCGCTGACCGTAGAGGCGGCGTAATCGGGGCAAGGTCCCATGCCGTGTTTTCTGGGGCCACGCGAGGACGATGCGGCATCGGACATCGGCCGGCAGCGCCAAGCCTCGCGCGCTCAATCGCACCGGGCTCATTCAGCTCTGTCTCCCGTCGCTTTGCCCAAGCCTGAGCAGCCTGGTTGCGGGCGAATGTCTGGCTCTCTTGGTAGACTAGCCGCTTGTCGCGGTTGATTCGGATCTGGACGGTGTAGCTGGTGGTGCCATCGGCCCTTTTGCGCGCTCTGATCGTTACCATTTTTGAATTGGTACACGTCGTTGTCGGCTTGGCACATTGTCCCAACCACCCGTCAAAAACCACCGAAAACCCCTGAATATTGGTACAAGACACGTAGAGCAAAATGCTAGATAAATCAGCCTCAAACCCACGAAATACAAGCTCTGCGCTGTCCCGGCGCTTCAGCGTTGCACCGATGATGGATTGGACCGACCGCCACTGTCGCTTTTTCCTGCGCCTGCTCTCCAGCAACGCCCTGCTCTACACCGAGATGGTCACCACCGGCGCGCTGCTGCACGGCGATCACGAGCGCTTTTTGCGCCACGACGACACCGAGCATCCGCTGGCCCTGCAACTGGGCGGCAGCGTGCCGGCCGACCTGGCCGCTTGCGCGCGCATGGCTCAGGAAGCGGGCTACGACGAGGTTAACCTGAACGTCGGCTGCCCCAGCGACCGGGTGCAAAACAATATGATCGGCGCCTGCCTGATGGGGCATCCGGCACTGGTGGCCGATTGTGTGAAGGCGATGCGCGATGCGGTGTCGATTCCGGTGACGATAAAGCACCGCATTGGCATCAATGGTCGCGACAGTTATGAGCAGCTGTGCGATTTCGTCGGTCAGGTTCGGGAGGCCGGGTGCCGCAGTTTTACCGTGCATGCACGGATCGCGATCCTTGAGGGGCTGTCGCCGAAGGAGAACCGCGAGATTCCGCCGCTGCGCTACGACATCGCGGCTCAGCTGAAAGCTGACTTTCCCGACCTTGAGATTGTGCTTAACGGTGGGATCAAGACGTTGGCCGAGTGTCAGGCGCATTTGCAGACGTTCGACGGGGTGATGTTGGGCCGGGAGGCGTATCACAACCCGTATGTGCTGGCGGAGGTGGATCAGCGGCTGTTCGGCAGCAGCGCGCCGGTGATTTCGCGCTTTGAGGCGCTGCAGCGCTTGAGGCCGTATATCGCCGCGCATCTGGCATCCGGCGGGGCGATGCATCATGTCACTCGGCATATCCTCGGGCTGGGCCAGGGCTTTCCCGGCGCGCGCAAGTTCCGCCAGTTGTTGTCGGTCGATATTCACAAGAGCAAGGACCCACTGGGGTTGCTCGACCAGGCCGGCGAGATTCTCGAAGGGCGCTAACCGACAGGGCGCTCGGAACCCACGCCCACCTGTGCACTCCAACCATTATTACCCACATCGAAGCCACTGCCCGCCGCAGCGCTTGAGCGGTTGGCAGTGCTCGGGTAATGTCGTCTAAACGCAAAGGACAGAGCACGCACATGACCTCCAAGCTGGAACAACTCAAGCAGTTCACCACTGTGGTCGCCGACACCGGTGACATCGATGCCATCTCCCGCCTCAAGCCGGTCGACGCCACTACCAACCCCTCTCTTCTGCTCAAGGCCGCGGCAATGCCGGGCTATGCCGATTTGCTGAATGCCTCGGTGCGCGACAGCAAGGGCGACCTGGGCCTGGCTTGCGACCGTTTTGCCGTTGCGGTCGGCAGCGGCATTTTGAAGGTAATTCCGGGGCGAATCTCGACTGAAGTCGATGCGCGCCTGTCGTTCGATGAGCCGGCGCTGCTGGCCAAGGCCCGTCAGTTGATCGAGCTGTACGACAAGGCCGGTATCGGCCGTGAGCGAGTGCTGATCAAGCTGGCTTCGACCTGGGAAGGTATCCGTGCCGCCGAGAAGCTGGAAAAAGAGGGCATCCAGACCAACCTGACGCTGCTGTTCTCGTTCGCCCAGGCCGTGGCCTGCGCCGAGGCCGGTGTGTTCCTGATTTCGCCGTTCGTGGGTCGTATCTACGATTGGTACAAGAAGGCCAACGGCACCGAGTACGTGGGCGCGGACGATCCGGGTGTGCAGTCCGTAACACGCATTTACAACTATTACAAAGCCAATGACTACAAAACCGTGGTCATGGGCGCCAGCTTCCGTAACATCGGCCAGATCGAAGAGCTGGCCGGTTGCGACCGCCTGACCATCAGCCCCGAGCTACTGCAACAATTGTCCGAGGACACTGGCACTCTGGCCCGCAAGCTTGCACCGGGCAATGCCGGTGAGCCACGTCAGCATCTGACCGAGAGCCAGTTCCGCTGGGCTTCGAACGAAGATGCGATGGCGACCGAGAAACTGGCTGAGGGTATTCGTCAGTTTGCTCGTGATCAGGAGAAGCTTGAGAAACTGCTGGCTTCCAAGGGCTGATATTTACGCGCCTGAAAAGCTTCGCGGGCAAGCCTCGCTCCTACACACCCCCCGCAGTTCGAATGCGGGGCATGTGGGAGCGAGGCTTGCCCGCGAAGGGGCCCGATCCAATTGTTTGCCAGCCCAAGGGCGACTTCGGTCGCCCTTTTCCATGAGTAGAGTTTTTAGTCCTGATGCCCGCTCCTGCTGATTCTTGCTCTCCCCTGCCGCCGGTCGTGGCCGGCCCGATGTTGCGTCGCATGGAAGCCTCCCGGTTGGTGATCTGGCTGGTTGGATCACGATCGCTGCAGCTGATACTTCGCCTGACCGTGCGCGGCGAGCCGCAGGAACATGATTTAAACTACGACAGCTGCCAGATCATCCCGATCGGCGAGCACGCCTTCGTCCACCTGATCGACCTGAAGCTGCCTGCCCCGCTGCCGCTTGACGAGCAGATCGACTACGACTTGCTTGTCTCGACCGACGGCGCGCGGCAAGGGATCGCCGAGTGGGCCCCCCACCTGCTGTACGGCCAGGCCCGACAGCCGAATTTTGTCCTGCGCTCCCGACTGGACCATATGCTTCACGGCTCTTGCCGCAAACCTCATCACCCTGCGCCGGATGGCCTGCTCTGCGCCGACCGCTTGCTCGCCAGCGCCCCTGCGCCTGATGAGCGCCCGGCGCTGTTGATGATGAGTGGCGACCAGGTCTACGCCGACGATGTCGCAGGCCCCATGCTGCGGGCCATTCATGCGCTGATCGAGCGCCTGGGCCTGTTTGGCGAGCAGCTGGAAGGCGCCGTCGTCGACAACAGCGAGGCGCTGTACAGGCATCCTGCCAGTTACTACCACCGAGTCGACTTGCTACCCGCGCTCAAGAGCAACGAAACCCTGCGCGAACGCTTTTTTGGCGGCGTCAAAAAGCCGATTTTTACCAGCAGCAGCGCCGATAACCACTTGGTCACCTTTGCCGAAGTGATGGCCATGTACCTGCTGGTCTGGTCACCAACGCCGTGGACGCTGATCAACCCGACCATGCCCACGTTGACGCTCGCGCGGCGCGAGCGCTATGTGCAGGAGCACGCCCATATAGAGGCGTTCAAGGCCGGGTTGGGCGGCGTGGCGCGGGTATTTGCCCACTTGCCCTGCCACATGATTTTCGATGACCACGACATCACCGATGACTGGAACCTCAGCGCCCAATGGGAGCTGACCGCGTATGGCCACCCTTTCTCCCGGCGCATCATCGGTAATGCGCTGATTGCCTACCTGCTGTGCCAGGGCTGGGGGAACAACCCGCAGGTGTTTGTCCAACCCCTGCAGGGTTGCCGGGCAATGATTGCAGAGGAATCCGGCAGGCATTTGAATGCTACAGCGCAGGACGCCTTGATCGATCAACTGCTGCGCTTTCACGACTGGCAATACGTGTTGCCCACCACGCCTGCGCTGATGGTGCTGGACACCCGCACGCGCCGCTGGCGCAGCGAGAGCGACCCGCAACGGCCCTCAGGTCTGCTGGATTGGGAAGCGTTGTGCGAGTTTCAGCACGAGTTGCTCGATCACCCGAGTGCCATCGTGGTGTCGCCGGCGCCGATTTTCGGGGTCAAGTTGATTGAGACTGTGCAGCGAGTGTTCAGCTGGCTGGGTTATCCGCTGCTGGTGGACGCTGAAAACTGGATGGCCCACCGCGGGGCGGCGAAGGTCATGCTGAACATCTTCCGGCATTCGCGCACGCCGGGGAACTACGTGATTCTGTCTGGCGATGTGCACTATTCCTTCGTTTACGAGGTGCTGATTCGCCACCGGGATCGCGGCCCGCAGATCTGGCAAATCACCAGCAGCGGGATCAAGAACGAGTTTCCGCGGCGTCTGCTCGACACCTTTGATCGCCTCAATCGCTGGCTTTACTCGCCCCGCTCGCCCTTGAACTGGTTTACCAAGCGCCGGCTCATGGAAGTGGTGCCACGCACACCCGAGCACAGCAAATCCGGCGAGCGACTCTGGAACAACGCAGGTCTGGGTCAGGTATTTTTCAATGAACAGGGGCAACCTCGGCGCATCTTCCAGATGAACGCCGACGGATCATCGCCGACCGAGTTTCCTCAGCAGCGTCGCGAATAAGGGAAGTGGCCGAGGGCGCCTGCTGGCGCCCTCAAACGAGCGGTCAGGTGCGCTCGAGGGCGTTGACCAGGTCGTGAAAGGCTTCACGGTTGGAGTCGTTCAAGCCCATGAGGATTTTGTGCGCTTCCAGAACCTTGGCCTTGACCACGTCTTCGGACTGGTCCTGGGACGGTAGGTCCGCCAGGCATTCCGGACAAGGGATCGGCTGGTTGACGATGTTGAACACCTGATCGAAGCCCATCGACTGCAGCAACCGGGTGATGTCTTCGTGGGTGGTGACGACGGTTGGCAACAGCCCCACCTTTTGCCGCGAAAGGATCGACAGTTTGGCCAGAAGCCCCAGCGTGGTGCTGTCGATGCTGCGGGTTTCGGTGAGATCGATGACGATCGCTGAAAAGTTCAGCGCCGTGAAAATCCGCTCAATCGTCGCATCCAACGCCGAGCAAAGGGTCAGGCGCACCTCACCGACGAACTTCAGCACAAAGGTGCCATCCTGCTCGGCAAACTGGATTCTACCGGTACTCATTGAAGATTCCTGCTTAACACCAATAGGGCGATATCATCCGGCATCTCCCCAAGCGTAGCTAAACCAAACCGTTGCCGCAGGCCATCCAGGCTGCCGCCCGCTGCACTGACTATTTCAGGCAGTGCTGCTTCCTTATCTTTGAGTGTTTCGCCGGGCAAAAGGTCCAGAATGCCATCAGATAACAGCGTCAGGCTGAAGCTTGGCGGCAGCTCCAGCACATTGTCGGCGTAGGTGGCTTCGTTGAACAGCCCTACCGGCAGCCCGCGGCCGTCCAGGTAGCGCGCTTGCCCTGGCGTGTACAGCACCGGCAACGGCAGGTGCCCGCCAATGCTGTAGGTCAAAAGCCCGGTGTCTTCATCAATCACGCCGCCCACCATCGTCACATGCTTGCCCAGCTTGCAGTTGATCAGCCCGCGGTTGATGTGGCCCAGCACTTCCGACGGCATGAATTCGCGCAACTTGCCGCCGCGCTTGAATTCAAACAACAGCCTGGTGGTCATGAACTTCAGCAGCACGGTGACAAACGCCGAAGAGGCACCATGGCCGGACACGTCAGCGAGGTAAAACGCGATACGGCGCTCGTCCACGCGGAAGTAGTCGACAAAATCTCCAGACAGGTACAGCGACGGAATGATCTGGTGTTCAAACGCCAGGTCATCAGCGTGCCACGGGCTTCCGGGCAGCATGTTCATCTGCACCTGCCGCCCCGCCGTCTGGTCTTCCTGCAACAGGTGCAGGCTGGCCTCGAGCTCGCGGTTGGCGGTTTCAAGTTTCTCCCGGTAGCGCTGGTTTTCCTGCACCAGGCGAGCGCGATCCAGTGCTCGGTGCACCGAATGCTCAAGCACCGCGAGGTCTTCCAGAGGTTTGATCAGGTAATCCGCCGCACCCAGGCGCAAGGCCTCGACCGCATCATTCATGACCCCTGCGCCGGACACGACGATAACCGGCGTGTCTGGAGCGCGTTCGGTGACCTGGCGGATAAGCTCGAGGCCGCCGACCTGCGGCATGCGCAAGTCACAGATCACAAGATCGGGGTTTTCCCGCTCGAATACCTGGAGACCTTGCAGGCCATTGCTTGCCTGAAGGACGCTGAAGCCACTGTCTTCAAGGTAGGCGGCAAGGCTTGCGCGCACTACATCGTCATCATCGATTATCAGCAGCGTGGCACTGGGTTTCTGCATGTGGGCAAACGGCGCCAGAAATTAAGTTGACGTAGGCAGCCAGGACGAGCCTGGACTCACTTACCGGATTTCACTTCCAGCCTCTCTGCTATGAGTTGTAGGACAAGAAGCCCTACACAGCAAATTCAGAGGTGCCCTGTAAGGCGCAGACGGTACTCCCATCCGCCGGGCGTTTCAAGCTCACACCGATGGTCGCTTGAGGACTTTTCCCACACAAATCACCATGGGTTATAAAAAACCTGCCAAGCGTGACACAAAGAAAGGTTGAAGCAGGACGGGATCCAAACAGACGCTCTGCGTCCCGGTATTCAGTATTCATTTGAAACAAAGAAGGCGGCACATTTGGCCGCCTTCCGTTTACCGCTGATCAATCAGAAATCGTCTTCGACCTGCCCGTCCTTGACCTTGAACTCGCGGTTCTGCAGGTAGGCGTTGCGGATGAAGGTGTACTTGTCGCCTTTGATCAACTTCTCTGCCGGCAGTAGCGCGACACGGGTATCCACCACCTTGACAGCCTGCGCAACGTTGCGGGTCGGCACGTGGTTCATGTAGCGGTAGGGCGAGGTGTAGCCGTCCGGATACTTGGAGATGGCATCGCGCACGGTGCTCGGGCCCAGCAGCGGCAGCATCACGTACGGGCCACTGCCCACACCCCAGTAGCCCAGGGTCTGGCCGAAGTCTTCATCGTTACGTTGCAGGCCCATGCGGGTGCCCACGTCAAAGAAGCCCAGCACGCCGAAGGTGGTGTTGAAGATCAACCGTGCGGTGTCGACACCGGCGGCCTGCGGCTTGAGCTGCAGCACGTTGTTGGCCAGGTTGCCGACATCGCCGATGTTGTTGAAGATGTTGTGAACACCGTCTTCGAGAAACTGCGGCGTGACCGCCTGGTAGCCTTGCGCGATGGGCTTGAGCGCATAGGTGTCGACCGTATCGTTGAATCGGAAGATCGGCCGGTTGATGCTCTCCCACGGGTCATCTTCGGCCGCTTGGGCCGCCACCGGCACCAGCACGACGCTTGCACACAGGCAGGCACGGGCCAGACGATCGATCAATACCTCACCGATCAAACGCATACACTTACTCCTCGACAATCACGGTTGCAGGCATGCAGCCTGCGGCAAAATCGGGAGTATAAAGGGTCTGCCGCGAATTAGGCAGCGGTGGCACTTCGGCGGCGCAGGCTGTCACATAGCGGAAACAGGACTGTCACGGGCTTGGCGTACGCTTGAACGTCATTTTACAGGGACGTTGCCATGCCATCCTCTGCCCCCGCTGTGACTGCCCTTCTGTTCGGCCTGCGCGGCTGCCTGGTGGACTTTGGCGCCCAGGCCTGCGCCCAGCCGGGCAAGCCACTGGAACCGGCCAAGCCGACACCCGGTGCGATGGACACCCTGAGCGCCTTGCGCAAGCAAGGCGTGCCCTGCGCCTGGCTGGACGAACTGCCGACGCAAACCGGGCGCAAGCTGGCGGCGACTCTGCCCGACTGGGTCGCCGCCACCCATAACCCCGCAGGCCTTGCCCCCTGGCCAGCGCCGGATGCGTGCTGGCAGGCATTGATGGCGCTGAAAATCCCGCGCCTGGACGGTTGCGTGCTGGTCAGCGGCGAGCCACGGCTGCTGCAATCGGGGCTCAACGCCGGGTTGTGGACCATCGGCCTGGCCTCGTGCGGAGCGCTGTGCGGGCTGTCTGCACAGGAGTGGAAAGCGCTGGACGCCCGGCAACAGGAGCAAAAGCGCAGCAAGGCGACGCTGGCGCTCTATGGCCTGGGCGTTCACTCGGTCATTGATCACCTGGAAGAGCTTCAAGATTGCCTGGCCGATATCGGCCACCGTCGCCTCAAGGGTGAACGCCCATGAAGGCCGCCATTGATCGGGATCATGCAGATCGCGCGCAAGTGGATTAATCTGAAAGCAGGGCCATGGACCTTTTACGCGCCATGCGGGTCCATGGCTGTGCCTACTATTGAAGGGAGATCGCCATGCCTGCCCGCGAACTGCAAGAGAAACTCGATACCTTGCGCGAGCAATTGGAACAGAATCCACCGCTTTCCCTTGAGGAACGCGACGAACTTCACAAATTGATGGAACAGCTCGACGCCCAGATAAAACTGGAAAATACCGTTCCAGACACAAGCCTGGTCGATGGCGTCAATCTTGCCGTTGAACGCTTCGACGTCGAGCATCCCGCCCTGACTCAAACCCTGCGCAACATCGTCCAGACACTTCAAAGCATGGGTATCTGACCCCCATGCCGTAGGAGCAAGGCTCGTCGGAGCGCCGAACCGCTGCGATGCAGACGGCTCGGTATGTCTGACGCACCGCGTTGAGGCCATCGCAGGCGAGCCTTGCTCCTACATATTACTGACGAACCAGGCGCAGGTTCTGAACGCTGAGCTTATCGCTGCTGCGGTAGGGGTTGATGTCCAGACCGCCGCGGCGCACATAACGGGCGAATACCGTCAGGCTTTCCGGTTTCAGCAGACGTTGCAGGTCGAGGAAGATCCGCTCGACACACTGCTCATGAAAGTCCGCGTGCTGACGGAAGCTGACCAGGTACGCCAGCAAGCTGGCGTGATCCAGCGCCGCGCCGCGGTAATGCACGCCGACGCTGCCCCAGTCCGGCTGGCCGGTGACCGGGCAGTTGGACTTGAGCAGATGGCTGTGCAGGCTTTCTTCGACCACCCGCTCGACGTCGCAGCGCAGCAGCTCTGGCTGCGGCTGCTCGTAATTGCTGATGGCGACATCGAGGTCATCGATGCACACGCCGGGCATCGCGGCCACCCCTTCGGCCTGAACCTCGGCCAGACTGCGAATACGCACACCCACGGGCTTGCCCGCAGCGCCCGACAAATCCCGTTCCAGACAACCCACCAGCGCCTCGACGGAGTCGAACGGGGTCTGGTTCAGCGAGTTCAGATACAGCTTGAACGACTTGGATTCGATGATGTTCGGCGAGTCCGCCGGGATGCTGAATTCGCCGATGGCCACTACCGGCTTGCCCGACGGCAACAGCCAGGACAGCTCGAAGCAGTTCCAGAAATCCACACCTTTATACGGCAGGGTCTCGGCGCTCAAGCCAAGCTCCGCCCACTTGGCTGCACGCGGGATCGGGAACAGCAACGACGGGGTGTAGGTAGAGATATACTCGCTGGACTTGCCCAACGGCGAATGTTCGGCTGCGGGATGCATGGCTAAAACCTGGACTGAATAAACCGGCATAGTCTATCGGGTTTACGCCCAACCTGGCTATTTGACGACCGTCAGCTTGCCAAGCATGCTGGCCTGGTCGTGCCCAGGCACATTGCAGGCGTCAGGGGCAGGCTCAGGGCCATCAATGCCGCGGCCATTGCGATGCGTTTCATTGTCGTTGACTCCCTCAAACGATAATCAGGCTATGCACCACTCTAGACCGCCGCCACTGGCGTTGAGCTGACGAAAAGATTACAACTTTGTCAGCTTGCGCCGATTTGCCCGCAAAGCAGGGTATAAAGCCCGCCTCGTCATGCCTTGAGGGCCTCATGAAACTGCTGATCGTCGAAGACCAACCGAAAACCGGCCAGTACCTGCGCCAAGGCTTGAGTGAGGCCGGCTTTACTGCAGAACTGGTGACCGACGGGCTGGCGGGCCAGCATCTGGCGCTGACGGGCGACTACGCCTTGCTGATCCTTGATGTGATGCTGCCGGGGCGCGATGGCTGGCAAATTCTTCAGGCCGTGCGCCAGGCCGGGCTGGACTTGCCGGTGCTATTCCTGACCGCGCGCGATGCGGTCGAAGACCGGGTTCATGGCCTGGAGCTGGGCGCCGACGATTATCTGGTCAAGCCCTTTGCGTTTTCCGAACTGTTGGCCCGGGTACGTACGCTGCTGCGCCGCGGCGCCAGCACCCCACAGGAAACCGCCCTGGGCCTGGCCGACCTGCGCCTGGACCTGATTCGCCGCCGGGTCGAACGCGCAGGCGCGCGAATCGACCTGACCGCCAAGGAGTTTGCCCTGCTCGAACTGCTGCTGCGCCGCCAGGGCGAAGTGCTGCCCAAATCGCTGATTGCCTCCCAAGTCTGGGACATGAATTTTGACAGCGACACCAACGTCATCGAAGTGGCCATTCGCCGCTTGCGCCTGAAGATCGACGACGCCCACCCGCACAAGCTGATCCACACCGTGCGCGGCATGGGCTACGTACTGGAAGAGCGCCCGGCCTGATGCGCAACCTGTCCTTGAGCAGCCGCCTGGCGCTGCTGTTCGCCGGCTGCACGGCCGTGGTATCGCTGACCGCCGGCGTACTGTTCAACCGCGCCAGCGAAGCGCACTTCGTCGAGCTCGACCAGCAACTGCTCAACAGCAAACTGCCTGGCCTGCGTCAGGCGCTGCAAGGGTTGGAAACACAAACGGGCCTCCCAGCCCATCTGGCCGCCTTGCAACAAGCGCTTCGCCACCAACCGGACCTCGCACTGCGCATTCAAGGCGCGGACGGCCAGACCTGGTTCGACAGCGAGCCCGGACTGCCCTCCCCCTCACACAACCACGACCTGGATACCCTGCACCGCCAGGGCGCGGACTTTCGCAGCCTGAGCGTGGCGCTCAGCCCATCCGCCGACTCGCCGCGCCTGACGCTGCTGCTCGATATCACCCACCACCAACACTTTTTGCAGCGCATGCAGCGGCTGATCTGGCTGACCGTCGGGCTCTCCGCCCTGGCCACCGCCCTGCTCGGCGCCTGGGCTGCACGCAGCGGGTTGCGGCCGTTGCGGCGCATGAGCGAAGTGGCCGCCGAGGTATCGGCGCGCTCATTGACCTTGCGCCTGCCACGCTCGCAGATGCCGGCCGAGCTGGCCGAACTGGCACAGACCTTCAACGCCATGCTGGAGCGCCTGGATGATGCCTTCCAGCGCCTGTCAGCGTTTTCCGCCGATATCGCCCACGAATTGCGCACCCCGCTGTCCAACCTGCTGACCCACACCCAGGTCACGCTGACTCGCCCTCGCAGCCTTGAGGAATACCGAGAGACTCTGCACGGCAACCTTGAAGAACTGCAGTGGATGGCGCAACTGGTCAACGACATGCTGTACCTGGCCAAGGCCGATCACGGGCTGTTGATGCCGAACCGCGAACCCTTGTCGATGGCCGACGAGACCGATGCCTTGCTGGAGTTTTTCGCGCCGCTGGCCGAGGACGCCGGAGTGAGGATGGCCCGCGAGGGTGACGCGAGTCTGTCAGGTGACCGCGGCATGCTGCGCCGGGCGCTCTCCAATCTGCTCGACAATGCCCTGCGCTTCACGCCCGCCAACGGCGAGATCCGCGTCGCGATCCGGCAGGCTGAACACCAACTGACGATGCTGATTGAAAACAGCGGCGAGGGCATCGACGCCGCCGTCTTGCCGCGTCTGTTCGATCGCTTTTACCGCGCCGATCCCGCACGTCGGGAAGGCACCAGCGAACATGCAGGGCTGGGGTTGGCGATCACCCAGTCGATCATCCGTGCCCATGGCGGCTCGATTCGTTGCGAATCGGCGCCAGGCTGGACACGGTTTGTGATCGAGTTGCCGTCAAGCGAGTAAGGCCGGCGCCTTACTCGTAACGCAAGGCGTAGGCAGGCTCGATCTGCGCAGCACGCCAGGCCGGATACAGCGTCGCCAGGAAACTCAGGATCAAGCCGGCGGAGCAAATCAGCGCCACATCGCCCCACTGCAATTGCGAGGGCAAGGTGCTGATGAAGTAAACGTCCGAGGTGAAGATATGCTGGCCGCTCACCCGCTCGATCCAGCCCACCAACTGGCTGACATTGAACGCGGCGATCACCCCAAGCACCCCGCCGATCAGGGTACCGACCACGCCAATCACCGTGCCCTGCACCATGAAGATGGTCATGATCTGCCGCGGCGTCGCACCGATGGTTCTCAAGATGGCAATGTCCCCGCCCTTGTCGTTCACCACCATGATCAGCGTGGCGATGATGTTGAACGCCGCCACGGCGACGATCATCAGCAGCAACAGGCCGATCATGGTTTTTTCCATTTTCATCGCGCTGAACAGGCTGCCCTGGGTGTGGGTCCAGTCATCGGCCTTGTATTGATCGCCAAGGCTGCTGGCGATGGCGCCGGACACCTGGGTCGCGGCATACAGGTCCTTGACCTTGAGCCGCACGCTTTGCACCTGGTTGGGCTCCCAATGCTGCATCTGCGCCGCATCGGCCATGTGGATCAGTGCCATCGAACCATCGAGCTCGGCACCGACCTTGAACACACCCACCACGTTCAGGCGCTGCATGCGCGGCGTGATACCCCCCGGCGCGTTGCTGACTTCAGGCACGATCAGCGTCAGCTTGTCGCCCACATTCAGGCGAAAGCGCCGCGCCGTGATCTCACCGATGATCACCCCGAACTCACCCGGCTGCAGGTCGTTCAAGCTGCCCTGGACAATCTTGTCGGCGACGATCGAGACCTTGCGCTCCTGGGACGGGTCAATGCCGCTGATCTGGATTGGCTGCATGGCGCCCTTGTACGACAGCATGCCTTCCATTTCGGTAAAGGGCACCGCGGCAATCACCTGCGGGTTTTTCAGCGCGGCATTGGCCACCGATTGCCAGTCGTCCAGCGGCTTGACACCGAGGATCGTGGCGTGGGGCACCATGCCGAGGATGCGCAAGCTCATCTCGCGCTGAAAGCCGTTCATCACCGACAACACCACGATCATCGCCAGCACGCCCAGCGCCAGGCCGATCATCGAGGTCATGGAGATGAACGAGATAAAGTGGTTACGGCGCTTGGCCCGGGTGTAACGGGCGCCGATAAAGATGGATAACGGTCTGAACATTCGCGGGGGCACCGAAAAAAGGTAAATGACCCGGCGTGCGCTTACGCTGCGCACGCCGCGTACGTTCGCGTCAGAGCGGCACCAGCCGGCCTTCTTCCAGACGCAGCACACGGTCCATTTGCCGTGCCAGGTTCTGGTCGTGGGTCACGACCAGAAACGCAGTATTGGACGAGGTGCTCAGCTCCAGCATCAGCTCCTGGATACCGTGAGCGGTATGCTGGTCGAGGTTACCGGTGGGCTCATCAAGCATCACCAGCCCCGGCCGGTTGACCAGTGCCCGGGCGATGGCCACGCGCTGGCGCTCGCCACCGGACAGTTCGGCCGGCTTGTGGCTCAGGCGGTGGCCAAGGCCGACGCGGGTCAGCAAGGACGTGGCCCGTTCGCGCGCTTCAGGGATAGCCACACGGCCAATCAGCAGGGGCATGCAGACGTTTTCCAGGGCGGTGAACTCAGGCAGCAAGTGGTGGAACTGGTAAACAAACCCCAGCGCCCGGTTGCGCAACAGGCCACGGGCCCGCTCGCCGAGGGCCGACAGCTCTTCGCCCGCCAGCCAGACGCTGCCGCTGCTCGGGGTATCGAGGCCGCCCAGCAGGTTGAGCAAGGTACTTTTACCCGAACCGGAACTGCCGACAATGGCCACCCGCTCACCGGCGTGCAGTTCAAGTTGCAGCCCGGACAGCACTTGCACCGACTCCGGGCCTTCCTCGTAGGATTTGCCCAGGTTGCGGCAGCTCAGCACAGCTTTATCACTCATGCGCGACTCACTCATAACGTAGCGCCTCCGCAGGCTGGGTGCGCGCTGCACGCCAGGCCGGATACAGGGTGGCGAGGAAACTCAGGACCAACGCCGCACCGCAGACCATCAACACGTCTTCGGCCATGAGCTGCGAGGGCAGGTAATCGATGAAATAGACATCGGCGTTCAGGAATTTATGCCCGATCAGGCGCTCCAGCGCTGCAATCGCGGCGCTGACATTGAGCGCCGCGAACATGCCTACCAGTGCGCCGATCAGGGTCCCGACCACGCCGATCACGGTGCCCTGGACCATGAAGATCGCCATGATCTGGCCCGGCGTCGAGCCCAGGGTGCGCAGGATCGCGATGTCGCCGCGCTTGTCATTGACCACCATCACCAGGGTCGAAATGATGTTGAACGCGGCCACGGCGACAATCAGCAGCAACAGCAGGCCGATCATGGCTTTTTCCATGCGGATCGCCTGATACAGGTTGCCATGGCTGCGGGTCCAGTCACGGGCGTAGTACTCGTGGTCGCCCAGGGTCTGAGCGATCTGCCAGGACACCCTTGGGGCCTGGAACAGGTCGTCGAACTTCAAGCGCAGGCCCTGCACCTGGTCCGGCTTCCAGCGGTGCAGCCGGCCCAGGTCCTCGATGTTGGTCACGCCGAGGTAGCCGTCGATCTCGCCTGCGCCGACATGGAAGATGCCGGTGACGGTAAAGCGCTTCATGCGCGGGAACATGCCTGCCGGGGTCACGGTGACTTCCGGGGCGACGAAGGTCAGCTTGTCACCCACCGCCACGCCCAGCTTGGTGGCGGCCTTGTCGCCGATCATGATGCCGAACTCACCGGGCTTGAGATCTTGAAGGCTGCCCTGCCTGACGAAGTTGTCGATGATCGAGACGTTGCGCTCACGGGTCGGATCGACGCCATTGAGCAGCACCTTCTGGACAGTGCCGCTATGGGTCAACAAACCCTGCATCTGGGTGAACGGCGCGACCGCCACCACCTGCCGGTTCTGCTGGACCTTTTCGGCCAGCGCCGGCCAGTCACTGATCGGCTGGCCGGACTCCAGGGTCGCATGCGGGACCATGCCCAGCACGCGGGTGCGCATCTCATGGTCGAAGCCGTTCATGACCGACAGGACGACGATCATCACGACAACGCCCAGGGCGAGGCCGATCATCGACGTCAGGGAAATGAATGACACGAAGTGGTTGCGACGCTTGGCACGGGTGTAGCGCGTACCAATAAACACGAAAAGAGGTCTGAACATGTCGGGGCTTGTTCGGAGGAAAGAGGAACGTCCTTGTGGCGAGGCTCGGACAGCGGAATTACACTCAGACCACCGCCGCTACCATGGGTTCGCCATGTCGACATTAGATGAAGAAGATCGCCGCGAATACTACCGTATCGACGACCGGATCGCACTGGAAATTAGCCCCCTGGACGCCTCGCAAACGCTGGGAACAGAGTTGTTGCAGGATGCTTCGCCGCTCTTCAACCTGCTCAGCGAATTGCACCTGAGCGAGTTCGAATCGCAGCACCTGTTGCGCCAGCTCAGCGACAGCGACCGGACCCTGGCGGCCTTTCTGAAAGCCCAGAACAAGCGCATCGACCTGCTGACTCAAGTGGTTGCACAAACCATCCTGGGGCAGATCGGCACGCCGCAACCGGTGGTGTTGTCCGAAGGCGGGCTGGAGTTCAGCCAGCACGAAGCGATTGCCGCCGGCACTCACTTGTCACTGAAAATGGCCCTGATGCCGCAAGCGCTGGGGTTGTTGTTGCGTGCCCGTGTTACGCATTGCGACAAAAAAGAGGACGGCCTGTTCGACATCGGCACCGAGTTCGAAGCCCCCAGCGACGCCCAGCGCCAGCTGCTGGCCCGCTATATTCTGCAGAAACAGGCACAGCAACGTCGCCAGGCCCGTGAACAAAGCGAGCCAGGGGCAACCTGAGCGCTCAATAGCCTGCCCGACACTTATCTTGAAGGAACAAACGTGACCCTAATCTACGGCCATCGCGGCGCCAAAGGCGAAGCCCCCGAAAATACCCTGGCCAGCTTCGAGCAGTGCCTCAAGCACGGCGTGCGCCGTTGCGAGCTCGACCTGCACCTGTCCTCGGACAACGAACTGATGGTCATCCACGACCCCTCTCTCAAACGCACCACCGACCGGCGCGGCAAGGTGGCCGAACACACGGCCGCGGAGCTGGTGACATACGATGCACGCAAGGGTGGCCCGGGCTGGGTGCAGCCATGCACGATTCCGCGCCTGGAAGATTTGTTCGAGAAGTGTGATTTCGATCACTGGCAACTGGAGGTCAAGAGCACCTCGCAGGTGCGTGCTGCCACCACGGTGCTGGCGATTCGTGAAATGGCGCAGCGCTTCGGCCTGCTGGACAAGGTCACCGTGACCTCAAGCTCGCGCGACGTCTTGACCGCGGCCCTGGAACTGACCCCGGACCTGTCTCGCGGACTGGTCGCCGAATATGCCTGGCTCGACCCACTGAAGGTCGCCCAGCGATATGGCTGCGAGTATCTGGCCTTGAACTGGACACTGTGCACCCCCGAGCGCCTGCTCAGGGCTCAGCGTCAGGGGCTGCACGTGTCGGTGTGGACAGTCAACGAACCGGCGCTGATGCGCAGGCTCGCCGACTTCGGCGTAGACAGCCTGATTACAGACTTTCCCGGTTTGGCCAGCGCCACGCTCGAGAATTGCTGAAATCGGTCTCCCCGGCCGGCTCAGGCCACCGGCCGGAGCCGCTCAAAAAAGCCGGTTGAGGCCGTCGTAGGCCGCTACCCGATAGGCTTCGGCCATGGTCGGGTAGTTGAAGGTGGTGTTGACGAAGTACTTCAGGGTGTTCTGCTCACCCGGCTGATCCATGATCGCCTGGCCGATGTGAACAATCTCCGACGCCTGATAACCGAAGCAGTGAACCCCGAGAATCTGCAGGGTTTCGCGGTGGAACAGGATCTTCAGCATGCCCTGGGGCTCGCCGGCAATCTGTGCACGCGCCATGCCCTTGAAGAACGCCTTGCCGACTTCGTAGGGCACCCTGGCCTGGGTCAGCTCCTGCTCGTTCTTGCCGATCGAGCTGATCTCGGGAATGGTGTAGATACCGGTCGGCACGTCGTTGACGAAGCGCCAGCTGCCATTGTCGACGATGCTGCCAGCAGCCGAGCGACCCTGGTCATGGGCAGCACTGGCAAGGCTCGGCCAGCCGATCACGTCACCAGCGCCGTAGATGTTCGGCTTGGTGGTGCGGTAAGCCTCGTCGACTTCGATCTGGCCGCGGCTGTTGACCTTGATGCCGATGTTTTCCAGGCCCAGCTTGTCGGTGTTGCCGGTCCGGCCGTTGCACCACAGCAACGCGTCGGCCTTGATCTTCTTGCCGGACTTCAGGTGCAGGATCACGCCGTTGTCCAGGCCTTCGACCCGATCGTACTCTTCGTTGTGGCGCACGGTGATGTTGTTGTTGCTGAAGTGGTAGCTCAGCGCCTGGGAAATTTCCGAATCCAGGAAGCTCAACAGCTGGCCACGGTTGTCCACCAGCTCAACCAGCACACCCAGGCCACTGAAGATCGACGCGTATTCGCAACCGATCACACCGGCACCATAGACGATCAGCTTGCGCGGGGTGTGGCCCAGGCTGAGGATGGTGTCGCTGTCGTAGATACGCGGATGGTGGAAGTCGATGTCGGCCGGGCGATACGGGCGCGAGCCGGTGGCGATGATGATGTGCTTGGCCACCAGCTTCTCCACCACGCCGTTGGCGCAGACCACTTCGACGGTTTGCTCGTCGGCGAAGCTGCCGGTGCCGAAGAACACATCAACGCGGTTTCGGGCGTAGTAGCCGGTACGCGAGGCTACCTGCTTGGAGATCACCTTTTCGGCGCTCTTGAGCACGTCCGGGAAGGAGAACCAGCGCGGCTCACCGATGGCCCGGAACATCGGGTTGGTGTTGAACTGCATGATCTGCCGCACCGAGTGACGCAGGGCCTTGGACGGGATGGTGCCCAGGTGGGTGCAGTTACCGCCGACCTGGCGACGGCTATCGACCATCGCCACTTTGCGTCCTGCTTTGGCGGCGTTCATTGCCGCACCTTCTCCAGCCGGACCGGAACCCAACACCACTACGTCGTAGTTGTAGACAGCCATGCATACTCCTTCAGAACAGGCCGAGATGCCACGCTGGCATCTCCGGCTACCTCATGGCCTCAACGCGCCATGAAAAATTCGGGTGCAGTCTAATCAAGCTTGAACGCCGCGCACATTAACCCTTGGTCGCGTCGTAGGCTATTTTTGTCTGCACTACATCGTTATTTGACGGTGACAGCCGCGGTCATGCGCTCGAATGCCGGGGTCGCACGTGTGACGAACAGCTTATCGGCACGGGTCACGAAAAGCGCAGCAATGTCGTGTTTCAATGCGTAATCCCAGCCCTCCTCCGGCCCCAGTATCAGCAGCAACGTCGACAACCCGTCCGCCATCGCCGCTGACGGCTCAAGCACGGTGACCGAGGCCAGCGCATGCTCGACCGGCATTCCGCTGCGCGCATCGAAGGTGTGGGAATAGCGTCTGCCACCCTGCTCGAAGTAATGACGGTAGTCGCCCGAAGTGGACACGCCATAGCCATCCACCGCGAGCATCTGCTGCAGCTCCTGACGATCATCGCGAGGCGCTTGCAGGGCAACCCGCCAGGCACTGCCGTCAGGCTTGCGGCCAACCGCCTTGAGCTCACCGGTGGCCTCCACCAGAAAGGCCTCGACGCCCATGGCCTGCAACTGCGCCGCCATGCGGTCGACGGTGTAGCCGGCGGCGATGCTGTTGAAATCCAGCTCTACCGGCGCATCCTTGCACAGCGACTCACCACTGAGCCTGAGGTGCTGCTGCCCGACTCGCCGACGTACGTCCAGCAGCGCCTGGGCTGTCGGCACCTGCTCGCGCCGCGACTGCGGACCGAAGCCCCAAAGATCGAGCAAAGGCTCGACCGTCAGATCAAAGGCGCCACCGCTCTCGCGGTACAGCCACTCGCCCAGGCCGAAGAGTTGCAACACCGCCGCTGGCATGGCCTGGCAACTGTTGGCCGGCAAGGCATTGAAACGCCCGACCACCGAATCGCTGCGATAGGTGGAAAAGTCATGATCCACTTCAGCCAGGATGGCCTCGACCTGCTCGCGCACCTGCTCGACCGCAGGCCCATCAGCCTTGCGCACATACTGGACGGAGTAACTGCTGCCCATGGTGGGGCCGGAAAAGCGCTCAAGGGTATCCCCACGTTCGCACCCTGTCAGCGACACCATCAACACCGCCATGCCCATCATCAGTAACGGTCGAATCAATGCCTGCCCCCGTGCAAACCTGTACGCCCCAACAAAAACGGGAACCCGAAGGTTCCCGTTTTCACACCCAAGCGAAGCTTAGCGTGGGAAAGCTGGCGGATTAACGCCAGCCATGTCTTCCATCACGCGAACTACCTGGCAGCTGTAACCGAATTCGTTGTCGTACCAGACGTACAGGACAACGCGGTTGTCGTTGCAGATAGTGGCTTCAGCGTCGACCACACCGGCGTGACGCGAGCCAACGAAGTCGGTGGAAACCACTTCCTGGGAGCTCACGTAGTCGATCTGCTTGTGCAGGTCCGAGTGCATGGCCATCTGGCGCAGGTACTCGTTGATTTCTTCGCGGGTAGTGGCCTTTTCCAGGTTCAGGTTCAGGATGGCCATCGACACGTTCGGTGTCGGAACGCGAATCGCGTTACCGGTCAGCTTGCCCTTGAGCACTGGCAACGCCTTGGCGGCGGCAGTGGCTGCGCCGGTCTCGGTGATAACCATGTTCAGCGCAGCGGAACGACCACGGCGACTGCCCTTGTGGAAGTTGTCGATCAGGTTCTGGTCGTTGGTGTACGAGTGAACGGTTTCAACGTGACCATTGACGATGCCGAACTTGTCGTTGACAGCCTTGAGCACCGGCACGATGGCGTTGGTGGTGCAGGAGGCGGCCGAGATGATCTTGTCATCAGGGCTGATGTCAGCGTGGTTGATGCCATGCACGATGTTCTTCAGCGCGCCCTTGCCCGGTGCGGTGAGGATCACGCGCGAGGCACCCGGGCAGGCCAGGTGCTGACCAAGACCTTCAGCATCACGCCATACGCCGGTGTTATCGACGACCAGCGCGTTTTCGATACCGTACTGGGTATAGTCGACTTCGCTCGGGTTTTTCGCGTAGATAACCTGGATCAGGTTGCCGTTGGCGGTGATGGTGCTGTTTTCTTCGTCGATGGTAATGGTGCCATCGAACGGGCCGTGAACCGAGTCGCGGCGCAGCAGGCTGGCACGCTTGACCAGATCGTTCGCGGCGCCTTTGCGCACGACGATGGCGCGCAGACGCAGGCCGTCGCCACCACCGGTTTTCTCGATCAGGATGCGAGCCAGCAGACGGCCGATACGACCGAAGCCGTACAGGACCACGTCGGTGCCTTTGCCTGGGGCACCGTTTTGCTTACCGACGACATCGGCCATTTCGTCACGCACGAACTGCTCGGCGCTACGGCCGTTGCCTTGTTCCTTGAACTTGACCGCCAGCTTGCCCAGGTCGACCGAAGCCGCGCCCAGCCTGAGCTCGCTCATGGCCTTGAGCAGGGGGAACGTCTCGTGGACAGACAGTTCGGTTTCGTCGGCCTGGCGATGACGTGCAAAGCGGTGAGCCTTGAGAATCGCGATGACTGAACGGTTGATCAGGCTGCGGCCATAGATCGAGCTCACCACGCTGTTATTGCGGTAGAGCTGACCGATAAGCGGGATCATCGCTTCGGCAAGTGCTTCACGATCAATCCACTCACCAAGACACTGGTCGGGCTTCTGAGTCACGGGAACCTTCCACATGTAGGGACAGAAAAAAGGGGCTACATTATGCCGCCCCGCACAGATTCGAGCAATGAGCGCCTGTCGCCCCCACGGCACTACATGCTTTTAGCCCGCTGAAACCTGACAGCCCGGCCCCGTGAACGGTACAATCGGCGTCTTTGTCGCAACGCTTGGAGCTCGACCTCCCGTGCCAGTTCTGCGTCTACCGCACCTGCCTGCCACCGCAGGCAAACACACCTGGGGCAACCTGCCGGGCGCCGCCCTGAGCCTGGCCATTGCCGAAGCCGCCAGCGCCGCCAAGCGCTTTACCCTGCTGCTGACAGCCGACAGCCAGAGCGCTGACCGCCTTGAGCAGGAGTTGCGCTTCTTCGCGCCTGAGCTTGCGGTCCTGCACTTTCCCGATTGGGAAACCCTGCCCTACGACCTGTTCTCACCGCACCAGGACATTATTTCCCAGCGTATTGCCAGCCTATACCAACTGCCTGAGCTTGCCCACGGCATCCTTGTAGTGCCGATCACCACGGCCCTGCACCGTCTGGCGCCCACGCGCTTTCTGCTCGGCAGCAGCCTGGTGCTGGACGTCGGCCAGAAGCTGGATGTCGAGCAAATGCGCCTGCGCCTGGAGGCCAGTGGCTATCGTTGTGTCGACACCGTTTACGAGCATGGCGAATTCGCCGTGCGCGGCGCCCTGATCGACCTGTTCCCGATGGGCAGCAAACTGCCCTACCGGATCGACCTGTTCGATGACGAAATTGAAACACTGCGCACCTTCGACCCGGAAAACCAGCGCTCGATCGACAAGGTCGAGTCGGTGCGACTGCTGCCGGCGCGCGAGTTCCCGCTGAAAAAAGAAGCCATCACCCAGTTCAAGGCGCGCTTTCGCGAGCGCTTCGACGTGGACTTCCGACGCTGCCCGATCTTCCAGGACCTGAGCAGCGGCATTACCCCCGCAGGCATCGAGTACTACCTGCCGCTGTTCTTCGACGACACCTCGACCCTGTTCGACTACCTGCCCCAGGACACCCAGGTGTTCTCCCTGCCCGGTGTCGAGCAAGCGGCCGAAAACTTCTGGAACGATGTGCGCAACCGCTATGAAGAGCGCCGCATCGACCCTTCCCGCCCCTTGCTGCCGCCCGCCGAGCTGTTCATGCCGGTGGAAGACTGCTTCGCGCGGCTCAAGGCGTTGCCACGGGTGGTCGCCAGCCAGAACGATATCGACGCCGGCCCAGGCCGCGAGCGCTTCGCCGCGCAAGCACTGCCAAACCTTGCCATCGAAGCCAAGGCCAACCAGCCGCTGGCAGCCTTGTCGAATTTTCTCGACCAGTTTCCTGGCCGGGTGTTGTTCACCGCCGAATCGGCCGGGCGCCGCGAGGTGCTGCTGGAGTTGCTGGAGCGGCTGAAACTGCGCCCCGACACCGTCGACGGCTGGAACGAGTTCGTCGCCGGCAAAGGCCGCCTGGCCATCACCATCGCTCCGCTGGACGAAGGCCTGCTGCTGGAAGACCCGGCACTGGCACTGGTCGCCGAGAGCCCGCTGTTCGGCCAGCGCGTGATGCAGCGTCGGCGCCGCGAGAAACGCAGCGACGCCAGCAATGACGCGGTCATCAAGAACCTCACCGAACTGCGCGAAAACGCTCCGGTGGTGCATATCGACCACGGCGTGGGCCGCTACCTGGGCCTGGCGACGCTGGAAATCGACAACCAGACCGCTGAATTCCTGGCTCTGGAATACGCCGACAACGCCAAGCTCTATGTGCCGGTGGCCAACCTGCACCTGATCGCTCGCTATACCGGCAGCGACGATGCGCTGGCGCCGCTGCACCGGCTGGGCTCCGAAGTCTGGCAAAAAGCCAAGCGCAAGGCCGCCGAACAGGTGCGCGACGTCGCCGCCGAACTGCTCGATATCTACGCCCGCCGCGCGGCGCGCAAAGGCTACGCGTTCGCCGACCCGTCGGTGGATTACGCCACCTTCAGCGCCGGTTTCCCGTTCGAAGAAACCCCCGACCAGCAAGTCGCCATCGAAGCCGTTCGCGAAGACATGCTCGCGCCCAAGCCGATGGACCGCCTGGTGTGCGGTGACGTGGGCTTCGGCAAGACCGAAGTGGCCATGCGCGCCGCCTTCATCGCCGTACATGGCGGCCGCCAGGTGGCGATTCTGGTGCCCACCACCCTGCTCGCCCAGCAGCACTACAACAGCTTCCGCGACCGCTTCGCCGACTGGCCGGTGACGGTTGAAGTGATGAGCCGCTTCAAGTCGGCCAAGGAGGTCAATGCCGCCGCGGCCGACCTCGCCGAGGGCAAGATCGACATTGTGATCGGCACTCACAAGCTGCTGCAGGACGATGTCAAGATCAAGAACCTGGGGCTGGTGATCATCGACGAAGAGCACCGCTTTGGCGTGCGCCAGAAAGAGCAGCTCAAGGCCCTGCGCAGCGAAGTCGATATCCTCACCCTGACCGCCACGCCGATTCCGCGCACCTTGAACATGGCCGTGTCCGGCATGCGCGACTTGTCGATCATCGCCACCCCGCCGGCCCGACGGCTGTCGGTGCGCACCTTTGTCATGGAGCAGAACAAAAGCACGATCAAAGAAGCGCTGCTGCGTGAGCTGCTGCGTGGCGGCCAGGTCTATTACCTGCACAACGACGTTAAAACCATCGAGAAGTGCGCCGCTGACCTGGCCGAACTGGTGCCTGAAGCCCGGATCGGCATTGGCCACGGGCAGATGCGCGAACGCGATCTCGAACAGGTGATGAGCGACTTCTATCACAAGCGCTTCAACGTGCTGATTGCCTCGACCATCATCGAGACCGGCATCGACGTGCCAAGCGCCAACACCATCATCATCGAGCGCGCCGACAAGTTCGGCCTGGCCCAGCTGCACCAGCTGCGCGGACGGGTCGGCCGCAGCCATCACCAGGCCTACGCCTACCTGCTGACACCACCCCGCCAGCAAATCACGCCCGACGCGGAAAAACGCCTGGAAGCGATCGCCAATACCCAGGACCTGGGCGCCGGCTTCGTGCTGGCCACCAACGACCTGGAAATCCGTGGCGCCGGCGAGCTGCTGGGCGAAGGCCAGAGCGGCCAGATCCAGGCCGTGGGCTTTACTCTGTATATGGAAATGCTCGAACGCGCGGTCAAGTCGATCCGCAAGGGCGAACAGCCGAACCTGGACCAGCCGCTGAGCGGTGGGCCAGAGATCAATCTGCGCCTGCCGGCGTTGATCCCCGACGACTACCTGCCTGACGTGCATGCACGGCTGATTCTTTACAAACGCATCGCCTCGGCCACGGACGAAGACGGCCTGAAGGACTTGCAGGTGGAGATGATCGACCGCTTCGGCCTGCTGCCGGATCCGACCAAGAACCTGGTCCGCCTGACCCAGCTCAAGCTGCAGGCCGAGCTACTGGGCATCCGCAAGGTCGATGCCGGGCCGCAGGGTGGCCGAATCGAATTCGCGGCTGAAACGCCGGTCGATCCGCTGGTGCTGATCAAGCTGATCCAGAGCCAGCCCAAGCGCTACAAGTTCGAAGGCGCAACGCTATTCAAGTTCATGGTGCCGATGGAACGAGCCGATGAGCGATTCAACACCCTGGAGGCGCTGTTCGAGCGCCTGACTCCGAAATCTGCTTGAAGGAAGCTACATGCGTGCGATTCGCTGCTTGACCCTGTTGCTGGCGCTCTGCGCGCCGGCGGCCTTTGCTGGTGGCCTGTACCAGGTCGAGATGATCCTGGTGCGGCAGAACGCCGTGCCGGCCATCACCAGCCAGTTCGCCCCGGAAGACTGGCGCGACGGCGCCAGCCCCGTGGTTGCCGGCGACGAGCGCCAACCGGTGATGCTCGATGAAGTGAACAAGCTGAAAAGTGACAGCCAATACACCGTGCTGCTGCACAAGGCCTGGCAACAGAACCTGAGCGACCAGCCGAGCAAGGTGGCCATCAGCGACGGCCAGGAGCAGTTCGGCCATTTTCCCATCGAAGGGAATATCCACCTGAGCGAAAACCGCTTTATCAGCGTGGATGCCAGCGTCTGGGTCAACCAGCTGGACGGCGACGGCAGCGTCACCCAGAGCGAACAGATGAAAAAGAGCAACAACAATGTGAAAGCGGGCGAACTCACCTTCCTTGACGGCGGCCACCTGGCCTTGCTGATCAAGGTGACGAAGCCTTGAAATGCCCGAGCGAGTGATAGACAACCTGCCGCCACGGCCACGCCTGTGGCTGGGCAGCATCGAATTCAGCGCCTTCGAGCCGCGCAACGGCCGCATGCAGCGCTACACCCAACACCGCGCAGCCCTGGCTTTCGGCTACGCTGGCGAATACATCAACGGTGCCCGCCACAGCACCGTTTTTGCCCATCGCGACAACGAGACCCTGCGCATCCAACGCCAGCCCGGCGCTGAAAAGGCCCTGCGCGATACTCTGCTGGGGCTTGGTTTCAAGATCGCCACCCGGCAAAGCAAGGCGCTGCCCGAAAGTGCCGGCGACCCGTTCGAACTGCCGAGCGAAAGTGCCTGGCTGCGCTTTATCCTCAACGACTTGCCGGGCTTGCGGGAACAGGGCTGGGAGATCGAATACGCCGACGATTTCGCCTTCGACCTGACGCCCGTCGATGACTGGTATGCGCAGATCGAGGAAGCTCCGGAGCGCGACTGGTTCGACCTGGAACTGGGCATCGTGGTCAACGGCGAGCGCCTGAGTCTGCTGCCCATCCTGCTCAACCTGCTGCGCACGCACCCGGAATTGTTGAACCCGGCGCAACTGGCTCGACGCCGGGATGACGAACAAATGCTGGTGCCGATTCACGGCGGCCCGGCCACCAAGCACCGACTGATGCAAGTCGCCCTGCCTTATGGCCGGCTCAAGCCGGTCTTGGCCACCCTGGGCGACTTTTACCTGCGCGAGCCTGGCGAGACCACCCTGCGGCTTCCGACCCCCGACGCCACGCGCCTGAACGCCCTGCACGACCTGCCCCTGAGCTGGGAGGGAGGTGAGCGGGTGCGCAACCTGGCCGAGCGCCTGCGGGATATCCGCATGCAACCGGTGGAGCCGCCACAAGGCCTCAACGCCACCTTGCGCAGTTATCAACTCGAAGGCCTGAGCTGGATGCAAGCGCTACGGGAGCTGGACGTGGGCGGCATCCTCGCCGACGACATGGGCCTGGGTAAAACCCTGCAAACCCTTGCCCACTTGCTCACCGAAAAAAACGCCGGTCGCCTGGACCGCCCCGCCATGGTGGTGATGCCTACCAGCCTGATCCCCAACTGGCAGGACGAAGCCGAACGCTTCGCTCCCGGCCTGCGGGTGGTCGCACTGCACGGTGCCAGTCGCAAAAAGCATTTTGCCAACCTGCACGACTATGACGTGCTACTGACCACCTATGCCCTGCTGCCCAAGGACCTGGAGCAACTCAAGGCGCTGGCGCTGCACGTGCTGATCCTCGATGAAGCGCAGTACATCAAGACCCCCGACAGCAAGGCCGCCCAGGCCGCGCGCCAACTCCAGGCGCGCCAGCGCCTTTGCCTGAGCGGCACGCCGCTGGAGAATCACCTGGGTGAGCTGTGGTCGCTGTTCCATTTCCTGCTGCCCGGCTGGCTGGGCGACGCCAAGGCGTTCAACCGCGACTACCGCGTACCGATCGAACGCCAGGACAACAGCGAACGCTTGCAGCACCTGAACGCCCGGATCAAGCCGTTTTTGCTGCGCCGTACCAAAGAACAGGTCGCCACCGAGCTTCCGGCCAAGACCGAAATGGTTCACTGGGTCGAGCTCAACGACGCCCAACGTGATGTGTACGAAACCATGCGCCTGGCGATGGACAAGAAGGTACGCGATGAAATCACCCGCAAAGGGGTGGCCCGCAGCCAGATCATCATCCTCGAAGCACTGCTGAAACTGCGGCAGGTCTGCTGCGACCTGCGCCTGGTTGATCGCAACGCGCCGCATCCACGCGGTGGTAGCTCGGGGAAACTCGGCAGCTTGCTGGAAATGCTCGAAGAGTTGATCGCCGAGGGTCGACGCATCCTGCTGTTCTCGCAATTCACCACCATGCTCGGCCTGATCGAAACCGAGCTGCAGCATCGTGGTATCGAATACGCCCTGCTCACGGGCGAAACTCGTGACAGACGCAAGCCGGTCAAGGACTTCCAGGAAGGTAAGGTGCAGATCTTTCTGATCAGCCTGAAGGCTGGCGGCGTCGGCTTGAACCTGACGGCGGCTGACACCGTGATCCACTACGACCCTTGGTGGAACCCGGCCGCCGAGCACCAGGCGACCGATCGCGCCTACCGGATCGGACAGGAAAAGCCGGTGTTCGTCTACAAGCTGATCACCCGCGGCACAGTAGAAGAGAAGATTCAGCACCTGCAGCTGGAGAAGTCCGCGCTGGCCGCCGGCGTACTGGATGGACGCCAGGCCGGAGACTGGAAATTGCAGCCCGATGACATCGAAGCGCTGTTTGCGCCATTGCCAGGACGGCGTCGGCAGCGTAATGCGCATTGACTCGAATGATCGCTGAACTCAAGAACAACAAAACTCCAATAATGTAGGAGCGGCGGTCCGGCGTCCCGGCCCGGCCGCGATGGGCTGCGAAGCGGCCCCGGCGATTCTGAAACCGCCGGCACTCGCAAGCTGATTCTCAGATATCACAGGCCCAAGGGGCCGCTGCGCGGCCCATCGCGGCCAGGTCCGCTCCTACATCTTTACGATCAGCTTGTCAGAACGCGCGCCAGGGTTGCCTTGACCTTGTCCATGCCATCAACGATGGCCTGCTCGATTTCAGCCATGGTAATGACCGCAGTGGTCTTGCCGGCAGCCGGGTTCACCACCAGCGCCAGGCAGGCGTACTCCAGCTCCAGCTCGCGCGCCAGCGCCGCTTCCGGCATGCCGGTCATGCCGACGATGTCGCAACCGTCGCGCTCAAGCCGGACGATCTCTGCAGCGGTTTCCAGGCGCGGGCCTTGAGTCGCGCCATAGACACCGTAGCTGCTGTAGGCACAGCCTTCGGCGGCCAATGCACCGATCAGCTTCTCACGCAGCGGTTCGCTGTACGGGAAGCTGAAGTCGATATGCGTGACGTGTTCCAGGTCATCGGCAAAAAAAGTGTGCTCTCGACCACTGGTGTAATCGATCAGCTGGTGCGGCACACAGAAATGCCCGGTGCCCATATCTGTATGAATACCGCCGACGGCGTTGACTGCCAGGATCGATTGCGCCCCGGCCTGCTTCAATGCCCACAGGTTGGCGCGATAGTTGACCTTGTGCGGCGCCAGCCTGTGCGGGTGCCCATGACGCGCAAGGAACAGCACCTCACGCCCGGCATAGTCACCCACCAGGATATCCGCCGACGGCGCACCGTACGGCGTGTTCATCGGCAGTGCCTGACGAATGTTCAAGCCTTCGAGCTGGGTCAGCCCGGTACCACCGATAATCGCGTAAACGCTCATTTCAATGCCTCAATCAATCAACTGAGCCTCTCGCAAGGCTCCCAACGCCGTCAGCCAGCGAGGATCCTGACGATAATCAGTACGGGCAAAGCCCTGCCCACGCATGCGTGCGATGCGCGGTGAGGGCAAGACCTGCAAGCGCTGGGCCGCGGTCAGTGCAAGCTCGGCAGCGGCGCGGTCATTGCAGACCAGGCCCATGTCACAACCGGCGGTCAGCGCCGCCTCGATGCGGCTGGCGGCATCGCCCACTACATGGGCGCCGGCCATCGACAGGTCATCACTGAAGATCACACCGTCAAATTGCAGTTCACCGCGCAGGATGTCCTGCAACCAGCGGCGGGAGAAACCGGCGGGCCGAGTATCGACCTGCGGATAGATGACGTGGGCGGGCATGACCGCCGCCAGCTGCCGGCTCAGGCGGGCAAAGGGCACCAGGTCGGCGGCGCGGATGTGCTCAAGGCTGCGCTCGTCGGTCGGAATCGCCACGTGCGAGTCCGCCTCCGCCCAGCCATGCCCCGGAAAGTGCTTGCCGCAGGCGGCCATGCCGGCAGCGTTCATGCCACGAATAAAGGCCCCGGCCAAGGCGGTGGCGCGTTCGGGGTTACCTTCAAATGCGCGGCTGCCGACCACGGCGCTGCGTTGATGGTCCAGGTCCAGCACCGGCGCGAAACTCAGGTCCAGGCCCACCGCCAGCACCTCGGTCGCCATCAGCCAACCGCACCGCTCTGCCAGATACTCGGCGTTGTCGTTATCAGCAATGGCGCGCATGGCAGGCAGGCGCACAAAGCCCTGACGCAGGCGCTGAACCCGACCGCCTTCCTGGTCAACGGCCAGGATCAGATCGGGGCGGATGGCGCGGATGGCGGCGGTCAGCTCTCGCACCTGGCGCGGGCTTTCGATATTGCGGGCGAAGATGATCAGGCCAGCCACTTCGGGTTGACGCAACAGTTGACGATCCTCGGCGGTCAGCCAAGTACCGGCGATGTCCACCATCAAAGAGCCTTGCAGGCGATTACTCATGGATGATCCTTTAATTCAGGGATGCGCTGGCCCACTCGGGGCAAGCGGCTTCTTCGATCTGCACGCAACAATGCAAGGGCACCTGCTCGAACAGACTGACCAGATCGGCGTTGCGCAGTCTTACGCAACCATGGGAAAGCGGCACACCCAGCGGTTCGCAATCGGGTGTGCCGTGCAAATAGATGTAGCGACGAAAGGTATCGACGGTGCCGAGGCGATTACGGCCCGGCTCGCAACCGCTGAGCCAGAGGATACGCGAGAGAATCCAGTCCCGGCCGGGAAACTGCTGGTGCAGGGCAGGCGTCCAGATTTCGCCGGTCCAGCGCCGGCTGTTGAGCACTGCGCCCATCGGCAGGCCTTCGCCAATGCGGGCACGCACCTGATGCCGGCCACGCGGCGTGCAGCCCGAGCCGTTGAACTCCCCCGCGCCATTCAGGGCGGTGGACACCGGCACGCGTACGCAAAGCTTGCCATGGGCAAAGCCATACAAGCATTGGTCGGCAAGGGAAATATGAAGCAGATCGAGGGTTGGCATGGGCGCCTAGCTTAGCCGAAGGCGCCCGTCGTTTAAACCTTGGCAGCCGCCGAGTTGCCGGACTTGCTGCGAGGCCGCAACTGGGCCGCCGCCATGACGTCATCAGTGACGCCGCTGTCAGCGCGCATGCCGGCCGCGAGGAACGGCACCATCAAGCGCATGACCTGCTCAATCGAGGTATTGACGCCGAAATCGGTCTCGGCAATAGCCCGCAGCGCCTTGATACCCGACATGCTGAACGCTGCCGCGCCGAGCATGAAGTGCACGCGCCAGAACAGTTCGATAGGGGGAATACGCGGTGCGGCTTCGTTGACCAGCAACATATAGCGGCGGAACACCTTGCCGTACATGTCTTCCAGGTATCGCCGCAAGTGCCCCTGGCTCTGACTGAACGCCAAGCCCAGCAAGCGCATGAAGATAGACAGATCGTTACCGCTGCGTGGCTGCACCACCAGCGCTTGCTCCACGAGGATTTCCAGCAGCTCCTCAAGACTGGCCCGCTGCTCGGGCTTGGCCTGGCGACGCTCGAGCTCGCGGTCAAGACTGATGCAGAACGGCCCCAGAAAGCGCGAGAATACTGCCTGTATCAGGGCCTTTTTCGAGCCGAAATGGTAGTTGACCGCCGCCAGGTTAACGCCGGCCTTGCTGGTGATCAGCCGCAACGAGGTTTCGGCAAAACCTTTTTCCGCGAACAACTGCTCGGCAGCGTCGAGTATGCGTTCAACGGTTTCCGACTGGGCCATGATTTCTCCATATGGCAAACACTTGTTTGAAACATACGTTTCAGACAGCGCTGCTGTCAAGCCTGGGTAGCCGCTTTGTGCCTTGCCGGTCACGTATTTAATCACAGCCTCGGGCCAAGCGCCGCAAGCGCCACGCCCAACCCGGCGCTTACCGCTCGAACCGTGTCGCTTGCCTTCACCTCAGTACTGTATATAATCCCAGTCACTGTATAAAAAGACAGAGCGATCGACATGCTGAAACTGACGCCACGCCAAGCCGAGATTCTCGCCTTCATCAAGCGCTGCCTGGAAGACAACGGCTTCCCGCCTACCCGCGCCGAAATCGCCCAGGAGCTGGGCTTCAAGTCGCCCAACGCGGCGGAAGAACACCTCAAGGCCCTCGCCCGCAAGGGCGCGATCGAGATGACCCCGGGCGCCTCTCGCGGCATCCGCATTCCGGGCTTCGAGGCCAAGCAGGAAGATTCCAGCCTGCCGATCATCGGCCGGGTTGCCGCTGGCGCCCCGATCCTCGCCCAGCAGCACATCGAGGAATCCTGCAACATCAACCCCGCCTTCTTCCATCCTCGAGCCGACTATCTGCTGCGCGTGCACGGCATGAGCATGAAGGATGTCGGAATCTTCGACGGTGACCTGCTGGCTGTACACACCTGCCGCGAAGCCCGCAACGGCCAGATCGTGGTGGCCCGAATCGGCGATGAAGTCACGGTCAAGCGCTTCAAGCGTGACGGCAACAAAGTCTGGCTGATAGCCGAAAACCCTGAATTCGCCCCCATCGAAGTCAACCTGAAAGACCAGGACCTGGTGATCGAGGGCTTGAGCGTTGGCGTGATTCGCCGCTGAAGGAGGCTTCATGCAGTTCCCACATACCCCCCAGCAAGCACAATTGCCTTTGTTCGAGGCATTCATGGTTCAGCCGATCGCCCCACTGCTTGCAACCCCTCTGCTTGAAAAAGGGTCACGCTGGCAGAACAACGAGCCGGATGTATTCAGCGAGTTGTCCTTCCGTGGCGCCGTCGGGAACTGCCAGAACCTGCTCGCGCCGATCCTGCGCGAACTCAGTCAGGATCAGGACGCACGCTGGCTCACACTGATCGCGCCGCCGTCAAGCCTGACCCAGGCCTGGTTGCGCGACGCCGGCCTGAACCGTGAACGCATCCTGCTGTTGCAACCACGGGGCAGTCAGAGCGCCCTGCAGCTGACCTGCGAAGCCTTGCGCCTGGGCCGTAGCCACACCATTGTCAGCTGGCTTACGCCATTGAACAGCAACGCCCGCCAGCAGCTCATCGCTGCAGCGCGGATTGGCAAAGCACAAAGTCTGAATATTCGACTGGGCTAAGGCCCAAGGGATATACGAGCCCGCAAGGCTTCTCCAGGACAGAGAAGCCGATCAGCGGTCACTCAGAAAAACACAAGCAGACGAACGGTGTCAGTGCAGAACGCGCGGCCCGTCATCTTTCTCGATCTCGCCTTCTACCAAACGCCCAGCCATCTGCACGCCGACGCTCAACATCGCCTTGGCGACTTCCACGTGCTGGCCCTGCAGGAATGCCTTGGCGTCTTCCGAGAAATCCAGCGTAACCAGGGAGCCCTCGTCTTCGGCACGGCGCAGCTCAATCCGACCGTCAGGTAACTCGACAATTTCCAGAAAAGACGTTGGCATAAAAATCTGTTCTCCACGAAAGGCCGACATTGTACCAGTGACTGGCCCTGTCAGCACTCACTCAGGCCTTCGCGGAAACGAACGGTCAGGCTTTTAAGCTGTTGACGCCAGCTTTCCAGCTCTTCACGCGTCAGCTCCTCGACCTCAGGTTCATCCAGGCTCACCGCTTGAATCAAGGGCACCGTCACGTCTGCCTTGGGCTTTTTAGCCTCGCGCGGTGGCTGAAACATGGCCGCGTAGGCTGCCAGCAACCGTCCCAGCCAAGTCTGCGGCGCCTGGGCCAACTCAACCAACTCTGCCAGTTCAGGAATCGCGATTGATTCCAGCACCTGAGGCGTGAGCAACAGCTCGGCGCGCGGCGCACCCGCCTGCGGCAGTCGGTAGAAGCCGGCAATCTCGTGACACAGCCCCAGCAATGCACCGTAAAGATGAAACAGCGCCGCTTCACGCTCAGCCAGCACCAGCGCCTGGGCATTGATGTTTCGGCTCTCCTGCGCTTTTGCCAGCGCTTCCAGTGATAGACCGGCGAAATACAGTTTCTGGTTGGTACGGGTATAGAGTTCGTGGGCCATGAAGGCTCCCTCCGAAGAGATGCAGGGCGCGAGTCAGACAGTGTCAGGGATGTGGCCATGCGGCGGCAAGCCAAAATGACAAAGGCCGCGCCAAACCCGAAGGTTCAGCGCGGCCTTTACCGATGAGCGTATTCGAGAAAGCGTCTCAGCGCTTGTCTTCGACCTTCCATGCCTTGCCGTCATAGAACGCACGCCAGCCTGTCGGCTTGCCTTCCACTTCAGTCTGAACGTACTGCTCCTTGGTCTTGCGGCTGTAGCGAATGACCGTTGGGCGGCCATCCGGGTCTTTCTTCGGCGCTTCGCACAGGAAGTGGTACTTGGGATCAATCTCATCCTTGTGCGGTACGATTTCCATGACCAGCGGCGCGCGCGTCTCACGGTTTTTCGGGAACTGGCTGGCCGCCAGGAACAACCCCGAAGCGCCATCACGCAGCACATAGGTGTCGTCAACCTTTTCGCACTTGAGTTCCGGCATCTTCACCGCATCCATCTTCGGCGGTGCCGCCTCCCCACTCTTGAGCAGTTTGCGGGTGTTTTTGCAGTCCGCATTGGTACAGCCGAAGAACTTGCCGAAACGGCCAGTCTTGAGCTGCATCTCGCTGCCACACTTGTCGCACTCCAGGCTCGGACCCTCATAGCCCTTGATCCGGTAGTTGCCTTCTTCGATCTCATAGCCGGTGCAATCAGGGTTGTTACCGCAGATGTGCAGCTTGCGCTTCTCGTCGAGCAGGTAAGCATCCATCGCCGTGGCGCAGATCGGACAACGGTGCTTGCCGCGCAATACCAGCGACTCGGACTCACCTTCGTCGTCCGCCGCGATCTCATCGCCAGGGACCAGGTTGATGGTGGCCTTGCAGCGCTCTTTCGGTGGCAGGCTGTAGCCCGAGCAGCCGAGGAAAACGCCAGTGGAAGCGGTACGAATCATCATCGGCCGGCCGCAATCACGGCAAGCGATGTTGGTCATGGTCGGCTGGTTGGCGCGCATGCCACTGTCCGGCGATTCGGCCAACTGCAGCTTGGTCTTGAAGTCGCCGTAAAACTCGTCCAGCACGTTTTTCCAGTCGCGCTCGCCCTGAGCGACGTCGTCGAGGTTCTCTTCCATGCCGGCGGTGAAGCCGTAGTCCATCAGGTTGGAGAAACTTTCAGTCAAACGCTCGGTGACGATATCGCCCATCTTTTCCGAGTAGAAACGACGGTTGTGCAGTGCGACGTAGCCACGGTCCTGAATGGTCGAGATGATGGCCGCGTAGGTCGACGGACGACCAATACCACGCTTCTCCATCTCCTTGACCAGGCTGGCTTCGGAGTAACGCGCCGGCGGCTTGGTGAAATGCTGGCTCGGGTCGAGCTCAATCAACTTGAGCACTTCGCCCTGGGTCATTTCCGGCAGCACGTCATCGTCGCCCGGCTTGGCAACTTGCGGCATGACTCGGGTGTAACCGTCGAACTTGAGGATGCGACCCTTGGCACGCAGCTCAAACTCACCGGCCGCCACGCTGACGGTGGTGGACAGGTACTGGGCAGGCAGCATCTGGCAGGCCACGAACTGGCGCCAGATCAGCTCGTACAGGCGCTCGGCGTCGCGCTCCATGCCAGTGAGCTTGCTTGGGTGAGTATTGACGTCGGAAGGACGGATCGCTTCGTGCGCTTCCTGGGCGCCTTCCTTGCTGCCGTAGACGTTGGGCGACTCAGGCAGGTACTTGTTGCCGAACTCGGTCTCGATGTAGGTGCGAGCCATTGCCACGGCGTCGGCCGAGAGGTTGGTCGAGTCGGTACGCATATAAGTGATGTAGCCCGCTTCGTACAGACGCTGGGCCATCATCATGGTTTTCTTCACGCCGAAGCCCAGGCGATTGCTGCCCGCCTGCTGCAAGGTCGAGGTGATGAAAGGCGCCGAAGGCTTGCTGCTGGTCGGTTTGTCTTCGCGCTTGGCGACGCTGTAGCTGGACGCCTTGAGCTTCTCAAGGGCAGCCATGGCCTGGGCTTCGTTGAGCGGCTTGAAGGCCTCGCCGTTCTGACGGGCGACATCAAAACGAACCTTGGCGCTCTTGGCGGTACCCAGGTCCGCGTGTATTTCCCAATATTCTTCAGGGATAAATGCACGAATCTCGCGCTCACGCTCCACCACCAGCTTCACGGCAACCGATTGCACGCGACCGGCGGACAGGCCACGGGCGATTTTCGACCACAGCAGTGGCGAGACCATGTAACCCACGACCCGATCGAGAAAGCGCCGCGCCTGTTGAGCATTGACCCGGTCGATATCCAGCTCGCCCGGTTGCGAGAAGGCTTCCTGGATCGCTTTCTTGGTGATTTCGTTGAACACCACACGCTTGTAGCGGGTGTCGTCTCCACCGATGGCTTCGCGCAGGTGCCAGGCAATGGCTTCCCCTTCGCGATCCAAGTCGGTTGCGAGATAGATGGTGTCGGCATCCTTGGCCAGACGACGCAATTCGTCGATGACCTTTTCCTTGCCAGGCAGGATCTCGTACTTGGCTTTCCAGCCATGCTCGGGATCGACACCCATGCGCGATACCAGCTGCTTGCGCGCCTTTTCCTTGGGCGACAGGGCTGGCGCTTCGCCTGCAGCGGCCTTGCCGCGCTTGGCGGCCGGCTCCTTGCTGGCGCTCGCCGAACCGCTGGTGGGCAGGTCTCGGATATGGCCGATACTCGACTTCACCACGTACTGGTTGCCCAAATACTTGTTGATGGTCTTGGCCTTAGCCGGGGATTCCACAATGACCAGCGATTTGCCCATGGATCGGAAAATTCCTGAATACTAGAGATAAAAGGCGTCGATACCTGACGCGGCACCGCTATATATAGTGGCTACAGAGTGAGGTCAAGCGCGGGACGCTACAGGCTCGTGCCGTCGGGACGCGAAAACAGGCTTGCCTCGGTCCTGACCAAAGCAAAGCGTGGCACCTGCTCGCCGTCAACCTCGACCGACTCAATAAACATGCTCAGAGGCCGCACCCACAGCCCGTATTCGCCATACAGGGCTTGGTAAAACACCACTTCCTCTTCGGTTTCGGAATGGCGCGCGACGCTGAAAACGCGATACTCGGGCCCTTTGTAATGGCGGTAGACCCCTGGTTGTATCTGCATGCTGCACACCCTCTTGAAAAAAAATCCACAAAAACAAAAACCGGGGCACTGGGCCCCGGCTTCCGTCGAACAAAAGCTTAGACGCGTTCGAAGACCGTGGTGATCCCCTGCCCCAGGCCAACACACATGGTCGACACACCCAAGGTGCCGCCATTTTGCTTCATGACGTTGAGCAGCGTGCCGGAAATCCGAGCACCGGAGCAACCGAAGGGGTGACCCAATGCGATGGCACCGCCGTGCAGGTTAACCTTCTCATTCATCTTGTCGAGCACTTTCAAATCCTTGAGCACTGGCAGGGCCTGTGCAGCGAAGGCTTCGTTAAGCTCGAAGAAGTCGATGTCGGCAATGGTCAAGCCCGCACGCTTGAGCGCTTTCTGGGTTGCCGGAACCGGGCCATAACCCATGATCGCAGGGTCAACACCGGCCACCGCCATTGAGCGAATGACCGCCAGAGGCTGGATACCAAGGTCCTGGGCGCGTTGTACCGACATGACGATCATGCACGAAGCACCGTCAGTGATCTGCGACGAGGTACCCGCGGTCACGGTACCGCCTTTGGGGTTGAACGCAGGCTTGAGCGCCGCCAGGCTTTCCAGGGTGGTGTCCGGACGAATGGTCTCGTCATAGTCGAACATTTTCAGGAAGCCGTTTTCGTCATAGCCCTGCATCGGGATGATTTCATCCTTGAACTTGCCTTCCACGGTCGCCTTGTGAGCGAGCTGGTGCGAACGCAAGCCAAAGGCATCCTGGGCCTCACGGGAAATACCGTGCATCTTGCCGAGCATTTCAGCGGTCAGGCCCATCATGCCCGACGCCTTGGCGGCATAGAGAGACATGTGCGGGTTCGGGTCAACGCCGTGCATCATGCTGACGTGGCCCATGTGCTCGACTCCGCCGACGACAAAGACATCGCCGTTGCCGGTCATGATGGCTTGGGCGGCAGTGTGCAGCGCGCTCATGGACGAGCCACACAGGCGACTGACGGTCTGGCCGGCTGCGGTGTGCGGGATCTGGGTCATCAGCGACGCCATGCGCGCGATGTTCCAGCCTTGTTCCAGGGTCTGGTTGACGCAGCCCCAGATCACGTCCTCGACTTCAGCCGGGTCGACCCTGGTGTTGCGCTCCAGCACTTTGCTGATCAGGTGCGCCGACATGTCTTCGGCGCGGGTATTGCGGTGCATGCCACCCTTGGAGCGGCCCATCGGGGTGCGACCGAAGTCGACAATCACCACGTCTCTTGGATTCAGGCTCATAACTTCACTCTCTATTCGTTGGGCGCTTAACCGAAGAAGCTCTGGCCATTCGCGGCCATCTCACGCAGCTTCGCGGTGGGGTGGTACAGCGGGCCCAGGTCGACGTACTGGTCAGCCAGGGCAACGAATGCAGCAACGCCCATGGAGTCGATGTAGCGCAGCGCGCCGCCACGGAACGGAGGGAAACCGATGCCATAGACCAGGCCCATGTCGGCTTCGGCGGCGGTTTCGACGATGCCGTCTTCCAGGCAGCGCACGGTTTCCAGGCACAGCGGGATCATCATCCAGTTGAGGATGTCCTCGTCGGTGACCTCGCGCTGCTCGTAAACGATCGGCTTGAGGACTTCCAGTACCGAGGCATCGGCGACTTTCTTCGGCTTGCCGAGCTTGTCCATCTCGTAGGCGTAGAAGCCCTTGCCGTTTTTCTGGCCCAGGCGCTTGGCTTCGTACAGCACGTCCACGGCCGAGCGACGGTCGTCCTTCATGCGATCAGGGAAGCCTTCAGCCATCACATCGCGACCGTGGTGGCCGGTGTCGATGCCGACCACGTCCATCAGGTAGGCCGGGCCCATCGGCCAGCCGAACCTTTCCATGACCTTGTCGATGCGCACGAAGTCGACGCCAGCGCTGACCAGCTTGGCGAAGCCACCGAAGTAAGGGAACAGGACACGGTTGACCAGAAAGCCCGGGCAGTCATTGACCACGATCGGGTTCTTGCCCATTTTCCTGGCATAGGCCACGGTGGTGGCCACCGCCGCTTCACTGGACTTCTCGCCACGGATCACTTCCACCAGCGGCATCATGTGCACCGGGTTGAAGAAGTGCATGCCGACGAAGTTTTCCGGACGCTTGAGCGCCTTGGCCAGCAGGTTGATCGAGATGGTCGAGGTGTTGGACGCCAGGATCGCATCCTCCTTGACCTGCCCTTCTACTTCAGCCAGCACGGCTTGCTTGACCTTGGGGTTCTCGACCACGGCTTCGACAATGATATCGACGTTGCCGAAGTCGCCATAGGACAGAGTCGGACGAATGGCGTTGAGGGCTTCAGCCATCTTCGCAGGCGTCAGACGGCCTTTTTCGACGCGCTTGCCGAGCAGCTTGGAGGCTTCGTTCAGGCCCAGCTGGATGGCTTCTTCACGGATGTCCTTCATCAGGATCGGGGTGCCCTTGACGGCGGACTGGTAGGCGATCCCGCCCCCCATGATGCCCGCACCCAGAACGGCAGCCTGGTTGACCGGCTTGGCGACTTCGTCGTAGGCCTTGGCTTTGCGCTTGAGCTCCTGATCGTTCAGGAACAGACCGATCAGGCTTTGTGCAGCCGAAGTCCTGGCCATTTTCACGAAGCCGGCGGCCTCGATTTCCAGCGCCTTGTCACGACCGAAGTTGGCCGCTTTCTGGATGGTCTTGATGGCTTCGACCGGTGCCGGGTAGTTCGGGCCGGCCTGGCCTGCGACGAAGCCCTTGGCGGTCTCGAAGGCCATCATCTGCTCGATGGCGTTGAGCTTGAGCTTGTCGAGCTTCGGCTGGCGCTTGGCCTTGTAGTCGAATTCGCCAGCGATGACGCGCTTGATCAGGTCAAGGGCGGCTTCGGCGAGTTTCTCTGGCGCTACGACTGCATCGACTGCGCCCACTTTCAAGGCTTCTTCAGCGCGATTTTCCTTGCCTGCGGCAATCCACTCGATGGCGTTGTCGGCACCGATCAGGCGCGGCAAGCGAACGGTACCGCCAAAGCCCGGATAGATACCCAGCTTGACTTCTGGCAGGCCGATCTTGGCGCTGTCGGCCATGACGCGGTAATCCGCGGCCAGGCACATTTCCAGGCCACCGCCCAAGGCGATGCCGTTGATAGCCGCCACGGTCGGCACGCCAAGGTCTTCGAAATCGCTGAAGATGCGGTTCGCTTCCAGGTTGCCTGCGACCAGTTCGGCCTCCGGCAGCTTGAAGTTGTCGACAAACTCGGTGATGTCCGCGCCGACGATGAAGACGTCCTTGCCACTGCTGACAATCACGCCCTTGATCGAAGTATCGGCCTTGATGGTGTCTACCGCCTGACGCAGTTCGTTCAGGGTTAGACGATTGAATTTGTTGACGGACTCACCCTTGAGGTCGAATTTCAATTCGACGATGCCACTTTCAAGAGCCTTAACCGTGATGGCTTTACCTTCGTAAATCATCAACTGATCTCCACGATATGGAAGCTGAACAGTACACGCTGAACGCTGGGCAAGAGTTCGTCATGCGCATTGGCGCCCTGATCAAACCCTATCTGCCAGGCACACCCGCCAGCGCGATAGTCGGGATTCTGTAAGAGCTTTCTGACAATACAAACGCTCAATTCATACGCCCGTTTGATTTGGGTATGCGAAGAGTCACGGAAAAACCGGCAATTGTCAAATACGCAAAATGGCCACAAAAACGCGACTTTCCGGTCATTTTTTGTCTAAGCCAGGTCAGCTACAGCGCGCATGATCGCTCATCATTCATGGCATTTATTAAAGACCCTGGATGGCGAATAAAGACGATGAACGTCATGAAGGATTGATAAAACAGGTGAGATTTTTTAAAGGGGCACGCGTATGATCCGGCTACACTCAGCGCAGCCGCTCATCTAAAACCTTTTGCGTTGCAACCCTATTACCGGCCTGCCTGGCCACCCCCGCCCGATGCTGATGATCGGGCTTTTTATTGCCTGGCGAACCCATTGCAGGTTCGCCACCGGATCACGCCAGTGCCTTCATCACTGCCGCAATATCCTGTAATACAGCCGTATCGCCCCGTTCGCCCCAATACAGGGCAAGCATTTGTGGCCCTGCCTCGATTTTGTAAACGTTAGCGGGCAATTTGATTAACTCGGTCAACAGGCCAGTGTCTGTGCAAGGTTCGCGCCACTGATTCATCCAAACGCCCGGAGTGGTCTGCCAATAGCACCAAGTGTCATCACGTCCCGCACGACGCGGCCGATGGTATTGCGCGCACTGGATCGGCGGCTCGTTGGGCAACCAGTGCGGCCACTCTTGCGGCGTCAGCTGCATGCCCAGCCCCATGCGCCGTGCCTCCATGCGCACAGCCATTTTGCCACTCTGATTGCGAGTAGGCTTGAGCCAGGCAAATGGGCTGAGGATAAGCGCAAGAATTGACACCACCAGCCAGAACGTCATATGTGTTATTCCTATAAAAGCTTTTCAAATGAGCGGGTTAGCGGCGATTCTGCCGACCAGCCTGAAACCGGCCATACTTATAACTATCGCAACCGTCAGGAGAGCCCCCATGCCCTATGAACACATCCTCGTCGCCGTCGACCTGACCGAAGAGTGCGATCCGGTGATTAAACGGGCCCGCGAGATCGCCACCGCCCAAGGTGCCAAGCTGTCGATGGTACACATTGTCGAGCCAATGGCCATGGCGTTTGGCGGCGACGTCCCCATGGACCTGTCGCAACTGCAGCAACAGCAGTTCGACCAGGCCAAGGAGCGCCTGGACCGCCTGATCAACAAGTACCCGGAACTGACCAAGGAATACTGTCATCTGACCTACGGCCAACCACGCCAGGAGATTCACAGCCTGGCCAAGGAGCATGAGTGTGACCTGATCGTTGTCGGCAGCCACGGCCGCCACGGCCTGGCCCTGCTGTTGGGTTCAACCGCCAACGACGTACTGCACGGCGCCCCTTGCGATGTGCTGGCAGTACGGCTGATGAAGAAAGGCGAGTAAATCCCGGGCCAGCGCTTGCCTGTTGCAGGAGCCGGGCTTGCCCCAATGCCGGTCAGTTAAGGAATAGAACGACGAAACCCTTGTAGGAGCGGACCTGGCCGCGATGGGCTGCGCAGCAGCCCCCGAGGCCGGTGATATCAACGACAAGCCCTGGGAGTGCGGGTGGTTTCAGAGTCGCCGGGGCCGCTTCGCAGCCCATCGCGGCCGGGTCCGCTCCTACATGGACGTCTGTGTTCCGATCCTTAACTGACTGGCATTGGGGCTTGCACGCGATAAGGACGCCGCGGTTTTATAGGTATTGCGCGTCATCGTTCATCGCCGCACCCCTGCGAAGCGTTTAAAGGCTACCGATAGCCGCCATCAGGCATCCAGCTCAGCCCAACGCTCAACGAGTTCATCCAGCTGGGCTTGCAGCGCTTCAAGCTTGGCCAGCACGTCCGTCGTCTCGCCGATCGGGCGCTGATAGAAGCCGGCATCGGAAATCCGGGCCTGTACCGCCGCCATCTCCTGCTCCACTGCATCAATCTGGCCGGGCAAGGCTTCCAGCTCGCGCTGAAGCTTGTAGCTGAGCTTTTTCTTTGCAGTCGGTACGGCCTCTGCGGCCTGGGCTGGAGCAGCCTCCGGGGCCTTGACCACGGCGCTGTTGAGCTCAGGCTTGCCGGACTTGTTCTCGGTCACGCCAAGCAGCTTTGGCGAGCCGCCCTGGCGGATCCAGTCCTGGTAGCCACCGACATACTCGCGTACCTTGCCCTCGCCTTCGAAGACCAGGGTGCTGGTGACCACGTTGTCGAGGAAGGCCCGGTCGTGGCTGACCATCAGTACGGTGCCTTTGAAGCCGGCCAGCACTTCTTCGAGCAGCTCAAGGGTCTCAACGTCCAGATCGTTGGTCGGTTCGTCGAGGACCAGCAAGTTGGCGGGTTTGCTGAACAGCTTGGCCAGCAACAGTCGCGCCCGCTCGCCACCCGACAACGCCTTGACCGGCGTACGGGCACGCTGGGGGCTGAACAGGAAGTCGCCCAGGTAGCTCAGCACGTGACGGCTTTGGCCATCGATTTCAATGAAATCGCGACCTTCGGCCAGGTTGTCGATCACGGTTTTTTCCAGGTCCAGCTGGTGGCGCAGCTGGTCGAAGTACGCCACTTCCAGTCTGGTACCGGATTCGACCTTGCCTGCGACCGGCTGCAGGTCACCGAGCATCAGCTTGAGCAGGGTAGTCTTGCCGGTACCGTTGGCGCCGAGCAGGCCGATGCGGTCTTCGCGCTGCAGGACCATGGAGAAATCCTTGACCAGGAACGGGCCACCCGAGTGGGCAAAGCTGACGTTCTCCAGTTGCATCACTTGCTTGCCGGACTTCTCGGCGACATCCAGCTGAATGTTGGCCTTGCCCTGGCGCTCACGACGCTCGCCACGCTCGACGCGCAGTGCCTTCAGGGCACGCACGCGGCCCTCGTTGCGGGTACGGCGGGCCTTGATGCCCTGGCGAATCCAGACTTCTTCCTGGGCCAGGCGCTTGTCGAACAGTGCGTTGGCGGTTTCTTCGGCGGCAAGCTGGGCTTCCTTGTGCACCAGGAAGCTGGCGTAGTCGCCGTTCCAGTCGATCAGGCCGCCACGATCAAGCTCCAGAATGCGGGTTGCCAGGTTCTGCAGGAATGAACGGTCGTGAGTGATGAACAGCACAGCGCCGCCAAAGCCGTTCAAGGCCTCTTCCAGCCAGGCAATCGCACCGATGTCCAGGTGGTTGGTGGGCTCATCGAGCAGCAGCAAGTCAGGCTCGGACACCAGCGCCTGGGCCAGCAGCACGCGGCGACGCCAGCCGCCGGACAACTCGGCCAGGGTCTTGTCGGCCGGCAATTGCAGGCGGCTCAGGGTGCTGTCCACCAGTTGCTGCAGGCGCCAGCCATCACGGGCTTCGAGGTCATGCTGAACGTGCATGAGCTTTTCCAGGTCCGCATCAGTGACGATGTTCTGGCTCAGGTGATGGTATTCGGCGAGCAAGGCGCCCACGCCGTCCAGGCCTTCAGCGACCACGTCGAAGACCGTACGGTCGTCGGCGACCGGCAGCTCTTGCGGCAGCTCGCCGATCTTGAGCCCTGGCGCGCGCCAGATTTCGCCCTCATCGGGGACTTGCTCGCCCTTGACCAGGCGCAGCATGCTGGATTTGCCAGTGCCGTTACGGCCGATAATGCACACCCGCTCACCACGGGCGATCTGCCAGGACACCTTGTCCAACAGCGGCATGGCGCCGAAAGCAAGGGACACATCGCTTAATTTGAGCAGGGTCATGATCTTCTCCAAAAACCGGGCGCGCATTCTACCTGACTTGCGAGCCGATCACATTAGATGGGTAAATCCAGCCGACCGTCGCACTTACACGCCGATACAAGCACAATGCTTTCACCGCCCTGTAGCAAAAGGCTAAGCTTATGACTTGGCCCCTTAGAGGGGTGGCCAGGCCGACACTCAGTCACGATTCAACTGTCCGGAAGTCCCATGCGCAGCCGTCTGTTCAACCTGCTTTCCTGCCTGCTTTTTTCTGCTTCGGCCGCTTCAACTGTCCAGGCTGCCGACCTTGCTCAACAACGCCAATATTACGATGAAGCCAAGCGCGCACTGGCAAAGGGCGACACCGGCCCGTACTTCCGCTACAGCCAGGCCCTGGCCGATTACCCGCTGGAACCGTACCTTGCGTATGACGAGCTGACCGCCCGCCTGAAGACCGCCAGCAATGTCGAAATCGAAAAATTCCTCGCCAAGCATGGAGATCTGCCCCAGGCCAACTGGATGAAACTGCGTTGGCTGCGCTGGCTGGCCGAGCGTGGCGACTGGCAACCTTTCGTCAAATATTACGATCCCAAGCTCAACTTCACCGAGCTCGACTGCCTTAATGGCCAGTACTTGCTGGGCCATGGCAAACAGGCCGAAGGCTACGCCGTCACGGAAAAGCTCTGGCGGGTGGGCAAATCGCAACCCGCCGCCTGCGACACCCTGTTCGGCATGTGGGCGGCCGAAGGCCAATTGACAGAAGAGCGGCGCTGGCAACGGGCCAAGCTCGCCGCCCAGGCGCGCAATTACGGGTTGGCCAATAGCCTGGTCAATAACCTCACCACCCTGGCGCCTCAAGGCAAGTTGCTGATCGATGTGGCGCAGAAGCCCGAACTGCTCAACCAGCCTTCGCGCTTCACGCCAGTCAATGAAGCGATGTCCGATGTGGTCAGCCTCGGCCTGCGTCGCCTGGCCCGCCAGGACCCTGACCGGGCCATGGCCATGCTCGACGACTATGCCAACCGGATGCACTTCTCGCGCGATGAGAAGGTCGCCATCGCCCGCGAAATCGGCCTGACCCTGGCGCGCAAATACGACGCCCGCGCGCTGGACCTGATGACCCGCTACGATCCGGAGCTGCGCGACAACACCGTCACCGAATGGCGCCTTCGCCTGCTACTGCGCCTAGGCCGCTGGGAAGATGCCTACGAGTTGACCCGCCGCCTGCCACAAGACCTGGCCAGCACCAATCGCTGGCGCTACTGGCAGGCCCGCAGCCTGGAGCTGGCGCAACCGAAAAACCCGCAGGTGCCGTTGCTGTACAAAAACCTTTCCCGTGAGCGCGACTTCTACGGCTTTCTCGCCGCTGACCGCACTCAGACCCCGTACCAGTTGAACAACAAGCCGCTGGTGATGAGCCAGCAGTTGATCAACAAGGTCCGCAACACCCCAGGCGTACGCAGGGCGCTGGAGTTCCACGCCCGCGGTGAAGTCGTCAATGGTCGGCGCGAGTGGTATCACGTCAGCCGGCACTTCAGTCGCGACGAAATGGTTGCCCAGGCCAAGCTGGCGTACGACCTGCGCTGGTATTTCCCGGCCATTCGCACCATCAGTCAGGCGCAGTATTGGGACGATCTGGATATCCGCTTCCCGATGGCCCATCGCGAGACCCTGGTGCGCGAAGCCAACCTGCGCGGCCTGCACTCCAGCTGGGTGTTTGCCATCACCCGTCAGGAAAGCGCCTTTATGGAAGATGCACGCTCCAGCGTCGGTGCTGCGGGCCTGATGCAGCTGATGCCCGGCACCGCCAGGGAAACGGCGCGCAAGTTCAGCATCCCGCTGGCATCGCCCCAGCAAGTGCTTGACCCGGTCAAGAACATCCAGCTGGGCGCCGCCTACCTGAGCCAGGTCCACACCCAGTTCAACGGCAATCGGGTATTGGCTTCGGCCGCTTACAACGCAGGCCCCGGGCGCGTACGCCAGTGGCTGCGTGGTGCCAACCACTTGAGTTTCGATGTGTGGGTCGAATCGATCCCGTTCGACGAAACGCGCCAATATGTACAGAACGTGCTGTCGTACTCGGTCATTTACGGGCAGAAGCTCAATTCACCGCAACCGCTGGTGGATTGGCATGAGCGGTATTTTGAAGATCAGTGACTGATCCGAGGGCCTCATTCGCGGCGGTGCGGCGATCCGACGATCCGACGATCCCGCGAATGGGGCCAACACGATTTTTACTCCAGAACGGTCACCGGCATCCCCACTTCCAGCACACCGCTGCCGTCACTGACCAGGTTCTGCCCGAACATCACTTCCCCATCCTGCTCACGGTAGGTCTTGAGTGTGGTCAGCGGCTCGCGGTCGACACTGCGCTCGCCAGTCTGCGGGTCGAGGGTGGTGAGGATGCAGCGGCTGCACGGCTTGACCACCCGAAACTCGACATCGCCGATACGTATCCGCTTCCAGCCATCCTCAGCGAACGCCGCGCTGCCTTCGACCACCAGATTGGGGCGAAACCGCAGCATTTCCAATGGCCGACCGACCTTGGCCGACAGGTCGTCCAGCGACGCCTGGCCGATCAGCAGCAGCGGGAAACCGTCGGCGAACGCCACGCGGTCATCTTCATGCCCAAAGCCGGATTGCAGGTGACGGGCCCGCGCCTCTGGCACATGCACCAGGCGTGCAGGCTTGCCGATAAAAGCGCTGACCCAGGCCGCTGCCTCATCTCCGGCATCCGGCACCCGCAGGGTGTCACGCCAAATGGTCACGCCGCGCAGGTGCTCATCGGCAGGCGGCAGTTCGACCCGCAAATCGGCATGCCCTCTGGCGCTGAGGGTCAGGCTGTTGTCGCTGTTGTGCCGCGCCGTCAACTGGCTCATCTGTGGCAGCGCGCGCTGAGTCAGGAAGCGGCCACTGGCCTCCTCCACCAGCATCCAGCGGCGATCGCCCTCAAGCCCCAGCAGGCCCAGCCTTGAGCGCTGCAGTGGCTCGGCGCGTGCCGACTTGAGTGGAAATCGATTCAACGCGCCAAGACGCAACATGGCCTGCTCCCCCGAGAAAAAGACTGCCACTTTATACGAGCAGCCCCTCCCCTCGACAAGCCGCAACGATCATCACACCCCTGATTCATCAACCATCAAGCGTTGACGGACCACATCGACCAGTTTGTCCGGCTGGAACTTGGAGAGGAAGTTATCGCAGCCGACCTTCTTGACCATCGATTCGTTGAAGCTGCCGGACAACGAGGTGTGCAACACCACATAAAGACCGCGCAGGCGCGGGTCGTTGCGGATTTCAGTGGTCAGGCGGTAGCCGTCCATCTCCGGCATTTCCGCATCGGTGAACACCATCAGCAGCTTGTCTGTCATCTCGTGCCCGGCCTCAGCCCAGGACTTGAGCAACCTCAGGGCCTTGAGGCCATCACTGGCCACATGCATCTTCACGCCCAATTGCGACAAGGTATCGCGCAACTGCATCAGTGCCACGGAGGAGTCATCCACCAGCAACACCTCCCGGCCACGGGCCTTTGCCAGCACCGGATCCTCGAGTTTGGCGCGAGATACCTTGGTGCTGTAGGGCACAATCTCGGCCAGCACTTTCTCGACGTCGATGATCTCGACCAACTGCTCGTCGACCTTGCTGATCGCCGTCAGGTAATGCTGGCGCCCGGCGCTGGCCGGCGGTGGCATGATCGCCTCCCAGTTCATGTTGACGATTCGATCCACGCTGCCGACCAGGAACGCCTGCACCGATCGGTTGTATTCAGTAACAATAATGGTGCTGTTTGGCCCCGGCTCCAGCGGGCGCATGCCGATGGCCTGGGACAGGTCGATCACCGGCAAGGTCTGGCCACGCAAATTGACCACGCCACAGACAAACGCGTGCCGCTGCGGCATCAACGTCAACCTGGGCATCTGCAGCACTTCCTGGACCTTGAACACGTTGATCGCGAACAACTGCCGGCCGGCCAGGCGAAACATGAGGATTTCCAGGCGATTCTCACCTACCAGCTGCGTGCGTTGGTCTACTGCGTCGAGAATGCCAGCCATGAAAACTCCCTGATTTTTGATGATTACTTGCCAATATCGGCCACTCCTGCCGGACCTTGACCCCCGCCCGCAAATTCATGCAAGACGCATTGATGTCAAATAAGCGCCATGTTTTACTGCCCGCCCTGCCTATCCCATGCACTTATCAGGGATTCCCTGACTTGCATTCAGGTGCAACCTGATATTCGCGATATCCAATAGCCATTAATGTGACGCCTTTCTCATTGCACGAAAGGAGTCGGGCTATTTGTCAATTATCAGGGGAGCATTTGCCATGCACGATGACGTCTGCGGGCAGAGCGGATTGAAGGATTTCCTGGTGCAAGCGCAAGTATTGTTGGTCAAGGCTCAGGAGTGTGTGAACCACCTGGACCTGATCAACAGTGACGGTGATGCCAGCGCCTGCTTGCTCGACACCTTGGCGACCCTGGGAGAACGGGCGCAATCCCGGGCAATAGCGCCCGTTGCCAGGTTCTGCCAACAGCTGGTGTTTCTACTGCGCCTGGCGCAGCCGCTGATCGAGCTGAACGAGACTGCCCTTGAGGCCCTGCGTGATTGTTTGCGGCTGCTGGACTGGCAATTGGAACTGATTGACCCCCATACCGGCGAACTACTTCTGGATCAAGACGAACAGCATGCGCTGGTCACCACGCTGGCCGAGGCACTGGACGTTGATGCGCTGTGCCTGCTGTTTGGGCACGCATCGGAGCTCGCAATCTGCTACCAGGGTTTACAATCCCGGCAATAACATCAAATCACTGGCTAAACGCTCCTGCATCGAAGTGATACTATCTTTCTCCATTGCCGGTTCACTCGGTGATTTTCGCTGATAGTTCGTTGATAAAAGTGAGCGTTCAGCGGCTGAAGTAACTAGAACGCAAGTGAACGAAGTTGTACGAAACAACAAACAACCTGTTCACCACTTCTACAGGTTTTAACCGCGACTCTGCAGTGGCTCCATCTATGTTCGCCAGCCTCAAGACACTCAAACTCTGCTCGCCCGGCCTCTCGCCTGCCCGCTGGCTGACCGTCGTGCTTTGCGTTGCAGCAGGCATCGGCAATAGTGGGCTTTACATCGCTGCGCGCCCCATGTCCCTGACCCTTTTGCTGGTGAACCTTGGCGCCTTGCTCGCCGCCGGCTGGTGTATTCAGCGAACCCTCAAATACCTTCAGATCCCGGCGCATGAACTGGCTGAACGGCTGCTCAAGGTCCAGCAAAACGAACGCCACCGCCTCAGCCGCGAATTGCATGACGACATTGGCCAACTGCTCACCGCTGCCAAGTTGCAGGCGGACTGGCTGCAACGGCGAGCCCCGGCCGAGCTGCAAGAGCATTGCACCCTCTTGCGCAATACCCTGGACGAAACCCTCTCGAGCGTGCGCGACGTCACGGTCGTGCTCAACCCGCGCCAGCTGACCCGGCTGGGGCTCGAAGCCAGCCTGCGCGCGCACCTGCTGCGCACGCTGCATAACACCCCCGTGCGCTGGAGCCTGGATTGCCAGCAACGGCTGGACAGCCTGCCTGAAGAACTGTCTGTCGCGGTGTTTCGCATCACCCAGGAAGCGGTGACCAACGTCCTGCGCCATGCCCGCGCCGACAACCTGCGGATTTGCCTGCAACGAACGTCGGAAGGCCTGATCGTGCATATCGAGGATGACGGCCAAGGCTTTGTTCCGGCAGCCGACCCCGGCCTGGCGGGCCAGCGCGGCATGTCCGGCATGCTGGAACGCACCGGGCTGTTGGGCGCCACGCTGACCGTCAACAGCGAGCCTGGCAACGGCACGCGGATTGAAGCGATGTTCCCTTGGGAACCGCGCACTTTTGAACGCGCCAAGGCTGGCAAACGCCCATGACCTGCAATTTGCTGTTGGTAGATGATCATTCGTTGATTCGTGCCGGCGTCCGCGCACTGGTGATGGACATCCCTGGCTACGCCGTGATCGGTGAAGCGAGCGACGGCGCCGAAGTGCTGGAACTTGCCAGCCGCCTCGACCCGGACATCATTCTGCTCGACCTGTCCATGCGCCACACCGGCGGGCTGGATGCCTTGCGCGAGCTGCAGACGCGGCTGCCGGGCAGCAAAGTACTGATCCTTTCAATGCACACTGAGCCGGATCTGATCATGCAGGCCCTTGAGACCGGTGCCGACGGCTATTTGCTCAAGGACACCACCGCCACGGAACTTGCGCAGGCCCTGGCCGCGCTGCGTAACGGCGAACGCTACCTGAGCCCGGCCATCGCCCATACCGTCATCAATCAGGCCTTGGGCCGGGCCCGGGCGCTCAAGCCCGCCGAGACGCAAACCCACGGTTTGACTGTTCGCCAACTGGAAATCCTGCGCCTGATCGTACGCGGCAAATCCACTCGGGAAATCGCCAACGGCCTGGGCTTGAGCGTCAAGACCGTTGAGACCCACCGCTCGCAGATCATGAAGCGCCTGCAGATCTTTGACGTCGCAGGCCTGGTACTGTTCGCCGTGCGCGAAGGCATCATCAGCCTTGACGATTGACCGCGTATAATCGCCTTTTGCTTAACCGGTGCGCCGCAGCTGCCCATGTCTTCACTTATTCCCTGCATCATTGCCGGTGGTGCCGGTACCCGGCTCTGGCCGGTGTCGCGCCAGTCCCTGCCAAAACCCTTTCTGCAATTGCCGGACGGCCAAAGCCTGCTGCAAAAGACCTTCGCCCGCGCCTGCGGGCTGGGTGTCGAGCGGGTGCTGACGGTGACCCAGCGTGACCTGCTGTTTCGCACGCTGGACGACTACCGCCCGCTCAATGCTAGCCTGGTTGCCCTGGATTTCATCCTCGAGCCCTGTGGCCGCAATACCGCCGCCGCCATTGCCGCCGCCGCGCTGCACGCCCAGGCGCAGCACGGCGGCGACTGCCAACTGCTGGTATTGCCGGCGGACCATCTGATCGACAACCTCCAGGCTTTCGCCGCTGCTGTTGAAGTTGCGCGCCGATTGGCCGACGAAGGTTGGCTGGTCAGCTTTGGCCTGACGCCCACCCGCGCGGAAACCGGGTTCGGTTATATCGAAACCGGCCAGGTGCTCGGCGAACATGGGCGACAGGTCGCCCGCTTTGTCGAAAAACCTGACACCGCCACCGCCCAGGCCTGGCTGCAAGGCGGGCGCCACCTGTGGAATAGCGGCATGCTCTGCGCCCGTACCGACAGCCTGCTGGAACAGCTGCAACGGCACGCCCCTGCCCTGCTGCAGGCGGTACGCGACTGCATCGAGCACAGCACGAGCAAGCGCGATGCCCGTGAGCTGCAGCTGGAACTCGACGCCGCGCGCTTCGCTCAGGTGCCGGACCTTTCGTTCGACTACGCTGTGCTGGAGCACAGCACGTGCGTGGCCGTGGTGCCCTGTGACCTGGGCTGGAGCGATATCGGCTCCTGGCAGGCGGTACGCGCGCTGACCCCGGCCGACAGTAACGGCAATCAGTGCCTGGCCGACACCCTGCTGCATCAGGTTCACGACTGCTATATCCAGTCCCCGCGTCTGGTGGCCGGGATCGGCCTGCGCGACCTGATCATCGTCGACACCCCGGATGCCCTGCTGGTGCTCGACGCCAGCCGCAGCCAGGACGTCGGGCTGATCGCCCGCCAACTCAAGCAGGCCGATCATCCCGCTTATCGCCTGCATCGCACCGTGTCGTGCCCCTGGGGTACTTATACCGTTCTGGAAGAAGGGCCAGGCTTCAAGATCAAACGAATCGTGGTCCGGCCCGGGGCCGCCCTGTCACTGCAAAAGCACCAACACCGCAGTGAACACTGGATCGTGGTCAGCGGCACGGCCTGCGTCACCAACGGTGAGCACGTCTCGGTGTTGCAGGCCAACGAGTCGACCTTTATCCAACCGGGTCGACTGCACCGGCTCAGCAACCCCGCCGGCGGCGAGCTGGTGATGATCGAAGTGCAGAGTGGCGAATACTTGGGCGAGGATGACATTGAGCGCTTTACTGACGATTACGGCCGCGCCGGCTACGATTAAAAATAATGGCCGCCGAGGGAACGAGTGAGCACATTGCCCCTCCAATGATTCATGCAGTAAACCGTGTGGCCAAGGGGATTCGACTTATGCGAATACTGTGGACCCTGCCCTACCTACCCTGGCCTACCACCAGCGGCGCCAAGAACCGGCAGTACCATCTGCTGCGCAGCCTCGCCGGCCAAGGCCATCGCATCACCCTGCTGGTGCAATCGAAAACCCCGCTCAACGAAGACGCGCGCCAGGCTCTGGCGCCGTTGGTCGATCGCCTGATCGTCCTGCACCGCCGGCCGTTGCGCAGCCCGCAAACCCTCCTCGCTGCGCTTTATGCACCGTACCCTGTTCGCGCCAGCATTCACGGCCTCGCCCCGCACCTGCGACATCGCTTCGAGCAATTGCTCAGCGAAAGCTGGGACGTGATTCAGATCGAGCACAGTTACAGCTTCCAGCCGTTTGAGCGGGCGTTGCAGCAGAGCGGCCAGCCGTTCATTCTCACCGAGCATAGAGTCGAGTCTGAACAAGGTGCGGGGCGGCAGGATTCGCTGCCATTGTGGCTGCAACCGTTCACCGCCTTCGACCTTTGGCGCTACCGGCGCTGGGAAAGCCGTGTACTGGGTCAGGCGACTGAAGTGATTGCGGTCTGCCCCCGCGACGCCGAACACATCTCTACCATTACCGGCCGACGTACTTCGGTGGTGGTCAATGGTGTCGACAGTGAACACTTCAGCGCCATCAACCCGGCCCTGCACAGCCAACGTCTGCTGTTTGTCGGCAATTTCGAGCATCGGGCCAACTTTGACGCCATCGAATGGGCACTGGAAGAGATTCTGCCGCAGGTCTGGGCGAGCTACCCGGCGGTGCGCTTTGCCATTTGCGGCAATGCCATGCCGCAACACTGGAAACTGCGCTGGGATGACCCGCGCATTGAATGGCACGGGTATGTCGAAGACTTGCGCGAACTACAACGCCATTCGGCGATTTTTTTCGCACCGTTGCGTCAAGGCGGCGGCTCGAAGATCAAGGTACTGGAAGCGATGGCTGCCGGTCTGCCGGTGGTCACCACGACACAGGGTGTGTGTGGCTTGAACGTTGAAAACGATGTGCACTATATCGGCCGCGACGATGCCGACGACCTGGCACTGACCCTGATCCAATTGCTGACGCAGCCCTGCCGAATGAAAAAAATGGCCGATGCGGCCCGCCAATACGTCAGCCGCGAGCACGACTGGCGCGTCGCGGCGGCACAACTGAAGAACGTCTATGCCCGCTTCACCTCGGCTCGGGTGCCGCAGGAGGTGCCCGAGAACGACCGCTTCAGCCATTCAGCCGAGTAGCTCGCTGAGCGGGATGAAGTTGACCCGCTCACCGGCGGTCAAGGTCCGCCCCTCCAGCACCTCGACCAGGCCTTCGGCCCAGGCGGCGCTGCGCAGTACACCAGAACTCTGGATCGGGTACAGGACCGCCCTGCCCTGCTCCATGCGGCCGCGCAAATACTCGCGACGATTGCCCGCCTTGCGCCAGTCAAACCCGGCTTCGACCGAAAACTGCAGCGGCGTCACCTCGCTGACGCCCAGCCGTCGTAACAGGTAAGGCCGCGCCAGCAAGCCGAAGGTCACCAGCGTGGACGCCGGATTACCCGGCAACCCAAGCACTGGCACGCCACGAAAATGCCCGAAGGTCAGCGGCTTGCCCGGCTTGATCGCCAGCTTCCAGAGCGACAGTTCGCCGTCTTCACGAAGGGCCAGGCCAAGGAAATCGGCCTCACCGACCGACACCCCGCCCGTGGACAGAATCAGGTCCACGGTATTCAGACTCGCCAGCGCCGCGCGGGTCTTTTCCAGGTCATCGGGAAGAATGCCGGCGTCCAGCACTTCGCAACCCAGACGCTGCAACCAGCTGCACAGCAGGCGCCGGTTGCTGTTGTAGATTTGCCCCGGCCCCAGCGGCAATCCCGGCTCGACCAGTTCGTCACCGGTGGAAATCACCGCCACCCGTGGCTTGCGCACTACGCTGAGTTCGCCGCGGCCCAAGGTCGCCGCCAAGCCCAGCTCGATAGGGCCCAACCGCGTCCCCGCCGCCAGCACTAGCTCACCGACGCGGGTTTCCTGCCCCTGGGGACGGATGTTCATGCCGATCTTCAGCGCTTGCTGGAACACCACCCGCTGGTCGTCCTGGACCTGAACGTTTTCCTGCATCTCTACGCAATCGGCACCGGCTGGCACAGGCGCGCCGGTAAAGATCCGGGCGCAGGTGCCGGGTTGCAGAGGGTCGGGCGCCTGGCCTGCGAAAATCCGCTGGCTGACCACCAGCGGTTCACCGGTGAAGTCCGCGGCGCACAGGGCGTAGCCGTCCATGGCGCTATTGGGCCAGGGCGGCAGGTCGAGCGTGGCGATCAGCTCGTCTGCCAGCACCCGCCCTTCGGCCTCGGCCAGCGGCACCGTCTCGCGCTCAGCGATGGGCGCCGATTCGGCCAGCGCCAACAGTTGCGCCAGCGCTTGCTCGACCGGCATCAGCGGTTTTACCGCCGTTGGCTCAGCCACGACTTTCGCAGGCTGCCACCTGCTTCAAGTGAGGGACGAAGTTGCATGGGCGGTGGCGCGAATCCAGTTGTTCGGCAAGGATGCCGTCCCAGCCGGTGCGGCAGGCATTGGTGGAGCCCGGCAGGCAGCACACCAGGGTGCCATTGGCCAGGCCAGCCAGCGCGCGTGATTGCACGGTGGAGGTACCGATATCGGCCACCGAGATCTGCCGGAACAGCTCACCGAACCCATCGACCTGCTTGTCGAGCAGGCAGGCCACCGCTTCCGGGGTGCTGTCGCGACCGGTGAAGCCGGTACCGCCGGTGATCAACACCACTTGCACCTGATCCTCGGCAATCCAGGTCGCCACCTGGGCGCGGATCCTGTACAGGTCATCCTTGAGCAGTACGCGAGCGGCCAGGTGATGGCCCGCTGCGGTGAGGCGATCGACAAACAGTTGGCCCGAGGTGTCGGTGTCCAGCGAGCGCGTATCGCTGACCGTCAGCACGGCAATATTGAGCGGCACAAAAGGTACTTCAGCCTTGGCTTTCATGGGGAGCCTGATTCCGTCACAGGAGTGGATGGGCGCTGTTATATCACAGCGCTGGCCGCAACGAATCCAGTGCGTGGCGCTCGCTCAAAAGGGCCAAGGACATTCCACAGGCCCAGGCGTTGGCCGCTATTGTTGACCTGTGCGACACAAAAACGGAACTTGCAGGCGGCGGCAACGTCTCACCGACAGTACATACAGCACTATCCCCCTTTCGGAGACCCACAATGACTCATCGGACCCTTCCCGCTTTCATGCTTGCACTGGGCCTGGCCACCCTCGCCGGTTGCGCGTCGCCTGCTGTGATCACGCTGAACGATGGTCGTGAAATCCAGGCGGTCGACACCCCTCAATACGATGATGAATCGGGCTTCTACGAGTTCGAACAACTGGACGGCAAGCAAACCCGTGTCAACAAGGATCAAGTCCGTACCGTTAAAGACCTCTGAGTCTGAAGGCGGCAGGGCACTTGTCGAGCAGGCAATTTTGAGTAATATTTCTTGCAAGTCGGAGTGTAGCGCAGGCAGGTAGCGCGTCTCGTTCGGGACGAGAAGGTCGCAGGTTCGAATCCTGTCTCTCCGACCAGACTTGTAGTTCACTGAAGAAGCCCGCCTTGTGCGGGCTTTTTTGGTTCTTCGCGGATTGCCGTGGCTTTGGCTTTTGATCTTGCTTTGCTCTTCGTGCGAATAATGTCCAGACGACGCGGATGTCCCTTCAGGAGGCCGAGCGGAGCCCACGCGGAGTGGGGTGAGGGCCAGGACGGCCCGAAAGCGCCGTAGGGCCAGGGACGGCCCGTCGGCGCGGTCCCCACGGAGCGTGGGCGGGAGCGAGGGAACCCGGAGCGAAGCGTAGGGCCGGATGCGGGGACCAGGGGTTTTGCCTACTTTTGCCCCAACAAAAGTAGGTCGCCGTAAAGGCGAAACGGTGACTAGGCGTCCCCATCGAAAACGGATCTGCCCTCAATGCTTGTACCTGGGATTTGGTTCGACTAATTGTGAGCATATCCAGATGATGCACAGACGCGAACTCACCTTTCCGCCCTTACGGTTATGAGGAGCGACACATGGATGACGCGACGAATGAACCACTCAAACGCCTGTTCTTTGCCCTCCCCTGCACGGCGGCGCAGCGCAAGGCGATCGCTCAATGGCGAAAGGCATTGGGGCTCAAGGGTGGCAAGCCGGTACCGGCGGATAACTTTCACCTGACGTTGATGTTTCTGGGGGCGGTGCCGGTGGCGCAGATCGCCGATATTTGTGCGGCTGCCGCGAAGGTCAAGACGCCCGGCACCGCATTGCAGGTGCCACTCGACCGCCTGCACGTCTGGCGCCGCAGCCATGTCTTGTTGCTCGCCCCTGAAGAAGCGCCATTGGCATTGCTGCAGTTGGTTTATGCCCTGGAGCAAGCGATGTTGCCGCTTGGCTTCGCCGACCCAAACCGCGAGTTTCGCCCGCACTTGACCCTGGTACGGGACTATCGGGCCGAGGTGCCTGAACATGAGGCCCCGCCGGACTTTCGCCTGAACTGCAGCCACTTCACGCTGTATGAAGCGCATAAGGGCCGCTATCGCGTAGTGGGTGAATGGCCGTTGGAAAATCCAACCTAGACTCGCTTGTGCTGGCCTCATCGCGAGCGCGCCCCCACACCAATCTCCATTCCTGTCGCTCCAGCGCGGGCGTTTTTGATTTTGTGGGAGCAAGGCTTGCCCGCGATGGCATCACCCCCGGTGTGCCAGAGATACAGTGGCGCCTGCATCGCGAGCAAGCTCGGCTCCCACATCAACAAAATTGCAGTCAGCCATAGAATCTCCCACAGTGGCACGGCCCGAGTATCGCGTTCCAATTACCGCTATCAAACCACCGACATTTTTTCCGTCAGGTTCTGCTGCATGTACGCCAGGAACCGGCGCTGAAACAGCATGGTGTGTTCATGTGCCGCCCGTTCGGCCTCGTCGGGCTTGCGTTCGGCGATGGCGGTGATGATTTCGTCGTGGTCGCGACCCACGGGGGTTGAGGTGCTGGCGGCGCTGATGATGTAGTCAAAGTGCAGGTGCAGCAGCCGTTGGCCTTCGCCCAGCAGTTTTTCGTAGTAGCTGACGAAATAGGGGTTCTTCCCCGCTTCGGCGATGGCCATGTGAAAGGCCTTGTTGCGCTCGGACATGGCCTGGAAATCGCCGCTGTGGACCGCTTCGAGATAGGCGGCGTCCGCTGCGCGAATCCGCGCCAGGTCTTCGTCACTGCGCTGCAGCGCGGCAAGGCGGGTGACCGCGCGCTGGATCAGGTCCAGCGCGGAGATGTAATTGGGGAATTCCTCGATTTCAAACGGCGTCACCAGGGTGGTGCGGTTGGGCAGGATGGTGACCAGCCCTTCGCTGATCAGGCGCGCCAGCGCATCGCGCACCGGTGAGCGAGACAGGCCGAACTGGGCTGCCAGCGACACTTCGTCCAGCGGCATGCCGGGCTTGAGCTTCAGCGTCAGGATCTGCTTGCGCAGCTCTTCGTAGATATAGCGGCCGCCGTGGCGCTTGGCACCGCTCGCGGGTTCTGTCGTCTCTTTGCTCATCGATGATTTCTCAACAGTGCGGGCTAGCCATTTGACCAGCCCGCCACTTTAACATCCGCTCCAGACCGCTTAGAACCCTTCGCCCCAGGTATCACTGAGCATAAAGCCCGCGGATAACGGGTCATCCGGGTCAATGCCGATCTGATGCAGGCCGTAGACCCACGCCCGGCCCGTCACTCGCGGCAACACGGCGGGCCGGTCGCCCACGGTCGTCTTGCCCAGCAATTCAACCTTGAACTGGCCACCGATGGTGGAGCGCGAGGTCAGCGTATCACCGACCTCGACCAGGCCACGCGCACTCAAGGTCGCCAGGTTCGCCGAGCTGCCGGTGCCGCACGGCGAGCGGTCGACCCGGCCGGGCGGCAAGGTGGTGCAGGTTTGCCAGGTGTGTGATTCCAGGCGGTTGCGGAACATCACGTACGCCACTTCGTTGATCTCTTTGAGCAACGGGTGGCAAACGCTGACCTGCCGGTTGATCAAGCCCTTCAATCGCACGCCTTGGGTTGCCAGTTCCCGGGCGTTTTCCGGGGCGATGGTCAAGCCGACCTGCTCCACGTCCACCAGCGCGTAATACACGCCACCAAAGGCGATGTCGGCCTTGATCGGGCCAAACTCGGCCGTCTCGAGGGTGACGTCCAACTGCTCGACAAACGAGGGCACCATGTCCAGCGAAACACTCACGCAGCGCCCGTCTTCACAGTGCGCCCGAGCGGTCACCAGCCCCGCCGGAGTATCCAGTACCACCGAGGTCTGCGGCTCCTGCATCTCGATCATGCCCAGTTCCAGCAGTGCCGTCACCACGCATATACAGTTGCTGCCAGACATCGGGTGGGCCTTGTCCGCCTGCAGCACGATAAACCCGGCCTGGGCCTCGGGCCGGGTGGGCGGCAACAGCAGATTGACCGACATCTGCAGGCTGCCGCGTGGTTCCAGCACCACGAAACGCCGCAGGCTATCGTCGACCTCGTTGATGTAGTTCATCTTGTCGAGCATGGTTTTACCGGGCACATCAATGACGCCGCCGGTAATGACCTTGCCGACTTCGCCTTCGCAATGCACATCGGCCATTTGCAGTGTTTTTTTCCAACGCATAGCGGCTGCCCTTACTTGATGTACCAACCCCAGGGTTGCTGACTGTCGTAGCGAGTGATCTGCTTGGTTTCCAGGTAGTTGGTCAAGCCCCACTCCCCCAGTTCACGGCCAATACCGCTTTGCTTGTAACCGCCCCAGGGCGCTTCGGTAAAGGTCGGCTGCGAGCAGTTGATCCAGACGATACCGGCCCGAAGCCTGCGGGCGACACGCTCGGCACGCTCGACGTCACGGGACATGACCGCCGCCGCCAGGCCAAAGCGCGAGTCGTTGGCGCTGCGCAGCGCCTGGGCTTCGTCGTCGAACGGGCGGATGCAGACCACCGGGCCAAAGATCTCTTCCTGCCAGATCCAACTGTCCTCGGGCACATCGGCGAAGATCGCCGGGGTGAGGAAATAGCCCTTGTCACAATGGGCCGGGCGGGTGCCGCCGCTGAGCAGCGTCGCGCCTTCTTCCTGGCCTCGGGCAATGGCCTGCAACACCTTGTCGTACTGACCGCGACTGACCAAAGGCCCGAGCAGGACGCCCTCCTCCAAGCCATTGCCGATGCTCAAGCGCTCGGTTTGCTCGACCAGGCGCTTGAGCAGCGGCTCATACAGTTCACGCTGGACCAGCACCCGCGAGGTGGCCGAGCACACCTCGCCCTGGTTCCAGAAAATCCCGAACATGATCCATTCGACCGCCGCCTCGATATCGCTGTCGTTGAAGATGATGAACGGTGATTTGCCGCCCAACTCCAGGCTGATGTTTTTAATGTCGCGGGCTGCCGCCTGCATGATCCGGCTGCCGGTCGGCACGCTGCCGGTGAAGGCCAGCTTGTCGATCCCCGGATGCTCGCTCAACGGCGCGCCAGCCTCTGCACCCAGGCCAGGCAGCACGTTCAATACGCCCGCGGGCAGGCCGGCTTGATGGGCGATATCGGCCAGTTCCAGCGCCGTCAATGGTGTCAACTCCGAAGGCTTGAGCACCATGCAGCAGCCCGCGGCCAATGCCGGTGCAACCTTCCAGGCCGCCATCAGCATCGGGAAGTTCCAGGGAATGATGGCCCCGGCCACACCAATCGGCTCCTTGCGTGCCACGCAGCTGAAGCGCTCGTCGGCAAGCGTCACCGGCTGTTCGCGCTGGCCGTCCAGGTTCTCGGCAAGGTCGGCGTAAAAGTCGAAACAGCCGGCCGTGTCGCCGATGTCCCACAGTGCTTCAGGCAAGGGCTTGCCGTTGTCACGCACTTCAAGCCGGGCCAAGTGGTCCTGGCGCTCGCGAATGCCGCTGGCGATGGCCCGCAGCACGGTCGCCCGTTCGGCACCGCTCATCTGTGGCCATGGGCCCTCGTCAAACGCGCGGCGGGCGGCTTTGACCGCCAGGTCGACGTCTTCGGTTGTGGCGGCGCCGACCTTGGCGATCAGCGATTCATCGCTTGGGTCCAGGGTCTCAAAGCTGCCGCCCAGGGTTGGGCGCAGCCATTGGCCGTCGATGTACAGCTGGTCATAGGTGTTCATGCATGGCCTCCAACAAGGGCAAAGCGCTGGGCGCTGAAAGGGGTCAAATCCTGGGTGGGCGCACGACCGGCTGCCAGGTCGGCAATCAGCCGCCCGGTGGTGGCGCCCAGAGTCAGGCCGAGCTGGCCGTGACCGAAGGCCAACAGCACGTTCGTCAACCGCTTGCTACGGTCGATGATCGGCTTGGTGTCGGGCAAAAACGGTCGGTAGCCGACACCGTATTCGAGGTTGTCGACTTTCAGCTGCGGCAGAATTTTCCGGGCTTTCTCAAGGATGATGTCGGCCCGCTTGAAATTGGGTTCGGCGTTGGCGCCGGCGAACTCGATGGTGCCGCCGATCTGCAGGCCACGGGTCATGGGGCTGAAGCAAAAACCACCGTCGGCGTAGATCACCGAGTGACGAATCTCCACCTCGGGGGTGGGCAACAGCACCTGGTAACCGGCGATACCGGCCAACGGCACCCGGGTACCGATCTGATCGAAGAATTGCCGCGAGCCTGTGCCCGCCGCCACCACCACATGCTCGGCCGGGTAACGCTCGCCATTGTTCAACGTGACGCCGCAGGCGCGGTCGCCGACCTCATCAATGCGCTTGACCTCGCCGCGTACCCGCACGCCGCCCTGGTCGATAAAGCTTTGCGTCAAGGCCGCGATAAAGCCCTTGGTATCGCTGACTGAACGCCAGTCCGCAAACAACAGGCCATGGCTGAATTTGCCCCCCAGTGACGGTTCCAGCTCAGCGATGGCAGCGCGGTCGAGCACCTCATGGTCGAAGCCCAGCGCCTTGCGCAGCGCCAGATGAGGCCGTTCATGTTCCAGGCCGGAGGGCGAATCGAACAGTTCGAGAATCGGCCGCTGGCCCATCAGCGACTTGTCGGCGCAGGCCTCCAGCAGGGGTGCGTAGTCCTCGTAGACATGATGGGTAAGGGTGGCCATCTGCTCGGAAATCGCCTGGATTCTTGACGGCCGGGCACAGGCCACAAAACGCAGGAACCACGGCAAGATTCCCGGCAAGGCGCTGGGGCGCAGCGCCAATGGGCCTTTCTGGTCCAGCAGCCAACCGGGGACCTTTTTCAGGATACCGGGCTTGGACAGCGGAATGACTTCACTGACCGCCATCTGCCCACAGCTCCACTTGGCGGTGCTGTCGCCGGGCGCGGCGGGATCGATCAGGGTCACCGCATGGCCCTCGCGTTGCAGGTACAGCGCGCAGCAGACACCGACGATACCCGCTCCGATCACCACGGCCTTTTCACGTGCAACAGGTGGTTGTGCGACTGACTGCAACGGGGTCATGACACGTTCTCTTGTGCAGCGGCAGGTTTGGCATGATCTTCCAGACTGAAGCCGTCCCACCAGGGTTGGGTGTCGTCGACAATAAACTCGGCGCGGCCGGTGATCCAGGCGCGCCCTTCGATGCTGGGGCGAATGGCAGCGGTGCCGTCTTCCAATGGCAGCTGTGATTCCACGCGGCCGACAAAGAAACTGCCGATCAGGCTTTCATGCCGATAGGCAGCGCCTTCTGCCAACCAGCCACGGGCATGGCGCTGGGCGACCCGTGCCGAACTGCCGGTCCCGCAGGGTGAGCGGTCGATCAGGCTGGCCCCGGCAATCACCACCGCGCGGCCTTGCGATTCAGGCGCCAGCGGCGCGCCGGTCCACATGCAGTGGTTGACGCCCTTGATCGACGGGTTTTCCGGGTGCACCACCGCACGGGTACGGTTGACCAGATCCTGAATCTGCCGCCCCCAGGTCAGCAACTGTTGAGGGCTGAAATGTTCGCATCCGGGGTAATTGGGTTGTACCTCGATGATCGGGTAAAAGTTGCCGCCGTAGGCGATATCGACGCTCAACTCGCCCAGCGGTGGGAAGTCGATCAGCACATCGCGATGGAGCAGAAATGACGGCACGTTGGTAAAGCGCACGGCGCTGACCTTGTCGCCCTCGCGCGTGTAGGTCGCATGGATCTGCCCGGCCGGCACGTCCACCACCACAGTGCCTGGCACCCTGGGCTCGATCAACCCGGTTTCGAGCGCAAAGGTAATCGACCCTAGCGTGGCATGCCCGCACATCGGCAGGCAGCCGGAGGTCTCGATAAACAGCAGACTGAAATCGCTGTCGGCGCGCAGCGGTGGATAGAAAATCGTCCCCGACATATGTGCGTGGCCGCGCGGTTCGAGCATCAGCGCCCGGCGAATCCAGTCGAACCCGGCGATAAACTGTTCACGCCGCTCGCTCATGGTCGCGCCCTGCAGTTCGGGGGCGCCGGCCACCACCATGCGCACCGGCATGCCTTCGGTATGGCCCTCGATGCAATTGAAAACGTGTCGAGTCATCTCATCTCACTCCGTGAAGCCACAGCGGCCAGCCGTGGCGGCCGCTGCGGCAGGCAACATCAGCGTTGAGCCAGTTCGAAGGCTTTGCGGAAGCGGGCTTTCTCGTCATCGGTCAAGGGTTGCAGCGGCATGCGCGCATTGCCGGCCTCGAAACCGGCCAGCTCGCAGCCGTACTTGACCTTCTGAATGAACTTGCCCGACTCCATGTCAGCCAGTACCGGGAACAACGCGCGCACGATGGCCTGGGCACCGGCCAGATCGCCACTTTCATAACGGCTGTAGAAGTCGCAGACCTGCTGGGTCAGGCAGTTGGCCGGGCCGCAGATCCAGCTGGTGGCCCCCCAGATAAAGAAGTCCAGTGCCTGGTCATCGGAACCGCACGACAGCTGATAGTGATCTTTATAGGTGCCACCAATCTCGATGGCGCGCAGCAGGTTGCCGCTGCTTTCCTTGATGCCGATGACGCGCGGGTTATCCTTGAAGGCCTCCAGCACCTCGAAGCCGACTTCAACGTTGGTGCGCACCGGGTAGTTGTACAGCACCACGTTGATGTCCGGCACGGCATCGAGAATAGCCTGGTAGTGGCCGATCAGCTCAGGCTGGGACGGCAGTGCGTAGTACGGCGGTGCGATCAGCAGGTTGGTGTAGCCGGCATCGCGGGTTTGCTTGACCTGCTCGATCACCTCACGGGTGCACGAACCGTTGGCACCGGCGATCAACAGGCCACGATCAGCGACCACTTCTTTTACGGTTGCCAGCACCTGGCGACGCTCATCGTTGGTCAGCGCGTAGTACTCACCGGTCGAACCCAGCGGCACGAAGCCTTTCACGCCCGCCTTGAGCTGGTACTCGATGATGTTGGCAAGCATGTCGAAATCGACATTGCCAGCCTTGTTGAACGGGGTGACCAGGGCGGGCAGGATGCCTTTGAGTTGAGTCATTGCAGAGTCTCCACAGACAAAATCACAGGGTTGGGGTTAGTACGCATAACGGCGCAGCATTCGCGCTTCGACGACGCCGACCAGGCGGGTCAACGGGAATGCCACGAGGAAATAAATGACCGCCACCGCCGACAGGAACTCGACCGGGCGCGCGGTGCTGTTGGAGATGTTCTGGCCGACGAACATCAGGTCGGCGATGCCCACCGACGAGATCAATGCGCTCTCCTTGAACAGCGACACCACGTTTGAGAGCAACGGCGGAATACTGCGCAGCAAGGCCTGGGGGAAAACGACATAAGCCGTCTTGTTCCAGGAGGCCACGCCCAGCGCGACACAGGCATCGTGTTGCTCGGCGGGGATGGATTTGAGCGCCCCGCGAAAGGTCTCGCTGGTGATCGCCGCCATGTACATCGTCAGCGCCAGCAGCACCGAGACGTAGGGCGGTACATCAATGCCGAACACCACCGGGAAGCAGAAAAACACCCAGAACAGCTGGATCAACAGCGGCGTGCCGCGAAACAGCTCGACGTAAAAGCCGGCCGGCACGCTCAGCCAGCGGCTGCGCGAGACCCGCAACAGGCTCAGCAAAAAGCCCAGCACGCTGCCCAGGATCGCGCAGCCCACGGTGAAGGCCAGGGTCAGCGCCAGGCCCTGAAGGAGTGCCTGCCAGTAGGAGAACACCACGGAAAAATCGAGTTGCATGACAATCTCCTCAGTGCGCGTGCGCAGCGTCCTGCCGGCGTTCCAGCCACTGCACCAGCTGGGCGATCGGCAGTGACAGGAAGAAGTAGATGAGCGCGATCAGCGAGTAGGTTTCCAGCGGCCGGTAGGCTTCGGTGGCAATGCTTTTGCCGACGTACATCAGGTCGCCCACCGCGACGATGGCCACCAGCGCACTCTGCTGAAGGATCGAAATACCGTTGGTCATCAGCACCGGCACGGCGCTGCGCAAGGCTTGCGGCAGAATCACGTAGAGCGTGCGTTGCCAGGGCCGCAGCCCCAGCGCGACACAGGCATCCAGGTGCTCGCGCGGCACCGCCTGGACCCCGGCGCGATAGGCCTCGGCATTGAACGCGGTGAGGTTCAGGCCGAGCGCCAGCACACCCATGGTGACCGGGTCGATAAACACGTCGAACAGCATCGGTACGCAGTAGAAGAACCAGACGATTTGCAGCAGCACCGGTGTGCAGCGAAAGAACTCGATGAACATCTGCGCCGGCCAGCGCAGGAAAAACCAGCGGCTGAGGGTCAGCAGGCAGAGGCCAAAACCACAGACCAGGCCTACGACATTGGAGACCAGTGCCAGCTGCAGGGTGACCTTCAGGCCGTCCCATAGCAGGCCGATATTGCCGTTGAGAAAACTGAAGTCGAATTGGTAGTTCATGACCGGCCTCCTCAGTCCAGGTGCAGCACTTTTTCCAGGAACTCGCGGGTGCGAGGTTCCCTGGGCTGAGTGAACAGCTGATCGGGATGGCCCTGCTCGACCACCTTGCCGTTGGCACAGAAGACCACGCGTGAAGCGATGTGCCGGGCAAAGTGCATGTCGTGGGTGACAATGATCATCGCCATCTTCTGCTCGGCCAGTTGCATCATCACGTTCTGCACTTCGATGACCATTTCCGGGTCAAGGGCCGAGGTGACCTCATCGAACAGCATCAGTTTGGGCTCGAGCATCAGCGCCCGGGCGATGGCCACGCGCTGCTTCTGCCCGCCGGACAGTTGGCTGGGGTACACATTGAGCTTGCTTTCAAGGCCCAGGCGGGCCAGCAACAGGCGCGCCTTCTCGATCGCCTGGCCCCTTGGCAAGCCATGGACTTTCATCGGCGCCAGAATCAGGTTGCCCAGCACCGACAAATGCGGGAACAGGGTGTAGTGCTGGAACACCATGCCGACCTGGGTCTGCAAGCTGTAGTCAGTCGGTTTGCCGCGGGCGTTGCCGTCGATATAAGGCTTGCCCTGGAACTGGATGGTGCCGCCCTGGATGCTTTCCAGCCCCATCATCACCCGCAGCAGCGAGCTCTTGCCGCTGCCGCTCGGGCCAATGATCACCAGACGGTCATCGGCGCGCATGTCCAGGTCCATGTGGTCCATCACCACCAGGTTTTCCCCGTAGGATTTGTAGACATTGCGCAACTGGATGAACGCACTGTTCGCAAGATCGCAGGCGTGCGGGGGCCGTGACGGCACTGCCGCTAGATTGGAAGCTTTCATCAATCGTTCTCCGAGAGCGCGCAGCCATCGCCGCGCGCTCGCCATCGGCAGGATTTACTGAGGGGTTTTATCGGCGTTGGCCAACTGCGAGGCCTTGTCGACCAAGGCGTCGATCTCGCCTGTCTCGCGGCGTTGGGTCAGGTAGATGTTCAAGGTTTGCAGGTCGGCGGCGCTGATGTCGCGACGGATGCCGAAGGCGACACCTTGCTTGGCCAGCGCGGGTTTGGGCAGCACTTCCCTGGTCCAGTCCGGATTGGCGACGGCGAACAGGTGGTTGGTATCGCTGGCATCGACCAGCACGTCGGCGCGTTTGGACATGACCGCCAGGCGCACCTCGTCCATGCCCGGCAAACGCATGACCTTGGCGTTCTTGATCACGGCAGAGATGGCCTTGTCCTGGGCGGTCCCGGACATGACCGCGAAGGTGACGTCGGGCTTGTCATAGTCGGCCACCGATTGACCGGCAGTGGCGAACTTGGGGTTGCTTTTGTTGACCAGCAATGAGACCTGATAGTCGGTGGCCGGTACCGAGAAACTCACCGCCAGGGCGCGCTCGGGCGTCTGGTTCAGGGCCATGGCCATGTCCCATTTGCCGCCTTGCAGCCCCGCCACCAGGTTGTCCCAGTTGGTGTCGACGAACTCGACCTTGACCTTGAGCACCTTCTCGCCGAAGTCACGGCACAGGTCCACGAAGTAACCGCTGTATTCCCCCGACCGTGCGTCGCGCATCACGTAGGGTGCCGCGACAGCCGCGCCGCAGCGCAGCACGCCTTGCTTCTGAACATCTTTCCACAGCGAGACATCCGCCGCCTGGGCTGGAACCTGGGCCAGCAACGCCCCAACGGCGGAGACACACACGAGCATGTTGCGAATGGAGCGAGGAAGGAACCGAGCCATTTTGACCTCTCCAATAATTCGTTCTTGTAGGCAGGAAGGTACAAATTACATCGTTGTGCGCCGTCATGTGTGCAGCGCTGTATGCAGATTAGATTTGAACGCAGCAGACTGTCAACAGGCGTCGAGATCAAATTTGGTGAAGGTGACACCGAGCGGTCGGGCGACCGCTGCTGGAAGGGAAGGCCTGGAGAGCTTGAGTGGCACAAAAAATTTTGTGTGCCCGCGAATAGAAGCGATTTCGCATTGTCTGAGGTTTGCTCCAAGCGTTTTCACCACTCACAATGCGCGCTCTTTCTATTTCGAGGTTCAGCAATATGCGTAAGACTCTTGCCGCTCTGGCTCTTGGCCTGCTGGTCGCACAAGGCGCAGTCGCCGGTGACGGCACTACCGCTATCGGTGGCGGTTTGGGCGGGGTACTGGGTAACGTCGTCGGCAAACAGTTGGGTGGCAGCACGGGCGCCGCCATTGGTGCCGGTATCGGCGGTGCTGCAGGCAGCGCCGTTGCCGCCAAGAAAGGCAACAAGACCAAGGCCGCCATCGGCGGTGGCCTGGGCTCGGCCGGCGGCTCGCTGATCGGCAACAAGCTGGGCGGCAGCACCGGTTCCACCATCGGCGCAGGCCTGGGTGGCGCAGCGGGCGGCGCGCTGGGCAACAACCTGGCAGACAAGCAAAGGCGTCACTGATCTACGCCGCTCAACCGGGCCTGGTGCCCAGGCCCCAAAGGCCAACAAAAAAGCCCCGACTCAACCGAGCCGGGGCTTTTTTGCCCCTGCACCACCGCGATCTCCCGCCCTACAAGCAAGGCTGACAACCCCAATCTCACAGACCATGGCACGTTGCAACAAATGTGGGAGCGGATTCATCCGCGATGCGCCGCGCGGGCGGCGCGCGGTCTCAAGAACAATGGAAAAACCAAGGTAGGCACCTCCCACGGCTCATGCGATCTGCTGGCAGCCCCCTCGCCTCCCCCATCAGGATGAAGAGGTTGCCTGAGGACCGTATCAAGGCTTCCAGGTGCTTGCCTTGGGTTTTGCGGCGCTGCCGAAATCGAGCGCCGCCCGCGCGGCGCATCGCGGATAAATCCGCTCCCACATTTGTTGCAACGTGCCATGGCCTATGAGATTGGAGTTGCCAGCCTTGTTTGTTCGGCTTTAGATCTGTGTGGTTTTCGCAATTGCGCGATGAACCACAAAAAAGCCCCGGCTCAACCGAGTCGGGGCTTTTTGTTTATTGCGCGGGGTTCGCTTAGTGAACCACCGCAGCCTGCGCAACGTCTTCCGGCAATACCGGTACGTAGGTCAGTTGCAGGCGCGAGCTGCTCCATTCGCGAACCTGGTTGGTCAGCTCCAGGTCGTTGTTCAGCTTGCGACCGTAGGACGGTACGATCTCCTTGAGCCTGGCTTGCCACTCAGGGGTCTTGATGCGGTCCTTGAAGGTTTTTTCCAGCACGCTGAGCATGATCGGCGCAGCGGTCGAGGCACCTGGGGATGCGCCCAGCAGGGCGGCGATAGTGCCGTCAGCCGAGGCAACGACTTCGGTACCGAACTGCAGAACACCGCCCTTCTCGGCATCCTTCTTGATGACCTGAACGCGCTGGCCAGCATTGATCAGCGACCAGTCTTCGTTTTTGGCTTCAGGGAAGTACTCACGCAGGGACGCCATGCGCTCGTCCATGCTCAACATCAACTGGCCCATCAGGTAGGTGCTCAGGTCCAGGTTGTCGATGCCAGCGTGGGTCATCGGCAGGATATTGTGGGTGGTCAAGGCGCTGAACATATCCAGCAGCGAACCGTGTTTCAGGAACTTGGTGGAGAAGGTCGCGAACGGACCGAACAGCAGGACTTCCTTGCCATCGATCACTCGGGTGTCCAGGTGAGGAACCGACATCGGCGGTGCGCCAACCGAGGCTTTGCCGTACAGCTTGGCCTTGTGACGAGCCACCACTTCAGGGTTGCGGGTGACCAGGAACTGGCCGCCAACCGGGAAGCCGGCATAGCCGTCAGCTTCCGGAATGCCGGACTTCTGCAGCAGTTTCAGGGCTCCACCGCCCGCGCCGATAAACACGAACCTGGCCTTGACGCTGGTTTCCACGCCTTTGTTGGCCAGGTCAGCGACGACCACGGTCCAGGTGTTGTCAGCATTGCGCACGATGTCGCGCACTTCGTGCTGTACATGCAGTTTTACGTTGTCGTTGCGGGTCAGCGAACCCACCAGCTGACGGGTGATTTCACCGAAGTTGACGTCGGTGCCGATCGACATGCGCGTGGCGGCGATTTTCTGGTCGGCAGCGCGGCCTTCCATGACCAGCGGCACCCACTTCTGGATCTGCGCGTGGTCTTCGGAATACTCCATGCCGCGGAACAGCGAGCTGTGCTGCAGGGCAGCATGACGCTTCTTGAGGAACTCGACGTTCTCGTCGCCCCAGACGAAGCTCATGTGCGGCACGTTGTTGATGAAGGTTTTCGGGTTGTTCAGAACCTTCCGATCGACCTGGTAGGCCCAGAACTGCTTGGAGATCTCGAACTGCTCGTTGACCGCCACCGCCTTGCTGATGTCGATGCCGCCATCGGCGGTTTCCGGCGTGTAGTTCAGTTCGCAGAACGCGGAGTGACCGGTACCGGCGTTGTTCCAGGCGTTGGAGCTTTCTTCGGCGACCTTGTCCAGGCGCTCGTAGATATCGATGGACCAGCTCGGTTCGAGCTCATTGAGGTAGGTACCCAGGCTTGCACTCATGATGCCGCCGCCGATCAGCAGCACATCCACGGTTTTTTCAGGCGCATTGGGTTTGGAGCAGCCAACGACACTCAGGCAGACGAGCATCAGCAGGAATTTTTTCATTGAATCGGTCCAATTAAGAAAGCTGTGGCGTGCTTAGCAAACAGTGTGCCGACTTGCCTGCGACCAACGGACGCTTGCCTTTGAGGCCGGCTCGTGGCAACCGAATGGCGGGTTTCCGCCAAAAATGAACAATATTTCATCTTCAGGTGGCGGATTTCCCCACTGCTGGCGTCGGGTGTGACCCGCTTAGTCACACTTCACGGCCAATCCAGTTCCAGCCGGCTTTCAAAACACCTCGACTCACCGGTCAACGGGTCGTTGAACGCCAGACGCTTGGCCAACAGCTTCAAGGGCCTTGAGTAATCGTCGTCGCCGGGCGGACTGACATCGGGGTAGAAGGGATCGTTGCAGATACTCGCCCCCAGGGCGGTCATGTGCACGCGCAGCTGGTGTGTTTTGCCCGTGACCGGCGAAAGCCCGTAACGCCACCAGCGGGGGGTTTTCTCCAACACTTGGGCAATGGTTTCACTGTTGCTGGGACCGTCCACTTCCTGCATGCGGAAAAATGGCTCGCCATGGACCAGGCGGCTCTTGTGTATCAATGGAAAGTCCAGATGCGGCAAGGGTGCGGCGATGGCTTGGTAGTGCTTGTCGATTTGCCGGCTGGGAAACAGTGACTGATAGGCCGAGCGCGTCTGCGGGTTGGCGGAGAACAACACCAGGCCGGCGGTGTGCCGATCGATACGGTGCAGGGGCACCAGGTGCGGGTTGTCGAGACGACGAATCAAGCGGCGCAGCAAGGTGTGCTCAACGTATTCACCGGTGGGCGTGACCGGCAAAAAGTGCGGTTTGTCCGCCACCACCAGATGCTCATCCACATGCAGGATGTTTTCCAGCACCGGGATGGCTTTTTCGTTGGGGACTTCGCGAAAGTAATGAATGCGCAACCCGACCTTGTAGGGTTGCGCAACATCAATCGGCTGCCCGGCGGCATCCAGCACCCGCCCACGGGCAATACGGTCGAGCCATTGTTCCCGGCCGATGGCCTTGAAATGATCACACAGGCAGTCCAGCACCGTTGCCCATTGCCCGGGCGGCAGGCAAACAGTGCTGGCCTGAAGACGGGCCGGATCGAAAGGAAGGCTGGACATGGACACACTCGCAAGGCAATTGCGCGCCATTATCCAGCAAGCGCCGACCCTCAGCCAGCCTGGACGACAATCGTCAATGCCCACGCCGTCCGGCAGGGCACACCCGGCTCACACCAGCCCCGCGCGATAGCCAAGACCCTTGCGTGCGGTAAGCACCTGCCGGCGCGCAGTGCCCTCGGCCAGGCCGACATGCACCCAGCGGTCAAACTCAAGAATGACCTGGTCGAATTCAAGGTCGCTATCGGCAATCAGCGCCGCCAACTCCCGGGGGCTGACGCCCGGGGCGCTGATATCGGCAGCCAGCCCGCTCATGTGCGCGCTTCTGGCAGCGCCGCCGATCAGGCGATTGAGTGAGGGTGATCGATAACCGCTGCTGACCAGGATGGGGCGCTTGACCAGCCCCCGGATCTCCTCGAGAAAGGCTGCCAGGCGCTTGAGCCGGGCAAGCACAAGGGCATCGGGTTGGTTGTCGATACCTTTTCGGGCCGCCGTTTCCGACACGGTCAGCTCATCGAGGGTAAAAAATTTCGTCAGATACATGGTCGCCACTCCTTGGCGCAGGCTGGGTTGAATGTTCGTCGTTGGCCGGCCTTGCAGGGAGCCAAGGCCGGCGCGAATCATTTTCCACAAACCGTTTGCGCGCGCAGCGACAGAAATGCTTCAACAGATGACACCAACAGCCAGAAGCGGCGTCAGCGCAAAAAAGCCACGACCTGGTCGCCATTGAATGGCCAGCTCAATTCCGCCCCGTTGTCGACCCGTCGCAACACGGGGATGCGTAAGGAGTAGGCGGCAAAATGGTGATCATCGTCGGCAATATCCACCAGTTCGACCAGCAATCCATGCTCGACCATCGGTATTAATTCGGCTTCCGCCAACTCGCAAAGATGGCAACCGAGGGTACCGAACAGTTGGCATTCAGGCAGCATGTTCAGGGTCCGTCCAGTGCAAGGGGAGGGAAAATATTCTAGGGCCAGAAAACAGCATCGTCGAGTCGGATAGGGCACCTGTCGATCGTCCAGGTGCCCTGCGTGCCATCAGACGTCGATACCCTGCTCTGCCAGGAAGCCGACAAACTGATCCTCATCCAACACCTTGAGCCCCAGCTCATTGGCCTTGGCGAGTTTCGACCCGGCACCGGGACCGGCCACCACGCAGTGGGTCTTGGCCGAGACGGAACCTGCGACCTTGGCCCCCAGGCCTTCGAGTTTTTCCTTGGCGACATCGCGACTCATGCGCTCCAGCGACCCGGTCAGCACCCAGGTCTGACCGGCCAGCGGCAAGCCTTCGACCACTTTCTTCTCGCTGCCCCAGTGCATGCCGAACTCACGCAGTTGCGCTTCGACCGCCCTCGCCCGCTCGGTGTTTTCAGGCACCGCGAAGAACTCCCGCACGGCGGTGGCTTGCTTGGTACTCAAGGCCTGGCGCAGGTCGATGCCATCGGCGGCGATGATCTTGTCGAGGCTGTCGAGCTTGTCCACCAGCTTCTGCGCGCCGGTCGGGCCAACAAAAGGAATATCGAGCTTGGCGATCATGCCCGCAAAGGTGGTGCTGGCAGCGAATTCGGCGCCCAGCTCACCCTGGTCCTGCAAGACCAGCCCACGCGCCAGCAATTGCTGGATGACGTTACGGTTGTGGTCATCCTCGAAGAACGCGTGAATTTCCGACGCCACTTCCAGGCCCACATCCGGCAGGTAGGTCAGCACCGCTGGCAGCGCCGCCATGATCCGCTCCAGCGAGCCCAGCGAGCGGGCCAGCACCTTGGCGGTTTCTTCGCCGACATCCGGGATACCCAGGGCATAGATAAAGCGCGCCAGCGTCGGCTGCTTGCTGTCCTCGATGGCCTTGAGCAGGTTGTTGCTCGAAAGCTCGGCGAAGCCTTCCAGCGCCACGACCTGTTCGAAGCGCAGCGTATAGAGATCGGCCGGTGAGCGGACCAGGCCTTCATCCACCAACTGCTCGACGCTCTTCTCGCCCAGCCCTTCGATATCCATCGCGCGGCGCGAGACAAAGTGGATGATCGCCTGCTTGAGCTGTGCGGCACAGGCCAGGCGACCGACGCAACGGTACACGGCACCTTCGCTGACGGTTTCCTTGCCCTTGCTGCGCTTGACCAGTTGCGTGCGCTCGACCTGCGAACCGCACACCGGGCACTGCTCGGGGATATGCACAGGCCGCGCATCATCAGGGCGACGCTCGAGCACCACCTGCATGACCTGCGGGATGACGTCACCCGCACGGCGGATAATCACGCTGTCGCCAATCATCAGCCCCAGGCGCGCCACTTCATCCATGTTATGCAGGGTCGCATTGGCGACCGTCACGCCGGCGACCTTGACCGGCTTGAGCCGCGCAACCGGCGTGACTGCCCCGGTGCGTCCGACCTGAAACTCCACATCCAGCAGCTCGGTGACTTCTTCCATGGCCGGGAATTTATGAGCGATGGCCCAGCGTGGCTCGCGGGCACGAAAGCCCAGTTCGCGCTGGGACGCCAGGTTGTCGACCTTGAACACCACGCCGTCGATTTCATAGGGCAAATCGTTGCGCCGTGCGCCGATATCCCGGTAGTAATCCAGGCAGTCTTGGATGCCGTCGGCGCGCTTGAGCTCACGGCTGATCGGCAAGCCCCAGGCCTTGAGTTGTTCCAGGGTGCCGATATGGGTGTCGGCGATGGCTGCCGACACTTGCCCCAGGCCATAGCAGCAAAACTCCAGCGGGCGGCTGGCGGTGATTTTCGAATCCAGCTGGCGCAGGCTGCCGGCCGCTGCGTTGCGCGGGTTGGCGAAGGTCTTGCCGCCGACTTCGATCTGCGTGGCGTTCAGGCGTTCGAAGCCGGCCTTGGACATGAACACTTCACCGCGCACTTCCAGTACTTCAGGCCAGCCACTGCCCTGCAGCTTGAGCGGAATATTGCGCACCGTGCGCACGTTGACGCTGATGTCTTCGCCGGTGGTGCCATCGCCACGGGTAGCGCCCTGCACCAGCTGGCCGTCACGGTACAGCAGGCTGACTGCCAGGCCGTCGAGCTTGGGCTCACAGCTATAGTTCACCGCCGCGCCAGCGCCAAACAGATCACCGGCCGGCAGGTCCAGGCCCTCGACCACACGGCGATCGAATTCGCGCAGGTCGGTCTCTTCGAAGGCGTTGCCAAGGCTGAGCATCGGTACTTCGTGACGCACCTGGGTAAAGGCGCTGAGCGCCGCGCCGCCGACCCGCTGGGTGGGCGAGTCGCTGCTGATCAGCTCGGGGTGCTGCGCTTCCAGGTCCTTGAGCTCGCGAAACAGGCGGTCGTACTCGGCATCCGGAATGCTCGGCTCGTCGAGCACGTAGTAGCGATAATTGTGCAGGTTGAGTTCAGCACGCAGCTCGAGGATCCGGTTCTGGGGGGCGGTCATGGTGATAGTCTCTCGAAAAGCAAGAGAGCAGCCTGGACTGCTCAGGTTGCTGACAACCCCTGTAGGAGCAAGGCTTGCCCGCGATGCAGGCGCCGCTGTGCTCCTGATACAACGCGGCGCCTGCATCGCGGGCAAGCCCGGCTCCTACAGTCGAATCCAGCAGGGAGATTTGGGTTTGTCAGCAGCCTGAGCAGCCTGGGCTGCTCTCTGTTGTGTCGGCGAACCGCGGGGCTGCAAGCCCCTGCGGTCAGCGTTTCTGAGTCAGGGCGCGGCGTTCGAATTCGACAATGCGCTGACGGTAGTGTTCGATGGTCTGGGCGGTCAGCACGCTGCGCTGGTCGTCCTTGAGCTCGCCGTTGAGCTCGTGGGACAGCTTGCGCGCCGCCGCCACCATGATGTCGAAGGCTTGCTTGGGATTGCGCGGCCCCGGCAGGCCAAGGAAGAAACTGACCGCACGGGTGCTGAAGTGGTCGATGTCGTCCAGGTCGAACACTCCAGGCTTGACCGCGTTGGCCATGGAGAACAGCACTTCGCCGTTGCCGGCCATGCTTTCGTGGCGGTGGAAAATGTCCATCTCGCCGAAGCGCAGGCCGCTTTCCAGAATGTTCTGCAGCAATGCCGGGCCCTTGAAGCCGCCTTCGTCGCGAGAGATGACGCTGATGACCAGGACTTCTTCGACCGGTGGCAAATCCTTGCTTTCGGTGACTGCACCGGTCGCGCTGAATGCAGGGGCCTTGTCATCCGGGAAGTCGTCGTTTCCAAGGCCCGAGAACAGGTCCGGCTCTCGGCTGGCCTTCATGCTCGATTCTTTCCTGGCGGTTTCGCCCTGGCGCTTGTCGCGCTTGGTCAGCGGCTCGCGCTCTGCGGACATCGACGGCAGGTCGTGCTCGTCCAGGCCCGGTTCCTTTTGGTCTTCCAGTACGCGCGGGGTGCCCAGTACTTCAGTGTTGGGCTCGTCGTCCGGAGCATTGGAAAAACTGCGGTCCAGACGGAACTTCAACTTGCCCTTGCCGCCACGCATGCGGCGCCAGCCGTCGAACAGTATCCCGGCAATGACAATAATGCCGATGACAATCAGCCACTCGCGCAGACCGATATCCATGTAATCCTGTGCCTCTATTCGAAAATTCTAAAAAAGAAGGGTCAAAAACCCCTTTAAAACGTGGCGCCAACTGTATGTTCTGTCAGGCGTTTCCCACGCACACGATAATGGGACACTAAGCTAGCACGACCTTGGTGAACTTTACACCGTCTGTCGCATCTGTCCCGGCCAATCCGTCCGATAGCGTGCCTGGGTTATCAGCTCAGGATTCGACCATCGCCAGCGCCTCTTCTACATCCACCGCCACCAACCGTGAGCAGCCGGGCTCATGCATGGTCACCCCCATCAGTTGATCGGCCATTTCCATGGCAATCTTGTTGTGGGTGATATAGATGAACTGCACAGTTTGTGACATTTCCTTCACCAACCGGGCATACCGTCCAACGTTAGCATCATCCAGTGGCGCATCCACTTCATCGAGCATGCAAAACGGCGCCGGATTCAATTTGAAGATGGCAAATACCAATGCCAACGCCGTCAGTGCCTTCTCGCCCCCCGAGAGCAAATGAATGGTGCTGTTCTTCTTCCCCGGCGGGCGCGCCATAATGGTTACCCCTGTATCGAGTAAATCTTCGCCCGTCAGTTCCAAATAAGCGCTGCCGCCACCGAAAACTTTTGGAAACAAGGCCTGCAAACCACCGTTTATCTGATCAAAGGTGTCCTTGAAGCGTGTTCGGGTTTCCTTGTCGATCTTGCGGATAACGTTTTCCAGGGTGTCCAGGGCTTCGACCAGGTCGGCATCCTGGGCATCAAGGTAACGCTTGCGCTCCGATTGCTGCTGGTACTCGTCGATAGCGGCCAGGTTGATGGCGCCCAGGCGCTGGATACGACCATCGATGCGTTCGAGTTCGAGTTCGGCCTCCTGTTCATTGGCCTCACCGCTGAGCGTCGCGAGGACGCCGTGCAGGTCATAACCGTCTTCGTGCAATTGGTCTTGCAGGGCCTTGCGTCGCACGCTCAAGGCCTGCCATTCCATCCGGTGCTGTTCCAGCTGGCCACGCAAGAGCTGGCTTTGCTGTTCGGCCTGGGTGCGGCGTTTTTCGGCCTCGCGCAATTCGCGGTCGGCTTCTTCCATGGTCATGCGTGCCTGGCGCATTTCTTCATCGACGACCATGCGCCGTTCAAGCAACTCTTCGAGCTTGATGCGCAACTCTTCCAGCGGCGCTGCGCCCTCCTCCAGGCTCAGACTCAACTGCTCCTGCTTTTCATTCAAACGGTCCGATTGCAACGCCAGCCGTTCCAGCGCCTGGCGGGTGGAGTCGTGCTGGGCGCGCAGGGAGCCCAGCCGGACCGCCAGCTGGTGAGCATGGTCCTTGTGCTGGCGGGCTTCCTGGCGGACCCGGTCCAGCCGCTCGCGCAGGCTGTCACGTCGGGCCAGCAGGGCTTCGCGCAGCGAAGTGTCCTGCGCCATGAGGTCCAGGGCGTCTTGCAGCACCAGCCGTGATTCGCCGAGTTGTTCCTGTTCCAGGGCACGCTGCTCGGCCAGTTCGGCCAGCTCTTCATCCAGGCGACGACGGCGCAAGGTCAGTTGCTCGACCTTGGCCTTGCCCGCCGAGAGCTGGGCCTTGAGCTCACCCTGCTGGCGCGACTCATCCTGGAGCCGTCGGCGCAATTGCTCGCGGTTGTCTTCCTGCAACAGCTGTTGCTCGCGCAACTGCTGCAACTGTTCGTCCAGCCCCGCAAGCGTGGCCTCACGGGCTTCGCGGTCCAGCTCCAACTGTTGCATCTCCTGACCGCGCGCGAGCATGCCGCTGTGGGCATCGCTGGCGCGGCAGACCCGCAGAAAATGGCGGCCGACCCAATAGCCGTCACGGCTGATCAGGCTTTGACCGAGGCTGAGTTGGCCGCGACGAGCCAGAGCGGTATCCAAATCTTCGACCGGGCTGACGGCCGCCAGCCAAGGCGCGAGATCGAAATGGCTCTGCACCTTGTCCAGCAGGCTACCGGGCGCGCGGGCCGAGTCGCGCCCCGGGTCGACCAGACGCAAGTCGCCCTGAGTGAAGCCCGCCAGGTCCAGCGGGCCGAAATCATCCACCAGCACGGCCTGCAAATCAGCGCCCAGCACCGTTTCGACCGCCAGTTCCCAACCCGGCTCAACCCGCAGCCCTTCGGCCAAGCGTGGCTTGTGCTCAAGGCCTTGCTCGCGCAACCACTGGGCGGTGCCGGTGCCAGGGTCGAGCGCGGCCTGCTGCAAGGCCTCAAGCGAAGCCAGGCGGCCGCTCAAGCGTTGCAGCTCACCCTGAGCCTGCTGTTGCGCCTGTGTGGCAGCCTGCAGATCGGTGCGCAGCTGCTCGAGTTTCTCGACCAGCTCAGCTTCACCCGCTTGCCATTCGTCAATGAGCAATTCGCTGCTCAGTACTTGCTCGCTGAGTTCGAGGATCGCGGCATCTTCCGGATCGGCCGCCAGCAACGCCAGCTCATCGCCCAGCCGGCGCTGGCGCTCGCTGAGTTTTTCAAGGCTCAGTTCCAGCTGCGCAATGCGCGACTGCTGCACTTCGGCCTGACGCCTGGGTTCGGCCGAACGGGTGTTGAAGCTGTCCCATTCCTCCTGCCAGCTGTGCATGGTGGTTTCCGACTCTTCCAGCGCGACGGCGGACTCCTCGGCCGAGGCGCTGGTGAGCGCCTGTTCCGGTTCCAGCATTGCCAACTCTTCGCCCAGGGTGGCGAGCAAGGTGCGGTCATGGCCCAGGTGGGATTCGGTTTCCAGCCGCGAGCGCTCGGCTTCCTTGAGGTCGTCTTGTAACTGGCGCAGACGCTGCTGGCCATGCTGAATGCTTTGTTCAACCCGGGCGATATCGCCGCCGACCGAATAGAAACGCCCCTGCACCAGATTGAAGCGCTCGGACAAATCATGATGACCGTCGCGCAGCCGCTCGATACTGGCATCGGCATTGCGCTGCTCGGCCACCAAGGCTTCGAAGCCGACCTCCTGATCGCCGATCACCGCCTCGCGCTGGGCGACCTGCTCGTTCAGCGCCTGCCAGCGCAGGGCCGACAGCTGGGCCTTGAGCTGGCGCTCCTCAGCCTTGTACTGCTGATACTTTTCGGCCGCCTGGGCCTGGCGGTGCAGGCGCTCGAGCTGACGCTCCAGCTCTTCACGCAGGTCGGTCAGGCGCTCGAGGTTTTCGTGAGTGCGGCGAATACGGTTTTCGGTTTCGCGACGGCGCTCCTTGTACTTGGAGATGCCGGCGGCTTCTTCGATGAAGTTGCGCAGCTCCTCTGGCTTGGCCTCGATCAGCTTGGAGATCATCCCCTGCTCGATGATCGAGTAGCTGCGCGGCCCAAGGCCGGTGCCAAGGAAAATATCGGTGATGTCCCGCCGACGGCACTTGGCGCCATTGAGGAAATAGCTGTTCTGGCCGTCGCGGGTCACCTTGCGGCGGATCGAAATCTCGGCGTAGCTGGCGTATTCGCCCACCAGCGTGGTTTCAGCATTATCGAAGATCAGTTCGATGCTCGCCTGGCTGACCGGTTTACGGCTGGTGGAGCCGTTGAAGATGACGTCGGTCATCGATTCGCCGCGCAGGTTCTTGGCCGAGCTTTCGCCCATCACCCAGCGCACCGCATCGATGATGTTGGACTTGCCGCAGCCATTGGGGCCGACCACGGCGGCCATGTTACTGGGGAAGTTCACGGTCGTCGGGTCGACGAAGGACTTGAACCCCGCCAGCTTGATGCATTTGAGGCGCATGTTTAAACCAGTGCCGCCAGCACTTGTTCGCAGCTGCGCTGTGCGTACTCGGCCAGCACGCTGCGGATGCGCGCCGGGTCGCGCGCCACCACTGCCTCAAGCAGTTTGGCGAACAGCGCCAGGTACTCGCTCATGTCCGCCTTGCGTTGGTCCAGCGCCAGATAATAGGTACGGCTCATGGCCGGCTGCAGGTTCTCGACGGTTTCCTGCAGGTACGGGTTATCGGCAAACGGATAGGCCGCGCGCATCACGTTGAAGCTGTCTTCGACAAAGGCCTTGATATCGCCACGGCCAAGGCTGTCGGTCAGGCGTTGCTGGATGTCGAGAAACGGGGCGAGATCAGCCGGTGTTTTCCAGTTCTGAGCAACGGCATTGCCGAGCAGGATGTACAACTCGCTCATCAACCCGCACAGGCTGCGCACGTTGTGCTCGTTAAGCTCGGTCACGTGGGCGCCACGGCGCGGCAGGATGGTCACCAGATGACGGCGCTCAAGGATCAGCAAGGCTTCGCGCACCGAACCGCGGCTGACATTCAGGGCGGCAGTGACCTTTTGCTCTTGTATGCGCTCGGCCGGCTGTAACTCGCCACGAATGATACGTTCGGCAAGGTAATGGGCGATTTGCTCGCAGAGGCTGTCCGGCGCCTTGAACGTCATGGTTTTCCTTCAAAAATCTCGAACTGTGCAGGCGGCGCAGTGTAACGCAATTGGCTTGTGCAAGCGCAGGGGCCAATGTGTCGAAACTGGCACGATTTACGCAAAAACATCCATCAACGCGAATCAAAGCGAAAGGTTCTACCCTTAACGTACCAGCTAGTTACACAGCCAGAACCACCGCCGGGGATTTTCTTGACCCATAAGTCAGAAAACCATTGACCCAAAAGTCAGAGCTGACTACATTCTGCACATGTCCGCTCAACAACAATAATTCGCTGTGAGGCCTTCCGTGATCCAGTTCTTACTTAACCAGACGTTGCGCACCGAGCACGCCCTGGACCCGAATCTGACGGTACTCGAGTATCTGCGCTCGCAGTGCGCCAAACCTGGCACCAAGGAAGGCTGCGCCAGTGGCGACTGCGGTGCCTGCACCGTGGTGGTCGGCGAGCTTGGCCAGGATGAAAACGGCCGCGACCGCATCCGCTATCGCAGCCTGAACTCCTGCCTGACCTTTGTGGCGTCGCTGCACGGCAAACAACTGATCAGCGTCGAAGACCTCAAGCATCAAGGCAAGCTGCACAGCGTCCAGCAGGCCATGGTCGAGTGTCACGGCTCCCAGTGCGGCTTCTGCACACCGGGCTTTGTGATGTCGCTGTTCGCCCTGCAAAAGAACAGCGATGCACCGGATCTGCACAAGGCCCAGGAAGCCCTGGCCGGTAACCTCTGCCGCTGCACCGGTTACCGCCCGATTCTGGCGGCTGCCGAACAGGCCTGCTGCCAGCGTGGCGGCGACCAGTTCGATGCCCGCGAAAGTGAAACCATCGCCCGCCTGAAGGCCATTGCCCCGCAAGAGATCGCCGAACTCAACAGCGGCGACAAACGCTGCATGGTGCCGCTGACCATCGCTGATCTGGCCGACCTGTACAGCTCGCACCCCGAAGCCCGGCTGCTGGCCGGTGGTACCGACCTGGCGCTGGAAGTCACCCAGTTCCACCGCGCCCTGCCGGTGATGATCTACGTCGGCAATGTGTCGGAAATGAAGCGCATCGAGCGCTTCGACGATCGCCTGGAGATTGGCGCCGCGACACCGCTGACCGATTGCTACGACGCCCTAAACGAACACTACCCCGATTTCGGCGAACTGCTTCACCGCTTCGCCTCGTTGCAGATTCGCAATCAGGGCACCCTGGGCGGCAACATCGGCAACGCCTCGCCGATCGGCGACTCACCGCCCCTGCTGATTGCCCTGGGCGCGCAGATCGTCCTGCGCCAGGGCAACCAAACCCGCACACTGGCACTCGAAGACTACTTCATCGACTACCGCATCACGGCGCGCCAGGAAAGCGAGTTCATCGAGAAGATCATCGTGCCGCTGCCCCAGGCCAACACTCGCTTTCGCGCCTACAAGGTTTCCAAGCGCCTGGACGACGACATTTCGGCCGTGTGCGCCGCCTTCAATCTGCGGATAGAGAACGGCATCGTTACGGACGCGCGAGTCGCGTTCGGCGGTATGGCCGCCATTCCAAAACGCGCCAAGGCCTGTGAAACCGCGTTGCTCGGCAATGCCTGGAACCAGGCCAGCGTTGACCGCGCGGTGGCCGCGCTGGCTGAAGACTTCACCCCGCTGTCGGATTTCCGGGCCAGCAAGGAATACCGCCTGCTGAGCGCGCAGAACCTGCTGCGCAAATACTTCATCGAACTGCAAACGCCGCACATCGAAACCCGGGTGACCGCTTATGTCTAACCACAACCACACGCCCAAAACCCAGGCGGAACTGGCAGCCCTGTTCAGCCAGGACCTGACCACCGGCGTCGGTCGCAGCGTCAAGCACGACAGCGCCGAAAAACATGTATCCGGCGAAGCGGTGTACATCGACGACCGCCTGGATTTTCCCAACCAGTTGCACGTGTATGCGCGCCTGTCCGACCGCGCCCACGCGCGTATCCTGAAGATCGACACCAGCCCCTGCTACGCCTTCGAGGGTGTGCGCATCGCCATCACCCATGAAGACATCCCCGGGCTCAAGGACATTGGCCCGCTGCTGCCGGGCGACCCGCTGCTGGCGATCGACACCGTCGAGTTCGTTGGCCAGCCGGTGATCGCCGTCGCCGCCCGCGACCTGGACACCGCCCGCCAGGCGGCCATGGCTGCGATCATCGAATACGAAGACCTGGAGCCGGTGCTGGACGTGGTCGAAGCCCTGCGCAAACGCCACTTCGTACTCGACAGCCACACTCACAAGCGCGGTGACTCGGCCACCGCACTGGCCAGCGCGCCGCACCGGGTACAGGGCACCTTGCACATCGGCGGCCAGGAACACTTTTATCTGGAAACCCAGATCTCCTCGGTGATGCCCACCGAAGACGGCGGCATGATCGTGTACTGCTCCACCCAGAACCCGACCGAAGTGCAAAAACTGGTGGCTGAAGTACTTGACGTGCCGATGAACAAGATTGTCGTCGACATGCGCCGCATGGGCGGTGGCTTCGGCGGCAAGGAAACCCAGGCCGCCAGCCCCGCGTGCCTGTGCGCCGTGGTCGCGCGCCTGACCGGGCAGCCGACCAAGATGCGCCTGCCGCGGGTCGAAGACATGCTGATGACCGGCAAGCGCCACCCCTTCTATGTGGAGTACGACGTCGGTTTCGACGACACCGGCCGCCTGCACGGCATCAACCTGGAGCTGGCCGGCAACTGCGGTTGCTCGCCAGACCTCTCGGCGTCGATCGTCGACCGCGCCATGTTCCATTCCGACAACGCCTATTACCTGGGCGACGCCACGGTCAACGGCCACCGCTGCAAGACCAACACCGCCTCGAACACCGCCTACCGGGGTTTCGGTGGCCCACAGGGCATGGTCGCGATTGAAGAAGTCATGGACAGCATCGCCCGCCACCTGGGCCTAGACCCGCTGGCCGTGCGCAAGGCCAACTACTACGGCAAGACCGAGCGCAATGTCACGCACTACTACCAGACCGTCGAGCACAACATGCTCGAGGAAATCACCGCGCAACTGGAAGCCAGCTGCGACTATAAGGAGCGTCGCGAGTCGATCCGACTTTTCAATGCCCACAGCCCGATCCTGAAAAAGGGCCTGGCGCTGACACCGGTCAAGTTCGGCATTTCCTTCACTGCCAGCTTCCTCAACCAGGCCGGCGCGCTGGTGCATATCTACACCGATGGCAGCATCCACCTGAACCACGGCGGCACCGAGATGGGCCAGGGCTTGAACACCAAGGTCGCGCAGGTGGTGGCCGAGGTCTTCCAAGTGGATTTCAACCGCATCCAGATCACCGCCACCAACACCGACAAGGTGCCCAACACCTCGCCGACCGCCGCTTCCAGTGGTGCCGACCTGAACGGCAAAGCCGCCCAGAATGCCGCTGAAATCCTCAAGCATCGCTTGGTGGAATTCGCCGCGCGCCAATACAAGGTCAGCGAGGAAGACGTCGAGTTCCGTAACGGTCACGTGCGCATCCGCGACCAGATCCTGACCTTCGAAGCGCTGGTGCAACAGGCCTATTTCGCCCAGGTTTCGCTGTCGAGCACCGGCTTCTACAAAACCCCGAAAATCTACTACGACCGCGCCCAGGCCCGTGGCCGGCCGTTCTATTACTTTGCCTTTGGCGCAGCCTGCGCCGAGGTGATCGTCGACACCCTGACGGGCGAATACAAGATGCTGCGCACCGACATCCTGCACGACGTCGGCGCCTCGCTGAACCCGGCCATCGACATCGGCCAGGTCGAAGGCGGCTTTATTCAGGGCATGGGCTGGCTGACCACCGAAGAACTGGTCTGGAACGCCAAGGGCAAGCTGATGACCAATGGCCCGGCCAGCTACAAGATCCCGGCCGTGGCCGACATGCCGATCGATTTGCGCGTGCACCTGGTGGAAAACCGCAAGAACCCGGAAGACACGGTGTTCCACTCCAAGGCCGTCGGCGAGCCGCCGTTCATGCTCGGGATTGCCCCATGGTGCGCGATCAAGGATGCCGTGGCGAGCCTGGCCGACTATCGCCGGCAGCCGAGCATCGACGCCCCGGCGACCCCGGAACGGGTGCTGTGGGGCTGCGAGCAAATGCGCAAGGCGGTGGCCGAGCGTACAGAGCCACAGGTTGCGGAAGTGGAAGCATAAGGAGCCTGTCATGAACAACTGGATCAGCGCCCTGGCCGAACTGCAGGAACGTGGCGAACCCTGCGTGCTGGTCACCATCATCGAGGAGCGCGGCTCGACGCCGCGCAACGCCGGCTCGAAGATGGTGGTCAGTGCCGACCACCTGTACGACACCATCGGTGGCGGGCATCTGGAATTCAAGGCCATGCGCATCGCCCGCGAGATGATTGCCAGCCGTCGTCACGACACGCACCTGGAGCGCTTCAGCCTGGGCGCGAGCCTGGGCCAATGCTGCGGCGGCGCCACGGTGCTGTTGTTCGAGCCGATGGTGCAGGTGCAGGCGCAGATCGCGGTGTTCGGCGCGGGCCATGTCGGCCGCGCGCTGGTCCCCCTGCTCGCCGCCCTGCCCTGCCGGATCCGCTGGATCGATTCGCGCGAGCAGGAGTTTCCCGAGGTCATTCCCGCCGGCGTGAGCAAAATCATCAGCGAAGAGCCGGTGGACGAAGTTGCCGAGCTTGTGCCCGGCAGCTACTGCATTGTGATGACCCACAACCATCAGCTCGACCTGGAGCTGACCGCCGCGATTCTCAAGCGCAATGACTTTACCTGGTTCGGCCTGATCGGCTCGCAAACCAAGCGGGTGAAGTTCGAGCATCGTCTGCGTGAACGCGGTTTCGATGATCAGCACCTGCAGCGCATGCGCTGCCCGATGGGCCTGGCGGAAGTCAAAGGCAAGCTGCCCATCGAGATCGCGGTGTCGATCGCCGCTGAAATCATCGCCACTTACAACGCCACCTTCGGCCAGCAAACCAAAGCCGGAGCCGGCCCCATTGCCCAACTGCTGCCTGCTTCGCGCCGCAGCCAAGCCCTTCAATGAGACTGCTATGAGCCTGACCCGAAAAGCCTATCGCGCTGCGATCCTGCACAGCCTTGCCGACCCTGCCGACGTGGGTGTGGAGGCGTCCTATGAATATTTCGCCGACGGCCTGCTGGTGGTCGACGGCGGCCGCATCGAAGCGGTGGGCGCAGCCGAACAGCTGCTGCCGACCCTGCCTGCTGATATCGAGATCGTCCACTATCAGGACGCCTTGATCACCCCGGGCTTTATCGATACCCACATTCATTTGCCGCAAACCGGCATGGTCGGCTCCTACGGCGAACAGCTGCTGGACTGGCTGAACACCTACACCTTCCCGTGCGAGCGCCAGTTCAAGGATCAGGCCCACGCCGACAAGGTGGCGAAGATTTTCGTCGAAGAACTGCTGCGTAACGGCACCACCACCGCGCTGGTGTTCGGCAGCGTGCACCCCGAGTCGGTCAATGCCTTCTTTGAAGAAGCCGAGCGCCTGGACCTGCGCATGATCGCCGGCAAGGTGATGATGGACCGCAACGCCCCGGATTACCTGACTGACACCGCCGAATCCAGCTATATCGAGAGCAAGGCGCTGATCGACCGCTGGCACGGCAAGGGCCGCCTGCACTACGCCGTCACCCCGCGCTTTGCCCCGACCAGCACGCCGGAACAGTTGACCCTGGCCGGGCAGTTGCTCAGCGAATACCCGGACCTGTACATGCAGACCCACCTGAGCGAGAACCTCAAGGAGATCGACTGGGTCAAGGAGCTGTTCCCCGAGCGTTCGGGGTATCTGGATGTCTACGACCACTTCCAGTTGCTCGGCGAGCGCTCGGTGTTCGCGCACGGCGTGCACCTGTGCGACGACGAGTGCAAGCGCCTGGCCGAAACCGGTTCGGCGATCGCCTTCTGCCCGACCTCGAACCTGTTTCTGGGTAGCGGCCTGTTCAACCTGCCACAGGCCGAAAAGTACAAGGTCAATGTCGGCCTGGGCACCGACGTGGGCGGCGGCACCAGCTTCTCGCTACTGCAGACACTGAACGAAGCCTACAAGGTCATGCAATTGCAGGGCGCGCGCCTGAGCCCGTTCAAGTCGCTGTACCTGGCGACCCTGGGGGGCGCGCGGGCATTGCGCCTGGAAGATCGGATCGGCACCCTGCAACCGGGCACCGATGCCGACTTCGTGGTGCTGGACTATAACGCCACGCCCCTGCTGTCATACCGCATCCAGCAGTCGCGCAGTATTGAAGAGACGCTGTTCGTGCTGATGACCCTGGGCGACGATCGCACCGTACTACAGACCTTCGCCGCCGGCAGCCGGGTGCACCAGCGCTGAAGCAGTCGGGTGTTCCCGGCCCAGCCAGCGATACAAGCCGCCGCCGATGATCGCCCCGATCATCGGCGCCACCCAGAACAGCCACAACTGCTGCAACGCCCAACCGCCGACAAACAGCGCCGGCCCCGTGCTGCGCGCAGGGTTCACGGATGTGTTGGTGACCGGAATCGACACCAGGTGGATCAGCGTCAGGGCCAGGCCGATGGCGATCGGCGCAAAGCCTGCCGGCACCCGGCTGTCGGTGGCGCCCATGATGATTACCAGGAACATCCCCGTCATGACCAGCTCACTGACAAACCCTGCCGCCAGCGAATACTGCCCCGGCGAATGCTCGCCGTAACCGTTGGAAGCCAGCCCCGCCGACAATTCAAACCCGGCCTTGCCGCTGGCGATGAAGTAGATCACCCCGGCCGCGAGGATGCCGCCAATTACCTGCGAGACGATATAGGCCGGCAATTCCTTGGCCGGAAACCGCCCGCCCGCCACCAGGCCCACCGAAACCGCGGGATTGAGATGACAACCGGAGATATGACCCAAGGCGAATGCCATGGTCAGCAGCGTCAGGCCGAAGGCGAAGGAAACGCCGACCAGACCGATGCCAATCGGAGATGAAGCCGCAATCACTGCGCTGCCGCAACCGCCCAGTACCAGCCAGAAGGTACCGATCAGTTCTGCTGCCATACGTTTGCTCAAAGGCATAGACATGAACCTGTCCTCAAGTGAGTTGAATGCCAACGTCGTAAGCGCAAGCCCAACTGCTTGATGAAGGTTTGCTGTACTGCTCAGTGCAATTTAGCAGAAGCGGCACTTCCCGCCACTTGCGCAGTTGTAGCTGATAGGGGGGGTTTTGGTTCGGTAGGAGCCAGGCTTGCCTGCGATGAACGATGACGCGCAAGTCCAGAAATACGCGGCGCCTTCATCGCGGGCAAGCCCTGCTCCTACCGGGGCAGTGTCGGTCAGGCCTTGGCGGGCTTCTTGACTTGAAGCAGGTGCGAGAACACCGCATGCAGGTCGTCCGACGCGCTTTCCTCGTCGAGGTTGAGCTTGCTGTCGATATGGTCCATGTGATGCATCATCAGGCTGACCGCGAGCGCCGCGTCGCGGGCTTCGATGGCATCGATCAGTTGGGTGTGTTCGTCGTACGAGCAGTGCGAGCGATTGCCGCTTTCGTACTGGGCGATGATCAGCGAGGTCTGGGAGACCAGGCTGCGCTGGAAGCTGATCAACGGCGCGTTCATGGCCGCTTCAGCCAGCTTGAGGTGAAACTCCCCGGAAAGTCGGATACCCGCGCCGCGATCGCCACGGGAGAAGCTCTCGCGCTCCTCATGGACCATCTGCCGCAGCTCGGCCAGTTGCTCGGCGGTGGCGTGCTCGACGGCCAATTCAGTAATGGCGCGCTCGACCATGCGCCGAGCGAAGAACACCTGCCGTGCCTCCTCAACGCTTGGGCTGGCGACGACCGCGCCACGGTTGGGCCGCAGCAGCACCACACCCTCGTGGGCCAGGCGCGACAGGGCGCGACGAATGATGGTGCGGCTGACGCCGAAAATCTCGCCCAGGGCTTCCTCGCTCAATTTGGTCCCTGGCGCCAGGCGTTGTTCGAGGATCGCCTCGAAAATATGCGCGTAGACGATGTCGTCCTGGGTGCCGCTGCGCCCGGCCTTGCCGGCACGCGCGGGTTTCTTGAGGGGTTGCAGCTGATCGTTCATGGGCACTCGAGAGCAGGGTTGGCAGGGATACCGCGACTGTAATACCAGGCAGTAGGTCCCTGGCAAGTAAAAACACAAGGAAAACTGCGCACATTGTACACAGTGGCGCCCGATTCTGCAGGGCCGCATGACAGTTATAGCGTTCTAGCCGGTTATCCTGTCAACAAAACATAAAACAGTATTTGCATTATTTGTATACAACAGCATAATCCACACGTGCAGTTCCTGACCTAGCGGTCAACTAAATGACTTGATCAGCTGCATCATCCCATCCGCCTCACAGAACCCCCTAGTGCCCTGTCTCAGGAACGGTTCTGCAAAACAAAAAGAGTCTTGAGGAGTACACGCTGTGGAAAGCAACAAATCCGAAGCCCCTACGCTGGATCTCGCACCACCGCTCAACCCGAGCTGGCTGGAACGGATTTTCAAACTCAAGCTGCATGGCACCACCGTCAAGACCGAAATGATCGCCGGGGTGACCACCTTCATCACCATGGCCTATATCATTTTCGTCAACCCGAACATCATGGCCGACGCAGGGATTGACCACGGCGCGGCATTCGTCGCTACCTGCATCGCCGCCGCGCTCGGCTGCCTGCTGATGGGCCTGTACGCCAACTGGCCAGTCGGCCTGGCGCCGGGCATGGGTTTGAATGCCTTCTTTACCTACACCGTGGTCGGCACCATGGGCTACTCCTGGGAAACCGCACTGGGCGCAGTATTCGTCTCGGGTGTGCTGTTCATGTTCCTGACCCTGTCGCGAGTGCGCGAGTGGCTGCTCAACAGCATCCCGGTCAGCCTGCGACATGCCATGGGCGCCGGCGTCGGACTGTTTCTCGGACTGATCGGCCTCAAGACTGCGGGTATCGTTGTGGACAGCCCGGCGACGTTGATCAAGCTGGGCCACCTGAGTGAACCAGGCCCTCTGCTGGCCGGCATCTGCTTCCTGATGATCGCCGTGCTCAGCTACCACCGCGTGTTCGGCGCCATTCTGATCAGCATCATTACCGTGACCCTGGCCGGCTGGGGCCTGGGGCTGGTCGAATACGGCGGAGTCTTCTCGCTGCCGCCGAGCCTGGCCCCGACCTGGATGGCCATGGACGTGGCAGGTGTATTCAATATCAGCATGATAAGCGTAGTATTGGCCTTTCTTTTTGTGCACATGTTTGACACCGCTGGTACTCTGATGGGCGTCGCGCAACGGGCCAATCTGGTCAATGCCGATGGCCGGATCGAAAACCTCTCCCGCGCCCTCAAGGCCGACAGTGCCTCAAGCGTATTCGGCGCGGTGGTCGGCGTGCCACCGGTCACCAGTTATGTAGAAAGCGCGGCCGGCGTTGCCGCCGGTGGCCGCACCGGCCTGACCGCTGTAGTGGTGGGAGTCCTGTTCGTCGCGGCCATGTTCTTTGCCCCACTGGCCGGCATGATTCCCGCTTACGCCACCGCGGGTGCACTGATTTATGTAGCCATGCTGATGATGGGCAGCATGGCCCACATCGAGTGGGACGAAGCCACCGACAGCATCCCGGCGATTGTCACCTTGATCATGATGCCGCTGACCTTCTCGGTCGCCGACGGGATTGCGCTGGGCTTTATCACTTACGTGGTGCTGAAAGCCGGCACCGGCAAGCACAAGGAGATTTCGGCGAGCCTGTGGGTGCTGTGCGCCATCTTCATCGCCAAGTTCGTATTTTTGTAAATGCGGTAATGAGGTAATGCGGTAAAAACAGCCTCACCCCTTGGGTGGGGCTTTCGCACATAAGGAGAAATGTAATGAGTGTGGAAACCTGGCTGTTGTTCTGTGGCGCGGCGTTGGTCGTGATTGCGATCCCGGGGCCACTGTCGTTGCTGATGATCAGCAACAGCCTGAACTATGGGCTGCGCAAATCCTACCCGGCCTTCCTCGGCGGGGTCAGCGCCTCGATCTGCCTGCTCAGCGCCTCGGCCCTGGGCCTGGGCGCATTGCTGATGGCCTCGGAGCAATTGTTCAGCGTCCTGAAAATCGTCGGCGGCGTATACCTGTTCTACCTCGCCTGGCAGAGCTGGCAGCAGTCTCGTCAACCGGCCCAGGCCGCCAACGTGCCCGAGGCGCAGCCAGTACCGCGCTTTCGCGCACTGTTCTGGCGTGCCTTTGCGCTGGGCGCCAGCAACCCGAAAGACATTCTGTTTTTCGCCGCCTTCTTGCCGCAGTTTCTCAGCGCCGAGCGGCCGCTGCTCGGCCAATTGCTGATCATGATCGCTTCCTGGGCCGTGCTGGACCTGAGCTGCAAACTGACCTACGGCCTGGGCGCCCATGGCGCCGCGCACTATCTGCGCAGCGGCAAAGGCCAGAGCTGGTTCAATCGGGTGAGTGCGGGGCTGTTTGGCGGGGCGGGCGCGGCTTCGTTGCTTAGCCGCAGCTGAAAACCGGTCACGTCCAGGACCACCCACGCGATCTACATAGTGGGCGCCCTGGCCGTGATGGCTCTACTCGTGAACAGAGTGTCCGCTAGTCATTTCTGTTAATTGGACGCTTCGGACAACAGCTTCATGACTTGTGCAGACTCGCTCAACGGCAGGGGCAACACAATGTGCCCTTCAAACTCGCGGTTATCGTAGTCTGCAAAAATCAACACGTAAGAGTCGTTGGAAGCTGGATCGGGTCGATACACTCCCTCGGTATCTATCGTGCCTGAACTTCCGGGTGCCAATTTCCAGTCCGGCTTATATTCCCTGTCTCTACGGGTAGCCTTCAACTTAACTTCAGTTGCCGATTGCTCTAGAACCTCAACCGTCAAATCCGGCTGATAGAGCTGGTTCAGTATCTGGGCTGACCGCTTCTGCCCATTAACCTCGACCTGAATGATTTCGGACGCATACACCGAGACAAACTCCCCACTCGCCCTCCCTGCCGTGTAGACGCATTCCAGGCCATTGGGCTGGAACTGCCCCGCTCCGTGAGCGGCCGGGTGCGGAATCGACCATTTCGGGGTGCCGGCCAGCAAAGTGCCCGCCTTGAGCGTGACAGTATCTTCAGCAGTACAGACCTGCAGTAACATGTTCATATTGATCGCGTTACGTGCCACGGTCACCAGCGCCGAGCTTGAAAATCCAGGTTTACTGGCAGTCACCCGCACACGTGTGAATTCACCGTTGATATGTTGCGCACTTGGCGCTTGGTAACGGCCGGTCCGAGGATCAATGGTACCGACATCACCTGAGGCCCCAACCACATTCTCAACAGTCCAGGTCAATCCCGTTTGCGCAGGGACTGCATCGAACTGTTGGATTGCTTGGGCTGCGATTACCGGGGATAGCGGGGCGATGACAAACGAGGTGCTACTTGAGTCTAATCGACCAAAACCAACCGCGTCGTGAGTCGCGCGGTGATCAGTAAGCTGAATGGTTTCGCCGAAATTGAATTTGATAACGTCGTTGAACACTTCACTTGCGCTACTGGCGCATGGCAATTCCTCCTTGATGACCTCTTTGAGCGCATCCAGCACGCCAATATTTTCAACTGCATTCTTAATGGATCTTCGAATTCCCAAATCTATAGCATTCCCCAAGTCCTCCAACCACTCCCTCGAAGCAATGAAGGCTTCATGCTTGCCACTTAGTAGAGGTTGGCTTTGGGAAAGCATATCGAACGACGCTCGCTTTAGAACAAGGTCGCTTTTATCTGAATCCACCTCGTATTCGACGCGAACCCTATTCTCAACATCATATGTAAATGTCCAACTTATGGAATCATCAGGAAATTCGACCAAATAGAACTCCACGACCGTGTCGTCCCCTGTAACAGAAATACCACCTTCCATTCGGCCGGAAACATTCCATTCCATGGTTAGCCTGCCCCCTTCAGCTTCGACAACAATGTCTGATACTGAAAGCGGCACCGAATTCACCGACAGGTTGCCAATCAGCTCCGGCAGAGAGGAGGGCGGAAGAGGTAAGTCTATCAAAGGCTCGCTAAAGTCAGCGACGAACGCTTCTAAGAACAAGTTCCCCGAGGCTGATCGAGCAGTGATTTTTCCATTATCTGAAGTGATGTCAAAACTAAATGCTGAAGGCTTAAATAATTTCTCCAGCATTCGAGTACCATGCACCATCACCAACCGATTCAGGTCCAGTAGAGCAGTGGCGGAAAACTCCTTCTCAGGGTCATTTGGGATAAGGTAGCGATAACTGTCTCCCGGTAGGCTGGTTTCACTGCTTCCGCTTCCTCGTACTCTGACGCATGTCAATACGGCACCGTCGCCAAACTCCTTGGAATTCGGGTCGCGCGCTGATGCACCGCTGGATTGGGTACGCAAACGGAAGGATTGCGGCTTAAACAGTTCATGACCACCGATCTGGACCTGGCCCAACGGGTAAACGCGCTTTTCGTCTGGCAAACGCCTGAACAATTCCCTGAAAAAATCCCCCCCCAAGCGTTGTTCGTGAAGCGTTTGTGCAAAGTCCAGCAGAAAATCTTCGCTGTTACTTAAGTCCAAAAGGATCTTGCCGCCTTCAGTCACATTTCCGGGAGCCGCGGCCAAAAGAAGCTTCAAATATAGCTTCGGCCCTTGGAGTGGGTCGAAACTGCTCAACTTCATTATTTTCCAACCGCTGCTTTCCTTTTCCATAGAAAACTGAACACCGCCCATGACATCCATGGCCAACTGAGCTTTGGAATCATTAACATTGACATTCTCAAACGACAATCTGGGGACGGAAAGCACGAAATCGTGGATGACTTCTTTCCACCGATTTTCGTTTGTGTCCACTTCACCACTGATCGGTGGCAAGTAACTATTTTCAGAAAACTTTTCAATATAAGCTTGCGTCAACAACTGGTTGGTTTTATTTCGATCTGTAGCAACAACCAGATCCCATCCCAGGCGCCGGGATTCCGCACGCATCCAAGTTAACAGTTCATCCATTGGATAGGACATCAATCAATACTCCATCGTGGTATCAGTGAGCACCGCGCCATGGAGCGGCGCATTCGAGCCGTTCTTGGCCGACGGGGCCTGGCTAGCCAGAAGTGAATATGAATTGAGGCGCTATGGGTACTATCAGAACTGTCAGCTGGTATTTGGCCAACGGCGGGCGTATAAGCGCAGGTTTCTCGCTCAAGCGCCAACGCGCACAATAAAAAAAGCCCGCAGTGTGAGCGGGCAAAATACCTACGAAGATTCGGACCAGGAATCGAGGCTAGCTACCCCGGTAGGTGGAGTAGCTGTACGGCGAAATCAACAGCGGCACATGGTAGTGATCCTGCTCGGCGCTGATGCCGAAACGCAGCACCACCACATCCAGAAACGCCTGCTCGGGCAACGCCACACCCTTGCTGCGGTAGTAGTCGCCAGCGGCGAATTGCAGCTGGTAGACACCACTGCGGTAATCATCGCCCTGCAACAGCGGCGCGTCGCAACGACCGTCGCTGTTGGTCAGGGCCGTGGCCACCAGCTCAAGCTGCTGGCCTTCGACGCGATAAAGCTCGACCTTGATCGAGCTGCCAGGGCAGCCATGGGCTGCATCCAGTACGTGCGTGGTCAAACGTCCCATTGCATTGCTCGCTTTATCAAATCGGTTGCAAAAATACCCACGCCGCACCGTTGCAGGGCACGAGCGCGTGCGGCAGCAGGAACATTAAGACACTTTATTGAAAAATTGTACACAATAATTCTCGCATCCGATGCCGTTCGGCCGATTCCCTTAGCCAAAGGTCCAATAGGGCGCAAAATCAGGCCAGATAGGATGCGCAGCAAGATTATCTGACCAATCAGGCAAGTTTTTTGCAGCTTTCATGGGCAGAGGCCGTGCAGAAGAAATGCAAAAAACAGGCTTACAAAACGAATATAAAGTTGTATACAATCAGCTCATCGCTGTGGACAACCCCCGCCAGACGGGACGCCACACCTCGTTATCACGAACAAGAAGGAAGACTGCAGTGAGCGCTGACTATCCTCGCGACCTGATCGGTTATGGCAACAACCCACCTCACCCGCGCTGGCCGGGGAATGCCCGCATCGCCCTGTCGTTCGTGCTCAATTACGAGGAAGGCGGCGAGCGCAACATCCTGCACGGTGACAAGGAGTCCGAAGCTTTCCTGTCGGAAATGGTCTCGGCCCAGCCGCTGCAGGGCGAGCGCAACATGTCGATGGAATCGCTCTACGAATATGGTAGCCGCGCTGGCGTCTGGCGCCTGCTCAAGTTATTCAAGGACCAGGGCGTACCGCTGACCGTCTTCGCCGTCGCCATGGCCGCCCAGCGTCACCCCGATGTGATCCGCGCCATGGTCGAAGCCGGCCACGAAATCTGCAGCCACGGCTACCGCTGGATCGACTACCAATACATGGATGAGAGCCAGGAGCGCGAGCACATGCTCGAAGCCATCCGCATTCTCACCGAGATCACCGGCGAGCGCCCGCTGGGCTGGTACACCGGCCGCACCGGCCCGAACACCCGTCGGTTGGTGATGGAGGAAGGCGGCTTCCTCTATGACTCCGACACCTACGACGACGACCTGCCCTACTGGGAAAGCAACAACCCGACCGGCAAGGCGCACCTGGTGATCCCCTACACCCTGGACACCAACGACATGCGCTTCACCCAGGTTCAGGGTTTCAACAACGGCGAACAGTTCTACCAGTATCTGAAAGACGCTTTTGATGTGCTGTACGCCGAAGGCGCTGAAGCCCCGAAAATGCTGTCGATCGGCCTGCACTGCCGCCTGGTCGGCCGCCCTGCCCGCCTGGCTGCACTCAAGCGCTTTATCGAATACGCCAAGAGCCATGAGCAGGTCTGGTTCACCCGCCGCGTCGATATCGCCCGTCACTGGCACGCCACACACCCTTTCAACGCCGAGACTGCGAAATGAGCCAGTTCAAGACTGTCACACCTTCGTCCCTGGACCGCGATGCCTTTGTGGCCGCGTTCGCGGACATCTACGAACACTCGCCATGGGTTGCCGAAAAGGCCTTCGACCTGGGCCAGCTCAGCGAGCTGGACGTGATCGAAAACCTGCACCAGCGCATGAGCGATATCCTGTTGAGCGCCGATCATGACAGCCAACTGGCCCTGATCAACGCTCACCCGGACCTGGCCGGCAAAGCCGCCGTCCAGGGCCAACTGACCGAAGCCAGCACCAATGAACAGGCTGGCGCCGGTATTCACCAATGCACGGCCGAAGAGTTCGCACGCTTCACCGAGCTGAACGACGCCTACAAAGCCAAGTTCAAGTTTCCCTTCATCATGGCGGTAAAAGGCAGCAACCGGCATCAGATCCTTGCCGCGTTCGAAACGCGCATCCACAACTCGGCAGAAGCAGAGTTCAAGGAAGCGCTGGCACAGATCAACCTGATCGCCCTGTTCCGATTACTGCAGCTTTAGTGAGCCCGGCAAGGGCCCGCTCAAGAACGCCGAGCGGCCTGCGCCAGGCAAGCATCCCCAGCCACCTATTCAAGGCAGACAAGAAAAAATGAAAGCATACGCCGTACCCTTCGAGAAATTCGTCAACCTGGCCGACGCGCGCCTGGGCACCAAAGCCATCTCCGTCACCGACGACTGGTTCGCCGACGTCAACCGCCTGTTCCAGCCGACCCCTGCGGTCTGGAAAGAAGGCGTGTTCGATGACAACGGCAAGTGGATGGACGGCTGGGAATCGCGCCGCAAGCGCTTCGAAGGCTTCGACAGTGCGGTCATCCGCCTGGGCGTACCGGGTTCGATCAAGGGCGTAGACATCGACACTTCGCACTTCACCGGCAACTTCCCGCCATCGGCGTCCCTGGAAGGCTGCTTCGTGGCTGAAGGCGACCCAAGCGAGAACACCCAGTGGGTTGAAGTGCTGTCGGCCGTGGAGCTGCAAGGCAACAGCCATCACTACCACGAAATCAACAACGACCAGGCCTTCACCCACCTGCGTTTCAACATCTACCCGGACGGCGGCGTCGCTCGCCTGCGCGTCTACGGCGTGCCGTTCCGCGACTGGTCGGCCATCGGCGACAACGAGCAGATTGACCTGGCCGCAGCCCTGAACGGCGGCCGTGCGCTGGCCTGCTCCGACGAGCACTTCGGCCGCATGAGCAACATCCTCAACCCGGGCCGCGGCATCAACATGGGCGATGGCTGGGAAACCGCCCGCCGCCGCACCCCGGGCAATGACTGGGTGATCGTCGCCCTGGGCCATGCCGGTATCGTTGAAAAAGTCGTCGTCGACACCCTGCACTTCAAAGGCAACTACCCGGACAGCTGCTCGATCCAGGGCGCGTTCGTGAAGGGCGGTACCGACAGCCAGATCGAAACCCAGAGCCTGTTCTGGCGTGAACTGCTGCCGAGCCAGAAGCTGGAAATGCACGCCGAACACACCTTCGCCGAGCAGATCAAGGCACTGGGCCCGATCACCCACATTCGTATCAACGTATTCCCTGACGGTGGCATCAGCCGTCTGCGCGTACTGGGCAAGGTAGCGAAGTAAGACCCTCGGGGCCGGCCGCGCGCATCGCGGCCGGCCTTGAGTTTCTACCCACATTGAATAAAGAAGAATCCGCATGCGCACTTTAGTGATTGAGCCCCTGACCAAAGAAGCTTTCGCCCCCTTCGGTGATGTGATTGAAACCGACGGCAGCGATCACTTCATGATCAACAATGGCTCGACCATGCGCTTCCATCGTCTGGCCGAGGTCGAAACGGCCCAGCCAGAAGACAAGGCGATCATCAGCATCTTCCGCGCCGACGCGCAGGACATGCCGCTGACCATTCGCATGCTGGAGCGCCATCCGCAGGGCAGCCAGGCTTTCATACCGCTGCTCGGCAACCCCTTTCTGATCGTGGTCGCGCCACTTGACGATGCACCTGTATCAGGTTTGGTCCGCGCCTTCGTCACCAACGGCAGGCAGGGCATTAATTACCATCGCGGCGTCTGGCACCACCCGGTGCTGACGATCGAAAAGCGGGATGACTTCCTGGTGGTTGATCGCAGTGGTTCTGGCAACAACTGCGATGAGCATTTTTTCAATGAGGACGAGCTGCTGGTCCTCGCCCCCCACCAATAAGAGAAGGCTGGCCATCGACGTTCGAAGGCCGGCAAGAGGTACATACTGTGGAAGCACATCTGTTCGAATGGCTGAACCTGAGCGTGCGCTGGGTTCACATGATCACCGGTATCGCCTGGATCGGTGCCTCGTTCTACTTCGTCTGGCTGGAAAACAACCTCAACCGTGTCAACCCGCGCGACGGACTGTCGGGTGACCTTTGGGCGATCCACGGTGGCGGTATCTACCACCTGGAAAAATACAAGCTGGCTCCGCCAAAAATGCCGGAGAACCTGCACTGGTTCAAATGGGAAGCCTACTTCACCTGGATGTCGGGTATCGCGCTGATGTGCGTGGTGTTCTATTCCAACCCGACGCTCTACCTGCTGGCCCCCGGCAGCACCCTGAGCGGCCCGGAAGGCGTGGCCATCGGTCTCGGCTCGCTGTTCGCCGGCTGGTTCATTTACTCCTTCCTGTGTGACTCGGCCCTGGGCAAACGCCCTGCGTTGCTGGGTGGCATCCTGTTCGTGCTGATCATTGGCGCCGCCTACGGCTTCAGCCAAGTGTTCAGCGGTCGTGGCGCGTACCTGCATGTGGGCGCCATCATCGGCACCATCATGGTCGGTAACGTGTTCCGCATCATCATGCCGGCCCAGCGTGCGCTGGTGGCGGCGATCGAGCAGAACCGCACCCCGGACCCGAAGCTGCCCGCCAAAGGCCTGCTGCGTTCGCGTCACAACAACTATTTCACCCTGCCGGTGCTGTTCATCATGATCAGCAACCACTTCCCGAGCACCTACGGCAGCCAGTACAACTGGTTGATCCTGGCCGGTATCGCGATCGCAGCGGTGTTGGTACGTCACTACTTCAACACCCGCCACGAGAGCAACAAGTACGCCTGGACCCTGCCAGTCGGCGCCCTGGCGATGATCTGCCTGGCCTACGTCACCGGCCCTGCACCGATGCCGTCTGCGCCTGAGCAAGCGGCGGCGAAAATCGAGTACCAACCCCTGCCGGAAACCGCAGTGGGCGGCAAGACCGCTGCCGAGAAAGCCGCTGAGCCTGCACCTGCCGCTGTAGCGGCCGAGAAGCCAGCCGCTGTCGCTGCTCTGGACGATGCCGGTTTCGAGAAGATTCACAGCGTTATCCAGGAGCGGTGCACGGTCTGCCATTCGGCCAAACCGACCAGCCCGCTGTTCAGCACTGCGCCCGGCGGCGTGATGCTCGACACCCCGCAGCAAATCCAGCAACTGGCACCGCGTATCCAGGCCCAGGCCGTCGCCACCCAGATCATGCCACTGGGCAACATCACCCAGATGACCCAGCAGGAACGTGACCTCATTGGCGCCTGGATCGCCAAGGGTGCACCGACCCATTGACCCACCCTGCGGCCGGCAACGGCCGCACTGAATAACTGCCCACGGTTCGCCCTGGGCAGTGTTCCTATGGCGCCGTGCCTGACGCCAGACCAAAAGCTTGACAATAAAAACAATATCCGAGGTGTTGCATGTCCGAGTCCCTCAAGGCGCACATCCCCCCTGCGCCACCACGACAGCCCCTTCCGTTGATGCAACTGATTCTGGTGGGTTTGCAACATGTATTGCTGATGTACGGGGGCGCGATTGCCGTGCCGCTGATCATCGGACAAGCCGCCGGTCTTTCCCGTGAAGAAATTGCCTTTTTGATCAATGCCGACCTGCTGGTCGCCGGCATTGCCACCCTGGTGCAGTCGCTGGGCATCGGCCCGCTCGGCATTCGCATGCCGGTGATGATGGGCGCCAGCTTTGCCGCTGTCGGTAGCATGGTGGCCATGGCCGGCATGCCGGGCGTGGGTTTGTCGGGCATCTTCGGTGCAACCATCGCCGCCGGGTTCTTCGGCATGATCATCGCGCCGTTCATGTCCAGGATCGTGCGCTTCTTCCCGCCGCTGGTGACCGGTACGGTCATCACCTCCATTGGCCTGTCGCTGTTTCCGGTGGCGGTCAACTGGGCCGGTGGCGGACAGGATGCCAGCCATTTTGGCGCACCGGTTTATCTGGCGGTCGCCGGCCTGGTACTGGCGACCGTATTGCTGATCAACCGTTTCATGCGCGGTTTCTGGGTCAACGTTTCGGTGCTGATCGCCATGGGCCTGGGTTATGGCGTGGCGGGCATGATCGGCATGGTTGACCTGAGCGGCCTGGAGGATGCGCCCTGGTTGCGCATCGTCACGCCGCTGCACTTTGGCATGCCGACCTTCAGCCTGGCGCCGATCCTGTCCATGTGCCTGGTGGTGGTGATCATTTTCGTCGAGTCCACCGGTATGTTCCTGGCGCTGGGCAAGGTCACCGACCGTGAAGTTACCCCGGGCATGTTGCGCCGTGGCCTGATGTGCGATGCGGCCGCCTCGTTTTTTGCAGGCTTTCTCAACACCTTCACCCACTCCTCGTTTGCCCAGAACATCGGCCTGGTGCAAATGACCGGCGTACGCTGCCGCTACGTCACCGTGGTCGCCGGCGGCCTGTTGATCGCCTTGAGCCTGTTGCCCAAGGCGGCCTTTCTGGTGGCTTCGATTCCAGCGGCGGTACTGGGCGGCGCGGCCATTGCCATGTTCGGCATGGTCACCGCCACCGGCATCAACATTCTCCAGGAAGCCGACATCGTCGATCGCCGTAACCAGTTGCTGGTGGCCGTCAGCGTCGGCATGGGGTTGATCCCCGTGGTGCGTCCGGAGTTCTTCGCGCACCTGCCGCACTGGATGGAGCCGATTACCCACAGCGGTATCGCCATGGCAACCGTCAGCGCCCTGTTGTTGAACCTGCTGTTCAACATTCTGGGCGGTGCCGGGCGTGAGGCGATGAACGCGCACTCGCACTAAGCCAGCAAGGGAGCCTGCTCAGGCTCCCTTTTTTAGTTTCACCGTTGAAAAACGACCTGAAAGACTCAGGCCGACGGGCACCTGCGTGCCCGAGATCTGCCAATGACCGACAATAACAACAATCGGGAACCCTCATATGACGCGCATTTGCACCTCCCTGCTCCTCGGCGCCGGGCTGCTGGCGGCCGTACCGGCCATGGCGGGGGACGTTCTGCTGTGGCAAACCAACAGCCTCACGTACCTGTACGGCAAGAACTTTTCGGTCAACCCCGAGATCCAGCAGACGGTGACCTTCGAACACGCCGACAAATGGAAGTACGGCGATAACTTCCTGTTCGTCGACAAGATTTTCTTCAACGGCAAAGACGACCGGAACAAAGGCTCGAACACCTACTACAGCGAGTTCAGCCCGCGCCTGTCGTTCGGCAAGATACTGGGCAGCGACCTGTCGTTCGGGCCGATCAAGGACGTGCTGCTGGCCATGACCTATGAGTACGGCGAAGGCGATACCGAGTCGTACCTGATCGGCCCGGGCTTCGACCTGGCGGTGCCGGGGTTCAACTACTTCACCCTCAACTTCTACCAGCGCCACACCGAAGGCAGCCGCCCCGGCGATCGGGTATGGCAGATCACTCCGGCGTTCTCCTACACCATCCCGGCTGGCAAGTCCGACGTGCTGATCGACGGCTACATGGACTGGGTGGTCGACAACGACGAAACCCGCCGTGGCACCTACCACGCCAACCTGCACTTCAACCCGCAGGTGAAATACGACCTGGGCAAGGCTTTGAATATGGGCGCCAGGCAGCTGTATGTGGGCTTTGAGTACAGCTACTGGAAGGACAAATACGGCATTCAGGACAATCCCAACCTGGACACCAACGAGAGCGTCGCCAGCTTTCTGGTGAAGGCCCACTTCTAATTGATGTGGGAGCGGATTTATCCGCGAATAGATTCAACGCGGTTCGGCTGACACACCGTGGTGATGCTATTCGCGGATAAATCCGCTCCCACCGATTCAAAACGTCTCGCTTGTAGTGTTTCCCAATTCGCGCTTGAGCCTTGCAGCGCGAGTCTGTACTCTGCGCGCCCGCTCGAAAACCCTCGAATTTTCTCTGTCTCGATCAGGATTTCTGTTGCCGATTTTCACGCTCGGCGCAGCGCTTGCTGAATAGCTTCGACTTGAAGAAAAAAGTTGACCAGCAGGACAAGATTTTGAGACAAAGGGTGCCGTTTCAGGCGCCAAATCCAACAAGAACTGAAACCTTAAAACTGGGAGCAACCGATGAAACGCACTCTCTCGAGCCTCGCGCTCGCTGGCGGCCTGCTGGCCGGCGGACAAGCCCTGGCCGGTGACCTGCTGCAGTGGCAGAACAACAGCCTGACCTACCTCTACGGCAAGGACTTCGCCGTCAACCCCGAGATCCAGCAAACCTTCACCTTCGAGCACGCCGACGGCTGGAAGTACGGGGACAACTTCCTGTTCATCGACAAAATTTTCTACAACGGCGAGAAGGACGCATTCGTAGGCCCGAACACCTACTACGGCGAATTCAGCCCGCGTCTGTCGTTCGGCAAGATCTTCGACCAGAAACTGGCCTTCGGCCCGGTCAAGGACGTACTGCTGGCCATGACCTACGAGTCTGGTGAAGGCGACGTCGATTCTTACCTGATCGGCCCGGGCTTCGACCTGGACATCCCGGGCTTCGACTGGTTCCAGCTGAACTTCTACCAGCGCCATACCGAAGGCGACCGCGCCGGTGACAACGTCTGGCAGATCACCCCGGCATGGTCCTACACCATTGCTGTGGGCAAATCCGACGTGCTGATCGATGGGTTCATGGACTGGGTCGTCGACAACGACGAGAACGGCCGTGGCACCTACCACGCCAACCTGCACTTCAACCCGCAGATCAAATACGACCTGGGCAAGGCGCTGAGCTGGGGCGAGAAGCAGTTGTACGTCGGTATCGAGTACGACTACTGGAAGGACAAATACGGCATCGAAGACACCCCGTTCTTCGACACCAATCAGAACACCGCGAGCCTGCTGGTCAAGGTGCACTTCTAAGCGTGGCCCGGCGTCGCCAGCGTGCGACGCCGGGGTTCACCGTCAACCGGCAACCGCCTTGCGTGCCTTGCCGATCAGCGTCCACACCGCCACCACCAGCCCGCCCGCCACGATGCCCACCGCGGCATTGAGCAAGGTCGACAGCAGCAGCGGCACCGACGTGCTCGCCGCCACGCCTTCAATGGCATGGAGCAATGCCGGGACGCCGTGCACCAGAATCCCGCCACCGACCAGAAACATCGCCGCCGTACCGATCACCGACAGGCTCTTCATCATGTAGGGCGCCGCGCGCAGGATACCGTTACCCATCGACTTGGCCGCAGCGGAGCCTTTCTGCGTCAGCCACAGCCCCAGGTCATCAAGCTTGACGATGCCCGCCACCAGCCCATACACACCAACCGTCATGACAATCGCAATACCCGACAGCACGAGGATCTGTTGCGTCAGCGGTGCACCGGCGACGGTGCCCAGGGTGATGGCGATGATCTCGGCCGACAGGATGAAGTCGGTGCGCACCGCGCCCTTGATCTTGTCCTTTTCGAACGCCACCAGATCCACTTCAGGGTCCGCCACGGCCTGCGTCAATTGTGCGTGCTCCGCCTGATCTTCGGCTTCGCTGTGCAGAAACTTGTGCGCGAGCTTTTCAAAGCCCTCAAAACAAAGAAACGCACCGCCGATCATCAACAGCGGCGTCACCGCCCAGGGCGCGAAGGCGCTGATCGCCAGTGCCGCGGGCACCAGGATCAGCTTGTTCAGAAACGATCCCTTGGCCACCGCCCACACCACCGGTATCTCGCGCTCGGCGCGCACACCGGTGACCTGCTGGGCATTGAGGGCCAAATCATCACCCAAAACACCAGCGGTTTTCTTGGCCGCCAGTTTTGTCATCAACGCGACGTCATCAAGCACGGTGGCGATGTCATCGATGAGCACCAACAAGCTGCTTCCTGCCATCGGTACGGCTCCACAGAATAATTCGAGTGCAGAGCATAGCGTGCCAGACGCCACGGCGCGCGGCCTTGAGCGCCGCGCAAGCGCGGTGCTACCATGCGCAACCGCCCGACCAGGCCCCGCGCCACTTGCGGCGAGATACAAGGACTTCCCCGAACGATGAGCAGCATTCGCGAGCGCAACAAAGAACTGATTCTGCGCGCGGCCAGTGAAGAATTTGCCGACAAGGGCTTCGCCGCCACCAAGACCAGCGACATCGCCGCCAAGGCCGGGCTGCCCAAGCCGAATGTCTACTACTACTTCAAGTCCAAGGAAAACCTCTACCGCGAGGTCCTTGAGAGCATCATCGAGCCGATCCTGCAGGCCTCCACGCCGTTCAACGCCGAGGGCGAACCCAAGGAAGTGCTCAGCGCCTATATCCGCTCCAAAATCCGCATTTCCCGCGATGTGCCCTTTGCTTCGAAGGTATTTGCCAGCGAGATCATGCACGGCGCCCCGCACCTGAGCCCCGAGCAGGTCGAACAGCTCAACGGCCAGGCCCGGCACAACATCGAATGCATCCAGACCTGGATCGACCGCGGCCAGATCGCGCCCATTGACCCGCACCACCTGATGTTCAGCATCTGGGCGGCAACGCAGACCTATGCGGATTTCGATTGGCAGATTTCGACGGTGACGGGGAAGGCGAAGCTTGAGGATGCTGATTATGAAGCGGCGGCGCAGACCATTATTCGGTTGGTACTGAAGGGGTGTGAACCTGACGGCCAGTAAACACTTTTCGCGGATAAATCCGCTCCCACAACGGCCTTTTCACATAACGTGAGCGGGGAATGTGGGAGCGGATTTATCCGCGAAGCTTTCACTGCCTATCAGCCAACCTGAATCCCGGCATCCGCCCGCAAGCCCAGCGCTTCAATCGCACTGATCGCGCACTGCTCGTCAATATCCGACGTATCCCCGCTGATCCCCACCGCTCCCAGCACATTCCCAGCCTGATCACGCACCAGCACGCCGCCTGGCGCCGGCACCACCGACGTCTGCCCCAAGCCGTTCAACGCCGCAAAAAACGCCGGCCGCTTGGCCGCATCTTCCGCCAACAGCCGTGAACCCTTGCCCAAAGCAATCGCACCCCAGGCCTTGCCGATGGCGACCTGTGGGCGCATCACGCTGGCGCCGTCCTCCCGTTGCAGGGCAAGCACGTGGCCACCTGCGTCCAGCACCACCACCGCCAGCGGTGCCGCATTGATTTCCCGGCCGGTGGCAATCGCCCGGGTGATCAGTTCAACCGCGGTTTTCAAGGTCAGAGCGTTCATGGGTACGTCCTCTTGTGATGAGAAGCCCGAAGGGCAACTGAAAAATCTCTGCGACAAATAGAACACAATGAGATATTTTTTTGTATACAATAATTCGAGCAAGTGAAAACTAATCGAGCCAAAGGCAGTTTTAGCAGGCTTTCTGGCAAATCCAAGGCAGCAGACGAAAATGGATTGACCGATCGCGTCAGCCGTGAATACACTCTGCGCAAAGCCATTTGTATACAATTACAAAACACAAGAGGCACAAAACCATGAGCAAAATGAGAGCAATTGATGCAGCCGTTCTGGTGATGCGCCGCGAAGGTGTTGAGACCGCGTTTGGCATCCCGGGTGCAGCGATTAACCCGCTGTATTCGGCCCTGAAGAAAGTCGGCGGTATCGATCACGTCCTCGCTCGCCACGTTGAAGGCGCCTCGCACATGGCCGAGGGTTATACCCGCACCAAGGCCGGTAACATCGGCGTGTGCATCGGCACCTCCGGCCCTGCCGGCACCGACATGGTCACTGGTCTCTACAGTGCCTCGGCCGACTCCATCCCGATCCTGTGCATCACCGGCCAAGCGCCGCGTGCCCGCCTGCACAAGGAAGATTTCCAGGCCGTCGACATCACCAGCATCGTCAAGCCGGTGACCAAGTGGGCCACCACCGTTCTGGAGCCGGGCCAGGTGCCGTACGCCTTCCAGAAAGCCTTCTATGAAATGCGCTCCGGCCGCCCAGGCCCGGTGCTGATCGACCTGCCGTTCGACGTGCAGATGGCTGAGATCGAATTCGACATCGACGCCTACCAGCCGCTGCCGGTGCACAAGCCACAAGCCAACCGCATCCAGGCTGAAAAAACCCTGGCCATGCTCGACACTGCCGAGCGCCCACTGCTGGTGGCCGGTGGCGGCATCATCAACGCCGACGCCAGCGAGAAGCTGGTCGAGTTCGCCGAGCTGACCGGTATCCCGGTGGTACCGACCCTGATGGGCTGGGGCATCATCCCGGACGATCACCCGCAAATGGTCGGCATGGTCGGCTTGCAAACCTCGCACCGCTACGGCAACGCGACGATGCTCAAATCCGACATGGTGCTGGGCATCGGTAACCGCTGGGCTAACCGCCACACCGGTTCCGTTGACGTCTACACCGAAGGTCGTCGCTTTATCCACGTCGATATCGAAGGCACCCAGATCGGCCGCGTTTTCACGCCAGACCTGGGCATCGTCTCCGACGCCGGTTCCGCCCTGGACGTGTTCCTGGAAGTGGCCCGCGAGTGGAAAGCCGCCGGCAAACTCAAGTGCCGTGGCGCCTGGCTGAAAGATTGCCAACAGCGCAAGGCCAGCCTGCAGCGCAAGACCCATTTCGACAACGTGCCGGTCAAGCCGCAGCGCGTTTACCAGGAAATGAACCAGGTATTCGGCAAGGACACCTGCTACGTCAGCACCATCGGTCTGTCGCAGATCGCCGGCGCCCAGTTCCTGCACGTCTACAAGCCTCGCCACTGGATCAACTGCGGCCAGGCCGGCCCACTGGGCTGGACCATTCCGGCAGCCCTGGGCGTGGTCAAGGCCGATCCGTCGCGCAAAGTCGTGGCGCTGTCGGGCGACTATGACTTCCAGTTCATGATCGAAGAACTGGCCGTGGGCGCGCAGTTCAACCTGCCGTACATCCACGTGGTGGTGAACAACTCCTACCTGGGCTTGATCCGTCAGTCACAGCGCGGTTTCGAGATGGACTACTGCGTGCAGCTGGCCTTCGAAAACCTCAATGCCCCAGAGCTCAACGGCTATGGCGTCGACCACGTCGCCGTCGCCGAAGGCCTGGGTTGCAAGGCGCTGCGCGTATTCGAACCGAAAGACATCCAGCCGGCGCTGCGCAAGGCCCAGCAAATGATCGAAGAGTTCAAGGTACCGGTGGTGGTCGAGATCATCCTGGAACGCGTGACCAACATTTCCATGGGCACCGAGATCAACGCCGTCAACGAGTTCGAAGACCTGGCCCTGGTCGGCGGCGACGCCCCCACCGCCATCTCGCTGCTGGACTGACCTGCTGATGCCCTCCCCCGCACGGGGTGAGGGCGCACTTTCGCAAGGAGACATTCATGCCACGTTTCGCCGCCAACCTGTCCATGCTGTTCACCGAGCAGGACTTTCTCGCCCGTTTCAAGGCTGCAGCCGATGCCGGCTTCAGCGGGGTCGAATATCTGTTCCCGTACGATTTCACCTCGACTGAAATCAAACAACAGCTGGACGACAACGGCCTGACCCAGGTGCTGTTCAACCTGCCGGCCGGTGACTGGGCCAAGGGCGAGCGCGGTATCGCCTGCCACCCGGACCGCATCGAGGAGTTCCGCTCCGGCGTCGATCTGGCCATTGCCTACGCACAAGTTCTGGGCAACACCCAGATCAACTGCCTGGCCGGCATCCGCCCACAAGGCCCGGATTGCGCCACCGTCGAGCAGACCTTCGTCGACAACCTGAAATACGCCGCCGACAATCTGCAAGCGGCCGGCATCAAACTGGTGATGGAAGCGATCAACACCCGCGACATCCCCGGCTTCTACCTGAACAACACCCGCCAGGCCCTGGCGATCCAGGAAAAGGTCGGCAGCGCCAACCTGTTCCTGCAGTACGACATCTACCACATGCAAATCATGGAAGGTGACCTGGCTCGAACCCTGGCCACGCACCTGCCACAGATCAACCACGTTCAGCTGGCCGACAACCCCGGCCGCAACGAGCCTGGCACCGGCGAAATCAACTATCGCTTCCTCTTCGAACATCTGGACCGCATCGGCTACCAGGGCTGGGTCGGCTGTGAATACAAGCCGCTGACCACCACCGAAGCGGGCCTCGGCTGGCTGAAAACCCACAACGCAATCTGATCAGGTATTTCTCATGGCTAAAATCGGTTTTATCGGCACCGGCATCATGGGCCACCCCATGGCTTCGAACCTGCAAAAAGCAGGTCACAGCCTGTTCCTGACGACGCACCACGACCCCGCCCCGGCTGACCTGGTCGCCGCCGGCGCCGTCGCCCTGGCCAACCCGAAAGAAGTGGTCCAGGAAGCTGAATTCATCATCATCATGGTGCCCGACACCCCGCACGTCGAAGACGTGCTGCAGCGCGAAAACGGCGTAATCGCGGGCCTGGGTCCGAACAAGATCGTGATCGACATGAGCTCGATCTCACCGACCGCCACCAAAGCCTTCGCGGCCAAGGTCAACGCCACCGGCGCGCAATACCTCGACGCCCCGGTATCGGGCGGTGAAGTCGGCGCCAAGGCAGCCACCCTGAGCATCATGGTCGGTGGCGACAGCCAGGCGTTCGAACGCGCCCTGCCGCTGTTCCAGTCCATGGGCAAGAACATCACCCTGGTCGGTGGCAATGGCGATGGCCAGACCGCCAAGGTGGCTAACCAGATCATCGTTGCGCTGAACATCCAGGCCGTTGCCGAAGCGCTGCTGTTCGCCGCCAAGAACGGCGCAGACCCGGCCAAGGTGCGTGAAGCGCTGATGGGTGGCTTTGCTTCGTCCAAGATCCTGGAAGTGCACGGCGAGCGCATGATCAAGGGCACCTTCGACCCGGGCTTCCGCATCAGCCTGCACCAGAAGGACCTGAACCTGGCCCTGCAAGGCGCCAAGGAGCTGTCGATCAACCTGCCCAACACCGCCAACGCCCAGCAAGTGTTCAGCACCTGCGCAGCCATCGGCGGCGCCAACTGGGACCACTCGGCGCTGATCAAGGGCCTGGAACACATGGCCAACTTCTCGATCCGCGACGACAAGTAAGGCTTTGCATTGCCTGTGACACCGATTCGCGGATAAATCCGCTCCCACATTGCTCACTCACATTATGTGCAAGGGCTGTTGTGGGAGCGGATTTATCCGCGAATAGCCGCACCAAAATTACAAAGCCGAACCCCGAACAACAATAAAACGGGAGCCTGCCATGTCGCTCGATCCGCAACTCTTTCTGCGCGAGCTGTTCGCCACGGCCATTGACGCCGCGCACCCCCGCCAGGTCCTCGAAGCTCATCTGCCTACCGATCGCACTGGCCGCGTCATCGTCATCGGCGCCGGCAAGGCCGCCGCCGCCATGGCCGAAGTGGTCGAACGCTGCTGGCAAGGCGAGGTCTCGGGCCTGGTCGTGACCCGCTACGGCCACGGCGCCAACTGCTCGAAAATCGAAGTCGTCGAAGCCGCTCACCCTGTCCCTGATGCCGCCGGCCTGGCCGTTGCCCAGCGCGTGCTGGAGCTGGTCAGCAACCTCAGCGAAGACGACCGAGTGATCTTCCTGCTGTCCGGCGGCGGTTCTGCGCTGCTCGCCCTGCCCGCTGCCGGAATCACCCTGGCCGACAAGCAAGCGATCAACAAAGCCCTGCTCAAATCCGGCGCCACCATTGGCGAGATGAACTGCGTGCGCAAGCACCTCTCGGCGATCAAGGGCGGCCGCCTGGCCAAGGCCTGCTGGCCTGCCAGCGTCTACACCTATGCGATATCCGATGTGCCGGGCGATCTGGCCACGGTCATCGCCTCCGGCCCCACCGTGGCCGACCCCAGCACCTCGGCCGAGGCACTGGCGATTCTCAAACGCTACAACATCGAGGCGCCCGCCGCTGTTGTCGCCTGGCTGCAGAACCCGGCCTCTGAAACCGTCAAGGCCGACGATCCGTGCCTGGCCCGCAGCCACTTCCAGCTGATCGCCAAGCCACAACAATCCCTGGAGGCCGCCGCCGTCAAAGCGCGCCAGGCCGGATTCAGTCCGCTGATCCTCGGCGATCTGGAAGGCGAATCGCGCGAAGTGGCCAAGGTCCATGCCGGCATCGTCCGTCAGATCGTCCAGCACGGCCAGCCACTGGCAGCGCCGTGCGTGATCCTCTCCGGTGGCGAAACCACCGTGACCGTGCGCGGCAACGGCCGCGGCGGGCGCAATGCCGAGTTTTTGCTCAGCCTGACCGAAAGCCTCAAGGGGTTGCCCGGCGTCTATGCCCTGGCTGGCGACACCGACGGCATCGACGGCTCGGAAGAAAACGCCGGTGCAATCATGACCCCGCACAGCTACGCCCGCGCCGAGGCCCTGGGCCTGTCGGCCAGCGATGAGCTGGACAACAACAACGGCTACGGCTACTTCGCCGCCCTCGACGCCTTGATCGTGACATCGCCTACGCGCACCAACGTCAACGATTTGCGCGCCATCCTGATCCTCGAGAGTTCATCTCATGACGCCTGATAAGAAAGTCAAAATCCTTGCGACCCTGGGCCCAGCCATCAAGGGCATCGACGACATCCGCCAGCTGGTTGAAGCCGGGGTGAACATCTTTCGCCTGAACTTCAGCCACGGCGAACATGCCGACCACGCCATGCGCTACCAGTGGATTCGCGACGTCGAAGCCCAGCTCAACTACCCGCTCGGCATCCTGATGGACCTGCAAGGGCCGAAGCTGCGCGTCGGCCGCTTTGCCGACGGCAAAGTCCAGCTGTACCGTGGCCAGGCGCTGCGCCTGGACCTGGACGCCACCCCGGGTGATCAGCGCCGGGTCAACCTGCCCCACCCGGAAATCATCGCCGCGCTGGAGCCGGGGATGGACCTCTTGCTGGACGACGGCAAGCTGCGACTGCGCGTCACTGCCAAGCACGCCGATGCCATCGACACCGAAGTGCTCAACGGCGGCGAGCTGTCCGACCGCAAAGGCGTGAACGTGCCGCAAGCGGTGCTGGAACTCAGCCCGCTGACCGCCAAGGACCGCCGCGACCTGAGCTTCGGCCTGGAGCTGGGCGTGGACTGGGTGGCGCTGTCGTTTGTGCAGCGCCCGCAAGACATCCTCGAAGCCCGCGAGCTGATCGGCGACCGCGCGTTCCTGATGGCCAAGATCGAGAAGCCCACCGCCGTCACTCAACTGCGTGAAATCGCCGAACTGAGCGACGCGATCATGGTCGCTCGGGGTGACCTGGGCGTGGAAGTGCCGGCCGAAAGCGTACCGCAGATCCAGAAAAGCATCATTGGCACCTGCCGCCAGCTGGGCAAACCGGTGGTGGTGGCAACCCAGATGCTTGAATCGATGCGCTTCTCGCCAGCCCCGACCCGTGCCGAAGTCACCGACGTCGCCAACGCCGTGGCCGAAGGCGCCGATGCGGTGATGCTGTCCGCTGAAACCGCCTCGGGCGACTATCCGCTCGAAGCCGTGCAGATGATGAGCAAGATCATCCGCCAGGTCGAAAGCGGCCCGGACTACCAGACCCAACTCGACGCCGGCCGGCCACAAGCCGAAGCCACCGTGTCGGACGCCATCAGCTGCGCGATCCGCCGGATCAGCGGCATCCTGCCGGTGGCGGCGCTGGTCAACTACAGCGAGTCCGGCAGCTCCAGCCTGCGCGCGGCGCGCGAGCGGCCCCGGGCACCGATCCTCAACCTGACCCCGAACCTCTCCACCGCCCGGCGCCTGACCGTGGCCTGGGGCGTTCATTCGGTGGTCAACGACCGCCTGCGGCAAGTAGACGAAGTCTGCTCAACGGCCCTGGAAATCGCCCAGGCCCAAGGCATGGCCAGCCGTGGCGACACCCTGCTGATCACCGCCGGTGTGCCTTTCGGCAAGCCGGGATCGACTAATTCACTGCGGATTGAAACACTGATCTAAAGCTTGTTTGAGATTTGAATGTAGGAGCGGACCTGGCCGCGATGGGCTGCGCAGCAGACCCCGGGGCCGCTGCGCGCCCCATCGCGGCCAGGTCCGCTCCTACAAAATCCGCGCAACACCCAGAGGTCTATTGGTTATACCCAACTCCCGGAAGAACCGCGCTCGCACGAAGCGCCTCCGGTCCCACCCACTTTCCAACTGCCATCATGTCCACCAAAAAACTGATCCACTGCCCCGACTGGGCCACGGCCTTGCTCAACGGCTTCAGCCAGGTCCTGCTGCAGCGCAACCCGCTGTGCGGCCTGTTTTGCCTGGCGGCCATCCTCTTCACCGCCCCCGACCTGCTCGGCGGCGCATTGCTGGGCGCCCTCTCGGGCCTGCTCACCGCCCAACGCCGAAGCTACGCCCGCAGTGACCGGCAAAGCGGCCTGTACAGCTACAACGGCGTACTGCTGGGCCTTTTGATCTGCCATCAACTGCCCTGGTCCGCCCTCGTCCCGCCACTGATCATCGCCGCCAGCGGCCTGAGCAGCATCTTCGTGCACCAGTGGATCAAGCGCGCAGATCGGCCGGTGCTATTGCCCGCCTATACCAGCCCGTTTGTATTGCTTGGCTGGGCGTTGTTGCTGGCGGTCGAACCTGCCGCTTCCAGCCCCATCGTGGTTGACCACAATCCACTGTCGGCACTGGCCCGAGGCTTGGGACAAATTTTCCTGCTAGACCACCCATTCGCCGGCGTGCTGATTGCCATCGGCCTGCTGATCGCTAATCGCTACGCCGCTGCATGGGCATTGGTAGGTTCGGCCATCGGCGGCAGCGTTGCGCTGTTCAACGGCGAAGCCAACGCGGCGTTCTATGGTCTGTACGGATTCAACGCCGCGCTGGCCGCCCTCGCCTTCAGCCACACTCGCCAACAACCGTGGCGGCCGTTGCTGGCCATCGCTTTGGCGATCGTGCTGCAACCCGCGCTTACCCTGCTACCGGTGCCAATACTGACAGCGCCGTTCATCCTGGCTTGCTGGCTGTTACATATCGGCAGCCGCTGGGCGACCCACCACACAACCCCGCCGGACCAAGCATTGCGCAACCTTGCACGGCGTTCACGTGCACGGTAGGCTTGCCCGGTCTCTGCACATCAGAGATCGGGCTTGGTCGCCCGATGAACAAGGAGCTCTTTCAAAAGGAGCTTTACCCGTGACAACAATTCATTCCAAAACCGCCACAGCCACCTTCACCACCTGCAACGGCAGTCACGACCCGCTGTTCGCCGTCCGCGAAGGCGTTGCCCTTGAAGATGCCCTCGTCCACATCACCAACCTGCTGACCGGCATCGAAGCCGTCTCTCATAAAGCCTGCGAACACACCAGCGACAGCGAACTCAAGGGTCTGCTCTGGTCGAACCTGCACAGCGCCGAAGCGGCCAGAAGCCTGGCCGAGGCGTTGTTGGATGGGATGGAGGAGAAGGCGTTGAAACAACCGTGCGGTTTGGCCGAATAAATGGCGAATCGTGAGTAAATAGACAAAATGGCCGAATTATCGAGTATTCGGCCATTTTCTCATCCGGAAATGGCCGAATAAGCCAAGCTGATGGCCGAATCTGGCCGAATAACCTAAAATTTGGCCGAATCAATGGCCGCTTGATCTGGCCACCCACCCCAGCTGAACGGACGCAATCATGGCCGAAATGTCCAATCCGAATCGCGACAGCCTGATCAGCCTGTTCCGCGCCCAGCCGGATCAATGGCTGACGATTGCTGAGCTCCTACCCAAACTTGGCATTCCTGAGCGCACCTTACGCAACTGGCTGAAAGCGTCAGTCGTGGAAGGTGATCTGCAAGCACGTGGAAACACGAAGGGACGCGCATACCACCTCGCCATTCCCGTCACACCGCGTTTACCTGAGGAGACAGTGCCTGCGATAAAAGCAGGCAGCGGGCCTTTGCCCGTGTTCTCCGAGCAAAGCGCAGAAATCATTGCCCGCGTGCGCGCGCCACTGTTCACTCGAACCCCATGCTCCTATCGAGAAGATTGGCTGCGGTCATACAAACCGAACGAGACTGCCTACCTCCCTACCGAGCACTTGGCATTGCTGCAAGAGCATGGTCAGCGTGCGAACGACGAAATGCCCGCAGGCACTTACGCGCGGAAGATCTATAACCGACTTCTGGTGGATCTTTCCTATAACTCTTCACGGCTCGAGGGAAACACCTACTCGTTGGTGGACACCGAGAAGCTGCTCCTCGAAGGCATTCCTGCTGACGGCAAGTTGGATATGGAAAAAGTGATGATCCTCAACCACCGGGAAGCCATCCGGTTTCTGGTTGACGGTATTCACCAGTTGCAGATAACCAGCGACAACATCAGGACGCTTCACTACCTGTTGGCCGACGGCCTGGTCACCACTGGCATGGCCGGGAACCTTCGGGACGAGGGAGTTCGCATTTCCTCCACTGTCTATATGCCACTGGAGGGAAAGGAGCGTCTGGAACGCCTTCTGGAGCTTATATCCACCAAGGCGGCGCAGATCCGGAACCCGTTCGAACAGAGCCTGTTCTTGTTGGCGCACGTCGCCTACCTGCAAGGCTTCATCGACGTGAACAAGCGCACATCTCGTATGTCCGCCAATATTCCGCTGGTGCGTTACAACCTGGTCCCCTTGTCGTTTGGTGACATCAGCTCAGAGGACTACACCAGCGCAGTCATCGCCGTGTATGAGCTCAACGAAATCGGCCCGTTGGCTGACCTGTATGTCTGGTCGTACATCCGCAGTTGCCACCGCTATGGCGCCGTCGCTGAATCCGTGGGTATCGACACGCTGCGCGTGCTCCACCGCCAGCAGCGTCGGGCACTTGTCGCTCGAATCGTGAGTGAACAAAGACACGGTGATGCACTTGAAACATTGTTGTCAGAGAGCGTGGAGAAGATCCCGGTGGAGCAGCAAGCCAAGTTCATCGAAGACACTCGCTACGATCTGGAGCATCTGTCGAACGTCAGCATTGGCGGCATGGGCATCACCAAAGCCGAATTGGAGCAGTGGCTTGAAGGGCGTTCGCACACAGGATAGGCTTCCCCGGTCTCTGCACATCAGAGACCGGGCTTGGTCGCCCGAAGAAAAAGGAGCTCTTTCAATAAGGAGCTTCACCCATGACAACGAATCATTCCAAAACCGCCACGTCCACCTTCACCACCTGCAACGGCAGCCACGACCCTCTGTTCGCCGTCCGCGAAGGCGTAGCCCTTGAAGACGCCCTCGTCCACATCACCAACCTGCTGACCGGCATCGAAGCCGTCTCTCACAAAGCCTGCGAACACACCAGCGACAGCGAACTCAAGGGCCTGCTCTGGTCGAACCTGCACAGCGCCGAAGCGGCTAGAAGCCTGGCCGAGGCGTTGTTGGATGAGATGGAGGAGAAGGCGTTGAAACAACCGTGCGATTTGGCCGAATAAATGGCCGAATAGAGGGAAAATGGCCGAATACTCAATTATTCGGCCATTCAAGTGGCCGAATCTGGCCGAATAACCAGCTCACTGACTCTTTACACCGACGCTGAGCGGGGTATGTAGGAGCCGAGCTTGCTCGCGATGACGTCAGCACAGGCGACAGAAATTTCGCGGGGTTAACGTGAACAATAACGCTTTACGAGACGCGGACCTTGGATGAAACCAAGGCCCGTTCCCGAGAGCCAATTACTGATAATCATTGTCCACTGCGCTTCTCCTGGGTGTCCTGATACCCGCTGCTTTTTCGACGAAGTTATAGCCGTCGTTTCCGGCATGTTTCACCAATTCCGGCGCATCGTGGCTAAAGAACATCTGCGCGAGCGGCTTGTGGAGCATGTTGCTGGAACGCGCATCCCTCACTTGGAATGGTGTCGTTGAATCGATTTGAAGAGACCTATCCTGCCCTACCGAAGCATTAAAATGCTTCCAGACAGATTCGCCTTTTTCAGGCACAAACCGCAATTTGACTGCTCCCTGCGCAAATTCACCAGCCTCGTACGACCGATTGATAGCATGGGCCATACTTTTACTCGCTCCCAAATTTCTTAATTGCCGATACACAGGCGGTTTAGTGCTTCGCGAAAAGAAAGTCAGCTTCAGCATATGGCCTGTGGGATCTGTCCCATTAACGGGGTCCCTTTGGCAGTAGGCATAGGCATTCATCCCCCCTTTACCAAAAGGGCTCCAACTGTCAGGGCTGTGAAAGCACATCAATATCGGGTTAAACACCCGATAGCCGCCCCCAGCACATAGCCAATCATTCCTCTTTCCTTAAATTGCCCATTGAATCCGAGCATCGGCTTGGCCTCACCCGGCAGCCGATAGCCATACGGCGTATAGGAAATGACTCTCGACTTCGCCGCCTGCTGCTCCCTCACAACCGAACCGGATCGATCAGTCTGCAGCAACCCCAAATACTGAATATTGAATTGTAATGTCATCGCCAAAGCGCCTGTCGCCACGAATAAAAGAGCCCAGTATCCTCCAACTACTTTGCGCGGACACCTGACAGAACTGCCAGGTATCTGGTTGCCCAACCAGATGCAGGAGCCGGCTTGCCCGCGAGGCGTCGTACCTGGCACACCGCGGTGCGCCTATCGCTGGCAAGCCATGCTCCTACAGGCGCTTGCCCGGAACTTGCCTTACCCGCCCCCTAGACTGTCGCCCATCTCCAACGGAACCCGCCCCTCATGCGACACGCCCAGACCTGGCGCGAACAGCTTTACGTCATCATCTTCCAGACCGATACCGTGGCCGGCCGGCGCTTCGACAGTGCTATACGACAAAGGAGATCAATAATATTCATCTCCTTATCCCACGCCAATCAACGGCGTACAAATAAATTCCTCCATACAGACAACTCAACTCTGGGGTAGGCCTTCACGCCTCTATAATCATCACGACTCCTATCGATATAAACTTCATTTGGATAATTGGAGAATTCAGAGCCATTTTTAAACCGCCCTTTTGTGAAGTCATAAAATTTAGAAAACTCATCAGCCGAGGGCGAGAGGGCAATCTCATTTTCGTACCCCTTAACTATCTTTGAGGACACATTAGCAAACCCCTCGATAAACGGTTTTTTTCCGGCAGCACTATGGCATGCCAAAACATCTACCAAGTCGTATTTATCGACCTGCACACCCGCCTTCGACAAGAGCCTCATGACATCCTTCGGATACTGCTTTTTACCGTCTATATCTAAATAACCCCGACCTTTACGATCCACATTCCCATGTGAGTTAATATACAACCGCCTACCAGACTCATCTGTAAAACTCGTACCCCCTTCACCTATACGCCGAATATTGAACATGCCTCCAATTTTTATCGACTTAGCCATAAACCCCGTGGAGTCTGTGAAATTGATCGGATCACCAGAGCAATAGCAGTACGGATTAATACCTCCCTTACCAAAAGGGCTCCAACCATCAGGGCTATTGAAGCGCATCAATACTACGTTGAAAGCACGATACCCATTCCCCAGCATGTAGCCTGTTATCTGCCTCTCCTCAAGCTGGCCATTGAAGCCTATTAGCGAAGAGGCCTCATCCGCTAGACGATGTCCATAAGGGGGATAGGCAAACTTGAGCGCCCCTACATGCCTTGCGCCCAAGACCGTTCCTGAACGATCAGTCTGCAACAGCATTGCAAAGGAAGTAGAAAGCTGAGTGTTCATGGCTGAGTCGCTCACTCTGTAGAAAATAACGTCCAGTATCCTCCACTCACAAAAGCTGAACACCTGACAGAACAGCTAGGTATTTTCCACTTTCAAAGGTTCATACCGATGGCGAGCAAGCCCATGCAGGAGCCGCCGGCTTGCCCGCGAGGCGTCGTACCTGGCACACCGCGGTGCGCCTATCGCTGGCAAGCCATGCTCCTACAGGCGCTTGCCCGGAACTTGCCTAACCCGCCCCCCGCCACCTAGTCTGTCGCCCATCTCCACCGGAACCCGCCCCTCATGCGACACGCCCAGACCTGGCGCGAACAGCTTTACGTCATCATCTTCCAGACCGATACCGTGGCCGGCCGGCGCTTCGACAGTGCGCTGCTACTGATCATCCTCGCAAGCCTTGTCACGGTGATCCTCGACAGCATCGACACCGTGCACCGCGATTACGCAGGGCTGTTGGCCGGGATCGAGTGGGGATTTACCGGGATATTTCTGATCGAGTATCTGCTGCGCCTGTATTGCTCGCCCAAGCCGCTGCGCTACGCCTTCAGCTTTTACGGACTGGTGGATTTGCTGGCGATCGTGCCGGGCGTGATCGCCCTGTATTACGCCGATGCCCAGTACCTGCTGATCATCCGGATCATCCGGATGCTGCGGATTTTCCGGGTGCTCAAGCTCAGCCCGTATCTGAAGCAAGCCAACTACTTGATGTCGGCCCTGCGCGGCAGCAAGCAGAAGATCATTGTGTTTCTGCTCACGGTCTCGACGCTGGTGACGGTGTTCGGCACGATGATGTATGTGGTCGAAGGCCCCGAGCATGGCTTTACCAGTATTCCCAAGGGCATTTATTGGGCGATCGTGACCCTGACCACCGTGGGCTTTGGCGATATCGTGCCCAAGACACCGCTGGGCCAGGTGTTGTCGTCGCTGGTGATGATCACCGGTTATTCGATCATCGCCGTGCCCACCGGGATTTTCACTGCCGAATTGGCCAACGCCATGCGCGGCGAGCAGCTGCAACATGATTGCCCGGTGTGCCGCAAAAACACTCATGACCACGGCGCGGCGTTTTGTTCGCGGTGTGGCAATGCCTTGTTCAAGAAGCTGGAATAAGCGCCTCACTTTTTGATCTTTTAGTCAGCCCTCGCCGACCGTTATAGTCGCCGACACAATGCCTCACCCTAATAACCAACAAGGATCGCGTTCAGTGAAAAAACTCTTCAGCGCCTCGCTTCTGGCCGCAGGCCTGGCCTTTGGCAGCCTTGCCCAGGCTGCGCCTACCCTGCTCAACGTGTCGTACGACGTGATGCGGGACTTCTACAAGGACTACAACGCTGCCTTCCAGAAGCACTGGGAAAAAGAGCACAACGAGAAGATCAATCTGCAGATGTCGTTCGGCGGCTCGAGCAAGCAGGCCCGTTCGGTAATCGATGGTCTGCCCGCCGATGTCATCACCATGAACATGGCCACCGACATCAATGCCCTGGCTGACAATGGCAAGCTGGTGCCGGACAACTGGGTCACCCGCCTGCCGAACAACAGCGCACCGTTCACCTCGGCCACCGTATTTATCGTGCGCAAGGGCAACCCCAAGGCACTGAAGGACTGGCCGGACCTGCTCAAGGACGGTGTGCAAGTGATCGTGCCCAACCCCAAGACTTCGGGTAACGGCCGCTACACCTACCTGTCGGCCTGGGGTTATGTACTCAAGAACGGTGGCGATGAACCCAAGGCCAAGGACTTTGTCGGCAAGCTGTTCAAGCAGGCGCCGGTGCTGGACACCGGTGGCCGCGCCGCGACCACGACGTTCATGACCAACCAGATCGGCGACGTGCTGGTGACCTTCGAGAACGAAGCGGAGATGATTGCCCGCGAGTTCGGTCGCGACCAGTTCGAGGTGATCTACCCGAGTGTCTCGGCTGAAGCCGAGCCGCCGGTCAGCGTGGTCGACAAGGTGGTCGACAAGAAAGGCAGCCGCGCGGCCGCCGAGGAGTACTTGAAGTACCTGTGGTCGCCTGAAGCCCAGGAAATCGCCGCCAACAACTACCTGCGCCCACGCGATCCTGCCGTGCTGGCCAAGTACACCGACCGTTTCCCGAAAGTCGACTTCCTGTCGGTGGAGAAGACCTTTGGCGACTGGCGCACCGTGCAGAAGACCCACTTCAATGATGGCGGGATTTTCGATCAGATCTATAGCGGCCAGTAATCAGGTATAGACCGCGTTGACGCTATTCGCGGGACTTAATGTAAGAGCCAGGCTGCTCCAATGCCGGTCAGTTAAAGAGTGGAACGCCGAAAACCTGTGGGAGCGGATTTATCCGCGAATTCAGACACCGCGGTTTTTCAGGCATTACGCGGCGCCTTCATTCGCGGATAAATCCGCTCCCACATGGATCTCGCCTTAACTGACTGGCATTGGGGCAAGCCCGACTCCTACCGGTTTCGCGTTAGGCCTGCGAAGCTTTTACGTTCCGCTAAACCTTGATCAACACCGACTTCAATTCGGTGTAATGCTCAATCGCCGCCGCCCCCATCTCCCTTCCCAGCCCCGACATCTTGTAGCCGCCAAACGGCAGGCTCGGGTCCAGCGCGCTGTGGCAGTTCACCCACACCGAGCCTGACTTGATCCGCGGAATCATCCGGTGCACCGCCGCCAGGTCGTTCGACCAGATGCTCGCACCCAAGCCATAACGGTTGTCGTTGGCCAGCCGCACGGCATCCTCGATGTCATCGAACGGCACCGCCACCAGCACCGGTCCGAAGATTTCTTCCTGCACCAGCGGCCCGTGTTGCGACACGCCGGTCAGCACTGTCGGCTTGACGAAATACCCGGGGCCAAACATCTCGCCGCCACAGGCCACGGTGGCGCCCAGCTCACGCCCGCGCTCGATATAGCTGTACACCCGCTCTTGCTGGCGCGCCGAAATCAGCGGCCCCATGGCCACGCTCGGGTCCATGCCGCTGCCCAGCTTCATGCCATTGGCGATGTCGACGATATCGCCCACCACGTTGTCGAAATGCTTGCGCTGCACATACAGCCGGGAACCGGCGCAGCAGACCTGGCCCTGATTGAAGAAGATCGCACTGGCGGCACCGGCAGCGGCTTGCTTGAGGTCGGCATCGCCCATGACGATGGTCGGTGATTTACCGCCCAGCTCCAGGGTCACGCGGGTCATGGAATCCATCGCTGCCTTGCCGATCATCTTGCCGACTTCGGTGGAGCCGGTGAAGGTCAGCTTGTCCACGTCCGGATGCCGGGACAACGCCGCGCCGGCCACCGCGCCGGTGCCGGTCACGACGTTGAAGACTCCGGCCGGGTAGCCCGCCTCCAGCACCAGCTCGGCCAGTTTCAGCGCGCTGAGCGGGGTTTCGTCGGCCGGCTTGAGCACCACGGTGCAGCCGGTCGCCAGCGCAGGTCCCAGTTTCCAGCAGGCCAGCAATAGGGGGAAGTTCCAGGCGACGATGGCGCCGACCACGCCCACCGCTTCACGCCGCACAAAGGCGTGAAAGTCGCCCTCGGGCATCAGCGGTAGCGACGGGTCCACGGTACTGCCCTGGATCTTGGTCGCCCAGCCGGCCATGTAGCGCAGAAAATCGATCGACAGCTGCACGTCCATCACCTGGGCGACAGCGGCGCTCTTGCCGTTGTTCAGGCATTCGAGCTGGGCGAGGATTTGCGCGTCGCGTTCCAGCAGGTCAGCCAGCCGCCACAACAGGTTTTGCCGCTCGCGCGGGCGCATGCGGCTCCAGGCCGAGTCCTCAAAGGCCTGGCGGGCCACGGCAACGGCCAGGTCAACGTCTTCGTGGCTGGCTGCGGGCACTTCGGCCAGCGGCTGGCCGGTCGCGGGGTTGCGCAGGGTCAGGGTGCTGCCGTCACGTGCGGTCAGCCACTGCTCGCCGATCAGCATTTTCTGCGGGCGGGCAAGGAACGCCTCGGTTTGGGGGTTGAGCGCGAAGGTCGAATGCATGGGGGCGGGCTCTTGTTGTGATCTGATGCACTCATTGAGCAACCGCTGTGCCAATGGCCACAAAACAACTCAAGCCATTGATTTTTATTGATTTTATTTCGATAAAAACACGCTTCAAAAATCTTCGGTGTCGCAATCTGGAACAGCTGTCGCGCCTGTCGCCGAGACACGGCGTCTCAACAGCAAAGGGAAGCGGGTGGCGCCGGGGCTGCTTTGCAGCCCATCGCGCCCAGGTGCGCTCCTACATGCGTTACGCGATCTGTGTAGGAGCGCACCTGGGCGCGATGGGCCGTGCAACAGCCCCAACCCGCCTGAGTCAGGCTTTGAGCGCTTCGAGCACCACCTGCAACGGATGGCGCAGTTGCTGGTCAGCAAAGCGCTTCACCTGGCTGCGGCACGAATAGCCGGTCGCCAGCGCTTCGCCTTCCTTCTGCAATTGCCCGGCCCAGGACTGATCGAAGATGATCCGCGAGGTTTCCTGGTTGCGCGCTTCGTGGCCATAGGTGCCCGACATGCCGCAGCAACCGGTCGCCTGGGTCACCAGCTTGAGCCCCAGGCGGGCGAACACCTGTTCCCACTGGCGGGTGCTGGCCGGTACGTTGGTTTTCTCGGTGCAGTGCGCCAGCAGGCGGAACGGCACTGCGTGGGTCGGCTGGCCGGCATGCTCGGGCAGCACATCGAGCAGCCACTCCTGCGGCAGCTCCACCTGCGGGCATTTGCGCAGGTCCGGAACCTTTTGATATTCCTGGCGATACACCAGGGTCATGGCCGGGTCCAGGCCCACCAGCCGGACGCCGCAATCACTCAGCGCTTGCAGCTGGTTGGCGTTGCGAATGGCCGCCTTGTTGAACGCCGACAAAAAGCCCTGCACATGCAGCGGTTTGCCGTTGGCGCTGTAAGGCGCCAGGTAAACCCGGTAACCCAGCTGGGTCACCAGCTCGATAAACGCGGCCAGCAGCGGGGTTTCGAAGTAGCGGGTGAACGCATCCTGCACCAATACCACGCTGTGATCGCGCTGGGCCGGGGTCAGCCCGCGCAGGTTGGCCGGGGTCGCCACGCCCACGCGGCAACGGTTGAGCGTGGCCTGGAAATCGAAGCGGCTGATCAGCGGGCTGTCGATCATGCCGACCTGCTTGACCAGCAGGTTTTTCACCAGGTTCGAGCCCATCAGGCCGTTGTACAGCCCCGGCAAACGTGCCAGGTACGGAATGCTGAACTCCAGCGAGCCGATCAGGTAATCGCGGATCGGGCGCAGGTAGCGACCGTGGTAAAGCTCCAGGAAGCGCGAGCGAAACTCCGGCACATTGACCTTGATCGGGCACTGCCCGGCGCAGGACTTGCACGCCAGGCAACCGGCCATGGCGTCATAGACTTCATGGGAGAAGTCCGCCTGGCCCTGACGTTGCGCACGGCTGTTGCGCAACCGTTGCGCCAAGCCCTTGAGCCAGCCCACCGGGCGCTGCGCGGCCGCCAGCACATCCACGTTGGCCGCCCCTTGCAGCCGCAGCCATTCACGAATCAGCGACGCACGGCCCTTGGGCGAATGCTGGCGTTGGCGGGTGGCTTTCCACGAGGGGCACATGGCGTCGTTGGGGTCGAAGTTGTAGCAGGCGCCGTTGCCGTTGCAGTGCACGGCGCTGCCGAAGCTTTCCCAGACACGCTCATCGATCTGCCGGTCGAGGTCGCCGCGCATCGTCACTTCATCCACTTTCAGCAGCGCTTCGGTGCTGTTCAGCGGCGTGCAGATCTTGCCGGGGTTGAGTTGGTTGTGCGGGTCGAAGGCGCTTTTCAGGGCCTGCAGCGACGGGTACAGGTCGCCGAAGAATTTCGGCGCGTATTCCGAGCGCACGCCCTTGCCATGTTCGCCCCAGAGCAGGCCGCCGTAGCGCTGGGTCAGCTGCGCCACGCCATCGGAAATTGGTCGCACCAGTGCCGCCTGGGCGGGGTCTTTCATGTCCAGCGCCGGACGCACGTGCAGCACGCCGGCATCGACGTGGCCAAACATGCCGTACTGCAGGCCATAGCTGTCGAGCAAGGCGCGGAACTCAGCGATGTAGTCGGCCAGCTGCTCGGGCGGCACGGCGGTGTCTTCCACGAACGGCTGCGGGCGCACTTCGCCCTGCACGTTGCCCAGTAGACCGACCGAGCGCTTGCGCATGGTGTAGACGCGGGTCACGGCTTCCTGGCCGGCGGCCAGGGTGTGGCCCAGACGCTCGACCGCCTTGTCGTTCTGCAGGTGCTCGACAAACGCGCTCACCCGCGCGTTGACTTCCTCAGGGTCGTCGCCGCAGAACTCGACCAGGTTGATGCCCAGGGTCGGGCGCGCCGGATCTTCCGGGAAGTACTCCGAGACGCTGTGCCAGACGATGTCTTTCATCGCCAGCATCAGCACCTTGGAGTCGACCGTTTCGATCGACAGCGGCTTGAGCTCAAGCAAGGCGCGGGCATCGCGCAGGGCGTCCATGAAGCTGGCGTAGCGCACGTTCACCAGCACCGCGTACTTGGGAATCGGCAGCACATTGAGCTTGGCCTCGACCACAAAGCCCAGCGAGCCTTCGGCGCCGCAGAGCACGCTGTTGAGGTTGAAGCGGCCCTGTTCATCGCGCAGGTGCGCCAGGTCGTAGCCGGTCAGGCAGCGGTTGAGTTTGGGAAAGCAAGCGTCGATCAGTTCGGCTTTTTCAGCGTTGATCTGGCGTGCGATGCGATAGACCTCGCCGCTGCGATCCTGGCGAGCGCACTGGCGCTCAAGCTCTTCATCGCTGATCGGCTGGGTGTGCAGGTGCTCGCCGCCGAGCAGGACGCTGTCCAGCTCCAGCACGTGGTCGCGGGTTTTGCCGTAGGTGCAGCTGCCCTGGCCGCTGGCGTCGGTGTTGATCATGCCGCCGACGGTGGCGCGGTTGGAGGTGGACAGTTCCGGGGCGAAAAACAGGCCATGGGCCTTGAGGGCAACGTTGAGCTGGTCCTTCACCACACCGGCCTGCACCCGCACCCAGCGTTCTTCGGCATTGATTTCCAGGATCTTGTTCATGTGCCGCGACAGGTCGACGACAATCCCGTCGGTCAGCGACTGGCCGTTGGTGCCGGTGCCGCCACCGCGCGGGGTGAGCTTGACCTCACGGAACGCCGGCCTGGCCATCAGCGCGGCGACTCGCGCCACATCGTCGGCATCCAGCGGAAACACGGCCGCCTGCGGCAGGCGCTGGTAGATGGAGTTGTCGGTGGCCAGCACCGTACGGCTGGCGTAGTCGGCACTGATCTGGCCACGGAAGCCGCTGTTGCGCAGGGCCTCCAGAAAATCCTGGTAACTGGAAGCGGTCACGGCCGGTTGCAGCTGGGCGATCATCGGGGATGCCTCTTTATCATCTGAACTTGAAGAAAACGATCGGTGAAACTTGCCAACGTCGCATAAGTGCTCCAGCCTCTACTGCCGAGCTGTGCCAATGTTCCCGGTATTGAGCGCCTGGGGCAAACGGATAATCTTGCCGCTATCGATGACTTTTCTGAATGAATTACCGCCGCCTGACGCCGTCCATGTCCCTGCTGCTGGCTTTTGAGGCCGCCGCACGCCACGAAAGCTACACCCGCGCCGCCCAGGAGCTGTCGCTGACCCAGAGTGCGGTCAGCCGTCAGGTCCAGGCGCTGGAGCAACAATTGGGCCTGACCCTGTTCCGCCGCGAGGGCCGCCAGGTGCAGCTGACCGACGTCGGCCGGCTGTATCAGCGCGAGATGAGCGAGGCGCTGGGGCGCATTCGCAGTGCCACCTTGCAGGCGCTCGCCTATCAGTCCGGCGTCGGTACCTTGCGCCTGGCTACCCTGCCGACCTTCGGCTCGAAATGGCTGCTACCGCGCCTGCATGACTTTTATGCCGCCCACCCCGGCATGCTGGTGCATATCCATTCACGGATCGAAGCCATCGACTTTGAAACCAGCGAGATCGACGCCGCCATTGGCGTCGGCAGCGGCGATTTGCCCGGCCTGATCAGCCACCGCCTGCACGCCGAACAACTGGTGGTGATCGCCAGCCCCTCGGCCGCCGAACACGTCGAACAGCTGACACCGCAGCAAATCAGCGAATACGTGCTGCTCAACGTTGCCAACAACCCGCATGCCTGGGGCGAATGGTTTTCCCACCACGGCCTGCCTCACCGGGCCATGCGCCTGGGCCCCAGCTTCGAACTGACCTCACACTTGATCCAGGCGGTGCGCGCCGGCATCGGCATTGGCCTGGTGCCACGGATTCTGGTGGAAGAGGAATTGCACAACGGTGAGGTCATCAGCCCCGGCGAAGGCATTGCCAGCCAGCGCAGCTACTACCTGATCTACCCACCGCGCAACGAGGCACTGCCGTCGTTGCGGGCGTTCAAGCAATGGCTGCTGGCGCAGATCTGATCGTCCAGAGCGCCCGTCAGGGTAGAGCAACCGATTGCTGGCGGAACACCAGCGCCTTCAAGCCGCCTTCGGCTTCGCTGTCCGGAAACTCGGGCGGGTTCTCCAGCCGCTCGATAAACCGCAGTTGCGGCGCTTCGGCCGCCATGCCGTCGATCAAAAACGCCGTGCCGATGGCCGGGTCGTTGACGCAGGCCAGCACCGTGCCTTCTGGGGTCAGCAGTTCCGGCAGGCGGCGCAGGATCCGCTGGTAGTCCTTGGTCAGGGCGAAGCTGCCTTTCTGGAAGGTCGGCGGGTCGATGATGATCAGGTCATACGGTCCATATTTCTTCACCTTGCCCCAGGACTTGAACAACTCATGGCCGAGAAAACTCACACCGCTGAGGTCATGGCCATTGAGCCTGTGATTGTCCCGCCCACGGCTCAAGGCCGCCTTGGCCATATCCAGATTGACCACCTGCTCGGCGCCGCCGGCCACGGCGGCGACGGAAAAGCCGCAGGTGTAGGCGAACAGGTTCAACACCCGCTTGCCCCGTGAGTGCTCGCGCACCCAGCGGCGGCCATAGCGCATGTCGAGGAACAGGCCGCTGTTCTGTTTGACGCCCAGGTCCAGCTGATAGCGCAGGCCGTCTTCATCGATCAGCCAGTGCTCCACTTGTTCGCCCAACAGCCATTCGGTGGCGCTGTCGGGCAGATAGCGGTGCTGCAAAAGCAGGCTATGCGCCTTGCGCGCTGCCCACACAGGCGATGCGGCGAATTCCAGCAACATCGCCTTCAGTGCCGCCAACTCCTCGGCTTGCGGCTCGCGAAACAGCGCGACCAGCACCACGCCTTGCAGCCAGTCCACCGTCACTTGCTCCAACCCCGCCCAGCAACGGCCACGGCCATGGAACAGGCGGCGGGTTTCATCGGGGGCGTCGGTGAGGGCCTGGAGAAGGTGTTGGTGCAGTGTGGCGATGGCGGCGGGGTTCATGGTGTCGGGCGGTGGCGGGAAAGGGGCGGGATTGTACCTGAAAGCTCCGACAACTTTTTCGGACGCTGGGAGGCAAGAGCATGCTATTTTGACGACTGAGAAAAGGTACGTCGCTGGCGTACCATTTTTCGATGATTTTTATTGAAACCCCAATTTTCACTAAGCGAGTACAAGAACTGCTGGATGACGATAGCTACGTCAAACTTCAGCATTCACTTATTCGCAACCCCTCATCCGGAGACGTGATAGAGGGCACAGCGGGTATCCGCAAAATTCGGGTCGCCGCAAAGGGGCATGGCAAGCGCGGTGGCGCGCGCGTCATTTACTATCATTTTGTATCGAATTCGCAGATTGCCCTGCTGCTTATTTATCCAAAGAACGAGCAGGACGATTTGACCGCTGACGAGCGAAAAGCTCTGAAATCGGTGATTGAGCATTGGAGGTAACGATGAGTAAATTTTTTGAAGAGCTGATGGAAAGCGTTCAGCAGATGGATGAAATTGTCCGGGGCGAACGCGAACCCTCCCGCGAATTCACCATCGATGCCCTTCAGGTCAAGGAAATCCGCAAAGCAACGGGTCTTTCTCAGGCCAAGTTCGCGGCAATCATAGATGTCCAACTGGCAACGTTGCGTAATTGGGAGCAAGGGCGGCGGCAGCCGACAGGTCCTGCAAAAGCCTTGCTCAAGGCAATTCACAACGACCCTGAACATGTACTGAGTGCTTTGGCCCAGCCAGCCCATTGAACCCTTCAAAACGGTTCAACGACCGTTCCCGGCTCCTACCGGGAACAGTCTACAGGCCGATCACAAAAACCACCGATACTCCCGCGCACTCACTTCATTCATGAACGCCAGATGGTCCTGGCGCTTGTTCTCGCAGTACACCATCACGAACTCACTTCCCAGCCCGGCATTGACCGCCGGGTGAAGACGCATGGCGGCCACGGCGCTGAGCATGTCCTTGGGGAAATCGATGCCGCTCTGGCGGTTTTCGTTCAGTGGAGCGATGGGTTCGCGGGCCTGATCCAGGCCATATTCCATGCCGGTCAGGATCGCCGCCAGCACCAGATACGGATTGGCGTCGGCGCCGGCCAGGCGATGTTCGAGGCGCAGGTTGCGCGGGTCGGATTCGGGGATGCGGATGCACGCATCGCGGTCCTCGAAGCCCCAGCTGGCGCGGCTGGCGGCGTTGACCATGGCGCCGTAGCGGCGGAAGGCGTTGTGGTTGGCGGCAAAGATCGGCATGCAGTGCGGCAGCAATTCCAGGCAGCCGGCCACGGCATGACGCAGCGGCCGTTGTTCGTTGGCCGCCAGCAGGTTGTTGCCCGCCTCGTCGTACAGGCTCACATGCACATGCATGCCACTGCCCGGCGCATCGAGGTAGGGCTTGCTGATAAAGCTGGCGCGATGGCCGTGCTTGAGCGCCACGCCACGGGTACTGCGGCAGAACAAGGCTGACCAGTCTGCCGCGCTCAGGGCGTCGTCGCTGTGGGCGAAGTTGATTTCAAATTGGCCTGGGCCCAATTCCGCGGTGATGACGTTGGCCGGCACGCCCTGCTCGTTGGCGGCTTCGACCATCTCGTGCAACACCGAGGAAAACCGCGACAGCCGTTCGATGTGCATGTTCGGCTGATCGTCCTGGTCGTCGGTGTAAGCGTCCCGAGGGAACTGCGGCAGCCCGCTCTTGAGCGCGCGGTCGAACAGGTAAAACTCCAGCTCGAACGCCACCACCGGGCGGATTCCGCGCCTGGCCAGGCGCTCGATCACCCGCGCCAGCACTTCACGCGGCTCGAACTCGATCGGTGCGGCGGTGCCGTCCGAGCTGATCAGCATCTGCGCCAGCGGCTCGCCTTCCCAGCGCACCGGCTTGAGGGTGCCGGGGATCAAGCGCCGTGGTGCGTCCGGGTCGCCGTCGGCAAAGCAGTAATCGCCAATCGGGTGCAAGCCGCCCTGCACGCCCAGCAGCACGCAGTTCTGCGGCAGCTTCAATGGCGCACCGGCGGCGACTTTTTCCAGCATGTCCATGGGGTAGCGCTTGCCGTAGAAATGCCCGGGAATGTCCAGGGCGATCAAATCGACATAGCGCACCTGCGGGTGCTGCGCCCGAAACGCACGCACTTCGCTGAGCAGATCGGGAGTGGCGGCAGTCATAGTCCTGTCCTTGTGAGGCGAATTCAATTGAACACCCAGAGCACACGGGTGGGTTTGTCGGTGCGGTTGGCGTAGCGAAACTTGGCATGCGGCGGCAACTGGAAGCTGTCGTTGGGCCTGAGGGTCACGGCCTCGCCGTCATCCAGCCACAGCGTCAGCTCGCCTTCGAGCACAAAACCGCCCTGCTCCGAACTGTCGTTCAGATGCCCTTCGCCACTGCTGGCGCCCGGCTGCAAATGGCTGTCGAGCATGGAGAAACCGCCGGCAATGGTCGGCGAGGCCAGCACGTCGGTAATGCCCCCGGCGTAATACAAGGTGCGACGCTCGTCCGGGCGGGTCACCCAGCTGACATCCCGCAGCTTGTTCAGGTTGTAGAAATAGGTGGTCGGCACGCCCAGGCTTTCGCTGATGGCGGTGAGGTCGGCCACGGTCGGGCGCGACAGGCCACGCTCGACCTGAGACACAAAGCCCACCGAGCGATCGATGCGCTGGGCCAGTTCGCCCAGGGTCAGGTTCTTGAATTTGCGCAGGTCGCGAATCAGGATCGCCAGGCCTTCGACTTCTTCTTGCATGTTCATGGGTCAGTCCATTCCTCAAATAACGTCGCGCAGCCGATACCAGGCCTTGCCCACCGCTTCCAGTGGCGCGGCCAACAGCGAGCCACCCGGGAAGCGCGGGTTCGACAGGCTCTGGTAGAGCGCCAATAAATGCTCATCGCCCAGAATTGCATCGCTCACCGCACGGGCGCCAGCCAGGGTCGGCAACACGCCATGGCCGGAAAAGCCCTGCAACCAGTAACGCTGGCCGTGGCGGCCAATGTCGGGCGTGCGTTTCATGCTGACATCGATATGGCCGCCCCAGGCGTAGTCGATGTCGACCCCGCGCAGTTGCGGGAAAACCCGCTCAAGATACGGGCGCGTGGCGCTGGCGACATCCTTGGGAATGCCGCCCAGGTAAGTGCAGCCGCCACCAAACAGCAACCGATGGTCTGGCAGCAGACGGAAGTAATCAGGCACGAACTGGTTGTCGATCACGCAGCTGTTGTGCGGCAACAGCGACTGCGCCAGGTCCGGCGGCAGCGGCGCGGTGGCGACCTGATACGAGCCCACCGGCAACAGGCGGTTGGCCAGCTGGCGGTCCAGGCCATCGATATAGGCATTGCAGGCCAGCACCAGCACATCGCTGTGCACCTCGCCCCGTTCAGTACGGGCGACAAAGCCGTCAGCGGTTTCGCGATAACCCAGCACCTGGCTCTGCTCGAAGATTTGCCCACCGGCCCGCTCGATGGCAGCGGCCAGGCCCTGGGCCAGTTTCAGCGGGTTCAGGTGCGCGCCATTGGGATCATAAAGCGCGGCGCGATAGCGCGGGCTGGCGATCCATTCGGGCAGTTCATCACCCTCGATCAGCCGCAATGCGTCGTAGCCCCACTTGTTGCGGGCCTCGTCACGAGCCTCATGGAGCATCGCCACGCGCCGCGCTTGCACGGCGGTCCAGAGGCTGCCGAGGCGGTAATCGATGTCGAAGCCATGGCGCTGGGGCAGATCGCGCATCTCCTCGGCCGCCCAACGCATGCTGCCCCACAGCTGGCGCGTGCGTTCGACGCCCAATTGCCGTTCAAACGGCGGCATGTCGCACGACCAGCCCAGCAACGCCTGCCCGCCATTGCGCCCGGAGGCGGCCCAGGCAATGCGGCTGGCCTCCAGCAGCACCACGCGCTTGCCGGCCAGCGCCAGGCGCAGGGCACTGTGCAAACCGCTGAAACCCGCGCCGATCACGAGCACATCGCAGCTCAGGGTGCTCTGCAGGGTGGGGCGTAATGGCAGCGCGCCAGGGAAGGTGACGGCGTAGTACGTGGCGATGTGTTGGGCGGACTGTTTGAACATGACGGGCCATCCATGTGAAATTTTATGATTATATTTTCATGAAAAAATAGCAGATAAATTTCACGAAGCCAAGTCGACAGCCGTCTCCTTAAAACCAAGACATCTACACATATCATTTAATACTATATAAATCAGTCGTATGTACTCGATACCTCCAGACCAGACGTCCGCATGATGACGATTTGAGCATTGCAAACTTGAAGACCTGCAAACGATGAAAAAAGACAAATACGAAACGAATCAACTACATAGATTAAATATTCCCGGACTGGACACCCGTCTGATCAAGCGTTACTGGGACCTGGTCATGGCCCATATCAACGGACCATCGGCAGTAGCCGCTGGCATAAAGGTCTTACCCAAGGCCAACCAGGTATTTGCCCAAACCCAAGCGCTTTGGCGTTTTCTCAGCAATGACCAGATCAAATTGACCGGCTTGGCCACACCCCTCTTAGAGCTAGCCCACGAAGGCAGCCGCGACAGTTGCGACGACTACGTTCTCGTTGCCCATGACTGGTCCTGTATCAACTACAGCCAGCACCATGCAAAGACGGATCGCCTGCAAGTGCCCCACGATTGCGCCATGGGTTACGAGCTACAGAGCAGCTTGCTGATCAGTGATCGTGACGGAGCGCCTATTTGCACACCTGCACTAAACCTGGCCACGAATAAAGGCGTACTGAGCACTCGTACCGACGAACCCCTTGAATCTCAGAAGCATCTGGATGAACTGACGCAGCGTATCGCCTGGCTGCAAGCACAAGATTTTGCCAAGCCGTTGGTGCATATCGTGGATCGTGAGGCCGACTCGGCGGCTCATCTTCGCCAGTGGCACGCGGGTCAACATCGTTATCTGGTCCGAGTAAACGCAGGCTCCCTCGCGCAACATGAAGGCCAATCAAAACCGCTGCGGCTCATTGCGCAGCAGCTGAGTTTCCACGAAACACGGCAGGTGGATCACAAGGGGAAACCCGCCATCCAGTGGCTGGCTGAGACCGATGTTGTGCTGACTCAGCCGGGAGCTTCTTTGGCACTGCGCTTGATTGTCACTAGAATAATTGGCCCTGAGGGCGAGCTTTTGGCTGAGTGGTACCTGCTGAGCAACCTTGAGGCGTCAGTGCAACCTGAACGGTTGGCGCTCTGGTATTACTGGCGCTGGCGCATCGAGTCGTACTTCAAATTACTGAAAGAGGCGGGACAAGAGCCGGAAAGCTGGCAACAGGAAAGCGGCGCGCCCATTTTCAAACGGCTACTGATCGCCTCCCAGGCCTGTGCGATGGTGTGGCGTCTGCTGCGCGTCCAGGGCGAGTTGCCGAGCAAACGCTGCTGATACGACTGTCCCAAAGGCACTGAACTCAAGCGCTGGATGTAAAAGCCCTGATACGTCTACTCTTTCGCCTCTGTCCCGTTATCGAGTGTTTGTCATGACCGATCTGTCTGCCTTCCCGATCACCAAGAAGTGGCCTGCCCAGCATCCCGAGCGCCTGCAACTCTATTCGTTGCCCACCCCCAACGGCGTCAAGGTGTCGATCATGCTTGAGGAGATCGGCCTGGCTTATGAGGCGCACCGGGTCAGCTTCGAGACCCATGACCAGCTGTCCGCCGAATTCATTTCAATTAACCCCAATAACAAGATCCCGGCCATCCTCGACCCCAATGGCCCGGCGGGCGCACCGCTGCCGTTGTTCGAGTCGGGGGCGATCCTGGTGTACCTCGCCGAGAAAACCGGCAAGCTGATACCCCGGGACCCGGCCGGCCGCTATGAAGCGATCCAGTGGCTGATGTTCCAGATGGGCGGCATCGGGCCGATGTTTGGCCAGGTGGGGTTCTTCAATAAATTTGCCGGCAAGGACTACGAAGACAAGCGTCCGCGCGACCGCTATGTCGCCGAATCGAAGCGTTTGCTCGGTGTGCTCAATACACGTCTTGAGGGGCGCCAGTGGTTGCTCGGCGATGAATACAGCATTGCCGATATCGCGACCTTTCCGTGGGTGCGCAACCTGATTGGTTTCTATGAAGCGGGCGATCTGGTGGGCATTCAGGATTTCCCGAATGTGATGGCAGCGCTTGATCGCTTTCTGGCGCGGCCTGCGGTGGCCAGGGGCTTGACCATTCCTGCGGCCGGATGACGGAGGTTGCCAGCCGCCCCTTGCGGGCGGCTGGCGGGCCTGATCAGTGACGGTCGTGCCACACGGTTTGGGCGTTGCAGAACTCGCGCACGCCGAAGTGCGACAACTCACGGCCAAAGCCGCTTTTCTTCACGCCACCAAACACCACGCGTGGGTCTGAGGCGCTGTAACCGTTGATGAATACGCCACCGGTTTCCAGCTCGTCGGCAAAGCGCTCGGCCAGCGCCAGGTCTGCGGTGTAGACAGTGGCGGTGAGGCCGAATTCGCTGTCGTTGGCCAGTGCCAAAGCGTGTTCTGCATCCCTGGCCGTGATGATCGAGGCCACGGGCCCAAACAGCTCCTGCTTGAACGAGGTCATGTCCGCGGTCACATCACCGAGCACGGTCGGCTCGTAGTAGTTGCCCGCACCCTCGGCCTTGCGTCCGCCCAACAGCAGGGTCGCGCCTTCGGCCAGCGTGGCTTGCACCTGCCCGTCCAGCTCATCGCGCAGATCGTAGCGCGCCATTGGGCCCAGGTAGTGTTCTTCCAGCAGCGGGTCGCCCATCTTCAGCGCTTGTACCGCTTCGACATACTTGGCGGTGAAGGCTTGCACCACCGGCTGCTCGATGATCATGCGCTTGGCGGCGGCGCAGACTTGCCCGGTGTTCTGGTAGCGGCCGATCACGGCAGCCTTCACGGCTTCGTCCAGGTTGGCATCGGCAAGCACGATAAAGGGGTCGGAGCCACCCAGTTCCAGCACGCATTTTTTCAACGCGGCACCGGCCTGTGCACCAATGGCGGCGCCTGCACGCACGCTGCCGGTGACGGTCACGCCGGCGATGCGCGAATCGACAATGGCCTTGGACACGCCGTCGGGAGCCACGTTGATCACCGTAAACACACCGTCTTCAAAGCCTGCCGCACGGAAGGCATCCAGCAGCAGGTAAGCGCTGCCCATCACGTTCGGAGCGTGCTTGAGCACGTAGGTGTTGCCGGCCAGGATAGCCGGGACCGCGCCGCGCAAGACCTGCCAGATCGGGAAGTTCCACGGCATCACGGCCAGTACCGGACCGAGCGGGCGGTACTCGATTCGCGCCTTGCCACCTTCCACCTGAGTCGCCTCGGGCGCCAGCATGGCCGGGCCGTTTTCGGCGTACCACAGGCACAGCTGGGCGCATTTCTCGATTTCGCCGCGGGCCTGCTTGATCGGCTTGCCCATTTCCAGGGTGATCATCCGTGCCATGGCTTCGCTGTTGTCGCGCAAGGCCTTGGCCAACGCTTGCAGCCGTTCAACCCGGGCACTCAGCGGTGCGCGACGCCAGACGGCGAAAGCGCTTGCGCTACCGGCCAGCGCAGCTTCGAACGCCTCGGCGCTGTCGAACGGGTATTCGCCAATCGGCTCGCCGGTGGCGGGGTTGATGGAAACAGCGGCAAGGTTGCTCATCGCAGGGCTCCTGGTAAGTGGATGACGGCCACGATAAGTCAGGCCTACAATCATTAAAACTGAATAATACTGACCGATTCATTCACGCCAGGAGAATGTCGTGGACCTGACCCAACTCGAGATGTTTCGCGCCGTCGCCGAAGAAGGCAGCATCAGCGCCGCCGCCCAGCGCGTGCACCGGGTGCCCTCCAACCTCACCACGCGGATTCGCCAGTTGGAGGCAGACCTGGGTGTCGAACTGTTTATCCGCGAGAAGCTGCGCCTGCGATTGTCGCCGGCCGGGTGGAATTTTCTCGACTATGCGCGGCGCATTCTCGACCTGGTCGACGAGGCCCGGCTGGCCGTCAGCGGCCAAGAGCCCCAGGGTGGTTTCTCCCTGGGTTCATTGGAAAGTACCGCCGCAGTGCGCATCCCTGCCCTGCTGGCGGCCTATCACCAGCACTTCCCGAAAGTCGAACTGGACCTCTCCACCGGCCCTTCCGGCACCATGATCGAGGGCGTACTCGACGGCCGCCTCGCCGCCGCCTTTGTCGATGGCCCGGTGCTGCACCCGGCACTGGAGGGCATGCCGGTGTTCGAGGAGGAAATGGTGGTGATCGCCCCCTCCAGCCACCCGCCTATCCTCAACGCCGGGCAGGTCAACGGCGAAAGCATCTACGCCTTTCGCGCCAACTGCTCCTACCGCAAACATTTCGAACGCTGGTTCAGCAGCGACGGTTCAACGCCGGGGAAAATTTTCGAAATGGAGTCCTATCACGGCATGCTTGCCTGCGTCAGCGCCGGTGCCGGCCTGGCGCTGATGCCGCGCAGCATGCTCGAAAGCATGCCGGGCAGCAGCAACGTCAGCGTCTGGCCGTTGTGTGAACAGTTCAGCCATCTGAACACTTGGCTGATCTGGCGCCAGGGGGTCAAGCCGCGCAATCTGGTGGCGATGATTGAATTGCTGCAGGCCGGGACCGTCCAATAATCAGAGGCCGTGCCGATTGCGACTGGCCTGCACAATCCGCTGCGCCGGCACCCGCAGTTGCGTCAGCAGGTAGTCGGCAAATTCAGGCGAATACGGCTGCAAGGCAATCGCCTGTTCCATGCACATCAACCAGGCGGCGCTGCCGGCTTCATCGATCGGCCATTGCGCATGGAAGGCCGGGATCGCAATCGAGCCGTATTTCTCGCTGAACAGCTTCGGCCCGCCCAGCCAGCCGCTGAGAAAGCAGGTGAGCTTGTCCCGGGCACTGTCCAGGCTTTCGGGGTGCATGCGGCGCAGTTGCGCGGCCGCCGGGAGTTCATCCATCAGCCGGTAGAAGTCGTCGACCAGCCGACGCAGGCCGTCGATGCCACCGGCAGCCTGGTAGGAGGCATCGCCGGTGCCGTAGGAGGGAGTGGTGGTCATATGGGCCATCCTGCTTGGGAAAGCACCATGTTAGCGCTGGCGCCCTGGCGGCAAAATAGCTTGCAGGCTAACGATCACACTTGATCAAGGCTTGAACGCCGCCTCAACTTCAGCGCCGGTCATCGTCTTGGTCTTATTGGAGAAGTCGTACCAGGCGGGTTTTTCATCGATATAGACCTGCAGGTCGAAGGTCCAGTTTTCAGGCCCTTGGAGCAAACCGAGCGGCACGGAGTAGAAGCCGCCCTGCTTGAGCCGGTAAAACAGGTGGGTGCCACAGGTATCGCAAAATCCGCGCTCAGCCCAGTCCGAAGAGCTGAAGACTTTGATGTGTTCTTCGCTGGCGTAGACCGGTGCGGTTTCGGTGTCTACCGCCATGGCCGGCCCACCCGCCCATTGGCGGCACATGCTGCAATGGCAGGCGCTGAAAGTGGGGTGTTTGAGCTCAACGGTGAACGTGACCGCGCCGCACAGGCAACGGCCTTGTTTTTTGATGACTGACATGATGCTCTCCATTTCAGGGTAAAAACCGTAGGAGCAACTGTAGCTGCTACATCAGGTTAGACCCGCAAATCAGTTGGAGAACGCCCGACCCAGCCCACCCGGGACGCCGCTGCTGTCGGTCTCTTGCCACGGCCCTTTCAGGCTGGTCGACCAGCTCCAGCCACCGTCCCAGCGGTAATAGGTGCGTTGGCGGTAAAAGGTGTTGGTCAGTTTCTCAAGCACATAGACGCCCAGTTTCGGGTCCCAATGGCTGGCCCCCCCCGGTGGCGGCGCAAAACTCGCCGAGGTACGCGGCATCGGTTTGGGCGTCGCTGACGGTGGCTTGGGCTTGCTCGGGCCACCGACTGGCGGCTTGACCGTCGGCACCGACGGCGGTGGAGTCCGCTGTGGCGGCGCGGTGGGGACCGGTTGCTGCACCGCACAGGCGCTCAAGCCCACTATCAGGGTGAGAAGGGTCATGCGGGCAATGGCAGTCATGGCGGTGTACTCGTACAGGACATCGATCGAAGTGAGGGGACGCAAGGTGCGTGTCCGGTTTGACTTCAATTTGTGGCGACAGTTTCACCCAGACGCTTCATGGCGATGGATGCCGTGGCCGACTCGACGCCGCTGGCCTGGGCCTGCAGCCATTGCAGCAACGCCAGCTCGCTGAACGTCAGCACCGGGATGAACAGCCAGCAAAACAGACTGCACAGGGCGAGGAAGATCAGGGCCAGCCAGCGCAAGTCGCCGCTCAAGGTGGCGAATGAGGGTTGCAGCCAGAGCACGGCGGCGATCAATACAGAGACGAAGAGCAGGGTTGAACGCAAATAGGGCGTTAGCAAGACGGACTTCATGGGGCGTGGGGCCGAAATGGACTTGGGGATTTGAAGGTATCGGCCGGGGGATGGGAATCTTTATCTAGCGATGGGGCATTTGTAGGAGCGGACCCGGCCGCGATGGGGCGCGCAGCGGCCCTGGGGTCTGCTTCGCAGCCCATCGCGGCCGGGTCCGCTCCTACAAATGCCGCGTGGTTTCTCAGGGTTCGGGGGTATCGATCACGACGTGTTGCAATGCCGTGGTGCTGCTGGCCAGCGGCTGGCTGCGGCCGATCCATTCGCCCTTGGTCGGCTGCCCAGCGCGGGATACCCGCGCCACCAGCTGCACTTCGGGGAATTTGGACAGTTTGAGCTGCGGCATCATCGCGTCGCTATCGCTGAGTTCCACCTCGATCGGCAGGTCCGCGACGGTCACGCGCTTGACCGCCAGGGGCATGGGTGGCCCGGAGCTTGCCCGGGCGAAGATGAACACGCTGTCGTCCGCCTTGACCCTGGCCTTCAGGCTCGCCGCCAATTCAACCCGCACCTTCATTCGCGCTTCGGACGCCAGCGCTGGCGCCGCCTTGACGCTGCCGCCGCTGGCCAGCAGTTTGTCGCTGGCGCGTTTGATACCGCCTTCGAGCGCCGAACGCGAGGTGTCGTTCGCTGGCAGCAGTTCCAGCAAGCGTGTCCAGTTGTCGATAGCGTCCTGATAACGCTCGCTTTCAAAGGCGGCGATACCGAGCAAGCCCAGGCTGGTGACTTCCTTGGGATCCGCCTTCAAGGCTTCATCGGTGAGCGCCTGCAGCTCGTCGCTCCAGCGTTTGCCATTGGCGAAATAGCGCGCCTGGGCCCACTGGCCGAGCAGCTCGGGCTGGCGACCTGCCAGGGCGATGGTGCGCTCGAACAATTTCGCGGCATCGGCCGGACGGTTCTGGGTCATGTAAGTGCGTCCCAGGAAATACAGGCCTTCGGGCGAGTCCGGCTGGGCAGCCACGGCCCGCTCCAGGCGCTGGGTCATGTCTTGCATGGAGGTCGGCGCCTGGGCGAATTCGCGGGACAGTTCGACCTTGTCGCTGGCCCCGAAATGCAGATAAAGGCCCAGACCCAGCACCGGCACCAGCACGGCCGCCAGAATCGGCAGCGGCTTGCCCAGACGAGAAACCCGCACCTCTTGTGCGCCCTCGGTGTCGGCCAGCAGTTCGCGAGCCGCTTCAGCCCGGCCGCTTTCCAGCTGCGCATCGCTGAGCACGCCCTCCTCGCGTTCCTCTGCAAGTTCTGCGACACGCTCCTGATAAAGCGCCACGTTCAAGGCCGTGCGGTCGGCTTCCAGCTGGGCACGGCGACCACGCAACACGGGGATCAACAAAAAACTCAAGGCCACCAGCAACAGCAACCCTGCAGCAAGCCAGAAATCAATCATGGGTTTTGTCTTTGTCCAGCAATTGGGCGAGGCGCTGACGTTGCGCATCGGTGAGGTCGGTGTCGCCGATCGGCAGCTCGGCGCGGCGGCGGCGCACGATCACGGCGATCACTACGGCGCCGCCGAGCAACAGGCCAGCCGGGCCGAACCAGAGCAGCCAGGTGCGCGAAGTGAGCGCCGGTTTGTAGCGCACGAAATCACCGTAGCGATCGACCATGAAGTCGATGATCTGCTGATTGCTCTTGCCTTCGCCGAGCATACGGAAGATTTCCTTGCGCAGGTCAGCGGCAATCGGCGCATTGGAGTCGGCGATGTCCTGGTTCTGGCACTTGGGGCAGCGCAGTTCCTTGGTCAGTTCGCGAAACCGTTCGCGGTCCGAGTCGCTGGCAAACTTGTAGGTGTCGATCGCCGCCTGGGCGACGCCGGCCAGGCTCAGGCTCAGCACGGCCCCCGCAAGCCAGCGCCTCATGGCCGGGCCTCGTCGACCAGGCCTTGATACAGGCTGGCCAGTTGTTCGCGCCAGACGGTCTCGTCGATCACCCCGACGAACTTGTGACGGATCACGCCCTTGGCATCGATCAGGAAGGTTTCCGGCGCGCCGTAAACGCCCAGGTTCAGCCCGAGGGTGCCCTGCTCGTCGCGGATATCAAGCTGGTAAGGGTTATGAAATTCGCTGAGCCACTTCAGCGCGGCGGCGTTGTCATCCTTGTAGTTGATGCCATAGATAACCACGCCCTGCTCGGCCAGCTTGTTCAACATCGGGTGTTCGACCCGGCAGGAGATGCACCAGGTGCCCCAGACGTTGACCAACGCCGGTTTGCCAATCAGGTCGGCCTGGGTCAGGGTCTTGTCGCCCTGCACGGCCGGCAGCGAGAAGGCCGGGAGGGGTTTGCCGATCATCGCCGAAGGCAGTTCGGCCGGGTCCAGGTACAGGCCCCGGTACAGAAACACCGCTACCGCCAGAAACAGCGCCAGCGGCAACAACAGCATCCAACGCTTCATACAGTCGCTCCGTTCATGCCCAGCGCTTCACGCACGCGGCTCTTGACCTTGACCCGATAGCGCGGGTCCAGCGCGGCCAGCAAACCACCCAGCCCGGTGAGCAAGCCACCGAACCAGATCCAGCGCACGAACGGCTTGACGTGCACCCGCACCGCCCAGGCGCCCTCGCCCAGCGGCTCGCCGAGTGCCACGTAGAGGTCACGGGTGAAGCCCGCGTCGATGCCGGCTTCGGTCATCATCGATTGCTGCACGGTGTAGAGGCGTTTTTCCGGGTGCAGCACACTGACCAGCCGGCCTTTTTCCAGGACCCGCACGGTGCCTTTGTCCGACGTGAAGTTCGGGCCTTCGAAATGCTCGGCGCCTTCGAACACAAATTGATAACCAGCCAACTCCATCGATTCGCCCGGCGCCAGGCGCAGGTCGCGTTCAGCACTGTTGTTGCTCGACAGCACTACGCCCATGGCGCACACCGCGATGCCGATATGGGCCACGTGCATGCCCCAGTAGCTGCGGTTCAAGCCGCGGATACCCTTGATCAGGCCTTTGTGGCGAGTTTTGTCGAGCACATCACGCACACCCGCCAGCACGATCCAGGCTGCCAGGGCGAAGGTGGTCAGTACCGGCCAATCGAAATCATCGACCCACAGACCTGCCAGCGGCGCAATGACCGCGCTGCCGATCAATACCGGGGTGAGCATGCTGCTCAGCCATTTCAGCGGGGTGTCTTTCCAGCGCACCAGCACGCCCACCGCCATCACCACCATCAACAGGCCCATCAATGGCACGAACAAGGCATTGAAGTACGGCGGGCCGACCGACAGCTTGGCGCCGGTCAGGGCATCGAGCACCAGCGGGTACAGGGTGCCAAGCAGGATCATCGAGGCCGCCACCACCAGCACCAGGTTATTGCCCAGCAGCAGCGTTTCGCGCGACCACAGGCCAAAGCCGACCTGGCTCTTGACCACCGGCGCACGGAGGGCGAACAGCGTCAGCGAACCGCCGACCACACACAGCAGGAAGATCAGGATAAACACACCACGGGCCGGGTCCGAGGCAAAGGCATGGACCGAGGTGAGCACGCCAGAACGCACCAGGAAGGTACCCAACAGGCTCAGGGAAAACGCGGCAATCGCCAGCAGCACGGTCCAGCTCTTGAACACGCCACGTTTTTCAGTGACTGCCAGCGAGTGAATCAGCGCCGTGCCGACCAGCCAAGGCATGAACGAAGCGTTTTCCACCGGGTCCCAGAACCACCAGCCACCCCAGCCCAGCTCGTAGTAAGCCCACCAGGAGCCGAGGGTAATGCCGATGCCGAGGAAGGCCCAGGCGACGATGGTCCAAGGCCGCGACCAGCGCGCCCAGGCGGCGTCCAGGCGCCCGCCCAGCAGTGCCGCGATGGCGAAAGCAAAGGCCACCGAAAAGCCGACGTAGCCCATGTACAGCATCGGTGGATGGACGATCAGACCGATGTCCTGCAGCAGCGGATTGAGGTCGCGCCCGTTGGCGGGCACCTGCGGCAGGATCCGCTCGAACGGGTTGGAGGTCATGATCAGAAACAGCAGGAAGCCGATGCTGATCACGCCCATCACCGCCAGCACGCGGGCGAGCATCACCTGGGGCAATTGCCGGGAAAAAATCGATACGGCGAAGGTCCAGCCGCCGAGGATCAAGGCCCACAACAGCAGCGAGCCTTCGTGGGCACCCCACACCGCGCTGAACTTGTAGTACCAGGGCAAGGCGCTGTTGGAGTTGCCGGCCACGTAGGCGACCGAGAAATCGTCGACCATAAAGGCGTAGGTCAGGCAGCCAAAGGCAAAGGCCAGGAAGGTGAACTGCCCCCAGGCGGCCGGCTGAGCCAGGCTCATCCACAGGCGGTCGCCACGCCAGGCACCCAGTAGCGGGATCGTCGCCTGGACAACGGCAAAGCACAGGGCCAGGGTCAGGGCCAGGTGGCCCAGCTCCGGAATCATCAATGTGGCGGTCATGGCATCACCCCTGTTTGGCCGGTGCCGGCTCAGAGACCGGAGCAGCCTGGCCGCTTTCCTTGAGCGCCTTGGTCACTTCGGGCGGCATGTATTTCTCATCGTGCTTGGCCAGCACTTCGTCAGCGACCACCACGCCTTCGGCATTGAGCTTGCCGAGGGCAACGATGCCCTGCCCTTCACGGAACAGGTCCGGAAGGATGCCGCGGTAGGTGATCGGCACGGACTTGTTGAAGTCGGTGACCACAAAGCGCACGTCCAGCGAATCGCCGGAGCGTTGCAGGGAGCCCTTCTCGACCATGCCGCCTGCGCGGATGCGAGTATCGAGCGGCGCTTCGCCATTGGCGATCTGGGTCGGGGTGTAGAACAGGTTGATGTTCTGTTGCAGGGCGCTGAGCGCCAGGGCCACGGCGATGCCGACGCCGGCCAGCAGCCCGAGGATGATAAACAGACGTTTCTTGCGCAGCGGATTCACTTGCTGTTCTCCCGACGCAGACGACGCGCCTCTTGTTGCAGGTAACGACGCTTGGAGTGCAGCGGCAAGGTGATGTTGATCACCAGCACCAGCAGGAAGATGCCATAGGCCGACCACACATACAGACCATGATGCCCCATGGCCAGGAACTCGTTGAACGACGCAAAACTCATCGCGCGGCCTCCTGCCCCAAGGTCCGCAACACTTCGGCCTGGGCCCAGCTGCTGCGCGCTTCACGCTTGAGGACTTCAAGGCGCATGCGCACCAGCAGCATGGCGCCGAAGAAGCAGTAGAAACCCAGCACCGTGAGCAACAGCGGTAGCCACATTTCGGCCGGCATCGCCGGTTTTTCGGTCAGGGTGAAGGTGGCGCCCTGGTGCAGGGTGTTCCACCACTCGACCGAGTATTTGATGATCGGGATATTGATCACGCCGACAATCGCCAGCACCGCGCAGGCCTTGGCCGCGCTCTCACGATTACTGATCGCCTGGCTCAGGGCAATAAGACCGAAGTACAGAAACAGCAGGATCAGCATCGACGTAAGTCGTGCATCCCAGACCCACCAGCTGCCCCAGGTCGGCTTGCCCCAGATGGCCCCGGTGAGCAGCGCCACGGCGGTCATCCAGGCGCCGATCGGTGCGCCGCATTGCAGGGCGACATCGGCGATTTTCATTTTCCAGACCAGCCCGACCACACCCGCCACCGCCAGCATCACGTAGCAGGATTGGGCCAGCATGGCGGCCGGTACATGGATGTAGATGATGCGAAAGCTATTGCCTTGCTGGTAGTCCTGAGGGGCAAAGGCCAGTCCCCAGACCACGCCAACTCCAATCAACACGGCAGCTGAAATGCTCAGCCAGGGCAACAGGCGACCGCTGATGCCATAGAACCACTTGGGCGAACCCAGTTTATGAAACCACGTCCAGCTTATTGCGCTGTTCTTCATCACGGTTGATCCAGGGTCTTGGCCGGGGCACGGGGCCCGGCTCCTTTATTATTCGCCAACGCTGATCTTCAGGCCAGCCGCTATTGCAAAGGGTGCCAGGGTTACCGCCAGGGCCGTCAAACTGCCGAGCCAAAGCAGGTAACCGGTGGCCGGCATACCTTGCAAGGCTGCCTGCAGGGCGCCGCTGCCGAGGATCAATACCGGGATGTATAAAGGCAAAATAAGCAGTGCCAGCAACAGGCCACCGCGTTTCAATCCCACTGTCAGCGCGGCACCAACCGCGCCCAGCAGGCTTAGCACCGGAGTGCCAAGTAGCAGGGAAGCCAACAATACCGGCAAACACGCCGGTGGCAAGCCCAACATTAGTGCCAGCAAGGGTGCAAGCAAGACCAATGCCAAGCCCGAAAAGGCCCAATGTGCCAGTACCTTGGCAAGCACCAGAAGTGCCAGCGGGTGCGGCGAAAGCACCCACTGTTCCAGCGATCCGTCCTCGAAATCGCTGCGAAAAAGCCCATCCAGCGAGAGGAGAACGGACAATAACGCGGCGACCCAGACCAGGCCAGGTGACAAAGTTTGCAACAATTGTGTCTCAGGACCGACCGCCAGTGGAAACAGTGCAATCACGATGGCGAAAAAAACCAGCGGGTTAAGCAGCTCTGCCGGGCGGCGACACAACAGCCGCGCTTCACGCCTGACCAGTAACGCAAAAACGCTCATACGGACCAATGCCCCAGATCAATATTCCGATAACCGGCAGGCACAAGGCCGAGGGTGTGGTGGGTGGTCAGCACGACCATCCCGCCCTGCTCGCAATGGCGAGCCAGGTGTTGCTCCAGTTGCGCGACGCCCTGTTTGTCGAGGGCGGTGAAGGGTTCGTCGAGAATCCACAGCGGCGGGCTGTCAAGGTACAGGCGCGCCAACGCCACCCGGCGCTGCTGGCCGGCGGACAAGGTGTGACAGGGAACATCTTCGAAACCGCGCAAGCCGACCGCCTCCAGCGCCCGCCACATGGCCTCATGCCCGGCCGGCTGGTGCAGGGCGCAGAGCCAGGCGAGGTTTTCTTCGGCGGTGAGCAGGTCCTTGATACCGGCAGCATGGCCAATCCACAACAGCCCGCGGGCCAGCTCGCTGCGCTGTTCGGCCAACGGCTGGCCATTGAGCAGGACCTGGCCGTGGGTCGGCGCCATCAATCCGGACAGCAGGCGCAACAGGCTGGTCTTGCCGCTGCCGTTGGGGCCACTGATCTGCAACATGTCGCCAGCGTTCAGTTGTAATTCGAGGTTCTCGAAGAGCATCCGCCAGTCGCGCTCGCACGCCAGCGCCACGGCTTGGAGATGAGGAGTCACGGGTTCGCCTTATTGGTTTTGCTGCACGGTTCAAGTCAGCCGCCGCCCGGCCGTTACAGTGGAAGCGGAGACGCTCCGGGGGCTGATTCGGGCGGCATTATACAGCTCATGTCCTTTGGCCGAGAGGTCAATTTTTCACAGGTTTTGAAGCCATGACAGGTGAGATCAACAGCCTCAACAGACCGCTGCCGCCGGCGTCTGCGGCACGTTCGCCGGCTGTCGCGGGCGAGCCGGTGAAACTGCTGCAAGCGCTGCCTGGGTTGCTGGCGGTCGGAGAAAGCGCGAGCGCCGAAGTGATGGACCTGAAACAGACCGCACAGGACTTTCAACTGCTGCTGCGCCTGACCCTGGCCAACGGCCGCCAGACCAACGTCCAGGCCTCGAGCCTGGTGCCGCTGCTGCAAGGCACCCAAGTGGCGGTGACGCGCACTTCCAGCGACACCCTGGCATTGCTGCAGCAGCAGTCGACCCACTCCAGCGTCGCCGCCTTGACCACCCTGGACCTCAAGCAACTACCGGTTGGCACCCTGCTGCAGGGCAAGGTACTGACCTCGCAACTGCTGCCTCAGACAGCCGGCCAACCACCGCTGTATCGCGCGCTGCTGAGCCTGCTCAATACCGCTCAGGCCGGCGCCACCCTGAGCCTGGACAGCCCTCGCCCGCTGGCCTTGGGCAGCCTGCTCAGCGCCCAGGTGCAAGGCCCCCAGGCGCTGTTGTTCATGCCGCTGAGCGGGCGGCTCGACCAGTTGGCGCTGGTGCAGAACCTTGGCGCCCAAGGGAGCCGCCAAGGCTCGCTGCAGGGCTTGTTCAACGCCTTGCAACGGCTAGAGGAAGCTGACGCCCTGCCCGCCGAGGTGCGCGCCGCAGCCGACAAGCTGGTGGCCAGCCTGCCTGATATCAGCAAGCTGACCGATGCCCGTGGCGTGGCCCAGGCAATGGCCAACAGCGGGGTATTCCTGGAAGCCAACCTGCTCGGCGGCGGCACGGCGCAGGCCACCGACCTCAAAGCCCATTTGCTGAGGCTGGTGGCGCAGATTCTGCCGGGGCTGCCGGCCAACACCACCTTCAATCCGGCTGCCGTCGGCAGCACACTGGCCCAGGTGCTGCCGGGCATGGTCCGCAATGCCTTGGGCATGCTGGGCCAGGTCGGCCCACGCGGCCCGGCGGGCGGCTTTCCGCTGCCGACACGGTTGCTGAAAAATGCCGGCGACGGCGACCTCGAACATTTGCTCAAACTGGCCGCCGCGGCGGTCTCCCGCTTGCAGACTCACCAGTTGAGCAGCCTGGAAAAGACCGGCACCACGCCCGATGGCAACCTGCTGACCACCTGGCAACTGGAAATCCCCCTGCGTTCGCAGCAAGACATCCTGCCCTTGCAGGTCAAGCTGCAACGCGAAGAAACCCCGGAGCAGCAAGCCCACCCCGAACGTGAACGGCGCGACGCAAAGGAACTGTTGTGGCGCGTCGAGCTGGCCTTCGACGTTCACCCATTGGGGCCGCTGCAGGTGCAGGCGCAACTGGTCCGCGGCAGCCTGTCCAGCCAGCTGTGGGCCGAACACCCGGCCACGGCCCAACTGATCGAAGGCCATTTGGGCTATTTGCGAGATCGTTTGGTGGCGTGCGGCCTGACCGTGGCCGAACTGGACTGCCATCAAGGCACGCCGCCCCAAGGGCCGCGCACACAACTGCAACAGCGCTGGGTGGATGAAACCGCATGACAGAACAAGCACCGCGCCAGGCCATCGCCCTGAGCTACGACGGCCAGCAGGCCCCGACCCTCACGGCCAAGGGCGACGATGCCCTGGCCGAGGCCATTCTGGCGATTGCCCGGGATTGCGAAGTGCCGATCTACGAGAACGCCGAACTGGTCAAACTGCTGGCGCGGCTGGAATTGGGCGACCGGATACCGGAAGAGCTGTACCGCACCATTGCCGAGATCATTGCCTTTGCCTGGTATTTGAAAGGCAAGGTACCGGTAGGGTCTGCGATGCAGGAACCGGGGGTGGAACGGGACATCACGCCCGGCCGATGAGTGCGGGGCGGCATTCGCGGGCAAGCCCCGAAACTGAACCGTGCGCCTGTGCAGGCTGTGTGAAAACCTCAGCGTCCGAGTGGCCGGTTAAAAAATGATCTGAAAATCGCGTCGCTACGTAAATTTCAGGTCTGTACACCAGCCGATCCTTTTCAGAATTTAAGTAGGAACGCGCAGTTCGATTTTTCACGAGGGTTTTCACACAGTCTGTGTGGGAGCAGAGCTTGCTAGCGATGAGGCCCGCACACGCGACAAAAAACTTGTCGGGGTAGACGCTTTTCCTCAACCTCAAGGTGCGCTGCGCGATTCCCGATCCATGTCTTCCGGCCATTGGACTTTGGGTGCCAGGCGCATGGCGAGGTTGTACCAGGGCACGTCGTTGTGGTCCTGGGGTGGGTCAGGTGGTGGCAGTGCCTCGGGGCCTTTCTGCATGTAGGTACAGATGTAGGCCCAGGCATGTTCGTCGGCGCCCATGGTGCTCAGGTGGAAGCGGTCGATAACCTTGTTTGTTCCCGGACTAACGATAGAGAGCATAACGCCCATTCTGATGATGACTCCGCCTTGCGCGGTGGCGCTGTTTTGCCTCCAGCGTTCGGCGCGTACCTGCGACCAGTCATAAGCGACCGGTGCGACGTACCAGCGTTCGAAGGGGTTCCACCAACGGTCTTTGAAGTTGTAGGCGTAGATTTTTCTGCGAATGCGGTTGAAGCGCAGGGGCAAGTCACGGGGGGCAGCGATCGTTGATTTGAGCATCCAGCAGGTCATCCAGATGCCCGTCAATATGACAGCTGGAACGACCCCTAAAAAAATCCCCGAACCAGTCGGGGATTTTTTATTCAGCGCAGATCAGTCTTCACGGTACCGACGCAGCTTCAACTGCTTACCGGCCACGCGAGTGTCCTTGAGCTTGGTCAACAGACGCTCCAGACCCTCTTCCGGCAGCTCGACCAGGCTGAAGCTGTCGCGCACCTGAATGCGGCCGATCGCTTCGCGGGCCAGGCCGCCTTCGTTGAGGATGGCACCCAGCAGGTTTTTCGCGGCGATGCCGTCGCGAGCACCCAGGGCGGTACGGCAGCGAGCACGGCCTTCACCCAGCGGCATTGGCGCACGACGCTCACGCTCACCACGCTCTGGACGGTCACCGGTACGCTCACGCGGTGCGCTGTTCGGCACCAGCGGTTGCTCACGCTCGACCGCTTCCAGGGTCAGGGCCTGAGCGTTGGTGGCCTTGCGCAGCAAGGCAGCGGCCAGGGCACGCGGGCTGCAACCGATGTCGGCGGTCAGGCGATCGAGCAGATCACCGTGAGTCGCTTCAGCGTCGCCAACCAGCGGCGCCAGGCTGGTGGTCAGCTTCTTGATGCGAGCATCGAGAACAGCTTGAGCATTCGGCAGGCGAACTTCAGCGACCTTCTGACCGGTCACACGCTCGATCACTTGCAGCATGCGACGCTCGCGCGGGGTGACCAGCAGCAGCGCGCGGCCTTCGCGACCAGCACGGCCAGTACGGCCGATACGGTGAACGTAGGACTCTGGATCGTACGGCATGTCCACGTTGAATACGTGGGTGATGCGCGGTACGTCCAGACCACGAGCAGCAACGTCGGTCGCGACGACGATGTCCAGACGGCCATCCTTGAGCGAGTCGATGACGCGCTCACGCTGGTTCTGGGCAATGTCACCGTTCAGCGCGGCAGCCTTGTAGCCTTTGGCTTCCAGCGCGCTGGCCAGGTCCAGGGTCGCTTGCTTGGTACGCACGAAGGCGATCAGGGCGTCGAACTCTTCCACTTCCAGCAGACGCAGGACAGCGGAGGTTTTCTGGTCAGCGTGAACCAGCAGGTGAGCCTGCTCGATCGCGGTAACGGTCTGAGTCTTGGTCTGGATCTTGACGTGCTTCGGGTCACGCAGGTGACGCTCGGCGATCGCGCGGATCGACTGCGGCAGGGTGGCCGAGAACAGTACAGTCTGACGAGTTTCAGGCATGGCCTTGAAGATGACTTCCAGGTCATCCATGAAGCCCAGCTTGAGCATTTCGTCGGCTTCGTCCAGTACCAGATGATTAACGGTAGTGAGGACTTTCTCGTCGCGGCGCAGGTGGTCGCACAGACGGCCAGGGGTAGCGACGACGATTTGCGCGCCGTTGCGGATGGCTTTCAGTTGTGGGCCCATCGGGGCACCACCGTATACAGCTACCACGGTAACGCCCGGCATTTGCTTGGCGTAGGTTTCGAATGCGGTAGCAACTTGCAGCGCCAACTCGCGGGTTGGCGCCAGGATCAGGGCTTGCGGCTCGCGCTTGCTCGGGTCGATCCGATGCAGGATAGGCAGAGCGAAGGCAGCGGTTTTACCGGTACCTGTCTGCGCCTGGCCGATCATGTCGTGACCGGCAAGAATAATCGGGATCGATTGTTGCTGAATCGCCGACGGCTCTTCGTAGCCAGTGGCTACTACTGCAGCAACAATACTTGGGTGAAGTTCGAGAGCGGCGAAGCCGCCGAGTTCCTGGGTCATGGGTCTGCCTCTAAGTGCATCCGCAAAGACCCATGCTCCAAAGCTGCGCATGCCGTGTAAGACTCGCTAGAGTCACCCTGGCAGCTTTGTCGGCGGGGATTTGCGAAAACGATTGAATGAAGGAACGTCAAGGAGAGTCCGTTGTGCGGACACGCAGCCGAAGTTGTCTTCGGGAAATTGCACTACCTTTTACGTTGGTCCGATAAAAGACCGGCGCGCACTATACCCGAATTCGAGATCTACGTCAGGGTTTTTTATCGGAAACAGGCAAGTCACACCTGTATGTTGCAGGCGTTGCGTGCAATGGGTCGCCGGAGTGCTTCCCATTGCGGTATGGAGTGCTAAATCGGTTCACCGTCGATCAGCTCGCCGGGCGGATATCCTTGATCAGCGACTCGAGAGAATATCCCAGTTGCGGCATCAAAACGCCAGCCCGATCGCTGACACCGGCCAGGTCCAGCGACTGGTCCAGATCCGCCGGCACCAGCAGGATCACGTTGCCCTCCTTGACCGGCAATTCCCAGTAATGGCGGTGATAAAGACCACGCAGCAATGCCGCGCCGAGCGGTTTGCCATCGTCACCGGCCCACTGGTTGATCACCAGCCAGCCACCGGGGTTGAGCTTTTTCTGGCAGTCTTCCAGAAAACGCCAGGCCAGGTGCGCGACATTGGGCCCGTGGTCGGTGTACAGGTCGACGAAAATCAGGTCCGCCGTTTCGGCGCTGTCGAGCAGTTGCAGCGCATCGCCAATGCGGATATACAGCCGCGGATCGTCGTCCAGGCCCAGGTATTCAATCGCCAGGCGCGGCACGTCGGGGCGCAGCTCGATCGCTTCGATATCGTCCAGTGGCAGAAATTTCATGCACGCCTGAGTCAGCGTACCCGCGCCCAGACCGAGGAACAGCGCGCTTTCCGGCTGCTCATGGCATAACGCACCAATCAGCATGGCCCGGGTGTAGTCGTACTCCAGCCAGCTGGGGTCGGCCGTGAACACGCAGCTTTGCTCGATAGCGTCGCCGAACTCGAGAAAGCGATAGTCACCGACCTCCAGCACCCTGATCGTGCCGAAGTCGTCGTGCACTTGCGCGAGCACACGCTCCTCGCGTTCCTCTGTCATCTCATCACCCAGGGTAAAACGGCAATTGTCCGTGAGCGGCGTGAGCAGGTCACGCATTAAATTCACCTTCGCCAGCTTACCTTGCCTACAGCTGCCTGCAGCCCGACAAGGGCGCCGGTGCTACCATGGCGCCTCAATCCCAAGAAAAACCGAGCCTGTGATGAGCCAACCCTGGAGCCCCGAAAGCTGGCGTGCCCTGCCGATCCAGCAACAACCCGTTTACCCCGACGCCGCCCGCCTGCTGCAGGTCGAGGAAACCCTGGCCAGCTACCCGCCGCTGGTGTTTGCCGGCGAAGCCCGGGAGTTGCGCCGCCAGTTCTCGGAAGTCACCCAGGGCCGCGCCTTCCTGCTGCAGGGCGGGGACTGCGCCGAAAGTTTCGCCGAGTTCTCGGCCGCGAAAATCCGCGACACCTTCAAGGTACTGCTGCAAATGGCGATCGTCATGACCTTTGCCGCCGGCTGCCCAGTGGTCAAGGTCGGGCGCATGGCCGGCCAGTTCGCCAAACCGCGCTCGGCCAATGATGAAACCATCGGCGGCATCACCCTGCCGGCCTATCGCGGCGATATCGTCAATGGCATCGGCTTCGATTCCCACAGCCGCGTGCCGGACCCTGACCGCCTGCTGCAGGCCTATCACCAGGCCACCGCCACGTTGAACCTGCTGCGCGCCTTCGCCCAGGGCGGCTTTGCCGACCTGCACCAGGTGCACAAGTGGAACCTGGACTTCATCGCCAACTCCGCCTTGGCCGAGAAGTACAGCCAACTGGCCGACCGGATCGACGAAACCCTGGCGTTCATGCGCGCCTGCGGCATGGACAGCTCGCCGCAACTGCGTGAAACCAGCTTTTTCACCGCCCACGAGGCCTTGCTGCTCAACTACGAAGAAGCCTTCGTGCGGCGCGACAGCCTGACCAACGACCACTACGACTGCTCGGCGCACATGCTCTGGATCGGCGACCGGACGCGCCAGCTCGACGGCGCCCATGTCGAGTTTCTGCGCGGGGTGCACAACCCGATCGGGGTCAAGGTTGGCCCAAGCATGAACACCGAAGACCTGATTCGCCTGATCGACATCCTTAACCCGGACAACGATCCCGGCCGCCTGAACCTGATCGTGCGCATGGGCGCCAACAAGGTCGGCGAGCACCTGCCCGGGCTGATCCGCAGCGTCGAACGCGAAGGGCGCAAGGTGCTCTGGAGTTCCGACCCGATGCACGGCAACACCATCAAGGCCAGCAGCGGTTACAAGACCCGCGACTTCGCGCAGATCCTCAGTGAGGTGAAGCAGTTCTTCCAGGTGCACCAGGCTGAAGGCAGCTACGCCGGCGGCATCCATATCGAGATGACCGGCCAGAATGTCACCGAATGCATCGGCGGCGCTCGGCCGATCACTGAGGACGCGCTCTCGGACCGCTACCATACCCACTGCGACCCACGCATGAACGCCGACCAGTCGCTGGAGCTGGCCTTCCTGATTGCCGAAACCCTCAAGCAAGTGAAGCGCTGAGGCGATTCACTCCTGCTGCGCCAGCGCCTGCCGTAATCGGTAAGCGCTGGCGCGCGGGCAATTGAGCCGGACTTGTTCCAGCCCCAGCCAGCGCGCCATGCGCTGCAGGCTCTCGGCCAGCGCGGCCATGCCGGCATCATCCAGGCCGCGATCCTCTTCGTGCACCGCATGGACCGCCAACTGCCCCTGGGCTCGCTGCGCGCGCAGGTCGACGCGCGCCGCAATGCGTTCGTCGTGCAGGAACGGCAGCACGTAGTAGCCGTAGACCCGCTTGTGGGCTGGGGTATAGATTTCCAGGCGGTAGTGAAAATCGAACAAGCGCTCGGTGCGGCTGCGCTCCCAGATCAGCGAATCGAAGGGGGACAACAGGGCACTGACCGGTTTCTTGCGCAACACGCGCGGCGTCACGCTGCAATAGGCAGGCTGCTGCCAACCTTCAACCTGACAGGCTTGCAACACCCCCTCTTCGAGCAACTCCGCCAAGCGCTGGCGGCTGTCGGCCGGTGTCAGGCGAAAGTAGTCACGCAAGTCTTTTTCAGTGGCCACGCCCAAGGCATTGGCGGCGTGCAGCAGTAACGCTCGCTGGGCTTGCGCCTCATCAGGCAGGGGGCTCGCCAACGTCGCGGCAGGGATCACCCGCTCGGGCAAATCGTAAAGTCGCTCGAAGCCGCGCCGGCCCGCCACAGTGACTTCGCCTGCCGCAAACAGCCATTCCAGCGCATGCTTTTCCGCGCTCCAGTCCCACCAGGGGCCGGCTCGCTCCTGGCGGGTCGACAAGCTTGCAGCCCCCAGCGCACCGTGCTCGGTCACCGCCGCCAAGACCCGGGCAATGGTGCCCTGCTGTTCACGCCCGAACCGTGCCAGCTGCTCGTAGATCCCCTGCCCTTGCCTGGCCCGCTGCATGCGCCAGTGCAGCAAGGGGTAGAACTCAAGCGGCAATAGCGAGGCCTCATGCCCCCAGTACTCGAACAATTTGCGTTGACGCAAAGGACCCCACGCCACCTGATCGAGCAAGGCGGGTTGATAGTCACCCAAACGTGAAAACAACGGCAGATAGTGCGAGCGAACCAACGCATTGACAGAATCGATCTGCAGCACCCCCAACCGCCGGATCATCTGCCCGACCTTCGCCCGGGTGACCGCCCGTGCATCGTTGCGACCGCCGAACCCTTGCGCCGTCAACACCAGGCGGCGGGCTTGCAGGTCTGACAGGGACAACGGCGTGGGCATGCGCGACTCCTTGCGTGGCTGCCCACTACCTTAGCGTATTGCAGCCGGTTACTTCTTCAGTGGATCGTCCCAGAAGGGACGCTCGGTTTCCTCCAGGATATCGGCGCGGCTCAGGCCCATGTCCTTGAGCGCGCTGTCACTCAGTTGAGCCAGCTCGGCGCGTTCGCGAGCCAGCTGGTGCCAACGGGCGACAAGCGTTGTCAGGCGCGAGAACCAGTGCCCCAGCGAGATGCCTGCCAGTGGATGTCTTTGGATAAGTACGAAACCTTTTTGACCTTTCATCATTTCGCCCTCCAGTTGGGATGGCTCAAGTTTCCCGCCGGAGCTAAGATCAATCCAACGAATCTTTCTTATGCCATACATCTCGGAGATTGATGCATGTCTCAGTATCAGGCCATTGATTCCGAAATCCTGCGCACTTTTGTCGCCATCGCCGACCAAGGCGGCTTTACCCGCGCAGGAGAGGTCGTCAACCGCACCCAGTCGGCGGTCAGCATGCAAATGAAACGCCTGGAGGAAGATATCCTGCAGCGCCAGCTGTTCCAGCGAGACGGCCGCCAGGTTCGATTGACCGCTGAAGGGCAAGTGCTGCTCGGGTATGCGCGGCGTATCCTGAAACTGCACAGCGAAGTGTTCAACACGCTGCGCGAGCCGCACATGGTCGGGCTGGTGCGCATTGGTACGCCGGATGACTACGCCATGCGCTTTCTACCGGGGATTCTGTCGCGCTTTGCCCAGGCGTATCCGCTGGTGCAAGTGGAGGTGCATTGCGAGAGTTCCAGGCAACTGATGCTGCGCCAGGACTTGGACCTGACCATCGTCACCCGCGAACCTGGCAGCGAGATTGGCCAGTTATTGCGCAGCGAGCGCTTCGTCTGGGCCCAGGCCAATGGCTTCAGCCCCCATGAACAAAGCCCGATTCCGCTGGCGATGTTCAACAGCGATTGCTTTTGCAGGCTGTGGGCGTGCAATGCACTGGACGCACTGGGCAAGGACTACCGGGTGGCGTATACCAGCCCGAGCCTGGCGGCGATCATGGCGGTGGTCAGCGCCGGCCTTGCCGTCACCGCGCAATTGCAAAGCCTGATCACACCCGACCTGCGTATTCTGGGCGAGGCCGAAGGGCTGCCACAGTTGCCCATGGCCAGCGTGATGCTGCTGCGCAATGCGTCGACCCAGTCACCAATGACCGAATGCCTGGCCGACCACATTGCCGAAGGCTTCAAACTTTAAACGCAAGCATCACCGCACAGAGCACCAGAGGGCCGCAGAACAGCTGGCGCGTTAAAGATCAGAACGCTAAATTCATTGACACTGTTGAACCAAAGGATCGGCATGACTTCCGAGACCAAAGCCCCATGTGACGACGATCTGCTGCTCGACGCTCAGGTGTGTTTCGCCCTCTACTCCACCTCGCTGCTGATGACCAAAGCATACAAACCCTTGCTGCAGGAACTGGGTCTGACCTACCCGCAGTACCTGGCCATGTTGGTATTGTGGGAACAGGACGGCTTGACCGTAGGTGAAATCAGCACTCGCCTGTTGACCGATCCGGGCTCGCTCACGCCCCTGCTCAAACGTCTGGAGGCCGAGGGCCTGCTCAGCCGCAACCGCAGCCGCGAAGACGAACGTGTAGTGATTGTGCAGTTGACCGATCAGGGGCGCGCCTTGCGCGAGCAAGCCAGGCGCATTCCCCACTGCATCCTCAGCGCCAGTGGCCAGCCGCTGGAGCGTCTGCGCCAGTTGCAGGCTGACTTGATCGAACTGCGCAGTCACCTGCAGGACAACTTGTAACTCCCCACCCGCCTGCCGTGCGCTGCCCGGCTGCACGGCCGGAATCTCCTCGCCTGTCGACCGCTTATCGGCAGTATTCAACATTTATCTTGCGCACTAAATATTTGCGAACTACATTTTGTTCGCACCCGATCAGCGCACACCGTTCCTGGCGCTATCACCCCTTCGACACTCAAGAGGCTCCTCATGAAAACGCTCTATACCGCAGTCGTGACGTCAACCGGTGGCCGCGACGGTCGCGCCGTGTCCAGCGACAACATCCTCGACATCAAACTGGCTACACCTAAAGAGCTGGGCGGTGCCGGTGGCGCCGCGACCAATCCGGAACAACTGTTTGCCGCCGGCTACTCGGCCTGCTTTATCGGTGCATTGAAATTCGTCGCCGGGCAAAAAAAGGTCACGCTGCCGGCTGATACCTCGATCACCGCTGAAGTCGGCATTGGCCAGATCGAAGGTGGCTTTGGCCTGGACATCGATCTGCGCATCAGCCTGCCGGGCCTGGAGCAGGCCGACGCCAAGGCGCTGGTTGACGCCGCGCACCTGGTCTGCCCCTACTCCAACGCCACCCGTGGCAACGTCGATGTACGCCTGCACATCAGCGTCTGATCGCTTGCGGTGCGGATATGAAGATCGGTCATCGTGGCATTTGTCAGCCGCCCTGGCTCGGCGTAGGCTCGCATGGGCTCGTCAGCCACAGCGCAAGGACACACGATGACCTGGTCTGCACAACAGTACTCGACGTTTGAAACGCAACGCACCCGCCCGGTCATGGACCTGGTTGCGGCCATCCCCACCCAGCGGGTGAACACCGCGGTTGACCTGGGGTGCGGCCCCGGCAATTCAACCGAAGTGCTGGCACGACGCTTTTCCGATGCCCAAGTGATCGGCATCGACGCCTCTGAAGACATGCTTGCCGCTGCGCGCAAGCGCTTGCCCGGACACCGCTTTGAACAGGCCGATATTGCCAGCTGGAATCCCGAGACGTCTTTCGATGTGATTCTGGCCAACGCCTCGCTGCAATGGGTGCCCGACCACGCCACGCTTTACCCGAGGCTTGCCTGCCAACTCAACGCCGGTGGCAGCCTGGCGGTGCAGACTCCCGACAACCTGGAAGAGCCTGCCCACCGACTATTGCGCGACATAGCCGCCGATGGCCCCTGGGCCAGCAAGATCGGCCACATCCGCCACCCTGCCCGGCACAGCGCCGAGTTCTATTACCAGCTGTTGCAGCCGCATTGCCGCACGGTCGATGTTTGGCGCACTACCTATTTCCATGCGTTGGCCGGTGGCGCGCAAGCGGTGGTGGAGTGGTTCAAGGGCACGGCGGTGCTGCCGTATCTCGCGCCGCTGGACGCATCTGAAAAAGCCGAATTTCTTGAGCGCTACCTGGCCGCCATCGAGCTGGCCTACCCGGCCTTGCCCGACGGCACGGTACTGCTGCCTTTCCCGAGGTTGTTCATCGTTGCCACTCGGGCGTAGCAGAGCTTGCTCGCGAACCGCGGTGCATCTGGTAGACCGCGGTGACGCTATCGCAGGCAAGCCTCAATGCCAGTCAGTTAAGGAATGGAGCGCCGAAAACCTGTGGGAGCGGATTTATCCGCGAATCCAGACACCGTGGTTTTTCTGGCATTGCGCGGTGCCTTCATTCGCGGATAAATCCGCTCCCACATGGATCTCGCCTTAACTGACTGGCATTGGGGCTTGCCCGCGATGAACGATGACGCGCAACCACTGGAAAACCACGGTGTCCTCATTCGCGGGCAAGCCCGGCTCCTACGTTGCTGAAGCCAAAAAAAATCCGGAACACTTCGCAGTGTTCCGGATTTTTTTGACGCAAGGTGGAGCTTTTTCGCAAAAGCCCCAAGCCAATCGGGCTTAAACCTTGGCGCGGCCTTTGTAGGAGCCGCCTTCACGGGTGTCGATCTCGATCCAGTCGCCGATTTCGATGAAGTCAGCAACGCTCAGCTCGGTGCCGTTTTTCAGCTTGGCAGGCTTCATGACCTTGCCCGAAGTGTCGCCGCGAGCGGAACCTTCGGTGTAGTCAACCTGGCGAACGATGGTGGTCGGCAGTTCAACGGAAACCAGACGATCTTCGAAGAATACAGCTTCGCAGACGTCGGTCATGCCTTCTTCAACGAACGGCAGAACGGCTTCGATATCTTCAGCGTTCAGCTCGTACATGGTGTAGTCAGTGGTGTCCATGAACGTGTAGCTGTCGCCGCTGATGAAGGACAGAGTCGCTTCTTTGCGGTCCAGGATCACGTCGTCCAGCTTGTCATCGGCGCTGTAGACGATTTCAGTCTTGTAGCCGGTCAGCAGGTTTTTCAGCTTGGTCTTCATGATCGCGCTGTTACGGCCCGATTTGGTGAACTCAGCTTTCTGAACCAGCCATGGGTCGTTTTCCAGACGGATCACGGTACCGGGTTTCAGCTCTTTACCAGTTTTCATTGCGAATATCCGAATTTGGATGGATTTACAAAAATCTAGGCCGCGTATCATATCCAATTTCGGTAAAACTGTACCAGCGCCATGGCGAGATCCGGCTGGGTGGCCTGTTGCCGGCACCAGCGTTGGGCATGCGCGGCCAGTTCCGGCCAGTGTTCCAGCATCTGGCGCCAGCTTGTCGCCATGTCGCCATTCATGTTCCAGGCCCGCCACAACGCGGTCAGCGCCTGGGCCGCGGGCGCTGAAAGGCCTTGCACATAGAGCTCCAGAAAGGCTTCGAGCTTTTCCCAGTGGGCGTACTCTTCCTGGATATAGATGTGCCATAGCAGCGGCCGACCGGCCCACTGCGCCCGCACGAAGGAATCTTCCCCGCGCACCGCGTTGAAATCACAACACCACAGCAGGTGGTCATATTCCGGCTGGCTGACAAACGGCAGGATCTGCACTGTCAGGTTGCCACGAACCTTGACATCACCGGCCGCCACGCGGTCAACCTCAAGCCACTTGCAAACATCGCCCAGCACCCGCCCTTCCGGCACCAGCACATGATTAGGGCGGGTGTCGTCAGCCAGGGCCTGGAGCCAACCACCCAACGAGTGATTTTCATAGGCAAACAGGGAGATCAACCGGGCATCATCGGCGGGATAGACGCCAAGGCCTGCAAGAAATGCCTGTTGTGCCGACTTGTCCTGCTGAAATTTCTCACGCTCCACCAAGAGCCCGGCTTCACGCAACAGCCCGCCAGTGCCGGCTTGAAAGCCTGGGAAGAAAAAGAATTTGCGCAAGCCGTTCGGCTGCGGCGAAGGCAAACCATGGCAGCCAGAGACCCAGTCTTCGGCGCTCAGGTAATCCAGGTTCAACCACAGCGACGGCTTGGCACGCTTGGCACGCTCGACCATGGCGTCGACATATGCCGCGGGCAGCTGACAGGCAAAGGCGCCGATCACCACGTCAGCGGGCTCGGCCGGGCGCCAATCCCTGGCCCACAGGCACACCTGTACGCCATGATGATGCTGTTCAACTGCCAGCGGGTCGGCCTGGGGGCAAAGGCGGACAAACGCGCCCAGGTCATCGACCCATAGCCGCACGGCAAACCCATGCTCGGCCACCAGTTGCCGTGCCAGCCGCCAGGTCACGCCGATATCGCCGTAGTTGTCGACGACGCTGCAGAAAATATCCCAGGAGGCTTTCATTGGGGGCACCACCGACTGCGAAAAAGCGCCAATTGTCCGGTTAATTGAACCGCGACAAAAGCCCTGGCGCCGATAAAAAACGGTGCGCATCGTGCGACAATCACCCCCCTTCCGATTGATCGCGCAGCCAGGAGGCGGCCATGCCTTATCGTCCACGTCGTCGTGTGATGTACATCACCCTTAATCCATTGCACCTGACCGGCTCCATTGCGCTGGGAATCTGGCTGGGTTTCGTCGCCATCGTGGCCACCGCCTGGCTGGCCTACAAACTGCTGTTCAATGCCGCGCCCTTGCCCATAGGCCAAGCCAGTGCGCCGCAGGAGCCTCCTGCAATCGCCCAGCCGGCACCGCCAAGCCCGATGTTCGAGCAGTATCAGCAAAACCTGAACAAGCAGGCGCAGCAGCAAGCCAATCAACAGGCGCTCTCCAACGAGCGTAACCTTTCCAACCCCAAGTGCCAGTTCTGGCTTCAGCAGAATCGCACCGCACCGACCGAAAAGAGCCAAGCGAATGTCAGTAAATTCTGTGAGTGAGCGGGATAAACCACAGCTGCTGCAGTTGATCATCGACAAGCTGGTGATTGATCTGGACATTGCCCAGCGCGCGGCTCAAACCGCCTATGAAGCCGCCACCGCCGAAGAGAACATCGCCGAGAACAAATACGACACTCTCGGCCTGGAAGCTTCCTACCTGGCCACCGGCCAGGCCCGACGCATGGAAGAGATCCGTCAGTCGCTGGTTCACTACCAGAACCTGATCCTGCGCGATTATGACGAGACACAGGGCATCGAAGTCAGCGCCCTGGTGACCTTGCTGGCCGAGAACGGCCAGCACCAGTACCTGTTCCTGGGCCCGGATGCGGCAGGGTTGAAGATTCAGCTGGGCTCGGATTTGATCACCGTCATCACCTCGCGCTCACCCCTGGGCCAGGGCCTGCTGGGTAAATTCGAAGGGGATGAGGTGCAGATCACGGTGGCTGGCGTGGTGCAGCACCATGAGATTGTCGAGGTTCTATAACGGCTTCCCGGCTTGATCGAGGTTTTGTCCAGATGGCGTGCTGCACTCGTAGGTTCAGCCCCTGCATCTCGTAGGAAATGACCTACTCTTACATCCCGTCGCCTATACGTTGACGTCCAGCGATAACAGGATCATCAGTAAGAGTCATTTCTCCAACTCATTCAGGGAATCCCATGACAAGGCTCTCCGTTCAGTCGGGTGACTTCTTGCAAGGTGAAGGCGAATACTGCAATGGTTCGCTCACACTCAAGACCGCCCGCAGCCCTTACCCCGGGGAAACCATTTCGCTGACACGCATCAAAGACATCAAGATCGCCAACCAGGAAATCAATAAAAGCCTGCGCGGCGCCATTGGCTGGGGCATGGCCGGCGCACTGGTGGCAGGGCCGATTGGTTTGCTCGCCGGTTTGTGGCTGGGCGGCAAGGAGGAAGAAGTGACCTTTGTCGCCACCTTCAAGGATGGCCGCAAGCTGATGGCGATTACCGACAGCAAGACCTACTCGAAAATGGCCAACAACTGGAAACGCCATGGCGTGAAAATACAAAACCCCTGATTTGCGAGGCGCTATCGGCATCGCTACCGCGTAAAACCGGTTAAGCATTAAGCCCATCGTTTGGCAGGTGGGCTTAATGAGGCGCTTACAGAGGTTTTGCAGTATCCAACTGCGATTGAGCAGATCGACCATCAACGAACAACCTTGCGCATCGACGTGGTAACGAATGACGTTGCCGAGCAATTGATGGTTTTAAGCGGATGCAATTTCCCTTAACGCATAGTTCTTTTCATCAAAACCTTGTTTTAAAAACTTGTTATAGCTCAGCTACCCTTCAGCCTTTTCTCACATCATGGATGACCTGTATTCATCCATGATGTGAAGAGCAATCATTTGTGAATTTCACGAAGCTGAAATCTAATCGGAGGAAGCAACCAACAAAAACTCGCACGGAAGCGATTAGCGATAGAGAAACTAACAAGATGACACCAACATTCTCATTAATCGTACTGGGCGCTGCGATACTCATCATCGTCGTAATGATCAGTAAGCTCCGCGTTCACCCCTTTTTGGCCCTGATGGCAGCAAGCCTCGTAGTAGGTATAGGTACTGGCATGGCTCCCACCGCAATGGTGGCCGCCTTCGAAAAGGGCATGGGTAGCACTCTGGGCTTCCTGGCCGGAATCATTGGCCTGGGCAGCATCCTGGGCAAGCTGCTGGAGGAGTCCGGCGGGGCCAGGCGCATCGCAACCACATTGCTGAATCGCCTGGGTGAGCGAAACGCTTCGTGGGCGATGATGCTCGTGGGTTTCATCGCAGGTATCCCGGTGTTCTTCGAGGTGGGCTTTGTCCTTCTTATCCCACTCATCTATGTGGTAGCACGCCAAACCAAGATCAGCATGCTGTACCTGGGCGTGCCTCTGGCCACATCGCTGATGGTGGTTCACTGCATCCTTCCACCTCATCCGGCCGCTACGGCGATCACCGGTATGCTCAATGCGGATATCGGAACCGTCATCATGTACGGCCTCATTGTTGGTCTGCCTACCGCGATCATCGCAGGCCCGATCTGGGTTCGTTTCGCTTGCAAGCGCGAGGCATCGGAGTCTCAAGAGACGTTCCTGGCCGCTCGCGCTCCCGCCAATGCAGATGATCGAGAGATTCCGGGGTTTGCGATCACCCTAACGACCGTACTGCTGCCCCTGGTGTTGATGGTCGGGAAAACGCTGACCGTGACCGTGCTCGAGAAAGGCTCGGCGCTCTACGAGTGGGTATCCTTCTTCGGCAATCCGCTGATCGCACTGGCTCTGTCGGTGTGCTTCGCCTACTGGGCGCTGGGGCTTCGCCGGGGCCTGAATATGGCGGCACTGCTAAATCTCACCAACCGTTGCTTCCCTCCCCTGGCCGGTATCCTTCTGATCATTGGCGCGGGTGGTGCTTTCAACGACATGCTTGTGGGCAGCGGCATTGGCAAGACACTCGCCGACGTTCTCAACCAAACGCAGCTCAACCCGATCATCCTTGCTTGGCTGATCGCCGGCATCATGCACTTTGCTGTTGGATCCGCGACCGTAGCAATGATCAGTGCTGCCGGCATGGTGCTGCCTATCCTCGGACAGCATCCAGAATACAACCGTGAGATCCTCGTGGTTGCTATTGGAGCCGGGGCTATCGGATGGACGCACATCACGGACTCCGCCTTCTGGGTGGTAAAAGAGTATTTGGGCCTCTCCCTCTCAGACGCTTTGAAGAAGTTTACTGCCGCCACGGTTTTGGCCTCGGTTGTAGCCTTGTGCCTCACCCTCCTACTTTCGAAAATCGTTTGATTAAATCTTCGAATACCGCTTTACAGGTGAAATTATGATTCACGGAAAAACTATCGAAGCTTGGAAACAAAGCCATCCGCTCATTGCCGACCTTGTCTCCTTGAAAGAAACCAGCTGGTTCAACCCAGGTATCGCCAAGACTTCAGAAGCTCTGGCTGATGTAGGGCTGACTGCTGAGGACGTGAGTGCTGCGAGTGCCCGGCTTGCGCGATTTGCTCCGTACCTCGCCACGGTATTTCCTGACACGGCTGTAACCGGTGGAATTATCGAATCGCACATCGCCCCGCTGGAAAAGATCCGGCAGCTACTCATCGACGAAGCCTCACTCACAAATGTGGGGGCCATGTGGCTGAAAGCGGATAACGATCTGCCCATTTCCGGATCCATCAAGGCAAGAGGTGGCATTCACGAAGTGTTGAAGCGTGCCGAAGACCTGGCCCTGGAGGCAGGGTTGATCACGCTTACAGACGACTACGCTAAGCTCGCTAGCGACGAAGCTCGGGCTTTCTTCAGCCAATACAAGATCGCAGTGGGCTCCACCGGGAACCTCGGTTTGTCGATTGGTATTATGAGCGCCAAGCTGGGCTTCCAGGTGAGCGTCCATATGTCATCGGACGCCAGGCAGTGGAAGAAGGACAAGCTTCGAGCCAACGGCGTGACCGTCGTTGAGCACAAGTCGGATTACAGCGTTGCCGTTGAGCAAGGCCGCCTGCAAGCAGCCTCCGATCCAACCTGCTACTTCGTTGACGATGAAAACTCTCCTCACCTGTTCCTGGGATACGCCGTAGCTGCCGAGCGTTTGGCTCGTCAGTTCGATAAAGCCGGCATTCAGGTCAGTGCGGACAATCCCTTGTTCGTCTACCTTCCGTGCGGAGTTGGAGGTGGCCCAGGTGGTGTAGCGTTTGGCCTGAAGCTGGTATTCGGTGATGCTGTTCACTGCATTTTCGCGGAGCCCACTCATTCTCCGTGCATGTTGCTGGGCGTGTACACCGGCCTGCACGATGAAACTAGCGTGCAAGACTTCGGCATTGATAATGTGACCGCAGCTGACGGCCTGGCTGTCGGACGGCCATCCGGTTTTGTTGGCAAAGCAATGCAGAGGCTAATTGACGGCTATTACACAGTCACTGACGAAGAGCTCTACCGTCTCATGGTGGTGGCCTACGAACAGGACAAGGTGAAACTCGAGCCCTCAGCGCTTGCAGGGGTTTCTGGCATGGTGCGGGTGTTACAGTCGCCCGAGTACCTGGAGCGTATGGGCTTCACGCCAGAACAGCTCCAGAATGCAACCCACCTCGTGTGGGGAACCGGCGGCAGTATGGTTCCAGCCGATGAGTTCAACGCCTACCTCGCCAAAGGACGCAGCCTGCAAGCTCGCTCGTAACTTCGGCTCCTGAGCGCAAATTGCCCAGAAGGATTGTATTGATGAACAAGCTAAGCGGCGTCGCCGCCCTGAAGCTCAATGGCTCTCATCTGGGCAGTTTACATGTCTTTTTGGTCGCAGCACGCCACATGAGCTTCAGTCGCGCGGCAGATGAGCTGTGTCTTACGGCAAGCGCGGTGAGCCACCGGATCAACCGCCTCGAGGAAGATCTGTCCCTCAAGCTGTTTCACCGCATGCCTCGAAAAGTTAGCCTCACGGAAGACGGTGAACGCCTCTTCTCGATAATGCAGCGAACGATGGACGAACTATCGGAAGCAGTTCAGGAACGATCCCATGCTGAAATTGCTGGTCAACTGACGTTCTACGTTCGACCTTCTGTTGCTCAATGCTGGGTGATACCACGACTCGCAAAGTTCACCTCTCGGTATCCGGATATCCAATTAGACATCCGGGTCGGGAATGAGAGCATCGACTATCGGACACGCAAAATTGATCTCGTCCTGTGTTACTCGGACGGCAACCATCCAGGCCTGGCCAGCATCCATCTGATGAGTGAACGGATAGCCCCTGTCTGCTCTCCTCTGTACGCCGAGACAAACAAGCTCACTGGCGACACAAGCCAGTTGAGCAGGTGCACTGCGTTACATGATATCGCCGCCTGGGATAACGCTGCGTTTGATGCTGAGTGGCAGCTATGGGCCGACTCCGCTGGATCTGGCATCAATCTTCCGAGGCGCTTCCTGACATTCGACCGTTCAGACTTGTGCACCATAGCGTCTTTGAACCACGCCGGCCTTGCCATGGGTCGCGAGCAGTTAGTCCGCGAGCGCATTACGCGTGGAGAATTAGTCCTACCATTCGGGGACTTTGTCGACACGCCAAACTATGGCTACTACTTGGTACACCCGCACCATGATCCGATGCCAAAGCGGCTGCAGGTTTTGATTGATTGGCTGGTTGAGAGCGCTTCTGAATCCAGTCGATCTCTGTAACCAGCCACTGCTGGACTAGACCGCTTAGAAACGGTCGGAAAAATTAGCCTTTGGTCGCAAACACCGAGCCATCCGGGGTATGGGCTGGGATTTTTTTAAGAAACGCAGAAACGAAAAAGCCCTGAATAATCAGGGCTTTTTCGTTTAAATGTGGCGGTGAAGAAGGGATTCGAACCCTTGATACAGTTTCCTGTATACACACTTTCCAGGCGTGCTCCTTCAGCCACTCGGACACTTCACCGTTTCTCTTCAAACTGTTCAGTCTGTCGAGGCGCGCTAATGTAGTCGAAAGCTCTTCTGATGGCAAAGGTTTTTTTCAGAATTTTCATGTGCTTAAGCCGCATGATCAAAAAACAGACAATCAGCTGCAGCGTCCACGGCAAAGTTGCCAATCTCTATTGGTCTTCGGCACTGCACAATGCCCCTCCCCTTTAATCCCGTGGCTGGCAGGCACCGAGGCTGACTGCCCAGTCAGTCACGGCGCTTTACCTTGGCCCGGGCGCTGGGTAACGTCTGCTGCACTTCAATTCAAGGAACCTGTCATGAGCGAGCTGATTGCCTACCAACTGGAAGACGGTATCGCGACCCTGACCCTGAGCAACGGTAAGGTCAATGCGATCTCCCCGGACGTCATCGCCGCCTTTAATGCTGCACTTGATCGCGCCGAACAGGATCGCGCCGTGGTCATCATCACCGGCACGCCCGGCATGTTGTCTGGCGGCTACGACCTTAAAGTGATGACCTCGGGCCCGCAGCAAGCGGTCAGCCTGGTCACCGCCGGTTCCACCCTGGCACGGCGCCTGCTGTCCCACCCCTTCCCGGTGATCGTCGCCTGCCCGGGGCACGCAGTGGCCAAGGGCGCGTTCCTGCTGCTGTCCGCCGACTACCGCATTGGTGTCGACGGCCCGTTCAGCATTGGCTTGAATGAAGTGCAGATCGGCATGACCATGCACTACGCCGGCATCGAACTGGCCCGTGACCGCCTGCGCCGCTCGGCCTTCCACCGCTCGGTCATCAATGCCGAGATGTTTGATCCCAAGAGCGCCGTGGATGCAGGCTTCCTCGACAAGGTCGTGAGTGCCGAACAGCTGCGCGATGAAGCCCTGGCAGCGGCCCGGCAACTGAAGAAGATCAACATGACGGCGCACAAGAACACCAAACTCAAGGTGCGCAAGGCGCTGTTGGAGACTTTGGATGAAGCGATTATTCGGGATCAGGAACACCTGACCTGATCGGTCAACGGCTGTGTAGGAGCAAGGCTTGTCGGAGCGCCGAACCGCTGCGATGAACGATGACGCGCAACCACTGAAAAACCGCGGTGCCCTCATTCGCGGGCAAGCCCGGCTCCTACCAGAGCGGTGTCGTTCAATCCTCGGCATCAAGGCTTGCCTGCGATGGGCATCCGGATCGCGCTGAATCAAATATAGGTAGGCCCATCGGTATTTGCCCAAGCCTGTGCACGTCCGTACACTCGCCGCCTTTCTCAAAGGTGGGGCGCTCCAATGCTTTTTGTCATCCGCATGCTGCTACTGGGTCTGCATTTCCTGGTGGCTGGCGTGCTGGGCGTGCTGGTCGGGCTGTGCCGCCCCTTCAATCCCGACAACAGCCGTCTCTATGCGCGGCTTTACGGCTGGCCCTTTTGCTGGATCATGCCGGTGCGCATCGAGGCCGAAGTCGGCCCGCTGTTCGACCAGCCACCAGGCTGCGTGATCATCGCCAACCATCAATCCAACTATGACCTGTTCGTACTCGGCAAGGTGGTGCCACGGCGCACTGTCTGCATCGGCAAGAAAAGCCTGAAGTGGGTGCCGCTGTTCGGCCAGCTGTTCTGGCTGGGCGGTAATATCCTGATTGAACGCGGCAATGCGCATCAGGCCCGCAAGGCGATGCTGACCACCACCCGCACCCTGCAAAATAATGCCACCTCGATCTGGGTCTTCCCCGAGGGCACGCGCAACCCGCAGACGCAGTTGATGCCATTCAAAAAAGGCGCATTTCAAATGGCGATCGAAGCTGGCGTGCCGATCGTGCCGGTGTGCGTCAGCCCCTATGCCCAGCGTCTGAATCTCAATCGTTGCAAGCGCGAGCGGGTCATCATCCGCTCGCTCGCACCGATCCCTACGGCCGGCCTGACTCAGCAGGACATGCCAGCGCTGATCGAACAGTGCCGTGAACAGATGCAGCACTGCATCGACAGCATGGAACGGGAGCTGAACCGGGGCTGAACCCTGGCGACCTTGCCCACTCTCAAGTGACAGGCCAAGCTAACATGCTTGTCACTGCCACTTGAAAAAGCGAACAACCATGGGTCGAGTCGTTGCTGCCGCTGTGTACAGCGCCGGTAAAAAAGTTACCAATATCAGTGTCGATGAAGGCAGCCAGTGGGCTCGCAAGCCTGGCCACTTTGTCTGGATCGGGCTGGAAGAGCCCAACGCCCAGGAACTGGCGAACCTGCAGAGCCAGTTCAACCTTCATGAACTGGCCATTGAAGACGCCCTGGAAAAACACAGCCGACCGAAGCTGGAAACCTTCGGTGATGCGCTGTTTATCGTCACCTACTCGCCAGTGCGTCGCGAAGGCCAGTTGGAGTTCATCGAGACACACATCTTTGCCGGCAAAGGCTACGTCATTACCTGCCGCAATGGCTATTCCGCTTCCTATTCACTGGTGCGCCAACGCTGCGAGGCACGGCCGTTGCTGCTGGAGCATGGCGAAGACTTCGTGCTTTACGCCCTGCTCGACTTCGTCACGGAAAACTACCAACCGGTCAGCGAAGCCATCCATGGTGAGATCGAGCAGCTGGAGGCAGGCGTCCTGGGCGGCGCCCTGAAAGAAGTAGATATCCAGCGCATCCATAGCCTGCGCCGCGACATCTTGCGCCTGCGCCGTTACGTGGCGCCGATGGTGGAGATCAGCGAAGAGCTGCAGCGCCTGAGCTTTCCTTTTATCGACAAGAACATGCGCCCCTACTTTCGCGACGTGGAAATTCACGTTACCCGGCAAATGGAGGACCTGGCGACGATTCGCGACATCGCCAGCCAGACCATCGAGATCGGCCTGCTGCTGGAAGCCTCGCGGCAAAGCATCGTGCAGCGCAAGTTCGCCGCCTGGGCTGCGATCCTGGCCTTCCCCACTGCCGTCGCGGGTATCTACGGCATGAACTTCGAGAACATGCCGGAGCTGAGCTGGCATTACGGCTACTTTGCCGTCCTGGGTACCATCGCCCTGGGCTGCACCGGGCTCTATGCCAGCTTCAAACGGTCCGGCTGGCTGTAGGGGCTCAAGACGTGGCGGCGTCGGGCTTGTGCGCGACAAAGCGCATCATCCACTCCGCCACTGTGACGCCGTGATGCTGTTGATCGAGGCTTGCCACCCCCTTCTGGTAAACCTGTTCCCCCAGGTGCTGCTGGCGCAGGTCGAGCAGCGCTCGTGAGTAATCGTGGATGAATTCCGGGTGACCCTGGAAGCACAACACCTGATGGTTGATGTGATAGGCGGCGTACTGGCAGAAATCACTGGACGCAATCACGGTGGCATTTGCCGGCAGCGCAGTGACCTGGTCCTGATGGCTGATCAGCAGCGTCAGGTCCTCGACCGCGGGTGTCATCCACGGGGTTTGCTCGGCAAGGGTGTAACGGTGGGTGCCCACACCCCAGCCCTGGATGGCGCGCTCGGTCTTGCCGCCCAGCAGCAGGGCCAGCAATTGATGGCCGAAGCAGACGCCGATCAGCTTGTCGCCCAGCTCATAGCGCTTGAGCAAGTAGGTCTTGAGGGTTTGAATCCACGGGTCGCTACCAAAGGAGTCGGCTTTGCTGCCGGTGACCAGGTAGGCATCGAATTTCAAATCATCCGCCGGGTAATCGCCACTCATCACGTTGTAGGTGCTGAACTCGGCGGCAATCGGCTGACGGGCAAACAGTTGCTCGAACATCCGTCCATAGCCCTGATATTGCTCGACCAGCTCTGGCCGCAGGACATCGGTTTCCAGGATGCAGATGCGTAACGACATAAAAATACCTGACACAACGGAGGCGAAAGTGCCCGTAGAGCCTGCCCTGATTGAGGGTAGCAAGGCAAGCCCTGCCCGCTGTGGCGGCCGTCACAAAAGCTGAAAATGTCTGACGAACGGGAGCCGGCCAAGGAGTAACGATCTCATTCCATCAAGGTGTCTAGCAAAGGCGTGCGGATGCGCCACTGGCTTGCCTCATAGCGACTAGTCTTGAAGGATGAGGATATAAATACTAAATAGTTCTAAACAAGAAGTGACACGAGCCCTAATGTTAATCATGCAACATCACGTTTGATGAATGCACTCCCGCTTTCGGGCAGAACAAGAAACAAGGCTACAACGCCGCACCGCTTTATTCACAGGCGGCGGCCATCAGGAATAACAAAAAGAAAGGCAGTCAGCCATGTTCAAACATTCGAAAGTACGCCAGGCCGGACTCATCGTTTTTGCCACGACCCTGTTGTTGATCCTGCCGAACCTTACTCGGCTGTTCGGTTAATCAACGGCATGATTTCACAAGCCAGCAGCGTGACTCGGTTGGCTACCGAGCCCGCGGCTTGTGTGCCACTCTGTCCATTCGACCTGATGGAGACTGGCCCATGCGTCTGTGTTTTGCCCTGCTTGCCGCCCTCTGTGGCGCACCGGTATTGGCTGCTCAATTGACGCTGGACCTGGGTCATGGAAACAAGACCTGGCAAACCAGCGCGCTGTTGAAACACCCGCAAGCCCAGACGCTTACCATTTATCACGACGTTTCCTACAAGCGAACCATGCGTTATCGCGCGGTGCCGATGGCTGCGCTGCTCGAAGGCGTCAGCCCGGACGATCACCTGCAAGGGGTCGCCTCCGACGGCTTCGCCGCCGAGATGCCCGCCGGGCCGTTACTCAACAGCGGGCCGGCGCGGGCGTGGCTGGCCATCGAAGACCCGGCCCACCCCTGGCCGGCGCTGGGCCTGAGCAAAGCCAGTGCCGGGCCTTTCTATCTGGTCTGGACCGACCCGCAGGCTGGCAATATCAGCGCGGAACAATGGCCCTACCGACTGGCCAGCATCCGCCGCCTGGCACCGGTGGCGGAGCGCTTTCCGAAAATGCGCCCTGACCCCACGTTGGCAGCTGACGACCCCATAAACCAGGGGTTTGCGCTGTTCCAGAAAAACTGCATGGCCTGCCATCGTCTCAATGGCGCCGGCGATGCACAGATGGGGCCGGATCTGAATATCCCGCACAGCCCCACGGAGTATTTGAGCGGAGATTTCCTGCGCTACTTCATTCGCGACCCGCAGAGCCTGCGCCAATGGCCCCAGGCCAAAATGCCGGGGTTCGACCGCCAGGCACTACCGGATGCCGATCTGGACCTGTTGATCGGCTATCTCAAACACATGGCTGCGCGCAGACCGTAATTATTGCTGGCCGTTGACCCGCGCCTTGGCGTGCAGCTGCTCGAAGCCGCCACCATGGCGCATGCCCCGCACCGGGCAGGCGTCGAGGTAATCCAGCCCGACCGCCAACTTGAGGTGGCGTTCCGGGCGGGCCAACTGGTTGGTCACATCGAAGCTGTACCAGGCGTCATCCAGCCACGCTTCGGCCCAGGCGTGGCTGCTCAGGGCCTCGCTGCCTTCATTGAACAGGTAACCCGAGACAAATCGCGCCGGCACCCCGAGACTACGGGCGCAGGCCAGAAACGTGTGGGTGTGGTCCTGACAGACCCCGGCCTTGCCGGCAAAGGCTTGCGCGGCACTGGTATCGAGCTGAGTCGCACCGGGGCTGAAGACAATGTGCTGGTGCAGCGCCTGCATCAGGTCGATCAGCGCCGTGCGATCCCGGCGCTTGCGGCAGTGTTTGCTGGCAAAGCTGCGCAGGAGCTGGTCGGCCTCGGTCAGACGGGTGAAGCGCAAGAACGGCAACGCCGAACGGGACTCTGGCTCGGCCTCGCGCTGCTCATCGATCTCCACCAGTCCGCGCGCGTGGATGACCACACTGTCATGGGGCTCATCGAGGGTCAGCACGTGGAGGATATTGCCGAACGGGTCCAACTGCGCCCGCACCGAGCGCGGCAGGTCCAGCTGCCAGCTGAGAATCTGCTGGCGCTGGCTGTCGTGAGGGGTCAGGCGAAGGTACTGAATGCTTGCGCGTACGGTGTCTTCATAGCTGTAGGCCGTTTCATGATTTATCGTCAGTCTCATACAACCTCCAAATACGCGCCATGAATTGCATCGCCCAGCTGGCCAACCAGCGGGATCATTCCAGTCAGCCAGGCATGCAGGCCTTCATCGAGAATTTCGTCGATGGCGGTGTAGCGCAGACGAGCATCCGCGCGAGGTTTTCCGCCCGGTCCAGATAACGCGACATCCAGTACAGGTCCGAGGCCGTTCTACTTAGCATTGGCAGTTGTTCCTCATTCCTCGACCACCCAGGTGTCCTTGGTCCCGCCACCCTGGGATGAATTGACCACCAGCGAGCCTTCACGCAGGGCCACGCGGGTCAAGCCACCAGGTACCAGACGGGTTTCGCTGCCCGACAGTACAAAGGGGCGCAGGTCGATATGGCGCGGGGCGATGCCCTGCTCGACGAAGGTCGGGCAAGTGGAAAGGCTCAGGGTCGGTTGGGCAATGTAATCCTGCGGCCGCGCCTTGATTCGCTCGGCAAAGGCTTCGATTTGCGCAGCGGTGGAAGCCGGCCCGACGAGCATGCCGTAGCCGCCCGAGCCCTGGGTTTCCTTGACCACCAGCTCGGGCAGGTGCGCCAGCACGTGAGACATTTCGTCAGGCTTGCGGCACTGCCAGGTCGGCACGTTCTGCAGGATCGGCTCTTCGTCCAGGTAAAAACGGATCATTTCGGTGACGTAGGGGTAGATGGACTTGTCGTCCGCTACACCGGTACCGATGGCGTTGGCCAGCACCACGTTACCGGAGCGATAGGCCGCGAGCAGGCCGGGCACGCCCAGCATCGACTCGGGGTTGAACGCCAGCGGGTCGAGGAAGGCATCGTCCAGGCGCCGGTAGATCACATCCACCGCCTGTGGGCCGGAGGTGGTGCGCATGAACACCCGGTCATCGCGCACAAACAGATCCGCGCCCTCGACCAACTCCACGCCCATCTCCCGGGCGAGGAAGGCATGCTCGAAAAAGGCACTGTTGAAGCGACCGGGCGTCAGCACTACCACGTTGGGGTTATCTATCTCGCTGGCGCTTTTGAGGGTATCGAGCAGCAGATTGGGGTAGTGATCGATGGGCGCGACCCGTTGGGCGGCAAACAGCTCGGGGAACAGGCGCATCATCATCTTGCGGTCTTCGAGCATGTAGCTCACGCCGCTGGGGGTGCGCAGATTGTCTTCAAGCACATACCAGGTGCCATCGCCATCACGCACCAGGTCTATCCCGGAAATATGCGAGTACAGGTCGCGGTGCAGGTTCAGGCCTTGCATCGCCAGTTGGTATTGTTCGTTGGCCAGCACCTGCTCGGCGGGCACGATGCCGGCCTTGAGGATCCGCTGGTCGTGATAGATATCGGCCAGAAACAGGTTGAGCGCCTGCACCCGCTGGATGCAACCACGCTCGATGGTGCGCCATTCACTGCCAGTGATGCTGCGGGGAATGATGTCGAACGGAATCAGACGTTCAGTACCTTGTTCGTCGCCATATAACGTAAAGGTGATGCCCGCGCGGTGGAACAGCAGCTCTGCCTCTCGCCGTCGCTGGGTCAACAATTCCGGGGGCGTTTGTCCAAGCCACTGGGCAAAGGCGCGATAGTGCGGGCGGACTGAACCGTCAGCAGCATACATTTCATCGAAACCGGTGCGGATCATGCCGTACTCCTTGTCTCCCGGACATCCTGGGCCATGGCAAGACCCACGCCATCGGTATATACGCTTCAAGATCAATCAGTTGGCGGAATAACCTGGCGACATCGCACCACGAAGGTGCAGCCCGGGTGGTCTTTTTTATTATGGAAAAACGCTACGGCCAACCTGAGGTTGGCCGTAGCGCCTTGTGAACCGGTTCAAGCCTGTGGGCGTCTGACCTCCTGTTTTACGCCCCACCCTTCGATTTCTCCACCGAGGGGCTCAATGACCGCCTCGAAGTCGTGTTCAAACTCACCAATGCCGCCATAGGTGGCGTACATCACTTTGCTCAACTCCAGGTGCCAGGCACCATCATCGCGTTTGCTGACCTGAGCGCTCAACGACTCACCGCGAAACTTGCCCGCAGCCGTGCGCGCCAACTCCTCATCCGGGAAGACGGCGTAGAACTCGATTGGATGAATGCGGGCGAAGTCGAAACCGCCTTCTTTCATGCGGCGCAGCACGCTGCTGCTGATGTCTTCTGTGCTCATGAATCGTCCTCCTCAAACTGATGGATAGACTTTCAGTGTTTCCACAACCTGACGTGCACGGCAGGCGCGCAGGCTGACTACAGGAACAAGCATGGAGCTGACAAGACTCGAGACCGTGGCGAACAATTCGTCGATCCCGTTTGCAGATTAGCGCGAAGCCAGCGCCTGTACCAGAGGCTCTGGAACAGGTCGCTTGACGACTTCAGGGGACTTCAGTGATTTCGGTGATTTCCACGCCGTTCTGTTCCTTGAGCCATTTGGCGGTCGGGGACGGCACGCGGTCCTGAAAATCATTGAGATCGACATCACCGATAACAGGAAACAGACTGGAACGAATCAGCCGGGCAGCCTCCTCCACCGTAGGGCGTTGTTCAGAAACCAGCGGCAAATGTCTGGACTCACCTTTCTGATCAACAAACGAAATATCCCAGTTTTTCATTGGTACCTCCTCAGGCAGAAGGACACGAAGCGAAAGAGATAGCGCCTTACACACGCTTGACCTCGCGCAACGGCTCTTCGTTCCCGGCAATTGCTCCAGAGGTGAAAAACGGGCGAAAAAAAGAGGCCGGCTGGCCCAATGCCGGTCAGTTAAGGAATAGAACGACGCAACCCTTGTAGGAGCGGACCTGGCCGCGATGGGCTGCGCAGCAGCCCCTGAGGCCAGTAAGATCTGCGACTCAGCCAGCGAGTGCGGGTGATTTCAGGATCGCCGGGGCTGCTGCGCAGCCCATCGCGGC